>NZ_JASDDG010000013.1 GCF_030407495.1 Arthrobacter sp. APC 3897 | reverse complement strand
TGGGGTGTGCCTTTCGAACGGTGCTGCGGTTGCTGCGGGGGGGGGTAGGTGGTGTGCGGGTTCGCTTAAGCGTCCAGCGCGGTCATCACGTGCTTGATTCGGGTGTAGTCCTCCACGCCGTACATGGAAAGGTCCTTGCCATAGCCGGAACTCTTGAATCCGCCGTGCGGCATTTCGGCCGTGAGCAGGATGTGCGTGTTAATCCAGACGGCGCCAAAGTCAAGATCGCGGGCCAGCCGCATGGCCCGGCCGTGGTTGCTGGTCCAGACGCTGGATGCCAGGGCATATTCGACGTCGTTGGCCATTTCCACGGCTTCCTCCTCGGTGCTGAAACCCTGCACTGTGATGACCGGGCCGAAGGTTTCCTTCTGGACGATGTCATCATCCTGGCGGGCGCCGGTGATGATCGTTGGTTCAAAGAAGAACCCCTTGGCCCCGGCGCGCTTGCCGCCGGTGACAATGCGGCAGTGCTCCGGCAGGGCATCAATGACGGCGTTGACCGCGTTGAAGTGGTTGATGTTGTTCAGAGGTCCAAAGTAGTTCTCCTCGGAATCCTCGTGTCCGGTCTGCAGGGTTTTGGTGTGCTCCGCGAGAGCGGCCACAAACTCGTCCTGGACTGAGTCCTCCACAAGGACACGGGTGATGGCCGTGCAGTCCTGGCCTGCGTTGAAGAAGGAAAACTCAGCCACGGCGCGGGCAGTTTTCTGCAGGTCCGCGTCAGCGAACACCACTGCAGGTGCCTTTCCTCCGAGTTCCAGGTGCGCACGCTTGAGCGTTTTGGCGGCACCGGAAGCCACAGCGATGCCGGCGCGCACTGAACCGGTGATGGACACCAGGCCCGGGACCGGGTGCTCCACCATGGCGGCACCGGTTTCTCCGGTGCCCAGGACGACGTTCAGGACGCCGGGAGGGAAAATCTCCCCGGCGAGCCGGGCCAGGACGAGCGTGGATTCGGGCGTGGTGTCGGAGGGCTTGAGCACTACGGTGTTTCCTGCGGCGAGCGCCGGCCCGATCTTCCAGACGGCCATCAGCAGCGGGTAGTTCCAGGGGGCAACCTGGGCAACGACGCCGATTGGCTCGCGGCGGATGAAGGACGTGTGGTCCTCCACGTATTCACCGGCTGCCTTGCCTTCCAGCAGACGGGCGGCGCCGGCGAAGAAGCGCAGCTGGTCCGCTCCCACGGCTACTTCCTCCGCGGCAATGACGGAGGGAACCTGTCCGGTGTTGCGGTGCTGGGCGTCCACCAGTTCATCGGAGTTGGCTTCCAGGGCATCGGCTAGGCGAAGGAGCATGCGCTGGCGTTCGGACGGAGTGGTCCGCTTCCAGGTCTTGAAGGCGGTCGCGGCGGCCTCCATGGCGGCGTCAACGTCTGCCTGGTTGGACACCGGAGACGAGGCCACCACTTCGCCGTTGACCGGGTTGATGATTTCCAGCTGTTCGGTTCCCTGTGCCGGGACAAACTCTCCGTTGATGAAGTTTTGCAGCGTCTGGGCCATGGCTCGCACTGTCCTTTCGAATGGAGGTAAGCCCGGACTCCAGTGCCCGGGGCATTCCTTTCAACCTATGCGGTGAAGACACCGTTCCATAGGGGCAAAACTACAACACACACCACCGGAGTCTGTGCAGGCGACCAACGCCTGACCGTATAGTTGCTAAATGCCGATCCAGCTCTCCGACCTCCTCGCCGCCCCGGGCCTCAACCTGCGCAGCTGCGGCACCGCCGAGCTCACCCCTGCTCCCCTGCAGTGGGTTGCAGTGACCGAATTGGAAGACCCGTTTCCGTTCCTGGGCGGCGGCGAAGTGGTGTTGACAACAGGTGTGCGGCAGCGCAGCGGAGCCGTGCAGCGCAGTTTCGTGGACAGTGTGCACCGGGCCGGTGCGCTGGCCATTGGTTTTGGCACCGGTCTCAGCCATGCCAAGGTGCCGGCGGCACTTCTTGAAGCGGCCGCCCAGCGCGGCCTGTGCGTTTTCGAAGTTCCCTATGAAACTCCGTTCGTGGCCCTGGGCAAGATGGTGGCGGACGCCCTGGCGGCCGATCACGTCACGCAGCTTCGCGATCTGCTCGCAGCACACCAGTCCCTGGCGTCGGCACTGCTGGGAGGGAAAGGCCTGCCCGGACTGCTGCAGGAACTGTCCATGCTGCTGGACAGTCCGGTTGCCCTGTACCAATACGGCGCCCGGCTGTTCACCACGGGCGCCCGGGCCGAATCCGGACCGCGCCAACGCCTTCCGATCGCCACCGGCCTCAGGGACCGCTGTACCCTGATGATCGCTGAACCCTATCTCCGTCCGGATATTGTGGCCTATGCCCAAAGCCTGATCAGTGTGGAGCTGAGCAACCAGGCTCGCCGGCGCAGCCGTGAACGTGCCGTGACCGGCCAGCTCCTGGCCGACGTCGTCGCGGGCCGGCTCACCGGAACCGATGCCTCGATGCGCCTTCAGGCGGCCGGCATCCCCATGACCGGACGCAACGTTACCCTCCTGGTGGAAGCCGCTTCCGGACAGGTGCGCTCGCTGCCGGCTCTGCCGCTGCCTGCGGAGTTCGACGGCGCCGCCACCGCAGTCGTCGAGGACCGGCTTGTTGTTGTGGTTCCGCAGGGCTCCCGCCCCGATCTTGCCCGGATCCTTTCCGGGTACCTCTACGGGAGCGGGCTCACCGCGAAGATCGGCGTCGGCGGCTCCTACGCGGACCACGCCGGGCTGCGCTGGAGCTACTTCGAGGCTAAGGAGGCCCTGCAGCGCGGCCAGAGCCTCAACGAACCGGAGCGGCTGAGCCTCACCTCGCTGCTGATGTCCGGCACCGATGTTCCGCTGGCCGCTCTCGCCGCCGAAGCGCTGGACCCGCTGACGGACTTTGACGCTGCCCACGACGCGAACCTGCTGGAAACCCTGGATCATTACCTCTCTTTGAACGGATCCGTGGCTGCCGTGGCGGATGAGCTGGGACTGCATCGAAACACAGTGCGCTACCGCCTGGGCCAGATCACCGAGCTGACCGGCTATGACCCCGCCGTCACCGCGGACCGCGTGCATCTGTTCCTGGCGCTCAGTGTTCGCCGTCTCGGGTTGGGCGCGGCCTGAGAAGCGGGACGTAAACCTTCTCTGAATTGTCTAGTACCGTGCAGGTAACCGCAGTGCCAACCACCACTATGCAGACGCCGCACCCGCTGAAGTGCCCGATGCAGCGTTCACACGAGGAGCCACCCATGCCGCAGTCGGGGATCGATTTTTCCAGTGCTGACAACAGCGTCCGACCCCAGGACGACCTCTACCGGCACGTCAACGGCGGGTGGCTCAGCAGCACCGCCATCCCTGACGACAGGCCGCTGGAAGGCACCTTCACTGCGCTGCGCGATGAAGCGGAACTGGCGGTGAAGGCGATTATCGAAGAAGCCGCTGCCAAAGGAGAGTCCGCATCCGGCGTCGAGCAGCAAATTGGCGGTCTCTACTCCAGTTTCATGGACGTTGCTGCGGTTGACAGTTTGGGGTTGAAACCCCTGCAGGAACGCTTGGAGCACATCCGCGGGGCGGGCTCGGCCGAAGAGCTCGTCAGCCTGCTTGGCCGGCTGTTCCGTTCTAATGTCCAGGGCTTGTTTTCCTTCTACCCTGCCCCGGACGCGGGAAACCCTGAACGGGTGATCCTCCATCTCGGGCAGGGCGGTCTGGGGCTGCCGGATGAGTCCTATTACCGGGACGACAAGTTTGCGCCGATGGCAGCGGCCTACGGCGATTACGCGGCCAGGCTGTTCACCCTCGCTGAAATCCCTGACGCCCAGGCCGCGGCCCTGCGCGTCATCGCGCTCGAACGGGCACTGGCATCACACCACTGGGACCGGGTGACGCTGCGGGACGCCCACAAGACTTACAACCTCATGACAGCCGCTGAAGCTGTTAACCTCTTTCCTCTGCTGGACACGTGGTTCGAGGCTGCCCGGGTGGAACCGGCCAAACGGGATGAGATTGTTCTCAGCACTCCGGACTTCTTCGCCGGTGCCGCCGCCTTACTCGAGTCCGAGTCCCTGGACACCTGGAAGGAGTGGCTGACCCTGCGGGCCCTTGGTTCGGCAGCGCCCTATCTGTCTTCCGAGTTTGTGGACGCGCACTTCAGCTTCTACGGCACCACACTCAGCGGGACACCCCGGAACAGGGAGCGGTGGAAGCGGGGGGTCGCCGTCGTTGAGGCAAACCTGGGCGAAGCGGTGGGGCGCATTTACGTGGAACGGCACTTCCCCGCCGGCCATAAAGCCCGCATGGAGTCCCTGGTGGCCAATCTGACCGAGGCCTATCGGGACAGCATCTCTTCCTTGGACTGGATGGGCGAAGAGACTAAGGCCGAAGCGCTGTTAAAGCTGAAGTCCTTCCGTTCCAAGGTGGGATTCCCGGACGTCTGGACCGATTACTCTGACGTTGAGATCGATCCGGCTGACTTGCTGGGAAATATTGAACGGGCCCATGACGCTGACGTTGAACGGCACCTGGACGAGATCGGCAAACCGGTTGACCTCGCCAAATGGCGCCTGACACCGCAGACGGTGAACGCCTACTACCACCGCACGCTCAACGAGATTGTCTTTCCCGCCGCGATCCTCCAGCCGCCCTTCTTCAACGCAGAAGCAGACGACGCCGTGAACTACGGAGGAATCGGGGCAGTAATCGGCCATGAAATCGGCCACGGATTCGACGACCAGGGTTCGCAGTTCGATGGCAGCGGCGCACTGCGGAACTGGTGGACTGACGAAGACCGGACCGCGTTCGAAGCATTGACCGCCAAGTTGGTGGCGCAGTATGACGCGCTCTCCCCGTATGCCGCACCCGGCCACAAGGTGAACGGAAAGCTGACGCTGGGTGAGAACATCGGCGACCTCGGCGGTCTGGCGATTGCGTACAAGGCCTACCTCCTCAGCCTGGACGGGGCCGAGCCGGAGGTCATTGACGGGGTCACGGGCCGGCAGCGGTTCTTCATGTCTTGGGCAGCCGTATGGCGCCAGGTAATCCGTTCCGAGGAAGCGGTCCGGAGACTGGCAACCGATCCCCACTCCCCCAACGAGTTCCGCACCAACGCCATAGCCCGCAACCTCGATGCCTTCCACGAAGCGTTCAACGTCACCGCCTCCGACGGCATGTGGCTGGATCCGGAGCAGCGCGTCAGCATCTGGTAGCGGGCAGGTCCTCTAGCGGTGCCTGGCCACGGAGGAACTATGCGGGCCGTCACCTGGATTTGAGGAGGGCGGACACCTCTCGTTGCCGCTTACCGCCCGGTAACCATAATGTGGGGGGATGGAAAACTGCGTGCGACCCGCCCGAACTCTCCGCTGGCAGGGTCTGGAAGACACCGCACGCCATGACACCGCGGCCGTATCGTTTCGGGACCGGGAACTGGCTGCCGGCGGCACCTCGGTCACCGATGAGTACACGGCGTCCTGGACGCTTTCCACGTCTCCGGGCTGGGTGACCACCCGCTTCAGCATCCGGGTCGAAGCACCCGGCTGGTCACGGTCCCTGGAACTCATGCGCTCCCCCGAAGGGAAATGGACCGTTGACACTCAGGTGTCCGGGAACTCCAGCCTGCCCGCCCCCGGCATCGAGGACACCCGAGCGCTGGACAATGCCCAAGACGTTGACCTTGCCCTGTGTCCGCTGACCAACACCATGCCCATCCTCCGCCTGGACCTGCTGAACGCATCGGCTCCTGCGGATGACACCAAGCTCACCGCGGCGTGGGTGGAAATGCCCAGCCTGCGGGTGCTCCCCAGCAAACAGGTCTACTCCCAGGTTTCCGCCTATGACGAGGACCGCGGCTACGGCGTGGTCCTCTACAGTTCCACCTCCCGCGGGTTCACGGCCGAGCTGACGGTGGATGCAGACGGCGCCGTCCTGGACTACCCCGGCATGGCCGCGCGCCTGCCCTGACGCCGGTGACGGGTGCACCCGGCAGCCTCCTCCCGCGGCTAGGATTGAAGTACACCACCCGCAATTTTGGAGACCCCATTGAGCCAAATGTTCCTGGACAAATTCAAAGCCCTGGTCCCCAAGTACCTTGAGGACGACTGGCGCGAAGAAGAAGACGGCATCCCCGCCGACATTCTCAACGAAATGCTCGACGCCCACGACTTCACCATCCCCCTGGTGCTGCGGGAGTTCTACCTGGCCCTGGGCAACAGCGAAGACCTCATGGAGGCCTACCACTTCTTCTGGGACCCGGACGAGCTGGAGGTCGAAGACGGCTACCTGCTCTTCCTCGAGGACGAGGATGAGAAGTTCGTCTGGGGCTTCCGTGTGGACCAGCTGGACGTGCCGGACCCGATCGTGTGGCGTCGCAACAACGCCCGCGGCGACTGGCAAAGCGAAGAGGGGACCTTCAGCGAATACGTCTTCGACATGTTCGAGTGGGTCTTCGAGGAAGACCCGAACTAACACCTGCCCGGAAGGAATACCGCATGCAGCAGCCAGGCACCGTCGATGAGGCGTGGCCCAGCCACGCGCCGGAGAACTACCAGTGCCCGTTCTGTGACATGGCTTCGGGAGAGTTCGCTTTTCCGGACAACCTCTGCGAGCCGGGGGACCTGGTGTATTCCGATGACCTGGTGCTGGCGTTCATCGCCTCGCACGGCTTCGATCCGGAACCGGGTCACGTCCTGGTGACGCCGCGGGAGCATTTTGAGCTGCTGTATGAACTGCCCGACGACGTCGCCGCCCGCCTCATGATTGTCACCCGCGACATGGCGGTGGCCATCAAGAAGGCCTGGCGGCCCGACGGCGTTACCACCCGGCAGCACAACGAACCCGCCGGCAGCCAGCATGTCTGGCACTATCATCAGCACGTGCTGCCCCGCTGGGACAATGACGGGCTCTATTTCACGCCCAAGCGCCCGATCGTGGACCCGGCTGTCCGGGCCCGGAAGGCCGCAGAGCTCCGCGCCGTCCTGTAGCAAAAAATCCCGACAGTGTTCCCGGGAACGTTCCTAGGAACGTTCCCGGCCGGTCGCGGGCTCATGCTCTTTGCTCCATGCATGCGCGTAGATCCCCAGGACGGCCTCTTCCTGCGGAGTAATACCAAAGCGGTTGAGCGTTGTCCGGCTTTGGTACATGGCCAGGAATTGAGCGCTGCGGCTGATGCGGGCTTTATCCGCCCGGTACAGATACGTGTCCACTGCACGGGACCAGCGTTTGCGCCAGGTGTCCACGGAAGGATCGGACGCGACCGCACACATAATGTTGTGCGCAGTCCGGATCTGCGAAGCCTGCTGCGGGGCCGGGACCCGGCGTGCGCGCTCCGCCCCGGGTGCTCCGGACCCGGTGCAGCCGCGCAGATGTTCTGCCCAGTAGTAGTCCCAGCTCAGACCCCTGCGATCCGCCCAAAGCGCGGAGCGGGGTCCGCTCATCAGGGAATGGGCCGTATCAAAAAGCAGCAGCGCAGCAAACGGCGAGCGGGCTCTGGGGGTGGGAAAGCGTCCGAGCGCCCAGGCCGAGAGGTCCGAAGACAGTTCAGCCACTTCACTGGTCAGGGCAATACCTTCACAGCCGCCGAAGACCGCCAGGGCCCGCTCAACCCGCGGGGAGGCGGCTTCCCCCTGGCGGGGCGGATAAAACCCCCAGTTGCGCTCGGAAAGGTTCAGCTCTCCCAGCTCGCCGGAGCACTGGGCCGCGAGTGCCTGCGCGAACCCGTTCAGCCGGGGTGTCACATCCGAGTGAACCAGCAAATGCAGCTGCACGTGCGGCTTCGCGGTATCCAGGGTGCGGGAATAAAAGCTTTTGCCCGCGCCCCAGGACCTTGCCCGGGTACACAGCGGTGTGATCACACGCCTGATGAGGGCGTCACAAACCTCCGGACGTGCCGGTTCCACTGTCAGGGACCACCAGACTGTGGGAGCGGTCTCCTGCGGCCCGGGATACCCCGGCGCCTTCCGCTGCTCCCGCCCCGCGGCGCGCGTGTGTGCAACCTGACTCATGTTTCCCCCTGGACTTCGCGGCTCTGATGTCCCCAAAGGGTGCCACAAACTCCAAGAACCGGTTCGGACTTGGGGAAAGTCCGGCAAGTACCCGCACCATGCTTGTGCCGGGCACCGCCGTCCACTACGCTCCCGCGCTAAACGTCCCGCTCCACCACAGCCACGGCAAAGCTGGCCAGTGCCTGTTTCACTACAGTGTCCGGCAGCGGTTCCAGGGCGGCTACTGCTTCATCGGACCACTGCCGTGCCACGGCCCAGGCTTCTGCCGTGGCCCGGTTCTTCCGCAGGGCCTCAACCGCGGCGGCCAGGGCCTCGTCGGAGCTCAGGTCCCCGTCCACCAGTTCCAGGACCGCAGCCGCTTCAGCGTCGCCCGCCGCCGCATTGCGGCGCAGGATCAGAACCGGCAGGGTGGGAACACCTTCACGCAGGTCCGTTCCCGGTGTCTTGCCGGACTTCACCTCGCGGCCGGTAACGTCGATGACGTCGTCCGCGAGCTGGAATGCGGTACCCACCTTCTCGCCGTACTCGACCATGACGTTGATGAACTGCCGTTCCGCCCCGGAGAACAGCGAGCCAAACTGCCCGGAGGCCGCGATCAGCGAGGCTGTCTTGCCGGAGATCACCGCGAGATAATGCTCCAGCGGATCCTGGTCCTCGCGGGGTCCCACAGTCTCATGCAGCTGCCCCATGCAGAGCCGTTCAAAGGTATGTGCCTGGATGCCCAGTGCTTCGCCGCCCAGCTCGGACACCAGGGACGAGGCACGGGCGAAGATCAGGTCACCGGTAAGGACCGCCACCGAGTTGCCCCACACCTCGTGCGCCGTGGGCGCGCCCCGGCGCAGCGGGGCGGAGTCCATCACGTCGTCGTGGTACAGCGTGGCGAGGTGGGTCAGCTCAACGACGACCGCGGCCTGGATCACCTTGTCATTGGTCGGCTCCGGACCCAGGTGGGATGCCAGCAGCGTCAGGAGCGGCCGGATCCGTTTGCCGCCGGCCTGGGCCAGGTGGCGCGAGGTGGCATTTGCAAAAGGATCCGCATTGGAAATCGCCTCCAGCAGCCGGGTTTCCACCAATTCCAGGGATGCGGCAATCGACGGACCCAGCTGCGGGTCTTCGGCGATGAGCGCAAAACCGGCAGGGAGCGCGGTCAGGGCATCGTCAGCGGCAGTATCCGGGCTGGTGTTCGAGGATTCAGTCACGGTTTAGACTAACTTTTCGTCGGAGCGGGTTGGACAACGGGCGGGAGTGCTCGTTTTGGTTCGAGGCTGCCGGCACCAGTGCTTCCAGTACGGCAATAACTCTATCCTCCAAACCCTTGTTGCTGCGGTCCGTGAGATTAGCCAGCATCCGCACCACAAACTTCATCAGCACGGGCAGCGGCATTCCGGTGCGCAGCGCGAGCTTCATGATCGCCGGCTTGCCGATCAGTCCGGCGAAGATCCCGCCCAGGGCGAAGTGGCTTCCCCATTCATCGCGGATATGGCCGGCATAGCCGGAAAGCCGGTAATCGAAGGCCGCCGCAGCGGACAGGATCCCCGGGCTGCGTGCCTCGGCCTCGCCTGCCACGATGAAGTCCGCGGCAAACCGTGCGGATTCCATCGCGTAGGAAATGCCCTCGCCGTTGAACGGAGAGACCATACCGCCGGCGTCGCCGAGCAGCAGCAGCCCCGGCGAATAATGCGGTGTGCGGTTGAACCCCATGGGCAGGGCCGCCCCGCGGATCTCCCCCACCTGGTTCTCCGGCGTAAAACCCCATTCCGCGGGCATACCGGCGGTCCAGTCACGCAGGACCTTGCGGTAGTCCAGCTTGCCGAACTCCTTGGAGGAATTCAGGATGCCCAGGCCCACATTGGACGTTCCGTCTCCCACTCCAAAGACCCAGCCGTAACCGGGCAGCGGATTTCCGGCGGCGTCAGGAAGCTCCAGCCACCCTTCCATCCAGTCATCGTTGCTGCGCGGGCTCTCGAAATAGGTGCGCACCGCCACGCCCAGCGGCCGGTCATCGCGCTTTTCGATGCCCAGGCTCAGAGCAGTGCGGGAGGAATTGCCGTCAGCGGCCAGCACCACGTCGGCGAAGAATTCGCGGGTTTCCCCGGTCCGCCGGCCGGCGTCGTCGAGCACGTTGGCAACCACACCGGTGACCCGGCCGCCGTCGTCCCGCAGCGCTGAGGTGACGGAGTGCCGTTCCAGGATGCGCGCCCCCGCCGCCTGGGCGTGGCGCGCCAGAGCCTCATCAAAGCCCAGACGGGTGCGGATCAACCCGTAATCGGGAAAATCGGAAAGCGTTGGCCAGGGCAGTTCAACGGTGCGGCCGGCCGCGATCAGGCGCAGGCCCTTGTTGCGGCGCCAGCCTTCGGATTCTTCATGCGGCAGGCCCAGGAGCTGGATTTCGCGGACAGCGCGGGGCGTCAGCCCGTCGCCGCAGACCTTTTCCCGGGGGAAGGATGTTTTCTCCAGGACGGTGACATCCTGGCCCGCGCGGGCCAGATAATAGGCAGCGGTTGAACCGGCCGGACCGGCACCGACAATAAGAACCTTCACTTAGATGGCTGTCCTCCCCGGCTTTACAGCACGGTGAATTGCCACAATGCCGCCGGTGAGGTTGCGGTAGGCCACATCTTCCCAGCCGGTTTCGGAAATCCAGGCTGCCAGTCCGTCCTGGTTGGGCCAGGCGCGGATGGACTCGGCGAGGTAAACGTACGCGTCAGGGTTGGACGCAACCTTGCGGGCGATCGGAGGAAGGGCGCGCATCAGGTACTCGGTGTACATGGTGCGCCACACCGGAACGGTGGGCGAGGAGAACTCGGCAATAACCAGGCGGCCGCCGGGCTTGGTGACGCGCAGCATTTCGGAGAGCGCCTTCTTGGGCTCGTTCACGTTGCGCAGGCCGAAGGAGATGGTGGAGGCGTCAAAGGAGTTGTCCTCGAACGGCAGATTGGTGGCATCTCCGGCCACAAAGTCGATATCCGGGCGGCGACGCTTCCCTACCTTGAGCATGCCCAGGGAGAAGTCGCAGGCAACCACATTGATGCCTGCGTCCGCGTACGGCTCGCTGGAGGTTCCGGTGCCGGCGGCCAGGTCAAGGACCCGCTGACCGGGCCGGGCGCCGACGGCGTCCACTACCAGGCGCCGCCAACGGCGCGTCTGTCCCAGGGACAGCACGTCATTAACGACGTCGTACTTCGGTGCCACGTCGTCAAACATGGCAGCGACTTCATCCGGGCGTTTTTCCAACGATGCGCGCTTCACCTGATCATTGTCTCAAAGAATGTTCATGGGACCGAACGCGCAGCTGCAGGTGTCTGCCGCCTCACGAAGTACGGGCCGGGTGCCCGCAGCAGTGCGGAACGCTGCCCGCGGCACATCCGCGCGAGGAGTAGGCTGGAGTCATTATGACCACCCTGCGTTCCCTGACCGTGCCCATTGGTGAGCTGTCCGCCACAATCGGGCTGCTGGAGTATCTGGTCCTCAATGACCAGCTTGCGTGGATCCGCAGCGGAGAAGGACTGGTGGGGTTCGGGCAGAGCGCCCGTTTTACCTCCAGCGGACCCGAACGCTTCGCGGATGCACAGCAGTGGTGGCTGAAGCTGGCGGACGACGCCGAGATCGAGAATCCGCTGTCCGTCCCCGGCAGCGGTCTGGCAGCTTTCGGCTCCTTCGGTTTCTCCAAGCGCTCTCCCTTTGAATCCCGGCTCATTGTTCCCGAGATCGTGGTGGGTTCCCGTGACGGGGGCACCTGGATCACGCAGACCACCGCAGATCCCGACGCCGAGCTGAGCCTTGCCTCCGCCCAGGCCGCCCTGGCTGTCTACCTTGATGAAGTGCCGGTTGCGCGCGAGCCCGATCCCGAGGACCGCATCCTGCCCGGCGTCCTCAGCGAGGCGGAGTGGAAAAACGCCGTAACCCGCTCGGTGGCCCACATCAACGCCGGCGACCTGAGCAAGATTGTCCTGGCCCGCGATATTGTCGCTTCGCTCGGCTCACCGGTGTCCGCAGCGCAGGTGCTGCGCGAACTGGCCCTGCGCTACCGCAGCTGCTGGACCTATTCGGTGGACGGGCTGATCGGTTCCACACCGGAGATGCTGATCAAGGTGGAAAACGGCGTTGCCCGGGCCCGCGTCCTGGCCGGCACCCTGGACCGCGCAACGGCGCCGGCGGATGACCCGGATTATCCTCAGCGGGTACTGGCCGGGTCCGACAAACAGCGCCACGAACACCAAATCGCCATTGATTCGCTCACCCGCCAGCTGCAGCCCTTCACCTCGTCCATGACTTCGCACAGCGAGCCCTTTGTCCTGGAGCTGCCCAATGTGTGGCACCTCGCCTCCGATGTGGCCGCCGAGCTGGCACCCAATGCCGACGGCGGAATTCCGACGTCGCTCGCCCTGGTGGAGGCACTGCATCCCACCGCGGCAGTCTGCGGCTTCCCCACCAGCGTTGCCGGTCAACTGATCAGTGAACTTGAGCACATGGACCGCGGCCCGTATGCCGGACCAGTGGGCTGGATGGATGCCGCCGGCAACGGCGAATGGGGCATTGCCCTGCGCGGAGCCGTCATCGAGGGCCCCCGCACAGTGCGGCTGTATGCAGGCTGCGGCATTGTGGCAGGCTCCAATCCGGCCGCTGAACTGGCGGAAACGTGGAGTAAGTTCCGGCCCATGCTGGAAGCACTGGAGCTCGACCGTGCCCGCGGCGCCGTAGCCGGACCCCGGGCTTAGCGCTCCGCCGCCTCGGCTCCTAAACTTTAAACGCCACCCTTGACGGTGTGACGAACGCTGTGTAGTGCACCCTCACAAAGTGCGTATAATTGAGTGATCGTGCATATTTATGCATAGCTCAGGCATCAGCACCGGCCCGCCTGCCGGTCCCGTCCCTTCCAAATTCGAGGTTGTCATTCCCATGCTCCACAAAACACGCACCGCTCTGGCCGCCGTCCTGGCTCTGGGCGCCCTGACCGCCACCGCCTGCAGCGGCGGCAGCGGAACTGCGGAAACAGAATCCGGAATTCCGCTCGTGAACGACGGCGCGCTGACGGTATGCTCCAATGTTCCGTTTGTGCCGTTTGAGTACGTGGGCGAAGACGGGGAATACACCGGCTTCGACATGGATCTCAGCCGCGAGATTGCCGCCGGCATGGGCCTGGAACTGGAAGTCCAGAATGCCAGCTTCGACGGTCTCCAGAGCGGCACCGTCCTGGCCGCCAATCAGTGCGACGTCATCGCGGCCGCCATGACCATCACCCCGGAACGCGAAAAGAACCTCGCCTTCTCCGACCCGTACTACGACTCCCTGCAGTCGCTGCTGGTGTCTTCCGATTCAGAGGCCAAGGCCCTGGAGGACATGGCGGGCAAGAAGATTGGCATCCAGCAGGGGACAACGGGTGAAACCTATGCCCGGGACAACGCTCCCGCGGATACCGAGGTCATTTCCTACCAGACCGATGCGGAGCTTTTCCAGGCACTTCAGGCCGGCAACATCGAAGGTGTCCTGCAGGACCTGCCCGTGAACCTCGGTCATACCGACGACGACGCCTATACCATCGCGGCAACGTACGCCACCGGTGAGTCTTACGGGCTGGCTGCCAAGAAGGACGGCAGCGAGGAACTGATCAAGGAGATCAACACCCAGCTGGCCGAGATGCGCAGCAACGGTAAGTACCAGGAGATTTACGACAGGTATTTCACCGAATAAGACACCTAAAGGGCCAAATTCGTTGACGGCGCACTCGTGCCCGACATCCTGATGAAATATCGCATGCGTAGAATCTAGAGTGCTTTCATCTGTTTATGAAGGGGCAATCGCCACTGGCTCCGTCCACGAAAAGGTTGTAGATCCATGCTGAACAAAGCACGTAAAACCGCGCTTGCCGCGGTGACTCTGGGCGCCCTGGCGCTGACCGCCTGCGGCGGAGACGATTCATCCGCCAACGGCGCGGACTCCGGCCTTGGGCTGGTCTCGGAAGGCACCCTGACGGTTTGCTCCGAAATCCCCTACGTACCTTTTGAATACGTGGAGGATGGTGAGTACACCGGGTTTGACATGGATTTGATCCGGGAAATCGCCACCGGAATGGGTCTGGAAACAGAAATCCAGCAGCAGGGCTTTGAGGCCATTCAGGGCGGCACCGCAGTGAGCGCCAACATGTGTGATCTCAGTGCCAGTGCCGTCTCCATCACACCCGAACGCTCCGAGAAGCTGCTGTTCAGCGACCCGTACTATGACTCGCTGCAGACCCTGCTGGTACCTGCCGGTTCGGACATCTCCGGCATCGACGATCTGGCCGGCAAGCGCGTGGGCGTGCAGCAGTCCACCACCGGCGCCGCTTATGCACAGGAGAACGTCGAAGGTGCCGAAATCCTGGAATACCCCGGCGACGGTGAACTGTTCCAGGCCATTCAGGGCGGAAGCATTGACGCCATCCTGCAGGACATCGCCGTGAACACGAACCACACCAAGGACGGCGCCTTCGACATTGTCGAGGAATACCAGACTGACGAGTCCTACGGCTTCGCCACCAAGAAGGAAAACACCGCCCTGATCGAAGAGGTCAACGCCCAGTTGGCAGATCTTCGGGACAACGGCAAATACGACGAAATCTACGACAAGTACTTTGCCGAATAAGCACTGATACGCACTGAACGTTCCGCCGTCCCGGGTTGAGACCCAATCCGGGACGGCGCCACACATATCTTCCGCGGAAGGCTCCACCTTGAAACCCTCCACCCGCAGACGCCTCTTCCGGGGCAGCCTGTATGCCGTCTTCATCCTGGCCGTCCTGGCCATAGTCCTGCTCGCGGACTGGAAAGCAATCGGGGTGAACTTCTTTGACGCCGAAGTGGCCAAGAAGGCCTTCCCGACCATCATCACCGTGGCCGTCAAGAACACGATCATCTACACGGCCATCGCCTTTGCCGGCGGCCTGGCCCTGGGTTTGATCCTTGCCCTGATGAAGCTCTCCCCGGTGGCCCCGTACCGGTGGGCCGCAACGGCCTACATCGAACTCTTCCGCGGCCTGCCGGCCCTGCTGGTGATCTTTGCCTTCGCCTTCGCCGTGCCGATCGCCTTCTCCTGGCAGTGGCCCGGAGGAAACGCCGGCGGCGGCCTGATTGCCCTGATCGCCGTGTCGGCAGCCTACATCGCCGAGACCATCCGTGCCGGCATTCAGGCGGTTCCGTCCGGCCAGATCGAAGCAGCCCGCTCCCTGGGCATGGGCCCGGCCTGGACCATGGTGTCCGTGACCCTGCCGCAGGCCTTCCGCATCATCACGCCCCCGCTGACCAATGAACTTGTCATCCTGATCAAGGACACGTCCCTGCTGTTCATTGCCGGCATGGCGCTGGCAGACCGCGAACTCACCACGTTTGCACGCGATGCCGTCTCGCAGAACGCCAACCCCACGCCGCTGGTGCTGGCCGCTCTGATGTACCTGATTATCACGCTGCCGCTGACGCAGCTGGTGGCACGCCTTGAACGACACAACCAGAGAGGTCGGTAAAGGTCATGAGCACTGAAATCCACGACTCCACCGCCGCCGTCAACAAAGCGGTTCCCGCCATCCAGGTGCAGAACCTGCACAAGAGCTTCGGTTCCAACGAAGTCCTCAAGGGCATCGACTTCCACGTGGACCAGGGTGAAGTGGTCTGCGTCATCGGCCCGTCAGGCTCCGGCAAGTCCACCCTGCTGCGCTGCGTCAACCGCTTGGAGGAGCCCACCAGCGGCACCATCCTGGTGGAGGGCGTGGACATCACCGATCCCGAGACGGACCTGGACAAGGTCCGCACCCGGATCGGCATTGTGTTCCAGCAGTTCAACCTGTTTCCGCACCTGAACGTCCTGAAGAACCTCATGCTGGCCCAGCGCCGCGCCAAGAAGCGAGGAAAGGCCGAGGCCGAGGAAGTGGCCCGCAAGAACTTGGCCAAGGTTGGCCTGGCAGACCGCGCAGACGCCTTCCCAGCCCAGCTCTCCGGCGGACAGCAGCAGCGCGTGGCTATTGCCCGGGCGCTGTCCATGGACCCGGACATGATGCTCTTCGATGAGCCCACGTCCGCCCTGGACCCCGAGCTGGTGGGCGATGTGCTTGCCGTCATGCGCAATTTGGCTGAGGAGGGCATGACCATGATGGTGGTGACCCATGAGATCGGCTTTGCCCGCGAAGTAGGTGACCGCGTGGTCTTCATGGACGGCGGCGTCGTCGTCGAGCAGGGCCGCCCGGCCGATGTACTGGACAACCCGCAGCACCCCCGCACCCGCGAGTTCCTCTCCAAGGTGCTCTGACCTTCCACTTCAAAGCAGCCCTCCCGCGCAACGAGCGGGAGGGCTGCTTTTTTGGTGCCGCAGAAAACTACCTCAGCACATTCCGGACGGCGCTGCTGACCGCCGCATGGAGTTTCCGCAGGGCGTCCCGGCGCACCGGAACCTCGAGGATCGAGCGTCCCGTGACCGGGGCATCGAGGGCCTCGTCAAGCTCGTCCGCCGTGCGGACCAGTGTGTGCGGCACCCCGTAGGCGGCGGCGAGTGCGGCCAGGTCAACTGTGTGCGGGGTCCCGAAAAAGCGCTCGACGACGGCGGCATACTCTTCGCGCTCCCCCAGCGCTCCGTGCTCAAGCGTGGAGAAGATGCCGCCGCCGCCGTCGTTCAGCACCACCAGCTGCAGATCAGGCTCAGGTTCCCCGGGGCCAAGAAGGAGGGCGCCGGCGTCGTGCAGGAAGGTGAGGTCGCCCAGCAGCACCCGGGTGGGGATGCCGTTGGCCAGCGCAATGCCGGAAGCCGTCGCAATGGTGCCGTCAATGCCGGCCAGGCCGCGGTTGGCGTAGACGTCCAGCGGATGCCAGTCCGGAGCCGCCACCAGATCCATGTCCCGAATCGGGTTGGAAGAGCCGAGCACCAGGTTTCCGTCCGTGTGGTCCCAGACCAGATCCGCGACCTGCAGGCCGTTCAGTTCAGCCTCCCCCTCGAGCAGGGAAGATACCGCGGCCATCGCCGCTGCGGAGGCCGCCTGCCAGCGCTCCAGCCAGCCGGGAGTGCCTTCGCCGGCAAAGCCGAACAGCCCGGCCAGGTCGGTGATGAGGGTTTCGGGGCGGCGTCCGGCGGTGAACCAGTTGACCGGGCGCGGTACGTAAATGGCCTTCTCCACGTCCCTGCGGGCGAGCAGTGCGGCAACCGGCCGGGACAGGGTGGGCCGGCCGAAGACCACCACGCGTTCAACCTCCGGGCCCAGTTCCTCCAGCAGCAGGCGGTAGGCCCCGATCGCGTTCGGGCCGAAGCGGGCGTTCGAGGACGGTTCGGCGAGCAGGGGCAACCGTGCGCGCCTGGCAAACAGTGCAGCAATCTCGCCGGCGCCGTCACCGGCTATGACAACGGCGCGGTACGTTCCATCGTGGTTTGCCAGCACGGCGGCTTCCCGTCCGGTGGCGACGGGGTCGGAGGGCAGTTCCGCATCCGGAAGTTCGGCGTAGGCGGCGGCCAATTCGGCGGTGTCACCGTCCTGCGGGATCAGCGGGTCGCGGAACTGCAGGTTGATGTGGATGGGGCCCGCCGGACCGCCGGCGCTGACCTCGTTGAAGGCTGCGTTGATGGCCCCGGCGGGATCTTCTCCGGCGCGGATGTCGGCTGTGGCTGCCGGAAAGTCCGCGAAGATCCCGGGCTGGACAGTTGTCTGGTTGGCGCCGGTGCCGTGCAGCTCTGCCGGCCGGTCTGCGGACAGCACCACCAGCGGCACCCCGGCATGATGGGCTTCCATCACGGCCGGCATCAGTTCGCCCACGGCAGTTCCGGAGGTGGTGACGACAGCTGCCGGCCGGTGTCCGCCCCGTGCCAGGCCGAGGGCGGTGAAGCCGGCAACCCGTTCATCGATCCGGATGTGCACGCTCACCCGGCCCTGCGCTTCGGCTTCCCCCAGGGCATAGGCCAGCGGGGCACTGCGCGACCCCGGGGCAACCACCACGTCGGTTACCCCCGCCGCGGTCAGCGCGGAGACGGCGGAGCGGGCGGCCTGCAGCGAACTCAGGCTGCTCCCTGCTTCGGGCTCAACAAAGCCGGCGGAGGAAGCGGGAAAGGGGGCGGAGGACGGGCTGGGAGACTCTGAAGATCCGGTCACTCCTCCATCCTAGGGTTCGGGGGCGGGTGTGTATCGTCGTCGGGCCGATACACACCCGACTGAAGGGCAGGCAGCCGCATGAGCCGACGGCGGACAGCCGCCCCCCCCTTCATCAGTACGCTCAGTAGGCCTTCACGCGCTGTTCGACCACCAGGTGGATGAGCGCGAAGGTTTTGTCCTCATCGATAGCCTTCAGTGCAGCCTCAACGGCGGCGGGCACATCGGCGTCGTGCTCCACTTTGATGCCGAAGCCCCCAAAAGCCCGGGCCATAAGCGCAAACTCGGGGTTCTTCAGCTGGGTGCCGGAAACCCGGTCCGGATAGTGGCGCTCCTGATGGGTTCGGATCGTGCCGTATTCCTGGTTGTCCATGACGATCACCAGCGGGGTGGCCCCGTACTGGGCGGCCGTAGCCAGCTCCTGGCCGTTCATCAGGAATTCGCCGTCGCCGGCAATCGTCACCACGCGCCGGCCCGGGTAGGTCAGGGACGCAGCGACTGCCGACGGCACGGAATAGCCCATGGAACCGTTGCGGGCGCTGACCATGGAGGCGTAGCGCTTCGTGGGGAAATAACGGTGGGCCCAGTTGGTGTGCTCGCCCGCCCCCAGGGTGACCACGGCGTCATCGGGCAGCGTCGGCACCAGATGCGCCATCAGGGTGTCCATCCGTGCCTGGCCGGCCTGCGGCCCGGCGGGCGGCAGGGCGGCGAAGGATTCCTGCTCTGCGCGCATGCGGGAGGTCCAGGCCTTCCACTCGTCCTTCACCGGCAGATCCATCAGGACCAGGTCACGGACAAAGACATCCGGCTTAGCGACGATCTGGTAGGAAACCGGACCGGAACGGCCGCGCAGCGAGGGATCAATCGTGACGAGGAAGTTCTTCTTGGCCCAGTCCTGCCGCGCGACGAAACCATCAGTGAGCACGTCGCCGGGCACGGTGCCCACGAAGACCAGCAGATCCGTCTCTTCGAGCAGGTCATAAGTGGGCTTTGGCCGGCCGTACCCGATGGGCCCCACGTACGAGGGCGAGTCAAAGGGTACGGTTCCCTCGCAGCGCCACTCCGCGGCGGCGGGCAGGTGGTGTTCCTCCAGCCAGCGGGTCAGGGTATCTGCGCCTTCCTGCGTCCAGTCATTGCCGCCGGTGACAAACAGCGGCTTGTCCGCTTCCTTCAGCGCAGCCTGCAGCGCTTTCCAGTCCGTGACGGTCATGCCGCCCGGGGCAACCGGAATCGGCGGATGGAGGACGGCGCTGATTTCCTTGCGGATGATGTCCTCGGGAAGGCCGACGACGACGGGACCCGGGCGGCCGCTCATCGCGGCAAAGATCGCCTCGGCTACAATCTCGGACGCGCGCTCGGCATGGTCCAGAACCATCACCCGCTTGGCGCCGGTGTCGAACCAGGCCTTGATATCGAATTCCTGAAAGGCCTCACGGTCCCGGTGCTCGAACGGGATCAGGCCCACAAAGAGCACCATGGGCGTGGAATCCTGCCAGGCCGTGTGCAGGCCGACGTGCGCGTTTGCCGCACCCGGGCCGCGGGTAACCATGGCGATGCCCGGCAGCTGCTGCATCTTGCCTGCGGCCTCGGCCATGTAGGCGGCGCCGCCCTCATGCCGGCAAACGACAGTTTCAATCGCTGACTGGTGCAGTCCGTCCAGCACATCCAAAAAGCTTTCGCCGGGCACCACATAGGTCCGTTCCACCCCGTGAGCAGCCAGCGCATCAACAATCACGTGGCCGGCGGACTTGGTCGCGGAGCCGGTTGCTGCCGGGGAGGGAGCGGACACGCTGGGAAAGGAGGATGCCTGAGGCAGCTCTGACGTCGTTGTCATCTATTCACTTTCGTTGCTCGGATACATCAATACGCCGTCGGACTGTCAAGGTCCGTTCGATTTCCCTCAGCAAAGCAGTTGCTTGGTTGTGAGGTGGGTTCATCCTAACCACACCGGGCCGGTATCCGGCGTAGTGTGACGAGACCGGTCCCGCTCTCCGGGACTCGCGGCGTAGCGGCAGCCCCCTTCCACCCCGGGCAGCAGCTGCCCGGTCAGCAGCTGCCCGGGCCGGTCGGTCCAGCCTTTAGTCGGCCGCGGCGGTTTTTACCTTGTCCGGCAGCTCTTCCGGACCCTCCATGACATCCGGATCCTGCACCGCCTCCGTGTACCACTCGGTGAGCGCGGGGTCATCGCTCTCAAAGTCGGCGCCGGCCCCTTCATCCTCCGCCACGTGGGCGGCACCGAAGACAAAGTCATCACCGTGCTCGCCGATACCCCGGCGGACCCCTCCCCGAATGGCCTCCAGCGCATACCGGCGGCGAATCATGTAGGGATCGTTGCGCAGCTCCTTGCCCCACGAGACCATGACGCCAATCAGGATGATGGTGAAGGGCAGGGCACAGGTCACCATAATGGACTGCAGCCCCGAGAGGGCATTGCGGCCGCCGGCCAGCAGCAGGGCCATGGAGATCAGCCCAAGCGCGGCAGCCCAGGCGATGGTCACCGGCTTCGAGGGGACCGGCCGCCCTGACTGCGACATGGAACCCATGACATTGGCTGCCGAGTCTGCAGCGGTGACAAAGAAAATGAGAATGGCGATCAGGCAGACAACCGATGTCACGGTGCTGAACGGAAGGTTGCCCAGCAAATCGAACATGACGTTCTCCCCGGCACCCGCCACCGTCATGTCCCTGCCCTCCATGTTCATCCAGATGGCACTGCCGCCGAAGACCGTGAACCAGACGACGGAAATGGCTGAGGGAACAAACACCACCACGGTGACGAACTGGCGCAGGGTCCGGCCTTTGGAAATCTTGGCAATGAACATGCCCACGAACGGCGACCATGAAATCCACCAGGCCCAGTACAGCGTGGTCCAAGCTGTCAGATACGCCTCTTCCGTGGCGCCCTGGCCGGCAAAGACGGTCAGCATGTCCGGCAGGTTGTCGAAAAATGCGATCAGCGAAACCGGCAGCAGATCCAGCACGAAAAAGGTCGGTCCCGCCAGCAGGACAAATGCTGCGAGCAGGATGACCAGGCTCATATTGGCGTTGGACATCAGCCGAATGCCCTTTTTGATGCCGGCCACTGCGGAGATGGTGAAGACAACCGTCAGAATGGTGATGGCCACGACGACGAAACCGTTGCCCAGTTCCTGCCCCGTGATGATCGACACGCCCGTGCGGATCTGGAGTGCGCCGATGCCCAGCGACGTCGCGGTGCCGAACAGGGTGACCAAGACGGCAAAGACATCGATGGCCTTGCCCAGGACACGGTTGTTGCCGTCCGGGAAGACCGGTTCAAACAGTGATGAAATCAACGGCAGCCGCCCCCGCCGGTAGGAGGCGTAAGCCAGGGCCCCGCCTACCAGGGCATAGATGCACCAGGCGATGGATGCCTGGTGCAGGAAAGCATCAGTCATGGCAGGCAGAATGGCATCAGAGGTCCCTGCCTCGGCGTCGGTTGACGGCGGCGGGCTCAGGAAGTGGCTGAGCGGCTCCATGGGGCCGTAGAAGATCAGGCCAATGCCCAGACCTGCGGCAAACAGCATGGAGATCCACGACAGGGTCGAGTATTCCGGGGTACTGTCGTCGGCACCGAGACGGATCTTGCCTGTGGGACCGAAGCCGGCCACGAGCATGAAGATCACGATACCCACGACGGTTGCGTTGAACAGCCAGCCGAAGTGAACCACCACCCAGCCCTGCATGGTGGTACCCACCATATTCAGGTGCGCCGGAGCGAACGTTGCCCATGCCAGGACCGCCAGCGAGACAGCCAGGGCAACAATGAACACACTGCGCCGGGTGGGAAAACTGGCCCCGGTGTCTTCGACGCTGATCCCGGGAACAAGTCCGGGATGCATGCCGAACGTTGGCTCCGCCGCCGCATTGCGCAGTGCTTTTTTCACCCGCTCAGCGGGCCGCCCGCCGGCCTTCTGTCCCTCCGGACCGCCGCCCGGCGGTCTGTCAGTTGTGCTTGCTGCTCCGCCAAAACGTGAAGGATCAGAATTCATAACGAATGACCTTAGCGCATTAGTTTGGCATTCCTCCAATCCATAACAATTAGAAAACTATCAACACAAATGCAACTTAATTAATGAACACCTCGCGCGTAGCAGAGAATTCAAACAAATACTAGTTGTGTTTCAAAGGCTAAAGGTCCCTACCCGGCAGACGCTGCAGCCAGGATGGGTGCCATGCTTTCACGCATGTAATCAGCCACCTCGCTTTGGGTTACCGCCACATCGAGCACAAACAGGCCTTCAGCACCGTCGGCAAGCCACTTTTCGAGGACAGACAGGTCGTCCAGTGAACGCATTTTCACGCCCTGCGCACCCATTGCACGCCCCAGCGCACTGAAATCAACCTCCGGGATCTGCATAGCCGTATCGTCGAGGCCTCGAGCGGCGTATTGATGGACTTCGGCTCCGTAGGCGGCATCGTTGAACACCACCATGATCCCGCTCGGAATGGCGCGCACTGCGGACTCCAGATCCGCCAGCGCCATCAGGGCGCCGCCGTCTCCGGCAATCAGCACAGTGGTCCGGTCCGGACGGGCCACCGCCGCTCCGACTGCAGCCGGGATGCCCAGGCCGATGGACTGGAACGCGGTGCCAACCATCATGAGGCCCTGCGGATCCGGAGCCTGGCAGTACATCGGGATCCAGCCGCAGAAGTGCCCGCCGTCCTGGACGATGGTGCGGTTGCGGGGCAGGACCGCATCGAGCTGCTGCGCCACGGCGCGGGGATTCAACCGCCCGTCAGGGGCGAACTCCTCCGCGGCAGGATCGACGGCGAATGTCGGCGCGGCCACCTCCGGATGCTGCGTCCGCCATCCGTCCTCCACAGCGGAAACTGCTGCCGTCAATGCCACAGCGGTTTCGCGGGCATCGGCCTGGATGAACCTCGAAACCCGGGGGTTTGTGGGCGAGTCGGCTGCATCAATCTGGATGACCTCGGCGTCTTCCGCGAAGAGGGATCCGTAGCGGGTCTGGAAGGCATTAAGGCTGGCGCCGGCAACAATGACAAGGTCCGCGGAGCGCATGAGCTGGAGGGGAGCCATGAGTGCGAAGCCCCCGGCGATACCCAAATCCCAGGACGTATCGAGGTAATTCCGCGCCATCAGTGAAGTCGCAAACAATGCACCGATCTTGTCCCCCAGTTCCACCAGTGCAGTCCCCGCACCTGAAATCACGGCACCGTTGCCGGCCAGGATCAGGGGCCGCCGGGCGCGGTTCAGCAGCGCGGCGACGCGCTCCACGGCGCCGGGGTCAGGCTGCACCCGGTCAGACGGCTGCCGCGGCACGGCCTGCTCCTGCGGTCCGGCCGCTTCATTGGCAAGGTCATAGGGAATGGAAACAATCACGGGGCGCCGTTCGTTCCCGGCTGTGGACCAGGCCTCTTCGGTGAGGCGTTCGGCGTTTCCGGCAGCCACGGTAAGGGTGTGTACCCCCAGGCCCCGGGCCACCATCAGCTGGTCAATGTCCCATGGCCGGGCCCCGGCGGTCGGTGCTTCTCCCACAACCAGCACCATCGGGATCCGGGCTTTGGCGGCCTCGGTAAGGGCGGTCAGGGAATTGGTAAAACCGGCCCCGTAAGTCACCGTTGCCACCGCAATCTTGCCGGAGGCGCGGTAATACGCGTCCGCCATGGCCACGGCTCCGGCTTCATGCCGGGCGCTGGTATACGGCAGGCCGCGGGCCGTGAGGTTGGACGTGAAAAAGGCGTTGCCGTTGCCCATCAGGCCAAACACCGCCTCAGCGTGACGTGCACACACTTCCGCGACGACGTCGGATACGTTCAGCTGTTCAGTCATGTTGGTTCCTCGGGATTAGTGCTGGGGGGCCAGGAGAGCCGCTGCCTGCCGGGCGGCGTCCAGAATCCTGTTGTTGGCGGCAGGTGAGCCGATGGTGATACGGATGCCCTCGTTCGGAAAGACGCGGACAGAAAGGGCGTTGTCTTCAAAGATTGCCGCAAGGGCGGCCGTCTGGCCACGGCTGTCGAGCCAGAGGAAGTTGGCTTCCGACGGAAGAACGGGCAGCCCGGCCGCCGCCAGCGCATCGTGCACGCGCCGGCGCTCGGTCACCAGGACATCGATCCGCTCCTGAAGTTCATCTTCGGCGCACAGGGATGCCAGCCCGGCCTGCTGCGCCAGGGACGTGACGCCGAACGGAACAGCCACCTTCTGGAGGTTGGTGACCAGCCCGGGCGAGGCAATGGCGTAGCCGAGGCGCAGCCCGGCGAGCCCGTAGGCCTTGGAGAAGGTGTGCAGGACAGCAACGTTCGGATACTTACGGAACATTTCGATCCCGACGGCGGTGTCGGCATCGCGGTTGAAGTGCACGTAGGCTTCATCGAGCACTATAAGGACATCCTCCGGGACGGATGAGATAAAGCTGTCCACCGCTGCAGCCTTGAGGACGGTACCGGTGGGATTGTTCGGATTGCAGAGAAAGATCACGCGGGTTTTCGGGGTAACAGCAGCAGCCATAGCCGGCAGGTCATGGCCGCCCTCCCCGGTCAGGGCAATGGGCTGTGGTTCCGCCCCTGCGGTGGTGGCCAGAAGCGGGTAGGCCTCGAAGGACCGCCAGGCGAACATCACCTGGTCGCCCGGATTGCTCACTGCGAGGATGATCTGGCTCGCAACTTCCACTGACCCGGCGCCGAGCGCAATGTTGTCCGGTGAAACCTCCCAGCGGGACGCGATGGCACCGCGGAGTTCCTCTGCAGCGATCTCCGGATAGAGATTAATGCTGGAGACGGCGCCGGTTACGGCCTCCACCACTGAAGGCAGAGGCGGGTAGGGATTCTCGTTCGAGGAGAGCTTGAAGGCCTCCAGGCCGTCTACGGCCTGCGGGGCTTTTCCCTGACGGTAAGGCGGGAAGTTTTCAAGGCCGGCACGGTGCGGGATGTTCATGATTCTCCTGATGGACCGGAGCGAAGGATAAGCTGCAGCGGCGGGCACTGCCCAACGAGGCTAAGTAAGATTGGTCACGCAAACAAGCTGCACAGCAAACACCGCACAGACTGCCTGCTTTGAGCGGGACCCACCGCACCTCTTCTATACAATTTGCACAGCATTTCCCTATGAATTTGCTCATCGCCGGGTTTGTGATTAGCGTCACTCCCGGGCTGCCGCCGGCGGACCTGATTCCACGGGTACGCCGCCGGACATCCCCCCAATCTTTTCTCGATGCGGAGAACCTCCGCTCCCGACGCTTGTGAGGCACCTGCATGACCACTGCCGATCTGACAACCAACCCAGCACCTCCCCGGAACGGATCAGGCCTGGGACGGTCAATGAATTCCCGCCAGCTGACCATGATGGGGCTCGGCAGCGCAATTGGCGCCGGGCTGTTCCTTGGATCGGGGGTGGGTGTCCAGGCGGCCGGGCCGGCTGTCCTGATCTCTTATCTCGTGGCGGGCGCCCTGGTCATCATCGTGATGCAGGCTCTGGGCGAACTCGCTGCGGCCAATCCGAGTTCGGGCGCATTCTCTGTCTATACGGAGAAAGCCTTCGGCAAGACGGCCGGATCCGCTGTCGGCTGGCTCTGGTGGTTCCAGCTTGTTGTGGTGATTGCCGCCGAGGCCATCGGTGCTGCCGGTCTTCTGGCGTCCGTCTTCCCGGACCTTCCCGTCTGGCTCATGGCCCTGTTCTTCATTGCGGTGTTCTCGCTCATCAATGTCACCGGCGTGAAGAACTACGGTGAGTTCGAATTCTGGTTTGCGATCCTGAAGGTTGCGGCCATCATTGCGTTCCTGGCGATCGGTGCTGCCCTCATCTTCGGCTGGCTGCCCGATACCACCTCCCCCGGTCTCAGCAATCTCTTCGGCAACGACGGATTCGCCCCGACCGGTCTGGCCGGCATTGCGTCGGCACTGCTGGTAGTGATCTTCGCGTTCGGCGGCACCGAAATTGTGAGCGTTGCCGCAGCCGAGACCGCAGACCCCGCCCGCAGCGTAGGCAAGGCCATCAAGACCGTTGTCTGGCGCATCCTGGTGTTCTACATCGGCTCGCTGGCCGTCATCGTCACCGTTATCCCCTGGGATTCGGAAGCGCTTGAGTCTCCGTTCGCCGCCGTCCTGGCAACCGCCCGGATCCCGGGGGCAGAGACGGCCATCATCCTGGTGGCAGCCGTTGCCCTGCTGTCAGCGCTGAATGCCAATCTGTACGGCGCCTCACGGATGGTCTACTCGCTGGCCGAACGCCGAGACGCACCGCGGGGGCTGCTGCGGCTCAACAAAGCGAAAGCACCCGTTCTTGCCGTGCTTGTCTCCGTGGCCGTTGGGGTTGTCTCCACTGTGCTGGAACTCTTCTTCCCGGACCGGGTGCTTCCCGCCCTGCTGAACGTCGTCGGTTCCACCGTGCTGCTGGTCTGGGCTTCGGTTCTGCTGTCCCAGTTCGTGCTGCGCCGCAGGGCCGACCGCGACGGCGTGGCCCTCAAACTGCGGATGCGCGGCTTTCCCTACCTGACAGTCGCCGGCATAGTCCTCCTGGCAGCCATTCTTGTGCTGGCCTGCTTCGATCCGGCGGCCAGGACTCAGCTGCTGTCCACCGTTGCGCTGGTGGCCTGCATCGCCGTCGCGTGCAAGCTGGCACACGCTTCCCGCGCCCGGCGAAGTGCCGCCGCTGCGGACGCCTAGCCGCCAAGACCCGGGAGGGGCCGGCAGGACCCCGCTAGCGGGTGCTGCCGGCCTTTGCCTGATCC
The DNA here is from genome assembly GCF_030407495.1 of Arthrobacter sp. APC 3897. Lineage (GTDB taxonomy): Bacteria > Actinomycetota > Actinomycetes > Actinomycetales > Micrococcaceae > Arthrobacter_B. Next base: position 67,086 of record NZ_JASDDG010000013.1, on the reverse strand, counting down.
GGCCCCTCTCCCGAGGCGGCGTCAGGAGCTGCAGTATCCGTCGGAGCTTCCTGCACGTTGTCCGTGTACCAGTCGGTGAGGGCGGGGTCATTGCTCTCAAAGTCGGCGCCGGCGCCCTCGGCCTCCGGCACATGGGCAGTGCCGAACACAAAGTCGTCGCCGTGCTCGTCGATGCCGCGGCGCACGCCGCCGCTGATGGCCTCCAGCGCATACCGTCGCCGGATCATCAGCGGGTCGTTGCGCAGGTCCCTGGCCCAGGAAACCATCACGCCGACGAGGATGACGGTGAACGGCAGCGCGCAGGTCACCATGATGGCCTGGAGCCCCGAGAGGGCATTGCGGCCCCCGGCCAGCAGCAGGAACATGGCGATCAGCCCGAGTGCGGCCGACCAGATAATGGTCACCGGCTTCGAGGGCACGGGCCGGCCCGACTGCGACATCGAGCCCATGACGTTGGCGGCCGAGTCGGCCGCGGTGATGAAGAAGACCAGAATCGCGAGCATGCACACGAGGGCCGTTACGGAGCTGAGTGGCAGGTTTCCCAGCAGATCGAACATGACGTTTTCCCCGGAACCCTTTACAGCCAGGTCCACCCCGTTTCGGTTCATCCAGATGGCCGTACCGCCGAAGACCGTGTACCAGCAGACAGAGATGCTCAAGGGCACGAAGACGACGACGGTGACGAACTGGCGCAGGGTGCGGCCCTTGGAGATCTTGGCGATGAACATGCCCACGAACGGCGACCAGGAGATCCACCAGGCCCAGTACAAGGTGGTCCAGCCGGTCAGGAATTCCTCCTGCTCGGCGCCCTGGCCGGCGAAGACGGTCAGCATGTCCGGCAGGTTGCCCACAAACGCGATGAGCGAGGTTGGCAGCAGATCGAGCAGGAAGAACGTCGGCCCGGCCAGCAGGACAAAGAGCGTCAACAGAATGACCAGGGTCATGTTGAGGTTGGAGAGCAGCCGGATGCCCTTCTTGATGCCGGCGACAGCGGAGATGGTGAAGACAACCGTTAGGAGGCTGATGGCGACGACGACGAAGCCGTTGCCCAGCTCCTGGCCCGTGATGATCGAAACTCCGGTGCGGATCTGGATCGCGCCGATGCCCAGCGAGGTCGCGGTGCCGAACAGCGTCACCAGCACGGCGGAAACGTCGATGATCTTTCCCAGCACCCGGTTGTTGCCGTCGGGGAAGACCGGTTCAAACAGTGATGAAATCAGCGGCAGCCGGCCGCGTCGGAACGAGGCGTAGGCCAGGGCACCGCCCACCAGGGCGTAGATGATCCAGGCGAGACTGGCCTGGTGCAGGAAGGTGGTCGCCATGGCCGGCAGGATAGCGGCGGAGGTGCCGGCCTCGGCATCGGTGGAGGGTGGCGGGGAGAGGAAATGGCTGAGCGGTTCCATCGGCCCGTAGAAGATCAGCGCAATGCCCAGACCGGCTGCGAACAGCATGGAAATCCAGGACGCCGTGGAGTACTCCGGCGTGCTGTCGTCGGCCCCCAGCCGGATCTTGCCGGTTGGCCCGAAGCCAACCACCAGCATGAAGACCGCGGCGGCAACCATGGTGGCGTTAAACAGCCAGCCGAAATGCACAACCACCCAGGCCTGTACGCCGGCGCCCACGGAACTGAGGTTGTCGGGCGCAAAAATCGCCCACGCCAGCACGGCAAGGGAGATGGCCATGGCGGAAATGAACACACCGCGCCGGGTCGGATAGCTGACCCCTGTGTCCTCGACGCTGATGCCCGGGACCAGCCCGGGGTGGATGCCGAAAGCCGGTGAGGCAACGTGTTGCAGGGCCTTCTTGACCCGTCCAACGGGTCCGCCGGCGGCGGCAGCTCCCCTTGCTGAACCGGCAACGTTTGATCCGTCAGTGCTGCCTGCGACGTGCTTGGGAGGTGATGAGTCAGAGTTCATGATGAGATAAATTATTTCACTGGGGATCGCTGCTCCGATTTCCCCAAGACTGCCGGCCGAGTGCAAAACTCCGTCGTTACTCGGACTGCGGCCCCTCTTCTGTGACGAAACTCGCACCCGCAGGGACCACGCACGGCTCACTCCCGTCACAATGTTGACTCTCCACACGCTGCTTTCTAGGCTGACGGCAAGCCGGAGCAGCACAGCTTTCCCCTCCCTGACCGCTCCTGCAGATGCCTGAAGGGACACGACATGCCGCTCTATGCGTACCGCTGCACGGACTGCCTGGACTTCGAGGTCTCCGCCGCCATGGGCGAGGCGGCCGCTTCCCTTCCCTGCCCCGCCTGCGGAATCCCGTCTCCGCGGCGGTTCACCGCACCCAACCTCTCCCGGGCTGCCTCCAGCGCGTACCGGCTGATCGAAAGCACCAAACGCTCGGCAGCAGAGCCCGCCGTCGTCAGTTCCCCCGGACCGGCTCCCCGCACGGCCGGCGGAAACATCACCACCAACCCGCTCCACCGAAAGCTTCCCCGCCCCGACTGATTCCCAGGTTCACCCGCCAGCAAAGGAGCAATCATGCCCAAAGCCGTCTTTCCCCTTGATTCGTCCAAAAAGTTTGAGGACCAGGAAAAACTGGGGCATAACCGGTGGCATCCGGAGATCCCGCCGGTGGAGGTGCTCAAGCCCGGCGAGTCCTTCCGGGTGGACTGCCGGGAGTGGTTCGACGGCGCCATTGTGAATGACGATTCCGCCGAGGACATCCTCAACGCTCCCCTGCTGTCCGTGCACAAACTCAGCGGCCCCTTCGCGGTGGAAGGAGCGAAACCCGGAGACCTGCTGGTGGTGGACATCCTCGACGTCGGCCCCATCCCGCAGGAGGACAGCGGACCGCTGGCCGGCCAGGGCTGGGGTTATACCGGCATCTTTGCCCGGGAAAACGGCGGGGGCTTCCTCACCGAGCAGTTCCCTGATGCCTACAAGGCGATCTGGGATTTCACCGGCCAGACTGCCACGTCCCGCCACGTGCCCGGCGTGTCCTTCACCGGGCTGATTCATCCCGGACTGATGGGAACCGCGCCGTCGGCCTCGCTGCTGTCCACATGGAACAAGCGTGAAGGGGACCTGATCGCCACCGACCCGCACCGGGTACCGCCGCTGGCGCTGCCGCCCGAGGCTGAACATGCGGTGCTCGGCGGGGTGCCCCGGGATCAGTGGGGGCGCGTGGGCGCTGAAGCAGCGCGCACCGCTCCGCCACGGGAGAACGGCGGCAACCAGGACATCAAAAACCTCTCCAAGGGCAGCCGGATCTTCTATCCGGTGTTCGTGGACGGCGCCAACCTCTCCGTCGGCGACCTGCATTTCTCCCAGGGCGACGGCGAAATCACCTTCTGCGGCGCCATTGAGATGGGCGGTTTCATCGATCTGCGGGTTGATCTCATCAAGGGCGGCATGGACACGTATGGAGTCCATGAAAACGCGATCTTCATGCCCGGCACCGTGGAACCGCAGTTCAGCGAATGGATCGCTTTCTCCGGCACATCGGTAACGCTCGACGGCGAGCAGCGCTACCTGGACTCACATCTGTCCTACCAGCGCGCCTGCCTGCACGCGATCGATTACCTGACAAAGTTCGGCTACAGCCCCGAACAGGCGTATCTGCTGCTTGGTGCGGCACCGATCGAGGGCAGGCTCTCAGGCGTGGTGGACATTCCCAACTCCTGTTCCACGGTCTACATTCCCACGTCCATCTTTGACTTCGACATCCGGCCTTCGGCCTCGGGGCCGTTCCAAATCGATCCGGGAATCGGGGCGCCGCGGGCCAGTAACCGTTGAACCGGGGTTCCCCCAACAACGGCAGCACCGAGACTGCGCTGAACGGAACGGGCGGCGGACGGCCCGGAATTGCCGTGCGCTCCGGGTTTGCCGGCGGCGCTGCCGCCGTGGGGCGCGCCGTCCTCGGTTGGATTGTCCTGTGCGCTGGAATCGGTCTGGCGATCACCGTCGCCGGCTTCTTGACCGGGCTCATACCTGCACCAGCGGCGGCTGCAGTTCCGCTGGTGCAGGCCGTCCTGGTCACTGTACTGGTGGTGCCGGCCGTCCTTCTGCTGCTGAGCAAACTGGACCGCGCCTCGCCGGCCCATCTGGGCCTGTCCCGCCGGATGACCGCACCAGTGGTGTTCGGCCTCCTTGCAGGCCAGTGATCCCGTGGCCTATTTCCTGCAGATTGGGCTGTTTGGACTGGTGCTCTGCGCTGCCCGGCGCGTCCCGGTGGCCGGGGCACTCGGCGTTGCCATCGCCTTCCATTTGGCGCAGCTTACGGTCATGCGTGTGGTACTCGGAGGCTTAGGCTGGCTCGATTCGGGGGTCGACGTCCAGTTCAATGCTCCGGACGCGATTGCGCTGGTCCTGGCGCATATTTGCCTGGGCGGGCTCATCTTCATCCTCGCCCGGAAATTCCTCAGCCGCCGCGCGCCGGCGGTCACCTAAGCAGTCAGTACTTCGTCGAGTCGTCCAGCAGCGCCGCAATGGCATCGAGCGTTTCGTTGTCCACCTCGGACAGGGTACGGGTAGCAAATTCGCGAACCTTCGCCCGTCGCATTGCAGCCAGCAGTTCCAACTCACTCTGGATCCGCTCCGGCACCTCACCGTCGGCATCCAGCAGGTATGAGGGGTTGACCTGGAAAAACTCAGCCAGGCCCGTAACCACCTCCGTTGGCTGACGGACCGTGGCGTCCCCGGACTTCATGTGGTGCCAGCGGGTGCGCGAGAGCTTGATCCCCTTCTCCGCAAGGGCAGTCTGAACGTCCTGAAACTCAAAAGGTTTGCCCTCGGAGGTCTGAACAACATCCAGCAGCAGGTCGATTTTCCGGGCGAGGATTTGGGATTCCCTCAGGTTGCGCTGCACAGCGCTTTCAGCGGCCACGGTTTATTTTGCCTCCGAAACTGGCTCGATCAAGTCAACAGGTGTCTCCAGGCCGAGGGTGCGGCACCACGCCTGGACGGATTCATTCCACAGTTGCGGAGCAGAGTTCCACTCCAGTGTGTGGTGGGCGCCGTCAAACTCCACGAATCCCACAGACTGGCTGTGCCGGGAAACAAATGCCCGGGACAGCTTGATGGGTACGGAATGATCCTCAGTACCGTGAAAAATCATAGACGGAATACTTGGATGATTATGCATGTGTGTTGCGGGCATTTCACGCCACCTAATCACAGGTTCACCCCGGCGCCGGACCAGACTGACCGTGTGCGGCAGCCACCGGGCCAGGAACCCGGGACAGCCTGAACGCCGCAGCTGAGCCGATATGATGGCCGGCCAGTCCAGTGCCGGCGACACCAGGAGAGCGCCTGCGATGCCCGGCTCCGGGCACCGCTCGATGGTGCGGAGCACAATGGAAGCACCAAGAGACCAGCCCACGAACAGGATCCGCCGTGCCCCGCGGTCCATTGCGTAGCGCCTCGCCGCCTCAATGTCCTTCCATTCGGTGAGTCCCAAGTGGCTGCGCTCCGGCGTCGTGCCAAGGTCCAGGGATGTGCGGTATGTGGGCAGCAGCGACGTATAGCCGAGGGCGGCAAAGGCTGCCACGCCGCGCAGGCACTGGCTTCGCGAACTGCCCAAGCCGTGAACATGGATAACCCACACACCTGTGTCCTGCGACGACGGGATGATCCACGCCGGACGCCCGCCGATGGTTGCGTCCTCGGCGACGAATCCGAAATCCGCCGGGGCCTCGCCCAGGTGGCCGCTGAGGCGGCCTTTGCCGTCCCGAATGATTCCGGCGGGATCGCCGCTCTCCACGGTCCGCCGTGCCGTGATTCCGACGGCGGGGGGCCCGAGCACCACTATCCCGCCTCCCGATGCTGCGCGCATACTGAGACGTCCGGGATGGGCGGCAAAGCCGCGGGGATCAAAATCGAGGTACTGCCGTTTCCCGATCTGCCCGTATCCGTGGACCGGGACCAGCGTCTTGCCGGGGCCCGCGTCCGTGATCTTTGCGCGGATAAGGGCTCCGGCCAGCGCCGGCAGGCAGAAAGCCGCGGCCGCAGCAGCCAGCACCCTGCGGGCGGCGGGCCGCACCATCAGAGGTGCCTGTCGTGTTTCAGGCACAGCGCCTCTGCCCGGTTCAGCACGCTTCTGTCCGCCGGTGACATCTCACGCCCGCTGTTCTCGGCGAGGTCCATCCAGTCATGGATCTCAATGACCAGGCGGTGAATCGTATCCGCAGTATTCCGCCTGCGGTTCCGCTGTGCCCCGGTGACGGATTGGGCAGTGGTGCCCACCAGACTGACGGCGGGAGTCTGAGCGACGGTAGCGAGCCACACCTCTCTGAGCCGCGGCTCCAGCACCCGGATCTGTCTCCGGGCGCCCAGGTCGCTGAGGATCCTGCCGATTGGTGCCACGGCCAGTCCGGCAGACAACAGCACCACCGTCAGCGGATTGGACACGTCATACACGGTTGCGGCTGCACGCCTCAGCTCCTCGTTGCCCGTCACGTTGCCAGCATCCATAACAAGCACCGAGAGGCACAGGACAATGCCCGCAATGCATCCCAGGGCAATAATCCGAAATCCCACACGAAACCGCCTGCGCCTCATCTGCGGCACGTTTCGAAGACAGGTAACCAGCGTGCCCACCATTACCGCCAAGATGTAGAGGTATTGGATTCCCGAGTAAAGGGCCGCCGACGGCTGGCTTCCGTAATCCAGCATGAAAGAGAATGACGGAACGGGATCATCGATAAAGGCAAAGCTCACCGTCATTATGACAACCGTGATCACGGCTGCACGCCGGAGCCACATTGCCTGCATGCCGGTTGTCGAATCACCGGCGCGTGCACCGTGGGCAATGGCCAGCGAGAGGTAATAAACGCCAAAAATCAGCAGGACGTTGGCCGCCAGGTCCAATCCATTGGGCCACGGCAACCTGTTTGCCGCCCAGAGGTAAAGGCCGTCAATATTCGTGGTCAAAGACGCAGCTATGACTATCGCTGCTTTGAGCATCGTGTTGTCCGGACGGGTTCGCGCACGGAGCGCCAGCGTCAGCACGAGCAGCCACATGAAAACCACAACAATCAGGTTGTTCATTCGAAGTACGCCTCATACCGGTAGATTTCGTGACTGGATTCCCGGATGGCCGCGGCCAGGAGATCGGCGAGGTGTTCCGCCGCTGCTTCGAGATCGGAGCGGAAGTCACCGCGTGCCAGTGCCTTGGCCACCACTTCACCCGAAAGTTCCCGAAAAACGCTGACCCCCTGCCATGAGGCCTCAACACGCTCGTCATGGCGGAGGATCATGTGCGAGAGCTCGTGGAGAATCAGCTGCTGCCGGTGAAGTTTTCCCTTGGTGGCGGAGTGATAGACCACATCCATATTTTCCCGGGGAATCCAGAGCCCGCAGATTTTCTTACCCGTGAGCTTCTCGCTCTGAACAATGACAATGGGCCGCCGGCGAATTGTCTCGACGTGCCGAATCAGGGATTCCAGCGTGACATGGGCCGGCAGCTGAAGGCGCTCAAACGCGTCTGATGCCGTTTGTCGAACGTCTTTATCCATGGGGTTCCTCATTTTCAGCGGGGCCTCACGCTAAAGTGTAGTTCGGAACATGTTCCAATCATGTATCGTAGGATCACCGGCCGGGTGCCGGGCATGGCGGAAATCGTTTTACGAAGTTGGGGGACTTTCAGATTTTCGCAGTCATGCTCGGCGCCGGCCGGTTCTTTCTTTCGGTGAAAGCCGCCCTTTTCCGCGCTTCCCGGAGGCAATGCCCCAGCCGGGTGTTTTACTTCAAGCATGGAAGAAACACCGCAGCAGCGCCCCGAGCCGCATGACGGCGGCATCGCGGAACGTCTGAACTGGCTCCGCGCAGCAGTCCTTGGGGCCAATGACGGAATTGTGTCAACGGCGGCAACGGTGGTGGGTGTCGCCGGCGTAACGAATACCCTGGCTCCCATCCTGGTGGCCGGAACCGCCGCGGTTGTTGGCGGTTCCGTGTCGATGGCCCTGGGCGAATATGTGTCGGTCAGCAGCCAGCGTGACAGCCAGCAGGCGCTGATCGAAAAGGAGCGCCAAGAGCTGCGCGAGGATCCCGAAGGAGAGCTGCTCGAGCTGGCCGGGCTCTACGAGCAGAAAGGCCTCACACCGGAAACGGCCCGGCGGGTTGCCGTCGAGCTGACCGAGCACGACGCACTGGCAGCACACCTTGCGGTGGAGCTGAACATCGATGAACTGGAAGTGGTAAACCCCTGGCATGCGGCCTTCGCGTCGGCCGCCGCTTTTGCCGCGGGGGCCGTCCTGCCGCTGCTGGCAATTCTCCTTCTGCCCGCAGAAATACGAATTCCGGTGACGTTCGCTGCGGTCCTTGTGGCCCTGTCCATCACAGGCGCGGTCAGCGCACACGTGGGCGGCAGCTCGCGGCGCCGTGCCATGATCCGCCTCGTCATCGGCGGTGCTCTGGCCATGGCCTTCACCTATCTCGTGGGCACCCTGCTGGGAACCACCGGGATCGCCTGACCCACGGGCATTCCCTGGTCTTTCACCCAGTGCACGCAGGAAGCCCCGGCGGCGGCCCGTTCCGGCCGCCACCGGGGCTTCTTCTCCGCTGGTTACTGTTGTGCCGCCCAGGCGGCGTAACTGCCGTCCAGTTCGACGACGTCGTACCCGGCACGGCGCAGCCCGCTGGCTGCCACGGAGTTCCGCACGCCGCTCTGGCAGTAGGTCACAATGGTGCCGTTCTCCGGAAGTTCATCCAGGTGCCACAGCACGCGGCCGCCGCTGAGCTGGTATGAACCGGGAATGTGCCCGGCCGAGTGCTCGGTGCGGTTGCGGACATCAAGCACCATTGCGGCGTCGAAGTCCGGCAGTTCGGACGGCTGGATCAGCGGCGGGGTGAACGCCGGCAGCCCGTCGATGCTCGTGACATAGCCGGCGACGTTGTCAATGCCCACGCGGACCAGGTGGTCCCACATTTCCTGTGCCTGCTCCTGCCCCTCGGCCAGCAGCACCAGCGGGCTCTGGTCCTTTTCCGGATCCACTACCCAAGCGCCGAAGCTGGCAACGGATTTTCCGGCGGGGATGTTCAGTGCGCCGGCAACGGTGCCTTCATGGACCCGGGCGTTGGGGCGGGTGTCCACGAAGATTGCACGGTCCGCGGCGAGGTCGCGGACAACGTCGTCAGCGGCCAGCTCCTGCAGCGGTGCACGCTCGCCCATGACAGCCGGGCCCTGGCGGTTTTCGCGCTTCATGCGGCCGAAGTAGGCGTGGGCGTCGGGCTGTCCGTCGAGCAGTTCGTCGATGAACCCCTGCTCGTCATTGTTCTCGAGGTACGGTCCCCACCAGGCGTAGCGGCGTTCGTAGCCGACGGTGGAGGACGGGATGGCGCCCAGCGCCTTGCCGCAGGCGCTGCCGGCACCGTGGCCCGGGTGTACCTGGACGTAATCGGGCAGGGTCAGGAACTTGTCCCGCAGGCTGGCGAACAGCTGCTTGGCACCGGCAAAACGGGTGTCGACGCCGCCGGCGGCTTCATCCAGCAGGTCGGGGCGGCCGAGGTCGCCGGAGAAGATGAAGTCGCCCGAGAGCAGGTATCCGGGTGAGTCACTGAACGCGCCGTCCGTGATGAGGAAGGACAGATGCTCCGGGGTGTGCCCGGGGGTGTGCAGTGCCTGGACGGTGATGTTGCCGAGCTTGACGGTGTCCAGGTCATGCAGGCGTTCGCCGTCGAAGTCATACTGCCAGTCCGGTCCGCCTTCGCCCGAAACGTAGATGGCGGCACCGGTGGCCGCGGCCAGTTCCCGGGTGCCGGAAAGGAAGTCGGCGTGGATGTGGGTTTCGGTAACAGCCACGATCTTCATGCCGTTGGCGGCGGCGAGAGCCAGATAGCCGGAGATGTCCCGGCGGGCGTCGACGACGATTGCCTCGCCCTTGGCCTGGCAGCCGATCAGGTAGCTGGCCTGGGCCAGGTCTTCATCATAAATTCGTTCGATAAGCATGGGATCTGCTCCTTTGTTGTGAAGTGGGGGTTGCGGTTCTGGACTAGGCCGGCAGCTGCCGGGACGGATCATCCCGGTGCCGGCCGGCCTTGCGCAGCGGGCAGGAGGGTATGAACAGCAGGCACACGGCCGCCGCAACCAGTGCAGCTGCCGCGACGCTTCCGGCGAGGATCAGCTGGAGGTCAGCCGGCGCCTGCTGTATGAGCACAAAGGCACCCATGACCAGGACAAACCAGCCGAAACCCTTGCGGAGTGCGGTCTCGGGAATCCGGCCGGTGAGCTTGGCGCCGATCAGGCTGCCGACAATGGCAGCCGCCGTGACGGCGAGGACCAGAGCCCAGTCCAGCTGGACGGTGGTGAGGTAGCCGGCGAGCCCCGCGAAGGACTTCATACTGATGACCACCAGCGACGTGCCCACCGCAATGGACATCGGCAGTCCGCCGAGCAGTGCCAGGGCGGGAACCACGAGGAATCCGCCGCCCGCACCCACCAGTCCGGTGACGAGGCCAACGACAAGGCCCTCGACCAGCACTTTTCCGAGCGGCATGCGGGGCGGGGCAGCGTTGCCATCCGTGCCTGCCGCTTTCTTGTTCCTGCGGCCGCGGATCATGGCGGCCGAGGTGGCAACCATCATCAGGGCGAAGGCAATCAGCAGGACCTCACCGGGAATGAAGCCGCCCAGCAGGCCGCCGGCGAAGGCGCCAACCATGCCGGCAGCACCAAAGATGAGGCCGGTGCGCCACATCACCCGTCCGCTGCGGGCGTGGCTGATCACGCTGACCGCGGAGGTTACACCGACGACGAACAGCGATGCCGCAATAGCTTCCTTGGCATCGAACCCGGCAACGTACACCAGGATCGGGACGGTCAGGATGGAACCGCCGCCGCCGAGGACACCGAGCGAAAGTCCAATGAGAATGGACAGCGCCAGAACGAGGATCAGTGTCGGGGTCATGACGCCGCCGAAGCATCCCCGGTTGTGCCCAGCGGCAGGCTGGCCAGCACGTCTTCCGGAGTGGGTTCCGCGGCTGCCTTGTTCCACGGCATCACCGAGAGGGCCTTGCCCATGGCACAGGTGTTGGTTGCCGCGGAGAAGGTCAGTCCGGCGCCGATGACGCCGGCCAGCGTCCGGACCTTGGGAGAGGCGAAGCGGCCGCCGGTGAGTCCGGCCAGCACCAGGGACCCTGCTGCCAGGCGCACCTGGCGTTCCAGGTCCCAGCGCTCCTTGCCGTGCACAACGTTGCCGCCGGCCGTGGCATAACCCGGCACTCCTCCGCTGAGGACAGTGGCGGCATCGATGCCGGCTGCACCCAGGCGTTGCCGGGCCTGCTCGGCACGGACGCCCGACTGGCAGACCAGAACGACGCGGCCTCCCAGACGTGCGGCCACGGAATCGGCATGGTCCTTGAGCAGCGGAAGCGGAACATTGACCGAGCCGGCGATGTGCAGTGACTCGAACTCCGCAGCTGAGCGGACGTCCAGCACGATCAGGTCCGCGTGTTCATGCTGCCAGGACTGAAGCGTCCCTGCATCAAGTACGGTGACGGCGGATGCGGGGGCAGCGGAGCCGGGGGATGAAGGTGTTGCGGAAGCCATGGGGCCCTCTCAGGACGGGAACGGTGAATACCCCACCCAGTATCACCTATACCCCCGGGGGTAGTCAAAACACCCACTGGGGTATAGGGTGGAAGCTTCCCTAGCTTCGGAGAATTTTCATGGAACTTGATGCAAAAGAGCTCACGCCGGTTATCAACCGGCTCAAGCGTGCGCAGGGTCAGCTGAGCGCAGTCACCCGCATGCTGGAGGAAGGGCGCGACTGCAAGGACGTTGTCACCCAGCTGGCCGCCGTTTCCAAAGCCCTGGACCGGGCCGGTTTCCTGATCATCGCCACCGGCCTGCAGCAGTGCCTCACCCAGGAAGACAACGTCATGGACAAGAAGGAACTGGAGCAGCTCTTCCTGTCCCTGGCATAAGCGGGCGAGGGGAATCCGGGCACAGAAACGACACCCCCAAGACACAAAAGAGGATGCCGGCACGAGGCCGGCATCCTCTGGTTCCTACAGGGACCAGTTATGTTCGGGACCAGTTATTAGGGGGCCAATCACGGCCGCGTGGCACGTATCGCGTCACTCATCGTTGCCCCCGGATGCTTCGAGCGGTATTCCTTCACACGCCGCGGGTCCGCGTTTCCGGCTCCGTGCGTAAAGCCGCCGGGCCGGCCAACTGTGGGCGGTGCAACTGCCCACAGGACCAGAGCAACGGCTGTCAGGCCAAGACCCGGCAGCAGATGGTCAGTCAGCAGCCAGACGGCCATGCCCGCAACCGCACAGGCGACAATCAAAAGCGGCAGGACATACTTCATGAAGATCTCCTCCCGGGGAAAACAAGCTGATTTCCAATCCCCCATGGTTGCGGGCGTCAGCGGCAGTGTCAAACAGCACACCCCTGAGTGAGATCGGACGGCCCCCGCGGGCTAGCGCTCCCGTCCCCCTGCGGTTCGCATGGGCTGGAACACCTGGACCACGGACGGCCGCGGGGCGCGGACGTGCCCGGCCGGCGGCGTGCCGCCGTCGGGCACGTAGTCCGGAAAGAAGGAAGTGTGCGCGCCGTAGCCGCCGTCCTCCCCCGGATGCTGCACGGCCACGAACACCATGGACTCCCCGTCATGGATGACCGGCCCGCAGGTTTCTGCGTCCCGGGGCACCGACAGGAACTGCTCCACCCTGCCCCGTTCCCGTCCGGTCAGCGCTACCTTGAACAGTCCGTCGTTGTAGCCAATGCCGGACGGGGCTCCGTCCGTGGAGATCCAAAGGTTGCCCGCTGAGTCGAAGGCGAGGTTGTCCGGGCAGGAAATGGGGCTGACCTTATCCTGCGGGTAGCCGCTGAAGTAGGTGGCATCATCCTGGGCCGGATCACCGCAAAGCATCAGGATATTCCAGCGGAAGGCGGTGGCGGTGGCATCGTCACGGCCTTCAATGATTTCGATGATGTGGCCGTCGCGGTTTTCGCGCCGCGGGTTCGCCTCGTCGGCGGGTGTCTTGCCGTCGACGCCGCGGTTGGAGTTGTTGGTGCAGGCCACATAGACGCGCCCGGTGGCGGGATTGGGTTCCACATCCTCGCAGCGGTCCATCTTGGTGGCACCGGCCTTGTCCGCCGCGATCCGGGTGTAAACCAGCACCTCCTCCACACTCATGCCGGGCACTGCGGATTTGCCGCGCACCACCAGGGGCAGCCAGGTTCCCCGCCCATCGAATCCGCCGTCGTTCGGCACGGTTCCGGAACCGTCGATCTCTGATGCCGGAGAGTTCCCGGCGAACCGCGCCACGTACAGGTCGCCCTCGCTGAGCAGGGTCATGTTGTGGCGCTTGTCGTTTTTCCGGTATTTGTTCTTCGAGACGAACTTATAGAGGTAGTCGAAGCGCTCGTCGTCGCCGGAGTACGCCACGGCCTTGCCGTTGCGGGCGATGATGACGTTGGCGCCCTCATGCTTGAACCGGCCCAGGCTGGTGTGTTTGCGCGGCACCGACGCCGGGTCCTCGGGATCGACCTCCACGATGTACCCGAACCGGTTCGGTTCATTCCGGGTTTCCGGGCTGCGGGCGTCAAAGCGCGGGTCTTCCCGCTCCCAGCCCATGGCCGTGGCGCCGCTGCCCAGCCCGTACCGCTTATCCTCGGCACTGGTGCCGTCGGTGCGGAAGAAACCGTTGAAATTCTCCTCTCCCGACAGCACGGTTCCCCACGGGGTGCTGCCGCCGGCGCAGTTGCCCAGGGTGCCGGACACGTACCGGCCCTGCGGGTCTGCGGCAGTCTTCAGCAGGTCGGAACCAGCCGCGGGACCGGTGAGCTCAAAAACCGTGTCCAGAGTGATGCGCCGGTTCAACCTGGCGCCGCGGATGTAGGACCACGGCCGGCCACGGGAGCCGCGCTTGAGTTCAACCACCGACATTCCCACTGCGTTGCGGAAGATGGCGCGGCGTTCGGCTTCCTCAGCGGCAGAAGCCGGTGCGGCCGGGAACATGATCTCCGGGTTGACGTACTCGTGGTTGCAGACAAGCAGGCCCTTTTTTCCATTGGGCTGGCGGAGAATTTCCAGATAGTCGTTGTTGTAGCCGAACTGGCGGGCCTGGGCTGAGGCGTTCTGGGCGCCGAAGTTGAACTCAGGGGAATCCGCGAACAGCGGGTCCCCCCACCGCAGCAGCGGTTCCCAGTCATAGCCGGCGGGAACATCGAAGCTGTCAACCGCGGCATCCACGGGGGCGATGGCCGTAAAAGCCAGGCGCCCTGGTTTGGGTCCTCGGCCACCAGGTGCAGCTGCCGCCGTTGAAGCCGGTCCGCTCACCGCCAGCACCGCCGCTCCCAATACCCCGGCCGCTCCGGCGCCGAGCGCAGTCCGCCGGGAGAACTCCGCGGACACAATGTCCCGGAAGTAACTGTTGGCGGAGGTGTTGCACACCGCTTTGCTGCAGGCGTTGTCGCACTTCAGCGCACAGGTGACGGCGCTGCGCTTGCCTCTGGTGTGCCCCAGCATGGGCAGCAGCCGTTTCTTCACAGCTGGTCCGGCAGCGGCAGAGTCGGGGTTCAGCAGATCGGTCAAGGTTAGGCCTTTCATCCGGCAAACGTGTCGCAGCCCACGCTGGCAGGGACAGGCGACGGGCTGGAGACCGGAGGCTTAACTCCGGGTGAACAGATCGTGTTGTGGACTCATCCCGCACCGCGGGTGCTGGCGGATACCCTTGAGCTGCGCCGGGGCGAAGCTGTCCTGCGCGGTGGAACGAACTGCCAGGCCATTGCCGATGCACCCCGGGCGGCACGCCGTTCCGTGCAGAAGTACTCCAAACGCGTTGACCCTCGATCCTCAAGCCCAGGAGCCATGGATGAACAAGTTCACCCGCTACGCGACAACCAGTCACGCACTCTCGCTGACGGCGATCGAGGAAGCCTCGCGGCGGGGTTTTCGGGAAGCCGACCTTGAGGACATGTTCCTGGCACTGGTCCTCAATGACCAGCCCGCTGGCCACGTCCTCCGCAACACCGGCATCAGCATTCATTCAGCCCGGGCGGCCGTCGAGGCATACCGGAAGGATCACATGGCATCCCTGGGCATCACCGCCGACTCCCCGCCGCCGGGAGACATCGTCTTCCACGAAACCGGCGGGTATGCCTGGTCCAAGCGGGCTTCCAGTCTCCTCGGCCGGGCAGGCCGGAATGGAAGTACGGGAGACGCAGCCGCAGTACTGCGCGAACTCCTGAACGAGCCCACCGGGCTAATCATCGACTTACTGCAGCGGCTAGGGACGTCACCGGCGAAAGTTCTGGCAGAGCTCGAACGCACCGAATCGTCCCTTGCGTCGCCGAATAAACCGGCAGCAGGCAGACGGGGTGAGGTCACCGGTTCGGTCGAGGCCTTTGTCCCGGCCCCGTCGAGGATGTGTGGGCGCTGCTGTCAGATCCGGCCCGGATCCCGGATTGGGAACCCGGGATCGGCTCAATTGAGGGCCCCGGCGGTCCCGTCCTGCCTGGTCGAACGTGGAGCGGACATGCCACCCTGATCCGCCCGGACGGCAAACCCCTGAAGGTCAACAGGAAATTCCGGCGCAGGGAGATGGAACTTCTGCAAGCGCTGCCCCCGGCCCGCGTCGCGTGGCGCTTCAGCTTTCCGGATACGCACGCCGGCAGACCCACCGTCGCCGGTTTCGAACTGGCCCCGGCTACCGGCGGAACCCGGCTCAGCATCACCTTGACCTGGTTCCGGCATCAGGGCTGGCGGGCGCTGCCCGGCATGCTTTTGACCCCTCTGCAGCGTTTCCTCGTCTGGATCAAGCTCTCCCGGATCAGCAGCTCCATCAGCCGTGCCTTCCGGCAGCCGTAATCTGCCGGCGGGAGCTATGGGTTGGGCAGAGTCATCGCTTTGCGGGGGAGCTGCGGTAGAGACGGCGCAGGTACCGCGTGTGGATCAGGTCCCGCTTCACCCATTCCCAGTAAGAGAGTCCGGGCTCCAGGCCGAGGTTCTGCCACAGCCTGCCCCCGTAAAGGGCCGATCCCCCGAATACGGCGGCTAAAAAGAGAAGGGCTTCGACCAGGGAAAGATCCCAGATAACCCAAAGTCCCACGTAGCTCCAGCATGTCAGGACAGCGGCGGCCAGCCAGGGAATCCACTTCATCTCGGGGATCCGCGCCGGGCTGCTCGCAACGCCCAGGCTCAGCCCGATAAGAACGATGACACTTAGCTGCAACACCTGCATGGCTTTACTCCCCGTGATCGGCCGCGGACCCGCTCTCGTAGGTGCGAGGCTACCAAACCCATGACTGGAGGAGCCGGAATCCTCCGTTTTGGAACGGAAACCGCAGGCGGCTCCGGCTGCTAGCCGTCCGCGGTCCCCGGAGCCGTCGAAACACCCGGAAGCCGGGCGTAGACCCGTTCCAGCCGGTCCAGCCACCACTGCCGGCGCTCGGGCGCCGCAGCGTGGCGCTCCAGCAGTTCCTCGGAAACCGGCACGCTCCGCACCGCCAGCGCACCGCCGTCGGGCACCATTGATTCCTTGGTGACGTCCCCGGCCATCAGCGAGAGCGTGCCGAGTCCGCAGGCGTACGGCAGCTCGGGCAGGGAAGCGGCCAGTGCCACGCCGGCCCGGATTCCCACCGAGGTGTCCAGGGCGGAGCTGACGACGGCGGGAAGCCCGGCCGCGGCCACAATCTCCAGGGCGCGGCGCACCCCGCCCAGCGGAGCCACCTTCACCACGATCAGGTCCGCGGCGTCTTCCCGGGCGACCCGCAGCGGATCGGTTTCCTTCCGGACGCTTTCATCGGCGGCAATCAGCACGGGGATGCCGCGCCGTGCCAGTTCCTGCCGCACCGCGCGCAGCCCGGCGATGTCCGGGACCGGCTGCTCGGCGTATTCCAGCCCTGCTTCCGCCAGCGATTCCAGGGCTGCGACGGCGGTGGGTACGTCCCAGCCGCCGTTGGCGTCCACCCGAATCCCGGCGTCCGGCAGCAGCCGACGGACCTCGGCCACCCGGGCCAGGTCCTGAGCCACCGTCTGGCCGCGTTCGGCCACTTTGACCTTGACCGCCGGCACGGCACCGAACCGGGACAGCACCGTTTCCACCTGTTCGACGCCGACGGCGGGAACAGTCCCGTTCACCGGAACGGAGTCCCGCACGGACTCCGGGTAGCCCTCCCCCGCCGCCTCCAGGGCGGCCGCGAGCCACGGAGCCGCCTCGGCGTCGTCGTACTCCGGAAACGGCGAGAATTCGCCCCACCCGGCCGGGCCGGGAAGGAGCAGGGCCTCACGGCGCAGGATCCCGCGGAAACGGACGCGCATGGGAAGCGAGACAACGCGGGCGCCGGCGAGCAGGAGGGACAGGTCCGGCCGGGACCCGGAAACAGAGGAAAAGTCAGGGGTAGCCACCCAGCCAGCCTAGCCCGGGATTGGTTCGGCACGGCATGGCACCGATCAGAGCCGCCATTCAGACAAGTGCCAAGATCCAGTGGCAGACTAGGAAACAATGAATACCCGCGACCTCCTGAACCGCCGCACTCCGATTCGGCGCCCGCCCGCCTCCAACGCAGCCCTGTTCCTGTTCGGGGCACTGCTGTGTGCGGCCGCGGTGGCACTGACGTACTGGGGTTTTGTCCGCACCACCACCGGCCAGCTGGCGGATGAATCCGCCTGGCGCGAGGCCGAGGTGGCAATGCCCGGCACAAAGCTGCAGGTGCTGGAGTTCCTTGACAGCCTGCCGCTGCTGTCCGTCTTCATCGCAGGGGCCGTGGTGCTGGTGATGACCATACGACGACGGCGGCTGGCGCCGGCGGTGATCGCACTGGCGACTTTCGCTGCGGCGAACATCAGCAGCCAGCTGCTCAAACGGCTCTTCTTTGACCGCCCCGACCGCGGCGTCATCACGCTGGACTTCAACTCGCTGCCGTCTGGACACACAACCCTGGCCGCTTCCGCAGCCGCCGTCGTCTTCCTTCTGGCCTCACCCCGCTGGCGCCCGGCGGTTGCCTTGGCGGGCGGGAGCTATGCGGTGCTTGCCGGAGCGTCCACCTTCGTCAACCTGTGGCACCGGCCGGCCGACGTCGTGGCTGCCTTCCTGGTGGTGGGCACGTGGACATTGATCGGCGGGCTGGTCATGCTGCGCACCACGCCCGAGTGGAATTACTGGCCCCCCGGGGGCCAGGGCCGCAGCTCAGTGCCGGTGTTTGCCGCGTTGTGCTGGATCCCCGGACTGCTGTCGCTGCTGATCAGCGTAGGCACCTACCTCTACGCCGCCAGCGGCAGCACGGTGCTGGGCAGCAGCGAGTCACTGCTGTTGTACTTCTGGTCCGGCCTGGGCCTGATCGTAGGCCTGGGCTACATCATGAGCGCACTGGCGTGCTGGGTCTTCTCTATGCAGGCGGGAGATCCGGCCCGCTGACCGGCCCGGCTGCCCCGGCGTCCGGCCGCCCGTAGCCGGGACGGCCTTTGGGCACCCATTTCCACAGCGCCGCCGCTCCCAGCAGGCCCAGGACGGCGGTGGCCCCGATCCCTGCCGACAGCGACACCAGCGCCGTCACGGCGGAGAGCAGCGCCGGCCCGGCCATGGTGCCGCTGTCCGCCAGCAGCCGCCAGATACCGAGGAACTGCGGACGGCCCGGCGAGGGCGAGAAGTCCGCTCCGAGGGTCATCACGATGCCGGAGCCGATTCCGTTGCCGAAGCCCAGGATCAGGGACACCAGCAGCAGGCCGGTCCGGTCGCTGGTCAGCGGCATCAGTGCCAGCCCCGCAGCCATGGTCAGCATGCACGGCACCGCTACCCAGCGCCGCCCCCACAGGTCCATGACTTTGCCCGCGGGATAAAAAATCAGCATGTCGATGGCGCCGGACAGACCGTAAATGAGGGCGGTTTGGGTAGGGTCCAGCCCAATGTGCTGGGCCCAGAGCGGAATGACCGCCTGCCGGGAGGCCCGCACCGCTGCGATCAGCAGGACGCCGAGGCCCAGGGTGCGGAACACCCTGCCGTGGCTGCCAAGAACGGAGCGCACGGTAGGAGCAGGAGCCAACGGGTCTGCCGTATTGCGGTGTCCTCTCCCGCCCGATGGTCCCCCTGAACCTGACGGCCCCTGGCCCACGGGAACGGGCGCGCGCAGTTCAGGGACCCGCAGGCTGATGATTCCCGCAAGCAGCGCGGCGGCGGCTCCCACCCAGTAGGCTCCGGAGGTTCCCGCGAAATGGATGACCCCGGCGGCGGCGAAGGGGCCGGCGAAAACACCGATCCGGTTCACGCCGCCCAGGGTGGACAGTGCCCGGGCACGGTAGCCCAGCGGCACGGCTTCGGTCAGGTAGCTCTGCCGGGCCAGGCCAAAGACCGAACCCGCCATCCCCACCATGAACACGGCCAGGGCAAAAATCCACAGCACCGGTGCCAGAGCCGCCGTAGCCATCGCCGCTGAACACCACAGGGCAGCGATCACCAGCGCCCATTTTTCACCGAACCGGGTAGTGAGCACGGTGGCCGGCACGTTGGTGAGCAGAGAGCCGATGCCCGTCAGGGTGATCATCAGAGCCGCCAGAGCTACCGTGGCGCCAAGATCCCGGGCTGTCAGCGCGATGACCGGCAGGATGGCTCCGGTCGCCAGACCATACAGGAGCGTGGGCCCGAACGCCGGAACGGCTATGGATTTGAGACTGAAGGATTCTGCGGGCACCGGTTCAGGGTACGCCTTTATTGCTCAGGTCAATTCAAGATTACTTCTGTTCCGGATTACTTCAGCCACTTCCAGCGGGCCAGGGTCCGCAGCCGCATCAGCAGGGCCCGGGACTGCTCCGGCCCGTACGGCAGGATGGGGATGGCCTTGGTCATGTCAGTGGAGGCCTGGTCCATGGCGCTGCGGGTAACGGCGACGGCGGTGCGCATCTTATTCATCTGCGTAGTCACAAAGTCCACGGTCACCGGTTTGCCGTGTCCCGGCACGAAAACCGAATAGAGGTCCTCCAGTGCCGTCATCTTGCCGAGCGTGCGGATCCATTCCTTGGGAAAGGAATCTTCGAAGGACGGATCGGCGCCCTCCTCCACCAGGTCTGCGGTGAACAGGACGTCACCGGCGCCCACGAGCAGGTCATGGTCGGTGTGGCCGCGTCCCAGGTGGAAGAGCGTTACCGAAATACCGCCCAGGTCCAGGTCCACCGGGGAGCCCTCCACCAGCCTGGTGGGTGCAAGGATCTCCGTGTCCGCACCCTCCCCCGCAGCCATCTCCGGTTCCACGCCGGCGACGGCGGCACGCTGGGAACCGCCGTGCTCACGGATAACCTCGGCGCAGCGGCTGGTGGCCCAGATGTCCCGGACACCGTTCGCCGCCAGCACGGCGTTGCCGAAGAAGTGATCAAAGTGCGCATGGGTATTCACGGCGATCAGCGGCAAATCGGTCCGTTCCCGCACGGCCGACAGGATGGCGCTGGCCTGCCGGGGACCGGCACCGGTGTCGATGATCAGCGCCTGTTCATCCCCGATGACCAGGCCGGTGTTCATGCCGAAGCCGGGATTGCGCAGCACCAGCACCCGCGGCGCCACCTCCAGCCACTGCTCGGTTTCCTGGCCGGTTGCGTGCGACATGGGTCCGTCCTTTGTGGGTCCGTAAACTGCCCGGAGCCTCGGGTGCACCGGTGATAAGTCTCTTATTCCAATTGCTGGTTCCAAGGTATCGCGGCCGCGGCGGCCGGACCACGACTGTCCGCAAATGTTGCGGCGCGGGTCCGGCCGGGTTCGAGGTCTCCCCCGCGCGTCAGAGGTCCGCGAGGACGCTGCCCGGGTTTTCGATGGCATCAGCCACGTAGCGCAGGAACCCGCCGGCAGTGCCGCCGTCGCAGATCCGGTGGTCGAAGACCAGCGTCAGCTCGGTCAGCTTCCGTACCGCCAGGGCACCGTCCACAACCCACGGCTTATCGATAATCCGGCCGATTCCCAGGATGGCAGACTCCGGATAGTTGATGATGGCAGCGCTGCCGTCCACACCGAACACCCCGTAGTTGTTCAGGGTGAAGGTCCCCGAGGTCAGCTCCGAGGGGGTGGCTTTGCCGTCCCGGGCGGACGCCGTGAGCCGGCGGATCTCGGCGTCCAGGGCCCTGGCGTTCATGGTGTCTGCACGCCGGATTGACGGAACAACCAGACCGCGGTCCGTCTGTGCTGCGAAGCCAAGGTTGATGCCCTCGTACGCCGTGATGCTTGCGCCGCCGTTCCCGGTGCTGTCGGAGGCTGGATCGAAGCGGGCGTTGAGTTCAGGGAACTTCGCCAGCCCGGCCAGCACAAAGCGCGCGAGGAAAGCCATCAGGCCCGGGGTGTTGTCCGGGTGCCGGCGTTTGAGGTCCGCGCGCAGTTCCAGCAGAGCGGTGGCGTCAACATCGACCCATACCGTGGCTTCCGGGATGCTGGCCCGGCTGGCGGTAAGGTTCGCGGCGACCGTTTTGCGCAGGCCCAAGACCCGTGTCCGTGACGCGACGGCCAGGCCGGTGCGCGGATCACTGGCGGCCGGTGTTGCCGGGGTTGCAGGGGCGGCCGGGGATCCGGGATCTGCGGCAGGTTCCATCGTTTCGGCTGCCCGGAGTCCGGACAGAGCTGCATCAACGTCGCCGCGCAGGATGAGTCCGTTGGCTCCGGAGCCCGTCACATCAGCCAGGCGGACACCGTTGTCGCGGGCGAGCTTGCGAACCAGCGGAGAAATGCACCGCAGCGCCTCCGCCGGCCGGGCCGAAACCTCTGCCGGAACGGGAGCCGGAGCCGGAGCTTCAGTTACCGCCGCAACCGCTGCCGGGACTGACACCGTTTGAGCCGCTGCGGTCCGCGGGCGCCTGGTGCGGCGCGCCGCGGTGTGCCCGCCGGGAGTGCCGTAGCCGATGAGCACGTTGCCCGAACCGGCCTTTTCTTCCTGCCGGTACGCCTCTCCGTCGGGGTCGCTGTGCCCCGGTGCCGGAGAGGACCCGGGGGTGCTCACCGCGGAACCCGGCTGGACGCCGGGCGATGCCACTGAGATCAGTGGACGGCCGACGTCGAG
This sequence comes from Arthrobacter sp. APC 3897, assembly GCF_030407495.1. Lineage (GTDB taxonomy): Bacteria > Actinomycetota > Actinomycetes > Actinomycetales > Micrococcaceae > Arthrobacter_B. Next base: position 45,159 of record NZ_JASDDG010000013.1, on the reverse strand, counting down.
GGTCTCCCCGGCTTCCCCGTGCAGCTGTGCCACGGTGCCCGCAAACGGGGAGGGAACCTCAACCAGCGATTTGGCGGTTTCCACCTCGGCCACCGGCTGGTCAACACGGATCTCATCGCCCACGGCCACCAGCCAGGTCACCAGCTCGGCTTCGGTCAGGCCTTCGCCAAGGTCAGGGAGCAGGAAGGTGCGCGTGCTCATCGGTCCTCCCACTGCAGCTCGTCAACGGTGTCCAGGATCCGGTCCACGCTGGGCAGGAACCAGTGTTCAAGCTTGGGTGCCGGGTAGGGGATGTCGAATCCGGTGACGCGCAGCACCGGCGCGGCCAGGGAGTGGAAGCAGCGTTCCTGCACGCGGGCCACGATTTCCGAAGCTACCGACGCGAATCCGGGTGCTTCGGAGATGACCACGGCGCGGCCGGTGCGGCGGACCGAAGCGGTGACGGTTTCGTCGTCAAACGGGACGATGGAGCGCAGGTCGATCACTTCCAGGGACCGGCCTTCCTCCGCTGCGGCTTCAGCGGCAGCCATGGCCGTGGCCACCGAGGGTCCGTAGGCAATCAGGGTGGCGTCGGTGCCGGGGCGGGCCACGGCGGCGGTGCCTATTCCGCCCGGCAGCCGGGTACCGTCGTCGGACACTCCGCCGGCGTCGAAGCGGCTGCGCAGCGCAGCCAGGTCCACGTCTTCTTTGGTCCAGTAGAGCTTCTTGGGTTCCAGGAACACCACGGGATCATTGAGACGGATGGCTTCGCGGAGCAGCGTGTAGGCATCGGCGACGGTGGCGGGTGCCACGACGGTCAGCCCCGGGGTGTGGGCGTAGTAGGACTCGGAGGAGTCGCAGTGGTGCTCCACCCCGCCGATGCCGCCGGCGTAAGGAATGCGGATTACCAGTGGCAGCCGGACCCTCCCGCGGGTGCGGTTGGCGGTTTTAGCCACATGGCTGACCACCTGTTCGAAGGCCGGGTAGGCGAAGGCGTCGAACTGCATTTCCACTACGGGACGCATGCCGTTCATGGCCATGCCCACCGCCATGCCCATAATGCCGGATTCGGCCAGCGGGGTGTCGAAGCAGCGCTCTGCACCGAACCGGGCGGTCAGCCCGTCGGTGATGCGGAAGACGCCGCCCAGCGGGCCCACGTCCTCGCCGAACATGATGACGGCGGAGTTGGCCGCCATTTCATCGGCCAAAGCGGTGTTCAGCGCTTTGGCAAAGGTAAGGGACTCGGGGGCGGCGGCGCTTGGCGCGGCCGGCGCTTCGAGGGTGTCTGTAACGGTCATTGCGGGGCTGCCTTTCAGGCCTGGCGCGAGAGTTCGTCGCGCAGCAGGTTTGCCTGCTCAGTGAGCTGCGGCGTGCGTTCGGTGTAGATGTGGGTGAACAGTTCCTGCGGATCCGGTTCCACCTCGGTGTTCAAGCCGTCCCGCATGGCGGCGGCAATGTCCTCGGCATCGGCTGCGAAGCCGGCTTCGGCGTCGTCATCCAGCAGGTTGAGTCCGCGCAGGTAGGTGCGCATCCGGGCAATCGGGTCCCGCGGCACCCACTTTTCGACGTCCTCCTCCGTGCGGTAACGGGTGGCGTCGTCGGCATTGGTGTGCGCCTGCATCCGGTAGGTGTGCGCCTCAACCAGGGACGGCCCGTGACCCTCACGCGCGCGGTCCACGGCCGCACCGAGGACGGAGAGCAGCGCCGCCAGATCATTGCCGTCCACCCGTTCGCCGGGCATCCCGTAGCCGATGGCCTTATGCGCCAGGGACGGCGCCACCGACTGGCTCGCCAGCGGCACCGAAATGGCGTATTCGTTGTTCTGCACGAAGAACACCACCGGCACGTGGAACACGGCGGCAAAGTTCAGGGCCTCATGGAAGTCACCCTCGCTGGTGGCGCCGTCTCCGCACATGGCCAGCACCACGGTGTCTTCGCCCTTGAGCTTGGCTGCGTGGGCCACGCCCACTGCATGCAGCAGCTGCGTCGCCAGCGGCGTGGCCTGCGGAGCCGTGTTGTGCTCGTAGGGGTCGTAGCCCGAATGCCAGTCCCCGCGCAGCAGCGTCAGGACCTGCAGCGGTTCCACCCCGCGGGAGATCACGGCCACTGTGTCGCGGTAGGTGGGAAAGAGCCAGTCGCTGTCCCCGAGCACGACGGCGGCAGCCACCTGGCAGGCTTCCTGGCCGTGGGAGGAGGGATACACGGCCAGCCGGCCCTGCCTGACGAGCGCGTTGGCCTGGTCATTGATGCGCCGGCCCGCGATGAGCCTGGCGTAGGCGCTGCGGAGGGAACCGCCGTCGGGCAGCGGATAGCGGTCATCGTGGCGGTGGACGCCGTCCGGATCCACCAGCTGCACGGGAGAATCCGAGGGCAGCAGGTCCGAGCTGCCGGCCGTGCCGAAACTGCGTGCGTCCCGGCGGGGATCTTCCATGGCCCCGGGGGGCGGATTGCCCGTTGAGATAGTCATTTTGCCTCCGTCAGCTGCCCTTCCACCGCCTCTTCGCCGTGGATGTTCTGTTACCCAAGTATGCTGACGAACCTCTATTCGTATCCATACGGCGGCAAAAATGTGGATGAATGAGGCTCTAAGGGGCTACGCTAATGGACGAAATGTAAATTGTGAGCTGGATTACCCCGGGAGGCGTGGACACTATGGCACGGGACATCACCGAACAACCGGCCCCCCGGCTGGACGACATTGACCGCGCCATCCTGGCCGAGCTCACGGGCAACGGGCGGGCATCCGTCACCGCCGTGGCTGAGGCAGTGCATATTTCCCGCGCCCACGCCTACTCCCGGATTGCCAGACTGACGGAAACCGGCGTGCTTAGCCGGTTCACCGCCGTCGTGGACCCGGTGAAAGCAGGGCTCCGCTCGTCCGCCTACGTGACGCTCAAGGTGCGCCAGCACGCCTGGCGGGAACTGCGTGAGCAGCTGCGCGCCATTCCAGAAATCCACCACATTGCACTGGTGGGCGGCTCCTTCGACGTGATCCTGCTGGTGCGCGCCGAAGACAACGTGCATCTGCGCGAGGTCATCTTCGACCAGCTGCAATCGATGCCGGGCATCCTGGATACGCAGACGTTCCTGGTGTTTGAGGATCTGGACGCCCGGTAAGAGCCCGGCAGCCGGGGCCGGGAACCGCGCAGGCTCCCGGAACCTGCAGCACTCCGAGACAGCAAACGGCCCGCACCCGGGAATTCCGGGTGCGGGCCGTTGGCGTGCGGGACCTAGTCTTCGTCGTGCCCCTGGTCCATGCTCATCTGATCTTCAGCGGGAGGGGTTTCGCCCGGAGGAACGCCTCCGCCCGGCTCCAGCCCGGTGACGTTTCCTGCCGCCGGGTCGGGGTTGGCGTGCTTGCCCTTTTCCGTGCTGGTGGCGGCATTGCCGCCGCCCTCCCGGGCATCGTCCTGCAGATTATTGCCGGCGTCCTTGGGCTTGTCGGGATTGGCCGGGTCATTATTCGGATCGTAGCTCTCCGCCATCTGTGCCTCCGTCACTCCTTGACCGGTGTACATCCGGGTTTCCCCGAACTATTGATCAGCATACTGATCATCACGTTCCAACCTAGTCTCCGGTGCAGCAGTGGGACAACCCCGCCCTTCGAGGCGGACGCTCAGCCGAAGAGCACCTCACCCACAAAACCGCCTTCCCGGGCGCCCGGCGGAACGGCGAACACGGCCGAACCAATCGGCGTCGTCCATTCGTTGAGCAAGTCCAGTTTGTCCAGGCGTTCCTGAATCGGGAGGAACTGAGCGCGAACGTCCGCCTGGAAGGAGACAAAAATCTGACCCGCATTGGAGGCCGGCCCGCCGGGCTCCGGGGCGTCGTCGTAGTTGTACGAGCGCCGCAGGATCCGTTGCCGGGGATTGTCCGGCCGGGCCCGGCGCATATGCGAGTAATCGGGAATCACCGGGAAACCGAGCGCGGTGACCGCTTCAAAATCTGGGTCGTCGTGCTCGGCGGAACCGGTGAGCGGCGCGCCGGTGGCCAGGGTGCGGCCTACGGATTCCTCGCGGCCGTGCCGGTCCAGTTCATCCCAGGTGTCCAGGTTCATGGCGATCCGCCGGACAACCATGGAGGTGCCGCCGTCGAGCCACGCCGGGATTTCAGCATCCCCCCACACCACCCGGTCAAACTCTGCCGTGCCGGGAACCGGGTTGGCCGAGCCGTCCACCTGGCCGAACAGGTTCCGCATGGTGGTGCCGCTTTGCTCGCTGCCGTAGGAACGGCGGAATCCGGACTGGATCCACCGCACGGCGGCGAACGCCCGGCTGTCCTTCAGCAGCATCCGCTGGGCATGGGCCACGGTCAGCGGATCATCGGCGCAGATCTGCAGCAGCAGGTCTCCCCCGTTCCAGCGCTCCTGCAGGGCGTCGATGCCGAAGCCGGGCAGCGGAGCCAGCCATGGCGGCGCCAACTGCGGCGCAACAGCTTGGACAAGGCCCGGGCCAAATCCAAACGTCACGCTCAGCCGGGCGGGACGAACCGCCAGCTCCGCTTCCGTATCCGCCAGGGCGGGCCGGCCCTGGGTCAGCGCCGCGGCGTCGTCGCTGAGCAGGCGGAGCCAGGAGCGGATCCGGTCACGGTCTGCCTCGGGCCGGAGGTTCAGGGCAACGAACACCGCATGTGTCTGCGGCTCGGTGGCGATCCCCGCCTGGTGCCGGCCGTAGAAAGGGACCGTCCGGGATCCGTTGGCACCGCTTTCGTCCAACCCGGTGCGGGCCAGGTCCGGCTCGGAGCCTGAGCTGTTTCCCACCCATTGTGCGCCGGCTGCCGCAACAGCCCCCAGACCGGCGGCTGCTCCCCCGAACAGCAGACGACGGCGGCCAACGCCCTGGGGTTTTTCCTGATTCATCAGTGATCCGTGGAAGATTCTTCGCTGCCGTGACCGGTGTCTGCATCATGGGAAGCATCCGGCCCGTAGTTTTCGTTGGCGCCGGCAAAGTCCTTGGCCATGGCTTCCATCTCCAGGGTGCTGCCGTCGCCGAGTTCCAGTGTGATGGCCAGCGTTTCGCCTGCCGGCAGGTCAGCTTTCAGGCCCATGAGCATGAAGTGGCTTGCACCGGGTTCAAGGACATATTCCCCGCCTGCAGGAACCATGAAGCCGCCTTCAATTTCCTGCATGGCCATGGCACCGTCGGGGCCCGCTGCCGTCTCGTGGAGCTCCACCGTTGCGGCGGCGGGTGACTCTGCGGCCACCACAGTGATGTCTTCGTCGCCGGAGTTTTCCAGCGCGCCAAAAGCTCCGGTCATGCCCCCGGCGCCGGCGGCCTTGGCCCACGCTCCGCTGACGGTGAGGTGCTGGGCCTGTTCGGCAGCAGTGTCAGCGGAAGTGGCGGGTGCGGAGGTGTCCGCGGCGCAGCCGGCGAGCCCGGCGGCGGAGAGAGCCAGGACTGCGGCTGCGAAGGTGAGTTTCTTCATTTTTGGGTACTCCAAAAGGTTCAGTGCGCGGGCGCGCTCAGGGGCCCGCGTGGAAAGGGTCGCTAAAGGTGCGCAAAACCTGCGGCTGCGCTAAACGGACCGGGGTGCCTTCGTCCCGGCACCCCGGTCCGGCGAAGCGGCTAGGAGCCTGCTCCGCGGCGGCGCTTCTTCATCTGCGCTGCCGCAGCCCAAACCGCAAGGGCAACGATGGCCCCTACGGCCGCGCCGCCAAGGGCCCAGGGCACATGTGTTGCCGCGGACTCCTCCGTTGCTGCGGGCTCGGAACCTTCAGCTTTAGCATCGTAGCGCCGGCAGCGCCTGAACCAGGGTTTCGCGGTTGAGCACGGGTTCGGACTCGGCCAGGTTGGTTCCGGCTGCATCGGCAACGATCACTTTGTTGCCGATGTCCATGAGTGCGGAGCTGAAGACCAGTTCGAGTTCCGCCGGAGCTTCTGCCAGGACGGCGCCGTCCGCCGGAGTGGAGGAAACGAGTTCATCATGGGCCAGTGCTGCCGGTGCGGCTGTCAGTGCTGCGCCGGACCCTGCGAGCAGGAGCGCACCCAGCAGGAACGCACGGAAAGCAAACAGGCGGCGGGACACAGCACTGCGGGAGCCTGGGGCCGAATTGAGCCGGGACGAGAAGGGTGTTGAGGAGAGCGGGGGCATGACTGCTTTCTGCGCCGGTTTCGTTACCGGCGGCTGCTGGGAGTAAGGCTCGGCGCGGAGGTGCGCGGGCCTAGAAGGACACAGCAGCGGCCGGCGGACCCCGGTGCCTCATCACCAGCAGTGGAACACCGAGGTTCCGCAGCGGCTCAGCAGGGATCAGGGTGGAAAGCTTGGGAATCCGCGGTCCCAGCGGGAGCGGGAGGATCAGCGGCAGCATGTCCGCGATGGACAGGCGCATGGTTGCCTTGAGCCGCAGCAGCGCTGCTTCCCCTTTGCGGATGAGCAGTACAGTTGCCGCGGCGGCGATCAGGTGGCCGAGCCACATCACAGCCGAAGAATGACCCGACGCGCTTACGGAGGCAGCCGTTCCGGGGTCCGCAAGCTGCGCGGCCAATGCTGCCGGTTCCAGATGCCCGGCGTGCCCTGCATGGCCAACCGCGCTCGCACCGGCAGCGGAATTACTGGAGGCACCGGAATCGGTGCCCGCGCCGCCGACGGAAAAAAGCAGATGGAAGATACCTTGGCTGGCCAGCACCGCGGCGGAGGTTCGCGGCAGTGACAGGGCGCGTCCGGCGAGGGCACAAGACACCATGGCGGACAGAGCCAAGGCAAACAGCACAATGAACGGATTCGGAATGAGGCCGCCGGCAAGGACGTGGGAGGCTGCAGCGACGGCCGTGGCCGACAAAGCTGCGGCCCAGCCGCGCACCAGGCGTGCGGTGCGCGTGCTCATATTCCCTCCCGGAGTCTCGTCGGGCCGGGTGAGCGGATACTCGGCCCGGCTGCTGACATTCTCCCCGGATTTCTACGGGTTGTCGAATACGTTTCCCGGGGTGCCGGCCCGATGCACAGTCCGGTCCGATCCTTCGTGCACATACCGGGCCCAAACTCGCGGTTGGAACCCTCTTGGGCCCGGTATCTGCGCGAGAGATTCCGCGTAATCCCCTTATCTGCACGAAGGACAGAACAACTGGCCCAGCGCCGTGCCTACCCCTCGAAAACGGGCTTGCGCTTGTCGATGAACGCGGAGAATCCCTCGGCATAGTCCCTGGTCCGGCAGAGCTCACCCTGGGCGGTGTTCTCGGCCTCCATGGCAGTCCACAGTCCCACCCGGGAGTCCCGGATCTGCGCCACCAGCTCCTTGGAGGCCCGGAACGCTCCCGTTGCGCCGCTCGCTACACGCTCCACAATGGTCCGGGTGGAGTCGAGGAGTTCATCGGCAGGGAAGGCACGGCTGAACAAACCGGCGGCCACAGCCTCGGCACCGCTCATCAGGTCCGCCGTGTAGATGAGGTCCAGCGTCCGATGGGCACCAAGCCGCTCGGTGAACAGCCAGTGCCCGCCGGAATCCAGGGTGGCTCCCAGATTGGCGAACGGCGAGCCGATCTTGGCATTGTCGGCCACATACACAACGTCGGTGGCCACGAGCAGGCCGAGTCCGACACCCAGGCAGGCACCCTGCGCAGCGGCGAACGTCGGAGCAGGGAAGGCAGCCATCTTCTTCAGCAGCGGAGTCACCAGCTCCCCCAGATAGGCGTAGGCGTCATCGCTGGCGGGGTCGACGGCGGAAATGTCACGTCCGGCGCAGAAGGCCCGGCCCTCCCCGCGCAGCAGCAGTGCCCGCACCCCGGCGGCTTCGGCGTCGTCGTATGCCTTGGAGAGCTCGGCCAGCGCCGCCTCGTCCAGGGAGTTGAGTTTCTTCGGTGCGTTGAGGACTATTTCGGCAATGCCGTTGTCGACGCTCAGCTCAATCAAGGGGTACTCCGTTCCTTCAGGACTAGGCGTCGTAGTCGACGGTGACGTCGGCGCTCGTGGGCCGCGACTGGCAGGTGAGGATGTAGCCCTTTTCCAGCTCGTCCGGTTCCAGGGCGTAGTTTTCTTCCATTTCCACCGTGCCGGTGACCAGCTTGGCCCGGCAGGTGCCGCAGACGCCGCCGGCGCAGGCGAACGGAACATCCGGACGGACGCGCAGCGCGGCGTTGAGGATGGTTTCGCGGGCATGGGTGGGGCTGGCCACCTTGCCCTGCAGCCCGTCCAGCCGGAACGTGATGTCGTACGTTTCGCCGCCGGTCTCGGCGACGACCGGCCGGCCTGCCTGCCCCTCCGGACGGTTGGGCTGGCCGGTGGTGAAGAGCTCGAAGCGGATTTTCTCGGCCTCGACCCCGCGGTCCGCGAGTGTGTCGCGGCACATCTGCACCAGGTCGAAGGGGCCGCAGAGGAACCACTCGTCCACGTTGCGGGTGGGCAGCACGGAGTCGATGAGGGCAGACAGTTTCTCGGCGTCGATCCGGCCGGTGAGCAGCGGTGAGATGCGCTGTTCACGGGAGAGCACGTGGTGCAGGGCGAACCGGGCCGGGTACCGGTCCTTCAGGTCCGCCAGCTCTTCCAGGAACATGACGTCCATGGCGGCCCTGTTCGCGTAGACCAGGTCAAACCGCACGGTCTCCGAGGCTGCCAGCACGGTCCGGGCGATGGAGATTACCGGAGTAATGCCGGAGCCGGCGGCCACCGCCACGAAGACGTCCTCGCTGCTGAGGTCAATGTCCTCGGGGTGGTTCAGCCCGTTCATCGGATGCTTGGAGATGAAGCCGCCGGAGGGGCTCATGACGTCCAGCACATCGCCGGCTTTCAGGAATTCGTTGGCCCAGCTGGAGAACAGCCCGCCCAGGTCACGCTTGATCGCAACCCGAATCTCACCGGGCCGCGGCTCGGCACAGATGGAGTAGCTGCGGCGGATCTCCTGGCCCTCCAGCGTGGTGCGCAGGGCAACGTACTGGCCGGGCAGATAGTCAAAGGAGCCTTCCAGAGCCTCGGGCACCGCGAAGGTGACCTCAATGGCGTCTTCGGTCAGGCGCCGGACTTCAGCGACGGTCAGGGGGTGGAACGAGGTGCGGCGGGTCGGCACGGCCGACGATGACGCGGCAGCAGACGCTGCGCCCGGCTCGAGGGCCGTCTCGGCGGGAACGGATGTAGTCATGGGTTAGAGCACCTTGAAGTAGTCGAAGGGTTCGCGGCAGTCCTGGCAGACATAGAGCGCCTTGCAGGAGGTGGAGCCGAAGCGGGTCATTTCGCGGGTGTTGAGGGAGGAGCACTGCGGGCACTTCACGCTCAGGCCGAGCCGAACCGGCCCGGCCGAGGCTTTGCCCGTGGGCGGGGCGATGCCGTAGGCGTTGAGCTTGGCTTTGCCTGCCTCACTCATCCAGTCAGTGGTCCAGGCCGGGGCGAGCACCAGGTCCACCCGGACCTGCTCGTAACCGGCAGCATTCAAAGCCGCCGTCACGTCCTGGCGGATGGCATCCATGGCCGGGCAGCCGGAGTAGGTGGGCGTGATGGTGACTGCCACCGCGCCTTCTCCGGTTGGTTCAACCGCCCGCAGCACACCGAGGTCCTCGATGGTGAGCACGGGAATCTCCGGGTCGCAGACCGTGGCGGCGATATCCCAGGCACGGGCGGCCGCCGGATCGGCAGGACGGAGCGTTTCGGCGCCGGCTGCAGCGGCATCCTCGGTCTCGGTCATGACCGCTTACCAGCTGGCGCCGGGATGCTCGCGGGCCAGGACCTGCATCTCGGCCAGCAGATACCCCAGGTGCTCGCTGTGCCTGCCGCGCCGTCCGCCGCCGGGAGCGGCCGGAACCTGCGGAACCTCAAGCTCAGCTTCACTCAGAACGGCGCCGACGCCGGCGTCGAACCTCTCCCGCAGGGAGGACGGCAGCACTGCCGCTCCCGCTGCAGCCAGGGAAACGGCCAGCTCGTCATCCTCAAACAGCTCGCCGGCATAAGGCCAGGTCAGTTCCAGCGCACGTGTGATGCGGCGCCGGGATTCCTCGGTGCCGCCGGCCAGGCGCAGCACCCACTGGGCGCTGTGGTCCCGGTGGTAATCCACTTCCTTGACGGCTTTGGCGGCAATCGCGGCCAGCGTGGAATCAGTGGAGGACATCAGCGCGGTGTACAGCTCGTACTGATAGAAGGACACCACCAGCTGGCGGGCGATCGTCCGGCCAAAGTCGCCGTTGGGCTGTTCAAACAGGTGCGCGGACCGGAATTCGCCTTCACGCCGCCAGTACGCCAGGTCATCTTCGGTCCGGCTGGACGCGGAACCGGCGTAGCTGAGGAAGGAGCGGGCGTGCCCCAGCAGGTCCAGGGCGATGTTGCCCAGGGCCACGTCCTCCTCCAGTTCCGGCGCGCGGGAAATCCACCAGCCCAGCCGCTGGGCCAGGATCAGCGAGTCGTCGCCGAGGCGCAGGGCGTACTCGGCGACGTCGGCGGGAGCCTTGTTGCCCGCGGCGACAATATCCTCCGGGCGCAGGGCGTTGCCGGGCGTGATGCGGGTGGCGCTGTCCGAGCTCACAGGTGCTTCACCCCTTCGGACTTGGTGTAATACGTGGCGTGCCGGTAGTCCTTGCCCTGCGGGGATTCGAAGAACTGCCCCTTGGCGTCAGGGTCGGAGGCAACAATGGCCGACGCCGGCACTACCCAGAGCGAGACACCCTCGTTGCGGCGGGTGTAGAGGTCGCGGGCATTGCGGACCGCCATCTGGGCGTCGGGTGCGTGCAGCGACCCGGCGTGGACGTGGGACAGGCCGCGGGAGGAACGCACAAAAACTTCCCAGAGCGGCCAGGCCGACCCCAGTGCCGCGGCACCGGCCGCGGTCTCCGGCTCGGCGGAAGTCTGCGTGCCCGCCGGCTTGGAGCCGTCGTCGCCCGTTGTTGAACCGGAAACCATGATCTAAGCCACCTCTGTCTTCTGAGCCGCTGCCTGCTTTGCTGCATACGCGGCTGCTGCTTCGCGCACCCAGGCGCCGTCTTCGTGTGCCTCGCGGCGGCGGGCCAGGCGCTGCGCATTGCAGGGCCCGCGTCCGGCGAGGACTTCCTTGAACTCGTTCCAGTCCAGGGGACCGTGCTCCCACTGCTGCTTGTCCTCGTTGAAGCGGATCGAGTCATCCGGCAGGGTCAGTCCCAGGACCTTGACCTGCTCGACGATCATCCCCACAAAACGGGAGCGCAGTTCGTCGTTGGAGAAGCGCTTGATATTCCAGGCCATGGACTGCTTGGAGTTGGGCGAATCGTCATCCGGCGGGCCGAACATCATCAGCGACGGGGCGTACCAGCGGTTGATGGCATCCTGCGCCATCCCGCGCTGCGCCCCGGTGCCGTTCGCCAGCTCCAACAGGATCTCGAATCCCTGCCGCTGGTGGAAGGACTCTTCCTTGCAGACGCGCACCATCGCACGCCCATAGGGCCCGTAGGACGCGCGGCAGAGGGGAACCTGGTTGCAGATGGCGGCGCCGTCCACCAGCCAGCCGATGGCGCCCATGTCCGCCCAGCTGAGGGTGGGGTAGTTGAAGATGCTGGAGTACCGGGCTTTGCCGGCAATCAGGTCCTCGGTCATTTTCTCGCGCGGCGTGCCCAGCGTCTCAGCGGCGGAGTAGAGGTAGAGTCCGTGACCGGCCTCATCCTGGACCTTGGCCATGAGGATGGACTTGCGCTTGAGTGAGGGCGCCCGGGTGATCCAGTTTGCCTCGGGCTGCATGCCGATGATCTCGGAATGGGCATGCTGCGAAATCTGGCGGACCAGCGTCTTGCGGTAAGCCTCCGGCATCCAGTCGCGCGGTTCAATCCGCGAATCTTCTGCCAGGAGCTGCTCAAAGTGAGCCTGTGCCCCATCGGGGACACTCTCTGCTTCGGCCGGAACGGCCTGCAGTCCGGGGGAAGCGTCGGTATGCAACGACATAACTGTCACCTCACTGTGCGATAAAGGAGCCGGCTGCAAAGCGCAAAGGTATTTACCGACCGTTCGGTCAGGATATATGCGTGATTCACTTCACGTCAAGATTGCTCACTAGATAGACAGCCAAACTAGTCCATGAGAGTATCTAGCCGTGCAAAACATTTCCTGGCCCAGCGACTGGATGCGGGCAACGCTCAGCCTGTGCGTGCTGAAGGCGCTCGACGGCGGTGCCACGTACGGCTACGCCATCGCCTCCGATTTGGAGGAGCAGGGCTTCGGCACGGTCAAGGGGGGCACCCTGTACCCCCTGCTCACCCGGTTTGAGGCCGCAGGCTGGGTGACCGCTTCATGGCAGGCCGGGGACGGCGGTCCGGGGAGAAAATACTTTTCCCTTACCCCTGCCGGGCAGCGGGAACTTCAGGATCAGCGTCAACTGTGGGCGCGCTTCAGCAGCACGGTCGGCCAATTCCTCGACCTTCAAGGACGCAGCACCGAGACCCCCGACAGGAGCACCCGTGGAAACCCGTGACAGCCGGAACATCCCCAGACCAAACCGCACCGACAGGGCCGCTAAGCGCTGGTTTGACGACTTTGTGCTCGAACTGCGGTTGCAGGACGTTCCCGGGGACGTCATCGGGGACGCCGTTGCCTCCGCCCGCGAGTTCCTTGCGGACTCCGGCGGCACCCCCGGCGAAGTGTTCGGCCCCGCACGGGCCTACGCGGAAAGCCTGGATCTGCCGCGCTCCCCGCAGACCCGCACAGGCATAGCCGCCCTGCTGGTGCCTACCTGCCTCGGATTGCTGGGATTCTCCGCCGTGGCCGCAGCAGTGAGTTCCACGGACGGCAGCGTCCAGGTAACCCTCCCCGGCCTGCTCATCGCATTGACCGGGCTGGCCCTCGCGGCCTGCGCACCCCTGCTTCTGGGCTTCTTTGTCCGGGGACCCATGTGGCGGGGCGCCGGCTCCATGATGATAATTTTCACTCTTCAGGTCCTGATCGGCGTGCTTGCCCGGGACCTGGTGCTCTTCACGCTTCCCGCACTGCCCACCGCCCTGACCGGCGGCCTGATCCTGCTCTCCACCTCACTCTGGGGCCAGTTCCGCAAGGGCGTCACCGATGACCCGATAGTGGAGCCGATGAAGACGGCCCCGCACCCGTCTTTCGGCATGACCGTACTGGAGGTGCTGGGCAACTGGATGCTGTTCCTCGCAGCCGCCGCAATGGGAGCCTGGTTCCTGCTGCGCTGAGCCGGCTTCGGGGCCGGTAAGCCCCGAGCATAAACGCCGCTGAGGTTCTTCGCCCGTCCGGACGGTGTCGATATATTCGGGACATGACTACTTCTGCCACTCCTCCCGTTGCCCCAAAGGTTCCCACCGAACGCAGCCACCACGGAGATACCTTCGTTGACGACTACGAGTGGATGCGGGAAAAGGAAAACCCCGACGTTGTGGCACACCTGAAGGCCGAGAACGCCTATATGGAAGAGGTCACGGCGGACCAGGAAAAACTGCGGCAGGAGATCTTTGACGAGATCAAAAACCGCACCGAGGAAACTGATCTGTCCGTACCTGCCCGCAAGAAGGGCTGGTGGTATTACTCCCGGACCGAAGAGGGCAAGCAGTACTCCATCCACTGCCGCACCGCCGCCCAGGACACCGGTGACCTGGACTCGGACTGGACTCCGCCCGTCGTCGAACCCGGCGTTCCGGTTCCGGGTGAGCAGATCCTCATCGACGGCAACGCCGAGGCCCAAGGCAAGCCGTTCTTCGCCCTGGGCGGACTGGCCGTCACCGAGGACGGCAACCTGCTGGCCTACTCGCAGGACAATGCCGGCGACGAGCGCTTCACCCTGCGGATCAAGGACCTGCGCACCGGCGAACTGCTGCCGGACGAAGTCACCAACGTCTTTTACTCGCTCGCCTTCTCCCCCGACGGCAGCCGGGTGTTCTACACAGTGGTGGATGACTCCTGGCGCCCGTACCAGATCAAGGCGCACACCCTCGGCACTGCCGTGGAGGACGACGTCGTCATCTACCAGGAGGATGACGTGGCCATGTGGACCGGCTTCGACCTCTCCGCGGACCGGAAGCAGCTGCTGATCGGCATCAGCAACTCTGAATACTCCGAGTACCGGGTGCTGGACTTCGAGGATCCCTCAGGCGAGGTGCGCACGCTGATTCCGCGCAGCGAGCGCATCCTCTACGAGGCCGAACCCGTCACCATCGCCGGCGAGCGCCACTACCTGATCACCCACAACAAGGACGCGCTGAACTCCATGCTCTCGCTCGTGGCGGAGACGGAGTTTGCGCTGCCGCTGGCCGAGCAGCACTGGAACACCGTGGTGGCGCACGACGACGCCGTGCGCGTCAACGGCGCGGCCGTCACCAAAACCCACATCATTGTTTCCGTCCGCAAGGACACCACCGAACGGGTACAGATCCTTCCGCTGGAGGGACTGGGGACCGAAGTCCAGGGCGACCCCGTGGAGCCCGCCTTTGACGAGGAGCTCTACACGGCCAACCTGGCCAATGCAGAGTATGACTCCCCGATTATCCGGCTCAGCTACACCTCCTACCTGACCCCGCCGCGTGTTTACGACTACGTGCTGGCCACCGGCGAACTGGAGCTGCGCAGGGAAACCCCCGTCAAGGGCGGTTACAACCCGTCCGAGTACGTGGCGGAGCGGGCCTGGGCAACCGCGGCGGACGGCACGCGGATTCCACTGTCCGTGCTGCGCCGGGCAGAGGTCCAGCAGGACGGCACCAACCCCGCCCTGGTTTACGCCTACGGAAGCTATGAAATCAGTATGGATCCCGGCTTCAGCGTTGCCCGGCTGTCCCTGCTGGACCGCGGCGTCATCTTCGTCGTCGCGCATATCCGCGGCGGCGGCGAAATGGGACGCGCCTGGTATGACCAGGGAAAGAAGCTGAACAAGAAGAACACCTTCACCGACTTCGTCGACGCCACCGAGTACCTGGCGTCTTCCGGGTGGGTGGATCCGTCACGGATTGCTGCCATGGGCGGCTCGGCCGGCGGGCTCCTGATGGGCGCCGTGGCCAACCTGGCGCCCGAGAAATACCGGGCAATCGTGGCACAGGTTCCCTTCGTGGACGCGCTGACCACCATCCTCGATCCGGAGCTGCCGCTTTCGGCCCTGGAGTGGGAGGAATGGGGCAACCCGATCACCGACCCCGAGGTCTACCGGTACATGAAGGAATACTCCCCGTACGAGAACATCCGGGCCGTGGACTATCCCCGCATTGCCGCGGTGACCAGCTTCAATGACACCCGGGTGCTGTACGTGGAGCCGGCCAAATGGGTGGCCAAGCTGCGCGAAGTGACCACCGGCTCCGAGCCCATCGTGATGAAGATCGAGATGGACGGCGGGCACGGAGGCGCCTCGGGCCGCTACGAGGCCTGGAAGGACCGGGCCTGGGATTACGCGTTTGTGCTGGATGCCCTGGGAGCCACGGAACTGCTTCCGGTACCGCAGGCAAATAGCGGAGATAAGTAGCGGCCTCCGGTGCCGGAGCCGGGCGTTCAGTCGCCAGGCTCCGGCACCGGCCGGTTTAACGGCTGCCCGGGCGTCCGCCTGCCCGCTTGATTCTGCCTCAGCAGCGTGAGCAGAATGGTCGTCACGGTCAGCAGGACAACGCTAACCACAATCAGGTCCAGATGGTCGCGGATAAAGGGGAACCGGTCCCCCAGCACGTAACCCAGCAGCGTCAGCCCCACCCCCCAGAGCAGGGCGCCGGCGGAGCCGAAAGCCATGTAGGCGGGGTAACGCATCCTGCCCACCCCGGCCACTACCGGAGTGAAGGTCCGGACGATGCCCACGAAACGGGCCAGGGTGATGGCCTTACCGCCGTGCCGGGCAAAGAACGCCTCGGCACGGTCCACGTTGTCACGGTGGAAGATCCGCGACTCGGGCCGGGAAAACACTGCAGGCCCGGCACGCCGGCCGATCCAATACCCCAGCTGGTCCCCCAGGAACGCCGACAGGGCAATCAGCACCCCCAGCAGCCAGACATTGATGTGCACGGTTCCGGTAGCCACCAGCAGGCCGGCGGTAAACAGGAGTGTGTCACCGGGGAGGAAGAACCCCACGAGCAGTCCGGTTTCGGCGAAGACAATGCCGCAGATGAGCAGTACCACCCACGGTCCCAGCGCCGGATCCGCCAGAAAGACCTGCGGATCCAGCCAGTCAGGAAGCACCGGCTGATGCAGCCCCGCAGGCCGCACCCCCGGCCGCGCCCGCGGCATCGAAAGCTATCACCTCCTCAACTTACGGCACGGCACGGTGCCGTGTCCCTGCCCCCGGCAAATGCCGAAGCATTACGCCGTCAGGCTTGACAGTGACCTCGCCCACAGGATTACCTAATGAACATTCGGTAAATAAAGCGAGAGGGTCTCATGGCTGACATCGACGTAGCCGCTCAGGTGCAGGAACGCGGACTGGACCATCCGATCCTGGAACACGACGCCGCCGGGCGCTGGCTTGGATTCACGGTGGAGCATCTGGCCCCCGGAGAGGCGACCATCCAGATGGTGCTGCGCCCCGAAATGCTGAACGGCTTCCATATAGCCCACGGCGGAATGGTCTTCTCCCTGGCGGATACCGCCTTTGCCCTCGCCTGCAATCCGGCCGGCACCAGCGTCTCGGACATGGAACTGATCACCGTCGCGTCCGGCGCTGACATCACCTTCATTTCCTCCGCACTGCCTGGTGAGACCCTGCGGGCCGTGGCCAGCCACCGGGCTTCCGCGGGACGAAGCGGCGTTTACGACGTCGAGATCACCGCTTCCGGCCCCGGCGGCGGCAGCCGGGTGATCGCGGAGTTCCGCGGCCGGTCGCGGGCAGTGCCCAATCCGGCTTTCCACTCCCGCGGCTAACCGCCCCTCCAGGGCCGCGGCTCTTTCCACGACGATGACGTTCCAACCCAAAGGGCTTTCCATGACTTACTCCCCCGCACTGCTCAAATCCACTGCCGCAGATGCCGCATCACTTGATCCCGAAGAGCGGATGAGCCGCGATGAGATTGAGGCCCTGCAGCTGACCCGCCTCCAGCACACGGTCAAGTACGCCTACGAGCGCGTGCCGCTGTACACGCAGAAGTTTGACGAGGCGGGCGTCCGCCCCGAGGACCTTCGGGAGCTCTCGGACCTGGCCAAGTTCCCGTACACCACCAAGGAAGATCTCCGCCGGACCTATCCGTTCGGGATGTTTGCCGTGCCCCAGGACCAGGTGGCAAGAATCCATGCCTCCTCCGGCACCACCGGCCGGCCCACCGTCGTCGGCTACACCGCGGGCGATCTGGACCGCTGGAGCACGCTGGTGGCGCGGTCCCTGCGGGCCTCCGGGGTGAAACCCGGCTACAAGGTCCACAACGCCTACGGATACGGCCTCTTTACCGGGGGCCTGGGTGCCCACGCCGGCGCAGAGAAGCTCGGCTGCACGGTTATTCCGATGTCCGGCGGGCAGACCGAGCGGCAGATCCAGCTGATCACGGACTTCGAGCCGGACACCATCCTGTGCACCCCTACCTATCTGCTCACCATCGCCGACGCGATGCGGGCCGCTGGCATCGATCCGCGCTCCACATCCCTGAAGAACGCCGTTCTGGGAGCAGAGCCCTGGACTGAGGAAATGCGCCATGAACTGGAAGTGTCCATGGGCCTGGATGCCTGTGACATCTACGGGCTGTCCGAAGTGATGGGGCCTGGCGTTGCCGGGGAATGCGTGGAGTCCAAGGACGGCACTCACATTTGGGAGGACCACTTCCGCCCCGAAATCATCGACCCCTTCGATGACACCCGGGTGCTGGACGACGGCGAACCCGGTGAGCTGGTCTTCACCTCCCTCACCAAGGAAGCTCTGCCGATCATCCGTTACCGGACGCATGACCTCACCCGGCTGCTGCCCGGAACCGCACGCCCGGGCATGCGCCGCATGGGACGGATCACCGGACGCAGCGATGACATGATCATCCTGCGCGGCGTGAACCTGTTCCCCAGCCAGATTGAGGAGATTGCCCTGCGCATCCCCGCACTGAGCCCGCACTTCCAGCTGGAAATCACCCGGCCGGACCGCATGGATGAACTCACGGTCAAAATTGAACGGCGCGAAGGCTCGTCCTCGGACGAGTGCCTGAATGCCGCCATGGAGCTGCGTGCGCAAATCAAGATCCATGTGGGGTCCTCCTGCACTGTCCAGGTGGCGGAGCCCGGCACCCTGGCACGCTCCAGCGGCAAACTGCGCCGGATTTATGACCTGCGGGCCAAGGAAGCGGGCCTGGTCCAGGGCTGACCGGACGCCTGCCCCGGGGCAGCCTGCCCTGCCCGAACGTTCATGAGAAAATAGGACCCATGCCTTCAACGCCTTCCTCCGCAGCCGGCCCTGCCTCGATTGCCAACCGCCGGGGCCGCCCCGGATATGATCAGCAGTCGGTCCTGGCTATTGCCGTGGATGTCTTCAACAAGCACGGCTATGAAGCAACCTCGATGGGGATCCTGGCGGACAACCTGGGCATCACCAAATCAGCGATCTACCACCATGTGCCGTCCAAGGGTGATCTGCTGCGCCTTGCGCTTGAAAACGCCCTCGGCGGGCTCGAGGCAGTACTGGACGATGCCCGTGCCTCCACCGGCCCGGCGGATGAGCAGCTTGAGTTTGTACTGCGCGGCACCATCAAGGTCCTCACCGAACGCCTGCCGTTCGTGACGCTGCTGCTGCGCCTGCGCGGCAACACCGAGATTGAGCGCGACGCGCTGTCCCGGCGCCGCGAGTTCGACCACCGGGTGGCCAGGCTGGTGGACGCAGCACGGACCGAGGGAACGCTGCGCAGCGACATCGATCCGCGTACCACCACGCGCCTGCTTTTCGGCACGATCAACTCGATTGTGGATTGGTACAAGCCCGGCGGGCCCATTTCCCCGGACAAGCTGGCAGATGACGTCATCTCCATGATGTTTGACGGCTTGCACTCGCGGTCCTGAACAACCCCGCGCACGCCAAAGGGCCGGCGGACCTCTTCGGTCCGCCGGCCCTTTGGCGGCCGGATCAGCCGGCCCTTTGGCGGCCGGATCAGCCGGCGCTGCGGTTCTTCTCCACCAGGGTCAGGACATCGTAGGTGGCCACGACGTCGTCGTTCTGGTTGGTCAGCAGCGCGTCCCAGGCAACTTCGCCGTACTCGTCGGTTTCCCGCGGCGTGATCTTCTTGGCCGTGAGGGTGACGCGGATGGAATCACCGGCAGCCACCGGCGTGATGAACCGCAGGTTTTCCAGGCCGTAGTTGGCAAGCACCGGCCCCGGCGCCGGCTCCACGAACAGCCCGGCCGCCCAGGAAAGCAGCAGGTAGCCGTGCGCCACGATGCCCGGGAAGAAGGGGTTGGCCTCGGCGGCCGCCTGATTGGTGTGTGCGTAGAAGGTGTCCCCGGTGCTGTTGGCGAACGCCGTGATGTCCTGAAGCGTCACTTCGCGCAGGTCGGAGCGGACGGCATCGCCGATGTTCAGCTCCGACAGGTCCTTCCGGAAGGGATGGACGCCGTCGAAGTTCCGGTCCGCGCCCGTGTGCCAGACGCCGGTGAGGGCGGTGAGCATGTTCGGGGAACCCTGGACGGCGGTGCGCTGCATGTGGTGCAGCACCGCGCGCATGCCGCCGAGCTCTTCGCCGCCGCCGGCGCGTCCGGGGCCGCCGTGGACCAGGTGCGGCACGGGCGAGCCGTGGCCCGTGGAGCTGCGGGCATCCTCGCGGTTGAGCAGGAGCACCCGGCCGTGGTGGCCGGCGATACCCAGGGCCAGTTCGCGGGCGGTGCCCGGATCATTGGTGCACACGGTGGCCACCAGTGACCCGCCCCCGCGCGCGGCCAGGCGGACGGCCTCGTCGAGGTCCGCATAACCAATGACGGAGGCCACCGGGCCAAACGCTTCCACCGAGTGCAGCGCCTCGGCCCCGGCATCTGCCCAGGTCAGCAGGACCGGAGCAAGGAAGGCTCCGCCCTCGGCGACACCGCGGCTTCCGTCGCCGCGGAGGACCTCCGGCGCATCCAGGGAGCCGTAGGCCAGCGCGGCTCCGGCCTCGAGCAGGGCTTGGACGGAGGAGCGCACTCCCTCGAGCTGTTCGGTGGATGCGAGGGCGCCCATGGTGACACCCTCGGCGCGGGGATCACCCAGCACCACGCGCTCTTCAATGCGCCGGCCTGCGGCGGCAACGACGTCGTCCACCAGCTCAGCGGGCACAATGGCACGGCGGATGCTGGTGCATTTCTGGCCTGCCTTGACCGTAATTTCGGTAACCAGTGACTTCACGAACGCATCGAACTCCGGGGTGCCGGGAACGGCGTCGGGTCCGAGAATGGCGGCGTTCAGCGAATCGGTCTCACAGGTGAAGCGGACCCCGCCCTCAGCAACATTCGGGTGTGCCTTCAGCAGCTTGGCCGTGGAGGCGGAACCGGTGAAGGACACGTAGTCGCGGTAGTCCAGGTGATCGAGCAGGTCCCGGGCTGAGCCGGAGATCAGCTGCAGGGAACCGGCCGGCAGGATGCCGGAATCGATGATCAGCTTCACGGCGTCCGCGGTCAGGTAACCGGTGGGAGTGGCCGGCTTGACGATGCTGGGCAGGCCCGCAATGAAGGCCGGCGCGAGCTTTTCCAGCATGCCCCAGACCGGGAAGTTGAAGGCGTTGATCTGCACGGCGATTCCCGGCAGAGACGTAAAGATGTGTTCGCCAAGGAAGGACCCGTCACGGGACAGTGACTCCGCGGCGCCGTCCACCAGGACGGTGGAATTGGGCAGCTCACGCCGGCCCTTGGACCCGAAGGTGAACAGCACGCCGATGCCGCCGTCAATATCCACCAGGGAGTCGCCGCGTGTGGCGCCGCTGCGGGCCGAGACCTCATAGAGTTCGTCCCGGTGGGCGTTGAGGTAGGCGGCCAGCTCCTTGAGCTTGAGGGCACGCTGGTGGAAGGTCAGCTTTTGCAGCTCCCTGCGGCCAACAGCTCGGGCGTGCTCGACGGCGGCAGCCAGGTCCAGTCCCGCTGTACTGACCAGCGCGAGAATTTTCCCCGTGCTGGCGTCGCGGACTTCCGCCGGGTCCGCGGCGGTCAGTTCGGAGCGGTCCGGCGTCCACCAGGAATCCTGAACGTAGCTGGGGACTACCCGGACGTCTATGGCTGTGGAGGTCATCGTTGACTGGCCCTTTCGAGAAAAGATGATCGGGACCGGCGGTCCGGTCCTGTCCGTGCCGGGTCCGGCGGTCGGTCGACAGACCCCACCACCGGATAACTGACCGGACGTTCAGTAATAGGATTTAGCCTACAGCAGGATGTGGCGCAGCACACCCTGCAGGTCGGACTGCCGGAAATCTACCCGTCTTGCGTCCGCAGCAGCTGCCCACGGTATTGTGCGGAGAATGCGCAGGACTACGTTGGAGCGCATATCCGCATCCTCCGAAGGAGCACCATGCACGAGTTCCGAACTCCGGCACCATCTTCAGTTCCCTCCTCCCCCGCCGGCTCCGGGAAATCCGGGCCGGCCGTCCGGCTGCGGCGCACCGGCCTGATCGGCGCCCTGCTGCTGGGACTGACCGGCGCCCTCGCCGGCGCGGTGACCGCCGCACCCGCGTCCGCTGCGGAAACAGTGTCAGGCTCCGGCTCCGATGCCCGCGCAGACGGCAGCCACCGGGCCGGCCCCGGGAAAAGCGGCGTCCACCGGGGCGGATACGGAAAAGGACACGGGAAGGGTCACGGCGGCGGTCACGGCCGGGATAAGACTGTTGACTACGTAGCCTTCGGAGATTCGTATGCCTCGGGTTACGGCGGCGGACCGCTGCTGGACGCCTGCGGCCGCACGGCCCAAGGCTATCCGGCACTGCTGGATGCCCTGCCGCGCGTGGAGCTGGACAGCGACCAGTCCTGCGCCGGAGCCACGGCCCTGACCACCGCCCCGGCACCGCCTGCGGGTCCGGTGGACCTCCCGGAACAGATCTCCACCGCCGTGTCCGCAAACCTGTTAAACCGGGACACCGATCTGGTCACCGTCACCATCAGCGGCAACGACATCCAGTTCGGCTCCGTCGTGGCAGCCTGCGCCGGAACTGCGCTGCCGGAGACCTGCGCCCCCGCGCTGGCTGCAGCACAGGCTTATGCGGAGAACACCGTTGTTCCCCAGCTGCAGGCCAGCTTTGCGCAGATCCGCGAAACCGCGCCGCGTGCCGAACTCGTGGTGGCCGGCTACCCGTACCTGTTCGAAGCGGGAACACCCGGGATTCTCAGCACAGAGGCGCAGAACCTGTTCAACGCCGGAACCGACGCGCTCAACGACGTCGTCGCCGGGCAGGTGGGCGACGGCACCTTCGTGGACGTCACCGACGCCTTTGCCGGCCACGGCATCGGCTCAGCGGATCCCTGGATTCTGAACGTCACCGATCCCTACGCCCTGCATCCCACCGCCACCGGGTACAGCGAAGGCTACTTTGCGGCCATAACCGCAGCGGTGGACGTGGAACGGCTGGGCCAGGGAGGCAAGGGGCACTGCCGCGGGCGGAGCTGAAACTAGCCTCCGGCCGGTGCCGACAGGACTTCCGCCAGATCAAACTTCACCGGCTCCTCCAACTGGCTGTAGGTGCATGAGTCCGGGGAGCGGTCCGGCCGCCAGCGCAGGAACTGCGCGGTGTGCCGGAACCGTTCCCCCTCCATGTGGTCGTATTTGACCTCCACCACCCGCTCAGGCCGCAGCGGCACAAAGGACAGGTCCCTGCCGCCGCTCCAGCGGCTCCCCTCCGAATTGCGGGGTGTGCGCGTCCCGGTGTCCTGTTTGTCCGCCGTCCACGGGTGGTCCGCCGAATCCGACACCAGCGGCTGCAGTTCAGCGAACAGTTCACGCCGCCGTGCCATGCTGAACGCTCCGGCCACGCCCACGTTGGTGAGCTCGCCGTCGTCGTTGTAAAGACCCAGCAGAAGCGAGCCCACCGCATCGGGACCGGATTTGTGCACCCGGTAGCCGGCCAGCACGCAGTCCGCGGTCCGCTCGTGCTTGTACTTGGCCATGGTGCGTTTGCCCTGCTGGTAGGAGTCCGCCAGTGGCTTGGCCACGATGCCGTCCAGCCCGGCCCCCTCGAATTCACTGAACCAGCGCTGCGCGGTGCCTGGTTCGGTGGTGCGGGCGGTCAGGTAAACGGGTGCGGCGGCGTCGGCAAGCGCGGTTTCAAGTGCGCTTCGGCGCTCCGCGTACGGCCGGTCCAGGAAACCGGTGTCATCCAGCGCCAGCAGGTCAAAGGCCACAAAAGCCGCCGGTGTTTGTTCGGCCAGGAGTTTTACCCGGCTGGCCGCCGGATGGATGCGCTGCTGCAGGACTTCAAACTCCAGCCGCTTCCCGGAATCGCTGATCAGGATGATCTCGCCGTCCACCACACAGCGCTCCGGCAGGTTTGCCTTGAGGGCCTCCACCAGTTCCGGGAAGTACCTGGTCATCGGCTTTTCATTCCGGCTGCCGATCTCCAGTTCATCCCCGTCGCGGAAAATGATCGAGCGGAACCCGTCCCATTTGGGCTCATAGGAGTATTCCCCCTCGGGCAGCGCAGTCACGGCTTTGGCCAGCATCGGGGCCACGGGCGGCATTACCGGAAGTTTCATGGGGCCATTCTTACCTGACTTTCAACCGAGGGGAATGGAAACACCCAGTCCCGCCGCAAAGGCGGTCAGCAGATCCCGGCCCTGCTGCCAGTTCCCGATCCCGCTTTCGTCGTTGATGTGGGTGAGCGGTCCGGCGTCGATCACGGGGACACCCCAGGCCTTTGCCAGCAGCCGTGCCCCCGGCAGGGTGCAGTAGGGATCGTTTTCGCTGGCAATCAGCAGGCCGGGCACCGGGAGCGGCTGCAGCCGCGGGTCCCGGAATGATCCGGCGGTATCAGGGAAGGCGGGCTCGGCCGGATCCGGCGGCGCCACCAGCAGCACGCCCCGGGCGCCTCCCGGGTTACGCAGCAGCCACTCGGCGGAGGCCAGGCACCCCAGGCTGTGGGCCACGAGGATGGTGTCACCGCCCCGTGAGCCGGCGGCGGCGTCCAGCGCGTCCATCCAGTTCTCCAGGTTCGGGTCATCCCACGACGACGGCGAAATCCGGGACACGCCAGCGGTGCCGTCCTGCCACCGGCTCTGCCAGTGCTCATCATTGGAACCGCCGATCCCGGGGACCATGGTCAGGTGCATGCTGTTCGCCTCTCTTCCAGTGGTGCCGGAGTGCCGGCAGCCGGGAATATCTGCTCGGAAACCGATGCTGTGAATGAACATGAAGAAGATCGGCTTCCTTTCCTTTGGACACTACCGCGATGTGCCGGGCTCCTTTGTGCGCACAGCCCGTGATGCCCTCCTGCAGACCGTCGAAACGGCAGTGGCGGCAGAGGAAGCGGGCGTTGACGGAGCCTACCTTCGGGTCCACCATTTTGCCCCGCAGTTCGCTGCTCCCTTCCCCCTGCTGTCCGCCATGGCCGCCCGGACCAGCAGGCTGGAACTGGGAACGGCAGTGATCGACATGCGCTATGAAAATCCCCTGTACATGGCCGAGGAAGCAGCGGCCACGGACCTGATCAGCGGCGGCAGGCTTCAGCTCGGCCTGAGCCGCGGTTCACCCGAGCCCGCACTGCGCGGCTACGAGGCCTTTGGTTATGTTCCCACCGGGGACAGCACCGACGCTGATGAGGCCCGCAAGCACACGCTGGTGTTCCGGGCAGCGATTGCCGGTGCAGGCCTGGCGAACGCGGATCCCGTGATGACCGGCAGTTCCGACCCGCTGGCTGTCGATCCGCAGTCCCCCGGACTCTCAGACCGGATCTGGTGGGGTTCCGGGACCCGGGCTACGGCCAAGTGGACCGGAGAGCAGGGCATGAACCTGATGAGCTCCACCCTGTTGACAGAGGACACCGGCGTTCCCTTCGACGAACTCCAGGCAGAGCAGATTGCGGTGTTCCGCAAGGCCTGGACTGATGCCGGGCACGGGGGAACTCCGCGCGTCTCCGTCAGCCGCAGCGTCATTCCGCTGGTGACAGACACTGACCGCCGGTACTTCGGGCTGCGAGCCCAGGCCGAGGGACGCGACCAGGTGGGACGGCTCGACGGCGGCCTGGCCCGGTTCGGGAAGAGCTATATCGGCGAACCGGATGTCATTGCCGCCCAGCTTGCCGCCGACGCCGCGGTTCAGGCTGCGGACACGGTGCTCGTCACCGTACCCAACCAGCTTGGCGTGGATTACAACGTGCAGCTGCTGGAAAACATCGTGAAGCATGTTGCACCGGCGGCCGGCTGGCGCTGATGCCTCCCGTCCGGCGGCAGTTCCCGGCTGTCACCGGCATGCGCTATGGTGGTGTCAGCTTCACGAGAGGCGGCCAACGCACCCGGAGAAATCCGGGTCCGTAAAAGCTCCGACTGGCCTCACACCAACCCCATGTTCGGCGGGTGGTTCGGATGACGAAGCGGCCTGACGCCGACCGGCGCAGGCAAGGACAACCTGTAGAGGAA
Source organism: Arthrobacter sp. APC 3897 (assembly GCF_030407495.1). GTDB lineage: Bacteria > Actinomycetota > Actinomycetes > Actinomycetales > Micrococcaceae > Arthrobacter_B. The sequence continues at coordinate 19,854 of NZ_JASDDG010000013.1, read as the reverse complement.
AACACTGTGAGCTCTTCCAGTGACACCCGGTGCGTCAGCTTCCGGCCCGGCCACCGCATTCACCAAATCCATGCCAAGCAGCTTGTGGGCTTCGACGACTGGGTGGACGCCCAGGCCTACGTGGACCTGGACCTGGGCATCGTCCAGCTGGTGGTGGACGGCAGGCAGCAACTGATGTGGTTCCATGACCTGCCGGCGCTTGCCCTGGCTCTCGCCGGTTCCGGCGGATCAGCCCAATGGTGCGCCCGGTACTCTTCGCTCCTGGTCCCCGGCGGTTTCGACGGCCCGGCCCGGCGCTCTTTTTTCTACTTAGCGACGGCGGAAGGACTCAGGCCATGTAGCGGGTTCAGCTCAGCATCCGGCGCCGAACCCGCTGAATCGCAGCAGGGCTGACCCCGGCACTGCGCAGGTACTGCTCCGCGTCCAGCCCCTCCAACGCGCGGAGCAGCTCCCGCCGTCCGTCCTCCGCCCTTGCGTCCTCCTGCTCCGCGGTCAGCGGCTTCTCCCTCGGCTGCGCCTGGGTGGCATGGAAGGCGTTAATACCGCGGACGGCCTGCTCATAATCGTCGGCAATGGCTTCCGGTGATGCGCCGGCCAGCCGGAGCAGCAGCATGACAATGAGTCCGGTGCGGTCCCGGCCGGCGGAGCAGTGAACCACCACTGCTCCGTCACCGGCGTCCGCAATGGATGAAACGACGGCGGCGATCTTTTCCGGCCATCGGCGCAGGTTTTCCCGGTAATACCGCGGGGAGTCCATGTAGGGTCCGGTCAGCGCCGTGAACTCGGGATCCTTGGCGTCCTGGGTGGGCCGGGTCAGGAACGTCATATCCCGGGCGGCGCCGGGGCTCACCTCCGGATCCGTGTCCCGGCGGCCCTGCTCCACATCGTTGCGCAGGTCGACGACGGTGCGGACGCCGTCGTCGTACGCCTGCCGCCAGCCGTTCTCCGTCAGCCATTCCGAGCGGCCCATCCGGAAGATCCGGCCTGGTGCCACCACGCCGCCGGCAACGGGGATGCCGCCGAGGTCACGGGCATTCGCCGCGCCTTCCCAGTCCACATCCCGGTTGCCCATCATGCGCCCTTCTAGGACCAGTCGAAGAAACCCTTGCCGGATTTCCGGCCGAGCTCGCCGCGGGCCACCTTGTCGCGGAGGATCTGCGGCGGAGCAAACCGCGGGCCGAGGGTCTGGGCAAGATACTCCGCAATACCCAGCCGCACGTCCAGTCCCACAATATCGGTGGTCCGCAGCGGACCCGTGGGGTGCTTGTAACCCAGGACCATGGCGGCATCGATGTCTTCAGCCGTGGCCACGCCCTCCTCCACCATGCGCATGGCTTCCAGCGCGATGGCCACTCCCAGCCGGGAACTGGCAAAGCCCGGGGCATCATTCACGACGACGGGCGTCTTGCCGAGGTCCCGTGCCCAGGCCGCAGCAGCTTCGGCCAGCTCTTCGGAGGTTTGCTTCCCCAGCACCACTTCAATCAGTGTGGAGGCGGGAACCGGGTTGAAGAAATGCAGGCCGCAGAACCGCTCCGGACGCTCCAGCTTTTCCGCCAGACCGGAAACGGACAGTGAGGACGTGTTCGACGCCAGCCAGGCTTCGGATCCCAGCTGCTCTTCGACGGCCACCAGGGCTGCCGCTTTCAGCCCGAAATCCTCCGGCACCGCTTCCACCACCAGCCCGGCCGCGGAGAACGCCGCATAGTCGGTGGAGACGGACAGGCGCCCGGTCAGGTCCGCCAGGCTCTCGGTAACGGTGCCGCGATCGACACTCTTGGCCAGCGCGGCGGCAACGCGGTCATAAGCGGCTGAGGCGGCGTCGTCGTCGCGCTCCACCACCACTACGGTTGCTCCGGCCGTGCAGAAGGCGTGGGCAATGCCCGCACCCATCCGGCCGCCGCCCAGCACTCCAACCATGGAGGGAACTGCCATTACTTTTTCTTCCTCTCAAGGAACGCTGACATACGGTCAAACTTGGCCTGTGACTCAAACAGAATCCCCTGCGCCAAATTGTCAATGGCGGGGTGGGCGTCAGCCGGGGCGGCAAACACCGTTTTGGTGAGCCTGACGGCAAGCGGGTCCTGGCGGGCAATGCGGTCGGCCAGGGCATGTGCGGCGTCCAGGAGCTGCCCGGGTTCGGTGAGTTCCGTGACCAGGCGGCACTCCAGCGCTTCCTGTCCCGTCAGCACGCGTCCGGCCAGCAGGATTTCCTTGGCGAGCGGTTCACCCACGAGTTCTTTCAGGCGCCAGGCGGCACCCGCGGCAGCAAGAATGCCCAGCGAGGTCTCCGGGTTCCCGATTTTCAGGCGACCGGTGCCAATCCGGAAGTCCGCCGCGAAGGCCAGCTCCGCTCCCCCGCCCAGGGCGTAACCGTCCAGTGCTGCGATGACGGGCATGGGCAGTTTGGCGATCCGGGCAAAGACTGTGGAGTTGATGCCGCGCAGGGCGTCGTCTCGGCGGCGTTCACGCAGCTGGGCAATGTCCGCACCGGAGGCGAAAATCCCGCCGCTTCCGGCGAGGATGAGGATCCGGGGGTTCTCTTCCAGGTCGGCGCACAGCGCGTGCAGCTCTTCAACCATGGCTGCATCGATGGCGTTGCGGACCTCGGGCCGGTTCAGGACAGCGGCGACCCGTCCGTTCCCCTCGGTGACCTGCAGGGTGGTGAAGGAGCTGTAATCGGCGCCCATTTAGACGGCCTCAATGAGCATGGCGGTACCCTGTCCCACGCCCACGCACATGGTGGCGATGCCGCGGGCGGCTCCCTCGCGTTCCATCCGGTTCAGCAGCGTAATGGCGATCCGGGAGCCGGAGGACCCCAGGGGATGCCCCAGGGCGATGGCGCCGCCGTCGTTGTTCACGATGTCTTCGTTCACGCCGAGCCGGCGGATGCAGGCCAGGGACTGGGTGGCGAAGGCTTCGTTCAGTTCAAAGGCGCCGACGTCGGCAAGTTTCACGCCGCTGCGGGCGAGGACCTTCTGCGTGGCCGGGACAGGGCCGATGCCCATGATTTCCGGCGGCACTCCGGCGGAGGCCCCGTCCACAATGCGTGCCCGCGCGGTGAGTCCGTATTCACGGATGGCCCGCTCGGACGCCACGATGATGGCGGAGGCCCCGTCGTTCAGCGTGCTGGAGTTTCCGGCGGTGACGATGCCGCCGGACCGGACCACGGGACGCAGCTTGGCCAGCACCTCGGCGGTGGTGCCCTCGCGGGGCCCCTCGTCGGTGTCCACCACGGTGTCGCCCTTCCGGTCCTTGACCGTAACGGGAACAATCTCATCCTTGAAACGCCCGGCGGCGATGGCTGCCAGCGCATTCTCGTGGGACCGGACGGCAAAAGCGTCCGCGTCCGCACGGGAGATGCCGTCCACGGCGGCGAGTTCCTCCGCGGTTTCCGGCATGGAGTACGTCATCTTGCCGTCGCGGGAAAGATCTCCCGAGGCGAAACGTTCGTTCACGAAGCGCCAGCCGATGGAGGTATCGAAGGTCTCCCCGGGTTTGGCGAAGGCCTTGGCAGGCTTTTCGGTGACCCAGGGAGCGCGGCTCATGGACTCGGTGCCGCCCGCAATCACAATGTCCGCCGCCCCGGCTTTGATCATGTGCGAGGCCATAATGATGGCGGACAGGCCGGAGGCGCAGAGGCGGTTCACGGTAATGCCGGGAACGTCGCTGGGGAACCCCGCAAGCAGAGCGGCGAGGCGCGCTACGTTGCGGTTCTCTTCGCCGGCACCGTTGGCGTTGCCCAGGATGACTTCGTCCACGACGGCGGGATCCAGGCCCTCGCGCGCCACCAGTTCCTGCAGCGTCAGTGCCGCCAGGTCATCGGGCCGGACGCCGGAGAGCGCACCGCCGTATCTGCCTACCGGGGTCCGCACTCCGCCCACGAGAAACGCTTCAGTCATGTCTGCTCCCACCGTCTGTGTGCCGCCGGCCGACGCTGGCCGGGCAGCATTTACTGACCATTCGTTCTGTAAAGAATTGCACGGTGTCCGAACGCGGTCAATGTGGGCGCCCCGGCGTGACGAAAGGCGTCAGCGGTCAAAAAGTGTCTGTGGGGCCGTCCCGCGGCCCGGGGCAGCGGGGCTAATCTTCCCGGCATGAGCTTGGACATCCAGATCTGCGTTGATTGCGAAAACGCCCACCGTTATTGCAGGAGCTCGGCGGGAACGGCGTAGGTCAGCAGGACGGCCAGCAGGTTCTTCGCGGCATGCACGGCGTAGGACAGGATGAAGTTTTTGCCCGCCCACACATAGATGCCCACCAGCACCGCACCCATAGCCAGATACGGCACCAGGACCGGCAGCGTCAGCGCTTCCTTCCCGGCCAGGTGGATGCCTGCGAACAGCAGCACGGAGATGAGGCAGCATACCCAAAGGTTCAGGTGCCTGCTGAGCTTGCCGATGAGCAGATGGCGGAAGATGTACTCCTCCACGAAGGGCGCGATGATGACCAGCAGCGGGATGATCAGCAGCGGCGGCAGGGACACCACCAGGCCCTGGACGGCTTCCTGGTTCACCGCTGTTTCGGGCGGACCGGTGAAGGCCACGGCGACGGCGGTGAGCAGCAGCATGGCGAACACCCCGCCCGGAATGATCGCCAGCGTCAGCCAGGGCCGGGTCGCCAGGATGCGGGTTTCCCGCACCGCATACCGCCAGGACGCCCAGGCAGCCAGCGCACCGGCGGAAAGATAGAACGCCAGATTCACCACGTAGCCCGCCAGCAGCGGATCGGGGATCAGTTCGGTCAGGCCCGGGATGCCCAGCCCCGGGGCGTAACTAAAGATCAGCAGGAACAGCAGATAAAAACCGGCGGCAATTCCGTCCCGCCCGCTGAAGGCATAGGACACGAAATCCGGCCGGCGGAGATTTGCCACGCTAGACGGTCAGTTCCGCCATGACGCGGGGCATCGCGTCCAGCAGTTCTCCGGCCAGGAAACTGAGGGGTCCCTGGGCCGCGGCCAGCCGGTCTCCGGCGGTGGAGTGCAGGTAGGTTCCCCAGCAGGAAGCCTGTTCGGGGGTGGCTTTGCGGGCCAGGAATCCGGCGATGGCGCCGGCGAGAACGTCTCCGCTGCCGGATGTGCCCAAACCGGAGTTGCCCGCGGGAACTTCCCAGCGCCGGCCGTCCGGCGCCGTGATGAAGCCCTGGGCCGCCACCACGGCCTGGTATTTGGCAGCAATGTCCAGCGCTGCCTGCTCCACGTCAAGGTCCGCCCCGGGGTCAAGGTCCAGCAGGCGTGCGGCTTCCTTCTTGTTGGGAGTCAGCACCAGGCGGCCGGCCCAGCGTTCATAGACCTCCGGCACCCCGGGGAGCACACCCAGTGCATAGGCATCCAGGACCACCGACGCGTCAGCCTTCATCAGCGGAGCAATGCTCCGGAGCAGGTCTGCGGTGGATTCGGCGTCATCCAATCCGGGGCCAACCACCACGACGTCGGACGTTCCCAGGTCAGCTTTCACTGCCCCGCCAGCTCCGGAACCTAAGATCCCGCCGTTCTCTTCGGGCAGCGCAGCGCACCCGGATTCCGGCACCGCCACGGCAACATCCACGGCCACTGATTCGGCCACGGCCAGCGTCAGGCGGCCGGCTCCTACGCGCAGGGCGGCGCGGCCGGTGAGCATGGCAGCACCGGGCGAACGCCGTGCGCCTCCCACCACCAGCACGTTGCCGCGGTCGGATTTGTCGGAGGCCTCACGATTGACCTGCCAGCCCTTCAGCAGTGCCGGGGTTACGGGTTCAGCGGGGGTGGACATGGTTGTCATCTCCTGCGTGTTCGGTCACCGGGGCACCGCCGGTTTCCAGATGGTCAACGGCATTAAAACTCTCCATAATCCAGCGGCCCCTGCCTTCCGGCCGCGTCAGACGGGTGATGGAAGCATTGCGGACGCTCGTGTTCGCGGCAATATCAAGGAGTTCGGCCTCGCTGAGCTGCTCGCAGATGTACCGGATCAGCATGATCACTGCATCGTGGCAGACGACGGCGACGCGCTTGCCGTCATTCTCGTCGTCGATATCCCTCAGGACCGAACGCAGCCGCAGGGCAACATCGGCCCAGGATTCTCCGCCCGGCGGCCGGTAGGAGAACTTGCCCAGCCAATTGCGGCGCTGGGCTTCTTCGGGGAAACGGGCGTCCACTCCCGCAGAGGTCAGCAGGTCCAGGATCCCCAGCTCCCGGTCGCGGAGACGTTCGTCCAGACGGATGTCCTGCAGGCCGGCCAGCTCCGCTGTCTGCCGGGCCCGCAGATACGGCGAGCACCAGACGGCCTCGGGGCGTTCATCGCCGGGCAGCCCGGTGAACCAGCGGCCCAGCGCTTCACCCTGCTGCACGCCGGCGTCGCTCAGCGGAACATCAGCGTCCCGCAGCCCGATATCGATGATTTCCGCGCCGGAACGGTGCGCTGCTGTGGCAGCTACGTTTCCCGCGCTCTCGCCGTGCCGGATGAGGACCAGTTCGATTGCACCCATCCTCTGACTCTACTCCTGCCCCAAAATCGATCCGGGATGAAGGCAGAAGACATTCGGGATTCATTATCCAAAAGCCTTGATCCGGGCACAGCTGATGTGGTTAGGGTCGACAATGGAAAATACGCTTCGGAACGAATCACCGCACATTTCCAGGATCTCCACCAGGAATGGGACGAGGGTTTTGCTGGCATGCTCAGCGCTAATTGTCCTGGCATCCTGCTCTGCGGATCAGGCGGCCAGCACCGATTCAGAAGGCACCGGCGCCAACAACCCGGCACCCTCTGCCTCCTCCCCTTCATCCGCGCCCGCTCCCTCATCTGCAGCAGCATCGGCTGCAGGCACACCTTTAGCGGAACCGCTCTCGCCGGAATCAAAACTCCAGCCTTATCCTGCGGAAGAACTTGTCCTCTCTGAGCAGGGAACAAGTGCCGGAACCTACGCTGTCGAGGGCGGATTGAAGGAGGGTGATTCCATCACGATTGCCGTGACGTGCAGCCCGGGCGGAACCCTGGAGGTCAAAACCGACCCCATCCTCCCCGCGATCGAAGATCATGACTGTGCCAACGGGCCGATTGACGTGAACATCAGCGATCCTGCTGCCGCAGGGAAAATCCCGGATCTATCGGTCACTGTGGAGACGTCCAACGGCGGATCTTTCTGGTTACAGGCCCGGGTCCACAATGACGCCTAGCATTCACGAAAATGCCCTCTTTATGTTCGTCGCCGTAATTTAACTCGCCCCATTGTGTTTAGGGATCACTAATGGAGACGTTTTTGAAGGAAAGTACATCGGCCACCGTCAACGGCGCCGCCGGCCTGAAACAGCGCCGCGGCAGATCCGGCCCCTGGATTGCCGGCGGCGCCCCGGCCGCACTGTTTGTTGCTGCCCTCTGGCGGATGTTCTGCGGACGCGCAGTAACAGCTTCGGTTCGGGTCAGGCGCTCGGGTGTTCTCAGGTGGAGCGGGTGCGCTGATCCGTCCTGCCGCCGTTGCGGACCGTGAAAGTCAGCAGGAAGGCGACGGCGGCAAAGGCCGCCAGCAGCATCAGGCCCACGAAGTAGCTGCGGCTGGCAGGATCATAGGTTGCTCCCATCACCAGCGGCGGAAAGTAGCCGCCCAGTCCCCCGGCGGCGGCGATGATTCCGCCCACCGTGCCTACGTCCTGCGCCGGTGCTGCCCTGCCGACCCAGGCGAACACGCCGCCGGTGCCCAGGCCCAGGAACAGGGCCATCAGGATAAACGCCGTGCCGTACACGCGTTCCTCCTCTGGCCGCAGCGCAACGACGACGGCCAGGACAACGGTGCCGGCCAGCGACGTCAGTGTCACCAGTTTCGGCCCCACCTTGTCCGCTATGGTTCCGCCGATGGGCCGGGCGATCACAGCGGCCACGGCGAACCCCGCGGTACGGGTTCCGGCAGCGGTGGCATCGTAGTCGTACACGTTGCCCAGATAGGTGGGCAGGTAATTCGAGAACGCCACGAACGCACCGAACACCACGCCGTAGAGGAAACACAGCTGCCAGGTCACGCGCAGGGTGAAGGCGTGGGTGATCTTCGGCAGCACCGGCTCGGTGGGCGCAGACCAGGCCGGTGACTCACGCAGGATCAGCCAGCTCAGCACCGCCATGGCAGCCACGACGACGGCGATGGTGATGTGGGTGCCCATGTAGCCGACGGCGGTGACCAGCCGCGGGGTGAAGAAGGCCGAGACGGCCGTGCCCACCATGCCGGCTCCGAAAACGCCGGTGGCGAAGCCCTTACGGTTGCGTTCGTACCACGCTGAGCAGAACGGGATGCCGATCGCGAAGACCGTCCCGGCGATGCCCAGGAAGAACGCGATCACCACCAGGAACGGGAAGTTTCCCATTTGTCCCACTATCCCGGTGAGCAGCACCAGGGGCGCGGTGATCCCCAGGATGACGGTGAACATGATCCGCCCGCCGTACCGGTCGGTCAGGGCACCCACGGGGATGCGTGCCACGGATCCCACCAGGATGGGCATGGCCACGAGGATGGAGGTCTGCCCGGCACCCAGGTCCATGTCCGCTGCGTAGCGGCTGGACAGCGGTCCAATGATGGTCCAGGCCCAGAACCCCACAGTGGACGCCACCGTGGCGACGATGAGGTTCTTCAACTGCCCGGATCTCAGGTCCGTGGACGAAGCCGGCGATTGCGCTGACGCTGACATGGGGTTTCCTCTCGTGCTGGGCTGGTGCCTGCCATCAGTCGCGGGTTATTCCCCGGCGGTTACGGTCCGGGGTCCCCACCGGAGCCCAGCCCCGCCGCGGGGCAGCAGCTCCGGGAACCGGGCGCCGCCCGCGGGAGCGGTACACGATGTACGGGCGGAACAGGTACTGCAGCGGAGCGGTGAATGCGTGCACCAGGCGGGTGAACGGCCAGAGGGCAAACAGGGCCAGGCCCCACAGGGTATGGATCTTGAAGGAGAGGGAAGCGGCGGTCATCGCGGCGATATCCGGCTGAAAGATGAAGATGGAGCGGAACCAGGGGGACACGGTGTCCCGGTAGTTCACGATCCCGGCGTCGAAGACGGAAAAAACGGTCGTGGCCAAGCCGGCAAGGATGGCGGCGAGCAGGAAGATGTACATGACCTTGTCATTGCGGGTGGTTGCCATGAAAACCGGCCCCGTGGTCCGCCGCCGGTAGATCAGCAGCACAATTCCCACGAGCGTGGCGAAGCCGGCAATGGAGCCAACGCTCAGGGCAAAGAAGTGGTACCGGTCTTCATTGATCGCGATGGCGTCCATCCAGGTTTTTGGAATGACCAGCCCCACGAAGTGGCCCACGATAACCGCCAGGATGCCGAAGTGGAACAGCGGTGAGGCGATGCGCAGGAGGCGGGACTCGTACAGCTGCGAGGACCGCGTGGTCCATCCGAACTGGTCATACCGGTAGCGCCAAATTGATCCGAGGATCAGTACCGCCAGCACCACGTAAGGCAGCACGCCCCAAAGCATCACATCCGCCAGACCCACCTGCACGTCGGCCGGCGGGGGTACGTCCGTACGTATCATGGCGCGTTCCTTTCATGCACCGGCAACAGCCGCGAACTGTACGGTTCCAGGCCCACCGTTTCCGTGGGCGGCCCGTAGCCGGCGGTCTGCATGACCGTTTGGCGGTCCTCGGGAGACACCCCGGGCAGCGTTGAACACACCAAAGCGAGGGCGCCGGAGTATGGAAGGTTGTCATCCCGCAGCGCCAGCCGGAGCAGTTCCAGCGAGGGGCGGTAGCGCTGCAGCAGCTCGTAGCCGTCCGCCGGGGACACCTTGGCTGCGAATTCCAGCACCAGCGGAAGGTAGTCCGGCAGTTCGGTGCCCTCAGGCAGGGCGCCGTGTGCCCGGTAGACCTCCTTGAAGGCAGCCAGGGCCTCACCGCGGCGGCGGGTGTCTCCGTCAGTCCAGTAGGTCAGGTGCAGGCTGTGCCGCTTGGACAGATCGAATTCCTGGACATAGTCTGCCTGCACCTCGGGCAGGCGTTCGGTGGTGAGCCGGGAAAACAGTTCTTCCAGGGGTTCGGCATCCGCGCCGGCCTCCGCGAGCGCCGCCCGCATGGAGGGCACCAGATCCACCAGTTCCTGGTCCGGATACTCCAGCAGCAGGCCGCAGACCTGCCGGACAACGGCGCTTCGGCTGGGGTTGGCGTCCTTGTACGGTTCCGGCTCAACGGTGCCCCTGCCGGGTTTGCCGAGCAGCTTCTCCAGCAGGCTCACCGGTCACCTCCCTGCCGGTCCGGACCGTCGCCTTCGGCCTGGTCATAGCCTGCTCCCAGGCCGGACCCGCTGTCCCCGGGCTGCGTGCCGCCCGTGGTCCCGGGCTCACCGCGGTTGCCGTCAGCCGGAAACAGCCCCTTGGGTGATCCGCGTCCGTCCCAGTTCAACAGGTTCACGCGGCCGCCCAGGTCACCGTTGCCTGTCGGGTCATCCCCGCGCTGGCGGGCCTGCAGCGCGGCGAAGTTCTCCACTGCCACCGGCATCGGCTTGCCTGAGGCTTCACCGAAGACACCGGTCTGCCCCATACCGGGGCCGCCCTCGACATCCAGCGAACAACCGATTTCCTCCAGGTTGTGGGCGTCCTCGAGATGGGCGCTGGGAATGACGTAGCGCTCCTCATACTTGGCGATGGCCATCAGCCGGTACATGGCCGTTATCTGTTCGCCGGTCATTCCCACGTCTGCTGCAACCTGCTCATCAGGGGCATCACCAAGGGTGATATTCCGCATGTAGGCGCGCATCGCTGCGAGCTTGCGCAGGACGCCCGTGACCAGATCCGTGTCACCCGCGGTGAACAGCTCGGCCAGATACTCCACCGGGATCCGCAGCGCGTCGATGGCGCCGAAGAGATTGTCCGCGCTCTCGCCGTCGTGCCCCTGCTCATTCAGCACATCCACGATCGGGGACAGCGGCGGCACATACCAGACCATGGGCATGGTGCGGTACTCCGGATGCAGCGGCAGGGCCACCCGGAAGGTCTTGGCCAGCGCGTACACCGGTGAGCGCCGGGCGGCCTCCAGCCAGTCCTCCGGGATGCCTTCAGCCCGCGCCGCGGCAATCACCTCCGGATCATTGGGATCCATCATCAAATCCAGCTGGGCCTCGTAGAGGTCCTTTTCATCCGGCACGGATGCGGCGGCGGTTACCCGGTCGGCGTCGTACAGGAAAATGCCGATGTACCGCAGCCGGCCCACGCAGGTCTCGGCGCACACGGTGGGCAGGCCCACCTCGATGCGGGGATAGCAGAAGGTGCATTTCTCGGCCTTGCCGGAGCGGTGGTTGAAGTACATCTTCTTGTACGGGCAACCGGTCACGCACTGCCGCCAGCCGCGGCAGCGGTCCTGGTCCACCAGCACAATGCCGTCCTCTTCCCGCTTATAAATGGCTCCGGACGGACAGGACGCCATGCAGGACGGATTGAGGCAGTGCTCGCAGATCCGGGGCAGATAGAACATGAAGGTGGAATCAAATTCCAGCTTCACCTTCTCCTCGGCCTCGCGGCGCATCTTCTCCAGCACCGGATCACTGAGCTCCGTGCGGGCCGAACCGCCGAGATCGTCATCCCAGTTGGCCGACCACTGGATTTTCATGTCCTGTCCGGTGATCAGCGACTTGGGCTTCGCCACGGGGAAATCATTGCCTGCCGGGGCGTTGATGAGGTTCTCGTAGTCGTAGGTCCACGGCTCGTAGTAGTCGTCAAGCTCGGGCTGGACAGGGCTGGCGAAGATGCCAAAGAGCTTGGCCAGCCGGCCGCCCGCTTTCAGCTTGAGCTTGCCGCGGCTGTTCAGCTCCCAGCCGCCCTTCCACTTCTCCTGGTCCTCATACCGGCGCGGATACCCCTGCCCGGGGCGGGTTTCCACGTTGTTGAACCAGACGTATTCGGTCCCCGCCCGGTTGGTCCAGGCCTGTTTGCAGGTCACGGAACAGGTGTGGCAGCCGATGCACTTGTCCAGCGCCATCACCATTGCTGTTTGGGCCATGATGCGCATCAGTACGCCACCTCCTGGGAACGTTTGCGGACAACGGAGACAATGTCGCGCTGGTTGCCGGTGGGGCCCAGATAGTTGAAGGCCCAGGACAGCTGCGCGTAGCCGCCGATCATATGGGTGGGTTTGACCAGGATGCGGGTCACCGAATTGTGGATGCCGCCGCGCCTGCCGGTCGCCTCCGACTTGGGCACGTCGATGATGCGCTCCTGCGCGTGGTGGACGTAAATGACCCCGGCCGGCATTCGGCTGGACACAATGGCCCGGCCCACCAGGACCCCGTTGTTGGAGATGCACTCCACCCAGTCGTTGTCATTGACCTCTATCAGCGCGGCGTCCTGCGTACTCATCCAGACGGCGGTGCCTCCCCGGGAGAGGGAGAGCATCAGCAGGTTGTCCTGGTACTCGGAGTGGATGGACCATTTGTTGTGCGGGGTCAGGTACCGCACTGCCACGGACAGATCCCCGCGGGTACCCAGCTGCGGTTCCCCGAACAACCGGTGCATATCCAGCGGAGGCCGGTAGATCGGCAGCGCCTCCCCCATGTCCTGCATCCAGTCATGGTCAAGGAAGAAGTGCATCCGTCCGGTCAGTGTGTGGAAAGGCTTAAGCCGTTCGATGTTGATGGTGAACGGGGCGTAGCGCCGGCCACCGGTTTCCGAGCCGGACCATTCCGGCGAGGTGATCACCGGCGTCGGCCGGTCCTGGGTATCGCGGAAGGTGATCTTCTTGTCTTCCGCACCCTCGGCCAGATCAGCCAGCCGGGTGCCCGTCCGCTTCTCCAGCGTCTTGAAACCCTGCACCGCCAGTTCCCCGTTGGTGGTACCGGAGAGCAGGAGGATGGCCTCTGCCATCCGTGCGTCGGTGTCCACGGCAGGGCGTCCCGCCGCCGCCCCGCGGTCAAAGACTCCGTGCTTCCGGGCGAGTTCCTCCAGCGGCTTGGTCACGTCGTATTTCACGAACTTGGTGGTGAGGCCCAGTTTGTCCGCGAGCGGCCCGACGGCAACGAATTTCTCGCCGACAGCCGTGTAGTCCCGCTCCACCACGGCCAGGGAAGGCAGGTTCTTACCCGGAATTGCCGGGATATCCGTGCCTTTCCAGTCCGGGGCGTGCCCGCCCGGCTGGGCAATTTCACCGGGGGTGTCATGGGTTAGCGCCGTGGCCACCATGTCCTTGCGCACTCCCAGATGGACCGTTGCCTGCCGCGAGAACTCCTCGGAGAGCAGCCGGAACAGGTCATAGTCCGTCTTGGCTTCCCACGGCGGTGCAATAGCGGGGGTGAAGGCGTGCACGTACGGGTGCATGTCGGTGGAGGAGAGGTCATATTTCTCGTACCAGGTGGCGGCCGGGAAGACGACGTCGGAGAGCAGCGTGGAGCTGGTCATCCGGAAATCTGCGGAGACCAGGAGGTCCAGCTTCCCCTGCGGTGCGTTTTCATGCCAGACGACGTCGGCGGGCCGGGACTCGCCGTGATCGGCCCCCATGACGTTGTTCAGGGTGCCCAGGAGGTGTTTCTGGAAGTACTCCTCGCCCTTGGCCGAGGAGCCCAGCAGGTTGGAACGCCACAGGACCAGGGTCCGCGGCCAGTTTTCCGGGGCATCGACGTCTTCGACGGCGAACCGCAGCCTGCCGTCCTTGAGCCGGCCGGCCACCCAGGACGCTTCGTCCCTGGCTTCGCCGCGGGCAACCCCCGCCGCCGCCTCGTCGGCCACATCGAGGGAGTTCTTCTTGTCGAACTGGGGGAAGAACGGCATCCAGCCCATGCGGGTGGACTTGGCGATCACATCTGCGGTGTGCAGGCCGCGCAGATGCCCCTGCGCCAGCGGCGACTGCATGGAGTCGGAGGAGTACCCGTCGGAGCGGAACTGGTCGGTGTGCATGTACCAAAAAGCGGTGCCGATCATAAACCGCGGCGGCCGGTTCCAGTCACCGGCCGAGGCCATTGCCGCCCATCCCGTGATCGGCCGGCATTTCTCCTGGCCCACGTAGTGGGCCCAGCCGCCGCCGTTGCGTCCCTCGCAGCCGGTGAGCATGAGCATCGCCAGGATGGCCCGGTATGTGACGTCACCGTGATACCACTGGCAGATTCCGGCCCCGAGGATGATCATGGAGCGGCCCTTGGACTTCTCGGCGTTGGCGGCGAACTCCCGGGCGGTGCGGATCACGGCGTCAGGTGAAACGTTGGTAACTTCCTGCTGCCAGGCAGGAGTGTAGGGGGTTTCGGCGTCGTCATATCCGGCGGCCCATTCCCCGGGCAGACCGTCCCGGCCCACACCGTACTGGGCGAGCATCAGGTCAAACACGGTGGTCACCGTGCGGCCGGCCACCGTCATGACGGGGACGCCTCGGCGCAGGACGGAGCCGATACCGCTCGGATCGGTGAACGCCGGCAGGTCCACCCGGCTGGTTTCGCCCTGCCATGCCGGCGCATCGGCGATGGACAGCGCCGGAACCACGCCCTGCAGGTCCAGGTTCCATTTGCCGGCGTCGGCGTCGTTGTAGCGGAACCCCACTGAGCCGTTGGGCACTACCGGGGTACCGGCGTCACGGTCCAGCAGCACCGTCTTGAAGGCCGCGTCCGCAGCACCGGCTTCCGCGGGACCGAGGTCGGCTGCGGTGAGAAACTTGCCGGGCACCACGGAACCGTCGGTGCGGGTATTGATGCTGACAAGGAAGGGAAGATCCGTGAACTGGCGGACATAGTCCTCAAAGAACGGAACCCTACGGTCCACGAAATTCTCCTTGAGAATGACGTGGCCCATTGCCATGGCGAGCGCGCCGTCGGACCCGGCCTGCGCGGGCAGCCATTCGTCGGCAAATTTGGTGTTGTCCGCATAGTCAGGGCTGACCGAGACCACTTTGGTGCCGCGGTACCGCCCTTCCACCATCCAGTGCGCGTCGGGAGTACGGGTCACGGGGATATTGGACCCCCACATCATGAGGTAGGTGGCATCCCACCAGTCCCCCGATTCGGGAACGTCCGTCTGGTCACCGAAAACCTGCGGGCTGGCCACCGGCAGGTCCGCGTACCAGTCGTAGAAACTGTTCATCACCCCGCCGATGAGGTTGATGAAGCGCGCACCGGCGGCGTGGGAGACCATGGACATGGCGGGAATGGGTGAAAACCCCGTGCAGCGGTCCGGACCGTAGTTCTTGACCGTGGAGACGTGGGCGGCGGCGGTCATTTCCAGGGCCTCAGCCCAGGTGGACCGGGCCAGCCCGCCCTTGCCGCGGGCCTGCTGATAGGTGCGCCGGCGTTCAGGGTCATTGACGATCTGCTCCCAGGCGAGCACCGGGTCTCCGGTGTTCCTCTTCGCCTCCCGGTACATTTCCAGGAGCACCCCGCGGATGTACGGATAGCGGACCCGGGTGGGCGAATAGGTGTACCAGGAGAACGCGGCGCCCCGCGGGCAGCCGCGGGGTTCGTATTCCGGGCGGTCCGGGCCCACCGTGGGATAGTCCGTTTCCTGGGCCTCCCAGGTGATGATCCCGTCTTTGACGTAGACCTTCCAGGAGCAGGATCCGGTGCAGTTAACTCCGTGGGTGGAGCGCACCACCTTGTCGTGGCTCCAGCGGTTCCGATAGAAGGAATCGCCCTTGCGGCCGCCCTCCCGGAACACGGCACGGCCGTCGTCGGTCTCATCCCAGCGGGTAAAAAACCTGCCGAGCTTGAGCATTGCTTCTGTTGCCGGGCCATCGATCCCCGGAGCGGAGCCAGCCATGAACCCAACGCTAGGACAGTGCGGATGTGCTGGACAGGCCCGCTGCCCCAAATACCCGCCTTACCCGGCAGACTGGACGGCCCGGCGCACCCCGGTGCGGGCCCGCGCCGGGTTGCGCACAGCGGGTTTGTGATGGAGCGATAAACTCGGAACTGTGAGCACAGATCTTCCTGAACAGGTGTCCGATATTTTCGACCCGCAGCAGTGGCGTCTTGTCTCCGGGTTTGAGGACCTGCAGGACATGACCTACCACCGCCACGTGGAGCGCTCTGCCGACGGCGGGATTGTGCGTGACCTGCCCACCGTGCGCATTGCGTTCAACCGTCCGGAGGTCCGCAACGCGTTCCGCCCCGGCACCGTGGACGAGCTTTACCGTGCCATGGACCATGCCCGGATGACCCCCGACGTTGCCACCGTGCTGCTCACCGGCAACGGGCCCTCCCCCAAGGACGGCGGGCACTCCTTCTGCTCCGGCGGAGACCAGCGGATCCGCGGCCGGGACGGCTACCGGTATGCCGAGGGTGAGACCCGGGAAACCATCGATCCTGCCCGCGCCGGCCGGCTCCACATCCTGGAAGTGCAGCGCCTGATACGCACCATGCCCAAGGTGGTCATCAGTGTCGTCAACGGCTGGGCGGCCGGCGGCGGGCACAGCCTGCACGTGGTCTCCGACCTCACCATCGCCTCCCGCCAGCACGGCAAATTCAAGCAGACGGACGCCACCGTGGGCAGTTTCGACGCCGGCTACGGTTCGGCGCTGCTGGCCCGGCAGATTGGCCAGAAAAAGGCCCGCGAGATCTTCTTCCTCGCCCGGGAATACTCCGCCGAGGACATGGTTGCCATGGGAGCGGTAAACGAGGCGGTGGATCACGGGAATCTGGAGAAGGTGGCGCTGGAATACGCCGCAGACATTGCCCGGCAGTCACCGCAGGCCATCCGGATGCTCAAGTTCGCGTTTAACCTGGCTGATGACGGTCTGGCCGGCCAGCAGGTCTTCGCCGGCGAAGCGACACGGCTGGCCTACATGACGGATGAGGCGGTGGAGGGCAAGGAAGCCTTCCTGGAAAAACGGGACCCCGACTGGTCCTCCTTCCCCTACTACTTCTAGGCTGCCGCCATGGAATTGCTGACCGTCCATACTCCCGCCGGGTTCAATGCCGAGGCGCTGCTGGCACCGCTGGCGGACGCCCTCGCCGGCGAAGGTCCGGCGGTCGCTCCGCACGCGGACCCGAACCAGACGTTCTCCGGGGAACTGCCCAACGATGACATCGCACTGGTGATCAGCACCTCCGGGTCCACCGGAACCCCCAAGCAGACGATGCTCAGCACCGATGCCCTGGCTGCCTCTTCCATGGCGACCGCCATGGCGCTGCGGGCGGACGGCCAGTGGCTGATGGCTCTGCCGGCGCACTACATCGCCGGTGTCCAGGTTTTGATCCGGTCCCTGTATGCAGGGACCCATCCGGTGTTCATGGACACCTCCGGATCTTTCAGCGCTGCCCGCTTCACGCAGGCTGCCGAACAAATGACTGACCGCAACCGGTTCACTTCCCTGGTGCCCACCCAGCTGCACCGGCTGCTGACCAACCCGGAGCCGGAGACCCTGCGCGTCCTGCGCCGGTTCAACGCCATCCTGCTTGGCGGGGCACCGGCCGGCGCCGCGTTGCTCGCCGACGCCGCTGCCCAGGGCCTGAACGTCGTGACCACCTACGGCATGAGCGAAACCTGCGGCGGCTGTGTGTACGACGGCGTTCCGCTGCCCGGCGTCGATGTCGCAGTGGAATCCGGTGCGCTCTGGATTGCCGGCGACGTCCTGGCCGACGGGTACATGGGACAGCCGGAACTGACCGCGGAACGCTTCCGGTTCAACTCCGGCAAGCGCTGGTACCGCACCGATGACACGGGCGACGTGCGGGACGGCCGGGTCGCCGTCTCCGGAAGACTGGATGACGTCATCGTCAGCGGCGGGATCAAAATTTCCGCCGCGGCTGTCGGTGCCGCCATCGAACAGCTCCCCGAGGTGTCCGAGGCCGTGGTGCTGGGCTTGGACAGCCCTGAGTGGGGCAGCGTGGTGGGCGCCGCCGTCGTCGGCTCCGTGGACCCGGAGAAGGTCCGCGGTGCGGTCCGCTCGGCGCTGGGGAAACCCGCTGTGCCCAAGGTGGTTCTTCTGCTGGAGGCCCTGCCGCTGCTGGCCAACGGCAAGACTGACCGGTTGGGGATTCGCCGGCTGCTGGCGGCCGCCGGGCACACGCACCCCTGAAGGTGCCGCCGGCGCCGTCCCGGCGGAGGTCCGGGCGAACGGCACAACAGAACCGCGCGGCACAATAGAACGTTGAGAACCATCACTAGAACAAGAGGATGTTGATTGTGGCTACAGCCGCGCAGTGGTTAGAAGGAGCCCGCCCCCGGACCCTGCCGATGGCGGTTGCGCCGGTCATTATCGGAACGGCCGCAGCCTATGACCTGGAGTCGTTCAAACCGCTGAACGCCGTGCTCGCCGCTCTGGTGGCCATTCTGCTGCAGATGGGCGTGAATTACGCCAATGATTACTCCGACGGCATCCGGGGAACCGATGACAACCGTGTGGGTCCGCTGCGGTTGACCGGATCCGGCGCCGCACCGGCCAAGCAGGTCAAGTACGCGGCCTTCGCCTGTTTTGGCGCCGCCATGGTTGCCGGGCTGGCGCTGGTGGTCCTGTCCTCTGCCTGGTTCCTGATCCTGGTGGGGGTAGGCTGCGTGGCGGCCGCCTGGGGTTACACCGGAGGCCGAAACCCCTACGGTTACAGGGGTCTGGGCGATCTGTTCGTGTTTGTCTTCTTTGGCCTGGTGGCAACCCTTGGCACCACCTATACACAGGCGGGACAGGTCAGCCTGCCCGCGCTCATCGGTGCAGTTGGCACCGGGTTGATCGCGATGGCGCTGCTGATGGCCAACAATGTCCGGGACATCCCCACCGACCGCGAGGTCGGAAAGCGGACCCTGGCTGTACGGCTCGGAGATGAGGCCGCCCGCATCAGCTACGTCATGATGCTGGCAGTGGCCATCCTGCTGCCGTTGTTCCTCGCCGCCGACTACCCCTGGGTGCTGCTGGTGCTGCTGCTGATTCCGGCCTGCCTGATGCCCAGCTGGCTGATGCTCAAGGGCAGGAAGCGCAGGAGCCTGATCCCGGTCCTGCAGCAGACCGGGCTGATCAACCTCGGCTTCGCCCTGCTGTACAGCCTCGGCCTGGTCCTCACCAGGATGCTGGCTTAGGGGCCTTCCCCGGGACGCTGCCGGGAATTACCGGGAATGCTGCTCAGGACTCGCTGCGCGGACGGCGGTCGGAGTTAATCTGCACGTCCGGGTGCTTGTCCAGCAGGCTGTCCTCGGCGCCGGCGTCGTCGCGTTCAACCCGGTTGGTGGTCCGGGGGTTGTTGCCATGGAAACGCTGCTGCACGGTGCGTGCGGCGGCGTCGCGCATGTCGCGGAAGAACAGGTACGTCACGCACCACGCGAGGATGGCACCGACGATCGCTGAGAGCACCAGGCCCAGCCCGAGCCAGACACATGCTGCAAAGAAGAGGGCCACCAAACCAAGGCGGAGAGCGGTAAATTTCCAGAAAGCCACACAGCCATTCTAGTGGCTGTTCCTCCCCGTGGCTTCTTCGCAGCCGGTTCGACGGCCGCGGCGACCCGCCCGGCACGGAACTCACAGCTGAAGGTCAGGAAGGCTCCCCTACAATTGATTCATGCCTCGCCTCGTGCTTTTCGGTGTCATCATTGTCGCCGCCGTCATTATTTACGCCATCATCGACTGCATCATGTCGCGGGCGCAGGATGTGCGCAGCATCTCCAAGACTGCATGGATCTTCACGATCGTGCTGCTGCCGGTGCTTGGCGCGCTCCTGTGGTTCCTGTTTGGCCGCCCGATGAGCGGTCCGGAGCCGAAGAACCGGAAGCCTCGCCGTCCCACCGCTCCCGACGACGATCCGGAGTTCCTGCGCAACCTGGCCATCCGCCGTCGGCAGCAGGAGAAGGAAGCAGAACTCAAGCGCCGTGAGGCTGAACTCCGCGAGCGTGAAAAGCAGGCCGGGAACAAGAAGAACGACGACGAAAAGCCCAGCGCCTAGAAATTTTCGGCCAGAAACCGCATAGCCCGCTCCCCGCATCAGGGGGCGGGCTTTTTGCTGGCCGGCGGCGC
>NZ_JASDDG010000012.1:25938-103361 GCF_030407495.1 Arthrobacter sp. APC 3897 | reverse complement strand
CCCGTACCGTGTGGTACGGGCCTCAACTGTTTAACCAGCACAACCGCCTCACCCGGCTGGGCCGCTTGCCCGCCCGCAGGCAGCCGGGCCCCGGGCTAGGCTTGGAGAATGAACTCCTCCCTTTTTTCACACGCCGGGCAGCCCGAGCCGGCGCAGGAACCAGTTTTCCTGCCGGACATCGTCGTGGAACGGACAGTCCCGCGCGAGTTGCACGAGGCATTTAACGGTTTCACTGAATACGTGCACCTGTGGTGGCCGGAGGAGCACACACAATTCGGGGAGGGCACACATCCGGAGTTCGAAGCGGATGCTCTGACGGAAACCGGGCCGGCGGGAGAGTCCGCCGTGTGGGCGACGGTGGCTGAAAGAGTGCAGGACGCTCAGCTGCTTTTGGGCTGGAGGGTGCGGCACAGCCCGCAGACCCCAACCACGGTGACGATAAGCTTCGCACCAGCAGATGAAGCAGGCACCCTGGTCTCAGTCACCCATTCCGGCTTGGACATGGTGGCGGATCCGGTGGAGACCCACCAAGAATTCGCCGCATTCTGGCCGCAGGTTATGGATCGTTACGCCCGCTTCATGGGTGCCCGGTAGCATCCTCGTATGACAGCCGTTACCCTTCTGGACCTCACTCGCTCGCTGCCCGGGATTGAGATCGACACCGCGCCCCAGACGCTGGCAGCCTATGGAAGCGATCAGGGTCCGGTCCTGGAGTACATCAATCCGTTGGCGGTGGTGTGGGCGGAGTCCGTTGGCCAGGTCCAGGAGATTCTGCGCTGGGCGTCGCTTAGCGGCACTGCAGTGGTTCCCCGCGGTGCCGGGACTGGTGTGTCCGGAGGTGCGCATGCCACGGCCGGGTGCATCATCCTTAGCCTGGAGCGGATGAACAAAATCATCGAGATTCGGCCGGAGGATGAACTCGCCGTCGTGGAGCCGGGGGTCATCAACGCGGATCTCAACGCCGCTGCAGCCGAATTCGGGCTCATGTACGCTCCCGATCCCGCCAGCTACCGGATATCCACCATCGGAGGAAACGTCGCCACCAACGCCGGCGGACTGCGCTGCGCCAAATACGGGGTGACACGGGACTCCGTCCTGTCCCTCGACGTCGTGCTTGCCGACGGAACGCTCGTCACTACGGGTCGGCAAACGTTCAAGGGGGTGGCTGGATATGACCTGACCGGTCTCTTTACCGGCTCCGAGGGGACGCTGGGAGTAGTGGTGGGAATAACCGTGCGGCTGCGCTATCTCCCCGTGGATGTCTGCACTGTTGCCGGATTCTTCCCAAACATTGAAAGCGCCGCTGCCGGGGTGCTGGCGGTGGGCCGCGCCCGGGTCCAGCCGGCCATCATGGAACTGCTCGATGCCGAGACCATGGTGGCGCTGGACACTGCCCACGGCTCCAACCTGCGTTCCCGTGGTGCAGCCCTGCTCCTCATTCAGACGGACGGTTACGGCGCCGCAGCCGAGGCCGATGTCGTGCGGTCGGTCCTGGGGGAGCTGGGCGGGGAGGTCAGTATGGAGGGATCTGTTGAGGCACTGGAACTGGTGGACCTTCGCCGGCACAGCCGCGGAGACGCCGTCCACACCGAGCACCGGGTAGGAGAGGACGTTGCGGTGCCGCGCTCCCGGCTGGTCTCCTATATTGCCGAACTGAACCGGATGGCGCGCGAGCGTAAGGTTCGGCTGAAAGTGGTGGCACATGCGGGAGACGGAAATCTGCATCCCACCTTCTGGGTGGACAAAACGGAGGGCCGCGCCGGCCTGCAACGGCTGGACGCGGCCCTCGATGAATCCATTGCCCTCGCGCTGACGATGGGTGGAACGATCACCGGGGAACACGGGGTGGGCCAGTTCAAGCTCCGCTGGCTGGCGCAGGAGCAGCAGGAAGAAGTCCTGGAACTGCAGCGCAGGATCAAGTCGGTCTTCGACCCTGCCGGGATCCTCAACCCCGGGAAAGCGATCCTCGCCCGCTGAGGACACCGGGCGGCACTGGAAAGCCGCCCGGTGCTCTCAGCAGTACCCTAGGGAAGACGAAGCCACACTGTGCTGTTCGGACGGATTTTGGTTCCTTCCATTGCGGAGGCCGAGCTCATGGCAAGCACCGGAAGTTCCGGCAGCTGGATGGGGTTGTCTCCCATGTTCATGGCAACCAGAACGTTTCCGTTGACAAAGGCGACGAGGCCTTCGGCATCGTGCTCCGGCCACCATGCGAGGGAACCGGCGCCCAGTGCCAGTTCCCGCCGGATTTCCAGTGCCATGCGGTACATGTTCAGCGTCGAGAATTCGTCCCTGCGCTGGATGTCGCGTGAATGCCGGCCCCAGTAGCCCGGCTGCGGAAGCCAGGTTTTGCCCGTGGAGCTGAACCCGAAGGACGGTTCATTCACCCGCCAGGGCAAAGGTACGCGGCTGCCGTCGCGTCCCACCCGAACCCCTGCCGTGCGGTGATAGGTGGGGTCCTGCCGGTACTCGTCGGGCATCAGGGTGTGGTCCGGGAGACCGAGCTCCTCGCCCTGGTACAGGTACACGCCGCCGGGCAGTGCCAGCATCAGCATGGTGGCCGCCCGGGCCCGCGCAGCACCCAGCTGATAATGCGGCTGGGTGTCATTGGGGCCGATGCCGTCGCCGCTGCGCAGATTGTTGGCCTCCAGGCCGAAGCGGGACACATGGCGGACGACGTCGTGGTTGGACAGCACCCACGTAGTTGGAGCGCCCACCTTGTCAAAAGCCCGCAGCGAGGAATCAATGATCTCCCGCAGCTTCTCAGGGCTCCAGGGATGGGTCAGATAAGCGAAGTTGAAGGCCTGCTGCATTTCGTCGGAGCGTACCCAGTCCGTTAGCCGGTCCAGCGGGTCAACGTTGGCCTCGGCGCACAGGACACGGTCACCGTCGTATTCGTCCAGCAGCTTGCGCCACGAACGGAAGATGTCGTGGATGCCCGGCTGGCCAAACATGGGTGCGTCGTATCCGGGAAAACCTTCGGAGGAAGCGCCGTCGGCCTTTCCTCCCCAGTCGGGCAGCCCGGACTTCTTGATCAGCGCATGCGCCACATCCACCCGGAAGCCGCCCACGCCGCGGTCCAGCCAGAACCGCAGGATGCGCTCGAACTCCTCCCGGACGGCAGGGTTGTCCCAGTTAAAGTCCGGTTGGGAGGTGTCGAAAAGATGCAGGTACCACTGGCCGGGGGTTCCGTCCGGGTTCGTGACCCGGGTCCAGGCCGGTCCGCCGAAGTGGGATTCCCAGTTGTTTGGCGGATTTTCACCGTTTTCACCGGTTCCGTCCCGGAAGATGAACATCTCGCGCTCGGGAGACCCGGGCTCCGCGGCGAGTGCCGCCTGAAAGAGGGGATGCCGGTCGGAGCAGTGGTTGGGCACCAAGTCCACGATGACCTTGATGCCGTATTCATGGGCCTTGGCCACCAAGGCGTCGAAATCTTCCAGGGTGCCGAAGATGGGGTCAAC
Organism: Arthrobacter sp. APC 3897; assembly: GCF_030407495.1. Classification (GTDB taxonomy): domain Bacteria; phylum Actinomycetota; class Actinomycetes; order Actinomycetales; family Micrococcaceae; genus Arthrobacter_B. The sequence continues at coordinate 99,900 of NZ_JASDDG010000012.1, read as the reverse complement.
GGAGCAGTAGTCGGCGACGTCGTAGCCGGCATCTTTTTGAGGGGACCGGTAGAAGGGCGAGAGCCAGATGGCATCGATTGCCAGGTCGGCCAGGGCCGGGATTTCTGCGGTGATGCCAGGCAGGTCGCCTACCCCGTCACCGCGGAGATCCCGGAAGGACCGCGGATAGATCTGGTAGATCACCGAAGAACGCCACCATTCGCTTCCGGGCTGGCCGTCATGGACGGGGACAGTCTGAAGCGAACCTCCCTGGAATGCGGAAACTGCTGATGCAGACATGTTGCGGGCGGATCCTCCTGTCTCAGGAAGTTTCTTAATCAGTTCCATCGACACCATTAAACGCAACAGCTGCGGCCGCTGCCATGAAGTGCACCACAGGCCGCAATGACGCCGCGCGGGTGCCGTCCGGCATTATTCCGGTGCGCCGCCGGACTCCAGGATGTTCATGGTCCTGGTGTCGGTGGACAGCAAAATGGCTGCCTCATCCCGGCGGTGGCGGAGCACAGTGTTCAGATAGGACTGCACAGCCTCCGCCATGGGGACGTTGCGGTTCTCCTTTTCCGACATGTACCACCGGTGTTCGAGCACCTCATGCACAACCTCGGCCTGTTCCAGTTTGCTGCCCAGTTCCCGGGGCACGGATTTCACTATGGGTTCAAAGACCTGGGTGACCCACAGATGCGCGCTGAGTTCCTCGTCCAGCTCCGGATGGTTGTCCGCCCGGTAGGAATCCATGTCATTGAGCAGGCGGCGGGCCTGGTTTTCCTGGGCATCAAGGCCGGTCAGGCGCAGCAGGCGCCGCTGGTGGTGGCCGGCGTCGACGACTTTAGGCTGGAGCTGCACCTGGCTGCCGTCGGCAGTGGTGTTGATGGTGAGTTCGTCGACGTCGAAGCCCAGCTCATTCAGGCGGCGGATCCGGGCGTTGACCCGCCAGCGTTCGCCAAGTTCGAAGGATTCCTTCTCCGTGAGTTCTGCCCAGAGGTTCCGGTAGCTCTTCATGATGCGCTCGCTGGTGTCGAGCGGATCCACGCTGTCTTCAATCAGCCCGCCCTCTGCGAGGTCCATCAGTTCCCCGGCAATGTTCACGCGGGCAATTTCCAGATCATATTCGCGCTGGCCCCGGGAGAGCTCTGGATAAAGCTCACCGGTTTCGGCATCCACGAGGTAGGCGGCGAACGCTCCTGCATCCCGCCGGAAGAGGGTGTTGGAGAGTGAGACATCACCCCAGTAGAACCCTGCCAGGTGCAGCCGGACCAGCAGCAGAGCCTGGGCATCAATGAGGCGCGTGAGCGTGACCTGGCGCAGCGTCTGGGAAAAGACCGCACGGTACGGCAGCGAAAAGCGCAGATGCTTGGTCACGAGAACGGGCTGCAGATCCTGGCCGTCCGCATCGTAGCGTCCGGTGATAACCGCCACCGGTTCCACACTGGGGACGTTGAGCCGCCGGAGCTTGCGCAGCATGTGGTATTCCTGGCGGGCTACATGCTCGCTGGTTTCCTTGATCGCGATCAGTGAGTCGCCCATTCGGGCGAAGCGCACCACGTGGCGGGAGATGCCGCGCGGAAGCGCCGCAAGGTTGTCCTTAGGCCATTCTTCAAGCGGCAGATGCCACGGCAGGTCCAACAGTCCGGGATCCATCGAGGCAGCTGTGATGTTCAGGGACGCGAGTGCCTTTTGAGGTACTGAGGGACGGGTCCGGGGCAGTTTTCCCTGCTGTTCCCAGTCTGTTGGTTCATCACGCCAATTGGCGCCTGCGGGTTCGGTCATAAGCACACGCCTTTATCGAACGTCCTGCTGGAACGGAGATGTTGTTAAACAGATATGCGGTGGCCCCCCGATACGAGTCTAGAACAGTCGCAGGGGCCACCGCATATTGGCCGGGTGTTAGGCCTGATCCGCCAGCCGTTCACCGTTGCTGGTGTCGAAGAGGTGCACATGGCCCTGCTGCGGACGGACGTAGAGGGTGTCGCCCTTCATCGGAGGACGGCGCCCGTCGACCCGAACCACCATGTCGCGGTCCGTGCCGTCCAGCGTGGTGTGGCCGTAGACGTAGGCATCGGCACCGAGCTCTTCCACCACGTCAACCTCCACCTTGAGTCCGGCGCCGGAGGAATCCACGATTTCCAGGTCCTCCGGGCGGACGCCGAGGGTGACTGTGTTGCCAGCCGCTGCCCCCAGCACGGAGCTCGCCACCGGGTAGATGGCACCGCCGAAAGCGACGCCGCCGTCCACCACGGGCAGTTCCAGCAGGTTCATGGCCGGGGAACCGATGAAGCCGGCGACAAAGACGTTCCTGGGGTGATCGTACAGATTGCGCGGGGTGTCCACCTGCTGCAGGATCCCGTCCTTGAGTACCGCAACGCGGTCGCCCATGGTCATGGCCTCAACCTGGTCATGGGTGACGTAGACGGTGGTGACGCCCAGGCGGCGGGTCAGCGATGCAATCTGGGTGCGGGTCTGCACGCGCAGCTTCGCGTCCAGGTTGGACAGCGGCTCATCCATCAGGAAGACCTGGGGGTTACGGACGATCGCGCGGCCCATGGCGACACGCTGACGCTGACCGCCGGAGAGGGCCTTGGGCTTGCGGTCCAGGTAATCCTCAAGGTCCAGCAGCTTGGCGGCCTCGCGGACGCGTTCCATCCGCTCTTCCTTGCCGACGCCGGCGATCTTCAGCGCAAAACCCATGTTGTCCGCGACGGACATGTGGGGATAGAGGGCGTAATTCTGGAAAACCATGGCAATGTCACGGTCTTTGGGCGGCACATCAGTGACATCGCGGTCACCGATAAGGATGCGGCCGGAGTTCACGTCTTCGAGTCCGGCGAGCATACGCAGGGAGGTCGACTTTCCGCAGCCGGAAGGACCAACGAGAACCAGGAACTCGCCGTCGGCGATCTCCAGGCTGAGGTTGTCCACTGCCGGCCGGTCAGTGCCCGGGTACAGGCGGGTGGCCTGGTCAAACGTTACCGTTGCCATGATATTTCTCCTTCACGGGCAGGTACGTGCCCGACGATCCGTTGTGAAGTGCTTATGTAGTTGTAAAGCCGGTGGCAGCGGTTGTGGCCGCGGTCACAGGGTCAGTATGCCATACCCGCTCCCCGGCGCATCATTTGTGCGCACGGCGCAGTTCCAGCAGGTGCGCCAGGACCAGGCTGAAGCCGGCAGGGGAGTCCACCCGGAAGGGGGCGCGGGTCTCCCCGGGACCAATTTTGATAGCCATGTCTCCGGGCTCCAGAGCGGCAAAGCCGTGTTCATCGGTGACGTCATCACCGGCGAACAACACTGCGGTGGCGCCGGTGATTTCGCGCAGGGCGCGGATTCCTTCACCTTTGTTGGTGTGGACAACTGAGGCTTCCAAGACCCGCTTGCCGTCCGTGAGCTGCACGCCGTCCAAGGCGCCAAGCTTCCGTCGGGCCGCATCGGTTGCGGCTGAGGCGACATCATCCGGAGCGCTGCGGGTGTGGAGTACGACGCCGGCCGGCTTTGTCTCCAGCCAGGTCCCCGGGTGGGACGCGGTCACCTTATCCACGGCTTCGCGTGCCCGCACCAGCAGGCTGGCCTGCTCCGGCGTCAAACGCAGCGGTTCCGCGTTGGGTCCGGTCCACGCCTCTGCGCCGTGGCTGCCGATCAGCAGGGTTTCCGGACCAGGTGAGGCGGTCCGGCGCAGGCTGTCCAGGGCGCGTCCGGAGATCAGGGCAGTGAAAGTATCCGGCAGTTCTCCCAACGCAGCCACCGCCGCCGCCGATGCCGGCAGCGGCCGGGCGTCGTCGGCGTGCTCCACCAGGGGTGCGAGCGTACCGTCAAAGTCCAGGGCCACCAGCAGCGTTTCCGTGTCCGCCACACGTGCCAGCGCCTGTGTCAGGTCCTCGGGAAGGCTGTTCACCGGGCTGTCTCGCTTTCTCCCTGCTGCAGGGCGCTGAGGAAATTCTTTGACCAGCGTTCGACGTCGTTCTGCAGGACCTGCCGCCGCATCAGGCGCATCCGGCGCTGGGCCTCCCGGTCCGGCATATTGATCGCCGTCAGGATGGAATCCTTGACCCCATCGATGTCGTGCGGATTCATGAGGACCGCCTGGCGCAGCTGGTCCGCTGCGCCGGCAAATTCGCTCAGCACCAGCGCACCGGTGTTGTTGATGCGGGCGGCCACATACTCCTTGGCCACCAGATTCATCCCGTCGCGCAGCGCAGTCACGAGCATGACATCGGCGGCAAGGTACAGCGCCACCATTTCCTCCACGGGGTAACTGTGGTGCAGGTAGCGGATGGCGGTGTTGCCCATGGTGTCGTAGGTGCCGTTAATCCGGCCCACTGTGCCCTCAACCTCTTCGCGCAGCAGCCGGTACTGTTCCACCCGCTCCCGGCTGGGGCTGGCGACCTGGATCAGGGAAGCGTCGGCGACGTTGAGCTTTCCGTCTTCCAGGAGTTCCCCGTACGCCTTGAGCCGGTGGCTGATGCCCTTGGTGTAATCCAGACGGTCCACCCCGAGCAGGATGGTCTTGGGGTCACCGAGTTCCTTGCGGATTTGCTTGGACCGCTCGATGATGTCCTCGCGTTTGGCCAGCTCGGTGATCTGGTCGACATCGATCGAGATCGGGAAGGACTCGGCCCGGGACACGTAGGACACGCCGTCTTCATTGGTGACGTGCACCTGCTGCTGACGGACGGTGTGTCCGGCGAAGCGGCGTACGCAGCGCAGAAAGTTGCTGGCATCCGAAGGGCGCTGGAAGCCGATAAGGTCAGCTCCGAGGAGACCCTCGATGATGTTGCGGCGCCAGGGCAGCTGGGCAAAAATCTCCAGCGGCGGGAACGGAATGTGGTTGAAGAAGCCGATCTTCAGGTCCGGGCGGTTCTTGCGCAGCATCTGCGGCACCAGCTGCAGCTGGTAGTCCTGAACCCAGACAGTGGCACCCTTGGCAGCCATGGAGGCGGCGGCGTCGGCGAAGCGGCGGTTCACGGTCCGGTAGGAATCCCACCAGGTGCGGTGGAACTCCGGCGGCGCAATGACGTCGTGGTAGAGCGGCCAGAGCGTGGCGTTGGAGAAGCCCTCGTAATAGAGCTCTACTTCGGAGGCGCTCAGCGGCACCGGCAGCAGGTGCATATTGTCATGATCAAACTCGCCCAGCTCTTCATCCGCGGCCCCGTGCCAGCCCACCCATGCGCCGTCGGCCTTGGCCATCACCGGTGCCAGCGCAGTGACGAGCCCGCCGGGGGAGCGCCGCCAGCTCTCGCCGTCGTCCGTCTTTACCCGGTCCACCGGAAGGCGGTTGGAAACTACGATGAAATCGAAATCGCCATACCCGTCCGTGGCATTCTGTACTGCGGAATCAGCGGCAGCAGCGTTCACGATAGGCACCCCTTGTTTGGCTTATGTATTTAGGCCACTCTATCCAAGCCCGGAAACTTTATGCCTGCCGGGGCCGTTGGAAGTTAGGGTGAACACCCCTGTGGCCTAAACTGTTGCCTGCCGGCCGCATGCCCAAAACCGGGCAGGCGTGAGAGAGACATGAGGAACTATGACTGAGCGGAACCCCAAGCCCAGCAAGGCCGATCGCACTGCTGCTGCGCGTGAACAGGCGCGCGCCCTGCGTGAAGCCCAGAAGAAAAAGGAGCGGCGCAACAAGCTTCTGATTCGCTGGGGCGTGGTTGTTGCAGTGGTGGCGGTGATCGTTATCGTTGCGTTAATCGTGATGACTTCCATGCGCAGCGGCAACGGAGCGGAGGCAAAGACCGGAGAATCCCCGGCCAATGCCAACGAGTACGGTGGCATTACGGTGACATCCACCACCTCGCTGGAGCCGGCTGAGCCGTTCAGCGTTGACGTTAACTCGCTGCCGGATGCTCCCACCGACGCCAAGGAAGACGCCCCCGTTCCTCCGGGTATTGCTGCGGCAGAATCCGGCCAGCCGGTTCCGATTGTGGCCTACGTTGATGTGAACTGCGTGCACTGTGCCGACTTCGAGAAGGCCTACAACTCGCAGATCGCCACCTGGCTCGACGCCGGCGAGGTCACCTTCGAGTACCGCACCGTAGCGTTCCTGGACCGCGGGTCACCCACGAACTATTCCTCGCGCGGCGCCAACGCTGCAGCCTGCGTAGCGGACACCAACCCCGAGTCCTACTGGGACTTCATGACCGCCCTCTTCGGCAACTATGACAACGGAGAAATCAAGAACGCAGAGCTGGCTGACATGGCCGGGTCCGTAGGCGCGGGCGATGCGTCCGACTGCATCCAGAATGACGGCTTCCGCGCGTTCGTGAACTACACGGACCGGCTGGCCCGCGTGGACTACGTCGGCGGAACCCCCACCGTGTACGTCAACGGTGAAGAAACCAACCCCAACGACTTCACTGCCGCCGTCGAAGCAGCAATCGAAGCAACCAAGTAACCGGTTTCGGTTTTCCCGGTGCCCGTTCCGCGCGGAGCCTTTCGCTGGTTTCGCGCGAACGGGCGCTCTGGGCTAACCTTGACTAGCGCAGTTGCCGTGTTTGCCTTTGGGAAGCACGACGACGGCGGTTTGCCGGCTTTGGCCGGCGCCGCCCCCTTAGCTCAGCTGGCCAGAGCACCTGTCTTGTAAACAGGGGGTCGCCGGTTCGAATCCGGCAGGGGGCTCCGCGAAACCCCTCCTGATCAGGCATAAGGCCGATCAGGAGGGGTTTTTTCTTGTCCAGTTTTCGATCCGCTACACGTTTACAACACGCTTTCACCCCTGGTTCCACCGACTCCTCCAGCTGCACTGATCATGATGTTGCGCGGATCCCAGGCGCCGATGCACGGGGCAACCATTAGGAAAGCGACTGCTGCTGTGAAGAGAGGTTCCGCCTACAGCCTGCGGACACATTGAGACTGGCCTGCAGGCGGAACCTCCGGCCGGAAAAGTGGATCCGGGGCTGCTCGTCGTGATTAGTAAGTTAACCCGAAGCCGAACGGGAACAGCTCGCCGTCGGCCGTTTCTTTGTAGCCGGGCAGGTCGCTGAACTGCTCCCGGACGGCGAGGCTCGTGCCGGCCAGGGCGAAGGGCATCTTTCCCTGCGGGCTTATCTTTCCGGAGAGGAGATCGAAGAGCGCTGCGTCACCCATTCCGAAGCCGGCGATAATGCCGCCTGCGTCCCGCAGCCCGCTGGCTTCGTCAAGAACGTATGGCTGACGGAAGTAGACGTGCAGGATCACTTTGCCGGGGTCACCGACTTCCGACATAACATCCTGAATGGTCTCGAGGGACGGGGTGATTTCCCATGACTTTGACTCGGCCATGCCGGTGAAATCCAGGACGCTTGACTCCCAGGGCAATGACCCTCCGTAGCGGAGACCGTCGTCGGTGCAGTCCTCAGCGCCTTCAGTGACGCAGGCGTCCGCCGCACCGTAGACGCTTGTCCCGTCCAGCCCGGCTACACCGTCAAGGGTTACCGGGTTGATGTGGTCGGGGTTCAGGCCCGTTTCCGGGTCGTTGCTCTGATAGGAGTCGGTGTTGGTGTTCTTAGCGGTCACCGAAATCACCACATGATCGGTGTCCGCTGCACTGGGCCGGTTTGCGGGGTCCGCGGTGTTTCCGTTAGTGACTTTGTATCCGTAGCCCTTCACGATGTCTTCGTTAATGTCACCGAGGATGTAGACATCGGAACCGTCCTTGAGGGGCAGGGCATTCCCGCCGGCCGCGGTCTCCTCATTCTGCAGGAGGACCGCAGACTTCCGCTGCAGATCCAGCCCAACCTCCCGGTTGTCCTCACTGCCGATAGTGGCCGTTGCGGCTGCGGGATCAACGTAGGGGTTTTCGAAGAGACCCATGCGGAAGAGCGGCTCCACGAGGCGTTCGGCGGCCAGCGTGACCCGCTCCTCGCTGACGAGTCCTGCCGTCACCAAGTCCGTAATGACAGTGACGTCGTGGAATCCGGACAAGGTATCGGTGCCTCCGTTGATGGCAGCCGCCACCCGTTCAGGGACTGACTTGTCTTCAAGCCCCCAAGCCCTGTCGTTGATGATGCCGGTGTCGGAGTTAACGTAGCCGCTGAAGCCCAGCTGGTCCCGCAGCAGGTCGTTGACCACCTGCCCGGAGAACGCCATGCCGGTCTGGTCGTAGGTCACGCCCTCATGCGTCACCCCCACCGGTGCGCCGTAGTACGGCATGATGGACGACACCCCAGCATCGATGGCTGCTTCGAAGGGCTTGAGGTGGTATCCAAACCCGTCTCCGGGGTAGACCTGGGTCTTGCCAAAGGAGTAGTGCGCGTCCAAGCCAAGTTCTTGGGGTCCTCCGCCGGGGAAGTGCTTCAGGGTCAGGGCCACGGAGGTTTCGGGGCTGAGCGAAACACCATCTTCCACCGGTCCCTGCAGGGTTTCGACGAGTGATTCCATGATGCTGGCGTTGAGATCGGCATCCTCGGTGAACGTTTCGTGGGCACGGTACCAGCGCGGTTCCGTGGAGAGGTCTGCCATGTAGCCGTACATCCCGCGTAAGCCGATGGATTCCCACTCCCTGCCCATAACGCCGGCGAAGTCCTCGACAACCGACATGTCCCCGGCGGTTGGATCCCCGCCCGTCTGTGCTGCTTCCTCGCCCAGCGCTGCGGCAGCAATCCCTGCCTCTTTCGGGAAGGCAGTGAATGCTCCTGCGGCCTCGTTGATCCCCGCGCGTGCATCAGGATCGATGTGGTTGCGTGCATTTGATTTGAACAACATGGGAATGCCCAGACGGGTGGCTTCGCCCAGTTCCTGGACCGAGTTTGTGTACTGCGCGGCTTCTTCAGGGGTCAGGGACGTGCTGGCGGCAAAGCTTTCACCAGCCTTGCCGCAGGTAGCTTTGTCTGCACTGGTTACCACGTTGCGGAAGACGAACCGGTGCATACGCTGGGTATCGATGTAGTCAGTTGCGACAGGGTCGAGCGTCCCGCGGACGTTCGTCTCCGGATCACAGGCGGCGTTCAGCGTATCGATCAGCATCAAGCCGGATTTCTCCTCCAGCGTCATCTGGGTTACGAGGTCTGCGGCCCGGTCCTCGACGGGCAGGCGCCAGTCCTCATAGGAATCGAGCTGGCCATTGTCGTTGAGGTCCTTAAACGATTGTCCGTCCACGTCAATGATGTTTTTCACGCGGGCATCCAGGGCGGGCGGCTGGGCAGGGTTCCCCTCATTTCCGGCACCCTTCCCGGCGGTCGGTGAATCGGCTTTCGACTCGGGGGCTGTCTCCGCGGCGGGGGAGCAGGCGCCGAGTACGAGGATCAGAGGGAGGACAGCCGTGCCCAGGGCTCGTGCCCGGCCGGTCTTCCAGTTCTTCTCTGCTTGCATTGCAACCAACTCTCCATCGAGTAATAGATGATTATGCCGATCCGATACGGCCCTCCCACTGTGGCCTCCGGCACTCCGGGCAGGGGAGCGGTTGCCACATGTTGCCCATGAGCCACGGGTTGCCATCCAGACACCGGACGCCGGAAACGGTGACCGTTTGAACGTAACGAAAACACGACAATCCATAACAATGGCCACCGGAACAAGGGTTCCGGTGGCCATTGTCTGTCTGAGGTTTGTTCGCTGCGCCTGGGCTCTGAGCCGGCGGCGCTTGGCAGGATTAGACGGTAACCGGCCGGTCCTCCCCCGGGGTCCCCGGCAGGACAGCCGACGATTCACCGGCAAGGTTCGCGTCACGCACCTCCCGGTACGGGCGCAGGTCGGTGTACAGCTCGTCACGCAGCGGGTTGCGGTGCCGTTTGACGATGGTGAACACCTGGTAGGCCGCGACGGCGATGTTGGCCGCAAGCGAGATAGCCGATACGACGAACAGCGCGGTGGGGTTGTGTGAAGACTCGACGGCGAACGGAGACGTGCTGACAAACGTCGGAACCGCCATCGTAAACATCATCCACAGGGCCAGGGTGTGGGCGCGGTGCTGCAGCCAGGCGCCCTTCTTGATGAAGAACGCGGGGATGGTGCAGGAGATGAGCAGTGCCGCACCGGCGTAGAACGAGTGGTCGCCGACGCAGTTGTAGACGTAGGCGAAGTTCCACAGGTCGTAGGCGATGATCCAGAACCACATCATGTCCGGCCAGATCATGTCCTTCGACTTGTCGCGCGAGACGATGATGCCCGTCCAGCCGCAGATGGTGAGCAGGTTCAGGATGCCGGCGACGGCATTCATGTAGTTCCACGGACCGCCGACCATGAACACGCCGTCGTGCATGCCCTGCAGGCCCGCCACCTCGAAGTCACGGATGACTGCCTCGGCGATGTTGATCGCCAGGATCAGCGCAGGGAACATGAGCATCCAGCGGTTCTTCGCCAGACGGGGAACATAGCGGATGAGCATGAAACCCAGGCATCCGAAGAGCGCCGAGTACACCTTCACCCAGTGGAACCAAGTACCCGTGGATGATCCTTCCCCGGCCGTAGTCGGCCACACGAACACGGTCAGGAGGATGGGCAGCGCAACGAAGAAGGCCAAGCCCGCCCACTTCCAGCGCCGCGTCACCTCATTGAGTGCAACGAGGGCAACCAGGACGACGCCGAACATCGCCCAGGAGTACCAGGGAATTGATTCGAACAGGAACATTGAGGGACCTCTCCTTAGCAGCCCGGTATATGAGTACGTTCGGATTTAAAGGTAAAAACGTCCGCGCCACGGGTCATTAGACAGTTCATGTGATGTGTGAAGTGACGCCCGGTGTTACTTTCAGGCATGACAGACGGTGTCTCCGGCATGAAGCGGCAGATGGATGCGAGAGCGGCGCTCGCGGCCGCGCTCAAGGTACGGCTGCGCTCCCGGGCACTCGATCGGGTGACAGTCACCGAACTGGTCCGGGACTGCGGACTGACACGGCAGGCGTTCTACTATCACTTCTCCGATGTGAGGCAGCTCGCGGTCTGGATGTTCGAGACCGAGGTCGCCCGCCGTGTCCGCACCTTCGCCGCTGACGTGGGCTGGGCCGACGGACTCGTACAGTTGCTGCTCTACCTGCGGGAGAACCGTGAATCGACGCTCGGAGTTCTTGACGGCGTAGGCCAGCCGGGGGTCGAACGTTTCCTGTTTGGGCAGATGCGTCCCGTCACCGAGGCCGTGATGGACCAGGACGGCGGGGGGCCGTCGCGCCCTCAGGACCGGAACCTGGTGGTGGACTTCTACACTTCGGCCGTGCTCGCCGTGGTTCTGCGCTGGGTCGCGGAGGGCATGGTGGACCACCCGTACAAGGTGGTGGGAGATCTGGAAATCATGCTGCACGGCGCCGTGCGGGAATCCGGCCGCCGGCTCGACGCCCGGGCGGCGCCGCGGGGGAAGAACCGCCCGACATAAGCCTGCCCAGTGCCCGGGATACTGCAGCGCGTCCATCTTGGAAACCGCCTCGACAACGAGGCCAACGGTTGCGGGACGAACTTCAGCAGCGTGCACGCTGTAGAGGCTCGGGCCGAGAAGATTATCTTCTCCGGCAAGGAGGCCTTCGGCCCCCTTGCCGGGGATCGGTTCGCTGCTGCACGGGTTCCGGGAATGCCCGCGGCGCTGACCCGCGCAGCGAAAATCTCACCACATGCCGCCACGGCACATGGGAAGGCGCCCGGGACCGTGCTTAGCAGTTCAAAGCACTAGTCGTTCGATCCTGGCGAGGCAGCCGGCGCAACGGCGATTGCGGGTTCAGGAGCTTCCTCGTACGGGCGCAGCTTCCACAGCGCCAGTGCAGCCAGGACCACAACTGTGGCAACACCAATGTAGAGACTGACCGGGGTCCACCCGGCGTCGAGCAGGGCGCCGACCAAGATGGGTGCAAGAATCGCGCCCACCCGGCCAACGCCAATGCCCCAACCGACACCCGTTGCGCGCACCGCCGGCGCATAGCTCTGGGGTGCAACGGTGTAAAGCCCGGCAATACAGCCGTTGATGAGCATTCCAACCACCACCCCGCTGGAGAATGCCAGCAACGGCACCGAAGTGCTGATGATGAACAGGACGAGAGTGGCGGAGGAAAGCACCGTGAAGGTCATCAACGTTTTCTTGGCGTCCCACTTGGTAGTCAGGGCGCCGTAAAGCAGAGAGCCGAAGGTTCCGCCCATGGTCAGCATGAGGCCGCCGACTATTCCCTGTTCCTGTGTCATTCCGGATTGCACGAGCAGTGTCGGGGTCCAGGAGTTGGCGAAGTAGAACCCGAACATGATGAGGAAGAACGAGCCCCACAGCAGGACGCTGGTGGTTCGGTAGCGGGGGCTGAACAGCTGGGCCATGCTGCTCTTCTCTACTCCCGCAGACGGTGGGGCGGCACTCAGCTGCACTTCTCCCTGCAGGTTGAGCCGGCGGGCCATGCGGGCCAGCTGCTGCCGCGCGCCGTCGTTCTGCCGGGTGCGCAGGTAGTCCACTGATTCGGGCAGCAGAGCCGCAACCAGCACGGCTGCCACAACGGTCAGGAACACCGAGCGCCAGCCAAACGCGGGAATCAGCTGGGTGGCGCCCATGCCTCCCAATGTTGCGCCTACTCCGTAGCCTGCGGTGAAGATGCTGATTGCCAGCCCTCGATACCGCTTGTTGGAGTACTCACTGGTGATCACCGTGACCGTGGCGAGGATGCCGCCGATGCCCAGGCCCGTCACTACGCGCCACACCCCGAGATGGAAAGCGGACCCGGCAGTGGCGGACAGGAGAAGGCCGAAGGCGTTCACGGTCAGCGCCACCAAGAGCAGGCGGCGCCGGCCGTAACGGTCAGCCAAGGGGCCGAAGGCCAAGGCCCCGACAGCCATGCCGATCAGCCCCGTGCTCAGCAGCCAGCCCAGTTGAGAGCCGGACAGGCCAAATTCCGCAGTCACGGACGTGGCAGTGAAGGCCATGGCGAGCACGTCATAGCCGTCGAAGGCATTAAGGAAAGTGGCAATTGCCACGATGCCCCATTGGTAAAGGGACATTTTCGAGGAGTCAATGCTTTGGCGGATGTCCATGCTGGACCTTTCAGGAAACGTCAATGGTCAGGAGAGCAGGCCGCTCTGCCCGGTGCACATCATTGCTGGCTGCCCGTGAAACACAGCAGCACATTTTGGTGTTGGGTTCCTTTTGCCGGTCGGAGTAAAAGACGTCGCGGTGATCCAGATGTCCGTCCAGGCCAAGGACTTTGACCTGGCACAGGCCGCACTCGCCCTTCCGGCAGTCGAACATCATCTCCACGCCTCGACGCTCCAGGGCTTCAAGCATCGATTCGTCGGAATTGACCGTCACCTCAACTCCCAAGCGGGGGATCCTGACGGTGAAAGGCTCCGGATCGAACCATCCGCTGTTGCCGAAGGTCTCGTAGCGGAGATTTGTCGGGTCCAGGCCCTGCGCAAGCCAGGAACGCCGGACAGCATCCATCAGCCGGATGGGGCCGCACATATAGAGTTCCCCGCCCGGGGGCAGGCTCCTCACCAAGGCATCCACGTCGAGGGAGGACCCTTCCTCATCGATATGGGCTTCCAGCCTGTCTGCGTGCAGGCTGGCCAGCGTTTCCGCATAGGCCATTGCCGTGCGGCTGCGCACGGCGTAGACGAGCCGGTAGTCGGCGCCAAGACTGCGCAGCAGGGCCGCCATGCCGGCGATCGCAGTGATGCCGATACCTCCGGCCAGCAAGAGATAGGTGGGGGCGCCGACCCGCAGCGGGAAATTCTGAAGGGGCTGCGTCATCTCCAACACCTGTCCCGGGATGAGCTGGTGCATGAAGATTGACCCGCCGCGGGACGTGGGGGTGAGGAAAACACTGATCGCCAGCTCCGCACCATCGGGACTGGCATCCACCACGGAGTAAGAACGGACGACGGCGGCGCCGTCGATCAGGACCCGGACATCAACATGTTCTCCGGGCCGGACCGGCTTGGGCAGCTCGGGGTGCAGGACGATGCGGCGGATGCCTGCGGCGACCTCCTCCACGTCGGATACGGTGCCGGTTTGCCAGACCTGTGAATTGGAATCGGCCATGGTTGGCTCCTTTAAGCGCGTGCGGAAAGGGGTACGGCGGTGGTCAGTCGACCTTCTGCCTCCAGGGCCCGCTCCAGCATCCGGCGGACCCACATCCCCCCGGCATCGATGTTGAGGCTGTAAAACTCGTAGTCCGGGTTGGCATCGATGGCTGCCTGCTGTGCCTGCAGCATGGCCTCGTCTTCGCCGAAGACACCGTGGACGCCGTTGCGCAGCTGGGTAGTGATGAGCTGGCTGTCGAGACGGTAATTGCGCATAAAAGCCCAAAAATAGTGGCAGGAGCGGTCCGTCTCCGGGGTGATCGTGTTCATGACATACCCGTTGACGCCGCGCGAGCGGTCACCCTCCGGGGCGCCCGTACCCGCCTCTGCAACGCCGACGTCGATGCAGATGGTGGACGGGAAGTAGTAATGGATGATTTGCCAGCGGTCCACCTTGCCCTCGAAGCCCGGGAACTTGTCCCGCATGTTCTTGAGCCAGAACGGGGGAGCATCAATGTTGTGCATCCACCGGCTGACGGTGACGGAGTTTTCATCGTGGGTGACTTCGAACTCGGACTCGCTGAGTTCCTCCTGCCCGATCGAGGAGCTGTGGACAAACTCCTCATGGGTGAGATCCATGAGGTTGTCCAGTACGAGCTGGTAATTGCACGGGGCGTGGATCGTCTCCCCGTCCCCGGCCCATTCGGTGCTCGCCAGCTGGTGCATGTCCGGAATCAACGATGGATCGGCCATGGTGGGGTCTCCCAGCCAGACCCACAGATAGCGGTAGCGCTCGGTAACGGGGAACGAGGGCACGGTAGCAGAGGGGTTCAGTGTTTCTTGGGCGGGCATGGAAGTGCACCGGCCTGCAGAGTTGTAGCGGAGGCCGTGATAGGGGCATTGAATCTCGTCCCGGCCAATCAACTTTCCCTGCGACAAGGGTGCCAACCGGTGCCAGCAGGCGTCGGCGAGGGCTACCGGGCGGCCATCCTCGGTGCGTAGATGGCCAGCGGCCTGCCGGCGACCGTGCGGGCCAAGATGCCCTTGGACGTGACTTCATGGTCCCACGCGGCAACGTACCAAGCGTTGAGCGGGTGGGAGAGCAGCTTCGCAGTCGTGGTGGTTTTGGTGGCGTGGACTGTCATGGCGGTGTCCTTTGTGCAGTCTGTCCGGGCGGTTGATTAATACCTATGCAAATACCTATAAACATAGTTATTGAGTGAGATTCCTCACAGCGTAGCGAGCTGATGTCCGAGGTGCAAGAAGGAGGTCTGGGTGGGGGCGTACGCCGGGGTGCCGCCCCCTGCCTCGAGCAGCAACTGCGGCTGCGCGTGAACGAGGCTAGGCTCGAGGGGAGGCCAACGCTTCAGAAAGGGAGGTTGAGGGTTGAGTTTACGAATGGCGCTGCTGGCACTGCTGTCCTCCGGTCCCATGACCGGGTACGACGTCGGCAAACAGTTCAGCGCCTCTGTGGGCCACGTCTGGCACGCGCCCGACTCGCAGATCTACCCTGAAATGCGCAAGCTGCACGGGGAAGGTTTGCTGTCAGCCAAGCCGGTGCCCTGGGGGTCCCGCGGTGCAACCAAAACGCAATATGCACTGACCTCCGCCGGTGAAAACGCCTTGCGGGAGTGGCAGGACCAGCCTTTTCAATATGTTCGCGACCGGGATCCGGCACGCCTAAAGGCGGCATACTTCGAGTGGGCGTCCCCTGGAGCTGCTGCACGACAACTGCGGGCGCACATCGCCCACCACGAAGAACAACGCCTGCAGGCGCTCAGGGTGATCGAGGAGCTTCAGGAACGGACCCAGCCCACTCTGGCCCGACGCCTCAACGGCTATCCGGAACAGGAATGGGATCGGATTGTCCGGTTCAAGGTATTCGCTTATGAGGGTCAGGTGGCCAACGCGGATAAGGAAATCGCGTGGGCGCTGCGGGGGCTGGAAATCCTTCAGGACCTGGGGGAGTAGCGGGTCGGGTGGGTCTGGTCGTTGAATCGGCTGGTGTCGCCGGTACTTCACCTGGGACGGCGGAGCTGGGGCACGAGTTCCAGCAGATGCTCCTCCACATAGTCCAGAGCGAGACGCAGTGCGCCGGTGGGCACCAGCAGTTTGCCCATGTTTGAGACAGCCAGCCGGGGCGGGTCTGCAACGTAGCCGGCAAGTTCCCGGGTCATGGCAGGCAGCAGTGCCTCAGCTGATGCCGCCACGGCGCCGCCGATGACGACCAGGCGGGGATCAAAGAAAGACGAGATCAGTGCCATGACCCTCGCCATCCGCCGTGCGATTCGGTCCAGGATTTCCTGTGCCACCGGATCGCCGTCGGCCGCAGCCTCGAAAACGTAGCGTGCCGACGCGCGGTTGGTTTTTGGTCCCACGAGGTCCCGGATCCGCCCGTCATGCCCCGCCTTCAGGGCAGCGCTGCCCCAAAGGCGGGCCAATTTGGCGATTCCGTCCTCGTTACCTACGCCCTCCACAAGCTCCAGGCCTCCCATTGCCCCGGTTCCGCCGCGGGCTCCGTGAAGCAGCCTGCCGTCGTCGATAATCCCGCTGCCCAGGCGCTCGCCGGCAAGAATCACGGCGAGGTTCTTCTCCCCGGCACCCACTCCGCGCCACCGCTCGGCAAGCGCCGCCAGCTTGGCATCATTTTCGACCAGCATCGGCCAGCCCCGGACCTCGCCGAATTCCCGCTGCAGACCAAGATCGAACATGGGTGCCGTTGGCTGGCCGGGAACAACGGAGCCGTCGCCGGTCACCTGTGCGGCAATGCCAGTGCCGACGCAGAACACCTCGGCCGACGTGATGCCGGCGTCGTCAAGCGCCTTGTCCACTGCATCCGTCAGGATGCGCCGGCGGTCATCCGGCCGCCCGCCGTGCCGGGGGAACCGGGCTTCGGCTCCGCCCACAACGGTTCCTGCGAGATCGGCCACCAGGATCCGGACCGTGGCGATACCGACGTCGAGGCCCAGGACATAGCCGGCGGTTTCGTTGAACTCGAAACGCCGTGCAGGCCGCCCCTTTTGTCCTTCCGCACGCGGCGAATGAGCTTCCCGTGCCCAGCCCCTCGCAATCAGGTCATCACATACCGCGATAACAGTGGCGCGCGTCAGGCCGGTGGCTTCGATCAGGTCGGTGCCCGTAACTGACGAGGCGGACCGCAGCACTTCCAGCACTGCCCGGAGGTTGGTGCGGCGCAGAAGCTGGGGGGTGTTGGCGGAGGGGTCCATGGAATGCCTTTTGACGTGTGGCGGTAATAACAGCATAATTGTAGAAGGTAATAAATTTAGTGTCTAAATATAATCCTGACGAGCCTGAGGAGGCCCCCATGACGGTACGTGTCGGAATTAACGGTTTTGGTCGAATCGGACGCAATTTCCTGCGCGCAGCACTGGAGCACGGTGAAGGCTTTGAGGTTGTGGCAGTTAACGACCTCGGCGATCCCGCCCAGCTGGCACACCTGCTGAAGTATGACTCCGTTGCCGGACGCCTGAGCGAAAAGGTCTCCGTTGAGGAAGGCAACCTGGTGGTGGGCGGTCACACCATCAAGGTCCTGGCCGAGCGCGATCCGGCCAACCTGCCGTGGGGCGAGCTGGGCGTTGACATCGTCATCGAGTCCACCGGCTTCTTCACCGATGCCGATGACGCTCGAAAGCACATCACCGCCGGCGCCAAGAAGGTCCTGGTGTCCGCACCGGCCAAGGGCGACGCCTTCACCGTGGTCATGGGCGTCAACGACGCTGACTACGACGCGGAGAAGCACGACGTCATTTCCAACGCCTCCTGCACCACCAACTGCCTGGGCCCGCTGGCCAAGGTCCTCAACGACGCCTTCGGCATCGAAAAGGGCCTGATGACCACTGTGCATGCCTACACCGCAGACCAGAACCTGCAGGACGGCCCGCACAAGGACCTGCGCCGTGCCCGCGCCGCAGCCCTGAACATGGTGCCCACCTCCACCGGTGCCGCAAAGGCCATCGGCCTGGTTCTGCCGGAGCTGAAGGGCAAGCTTGACGGCTTCGCCATCCGCGTTCCCGTTCCCACCGGTTCTGTCACCGACCTGACGGTCACGCTGGAAAAGGAAGCCACGGTCGAGGAGATCAACGCCGCCTACGCCAAGGCTGCACAGGATCCGCGCTGGGAAGGCATCCTCACCTACACCGAGGACCCGATTGTTTCCTCTGACATCGTGGGCGACCCGGCATCGAGCATCTTTGACTCCGGCCTGACCCGTGTGATGGGCAACGAAGTCAAGGTTGTTGCCTGGTACGACAATGAGTGGGGCTACTCCAACCGCCTGGTCGACCTGACCGGTCTGGTTGCTTCCAAGCTCTAAGGCAAGTTCCCCCTTTAGCGGGGGGAGCACCAAATACAACGCACGACGGCGACGCGCCGGACCGCTTCCACGGTTCGGGCGGCGCCGTCGTCGTTAACGCTGCTGATTCTTCTACTTGGGCAGAGACGCCCCTGCATGAGTACGCTGCCCTTGTCCGTCCCGGTGCCGACTGCGGACAATGGGTCTGGTAGCGGCATATAACCCGAAAGCACCAGTGGTGCGGGGCAGGCCACTGTCTAACTCGACAGGACACATCCCATGGAACTCGTTCCCAACAACACCCTTATCTGTGCCAGCCCCGAAGAGGGGCGGCGGCTCGCCCTCGGTCTGGCAATGCAGACGTCCTTCGCCATCCAGCCCGATGACCACGTGCAGCAAATCGTCCGCGACGCCTACACGAACAACCCGGAGGGCCTCATCGCCGCCGGTCATGTGGTGGCCATTGAATTTGCCACCGTTGCGGCCGCCAATAATTATTGGCGCTGACGTCAGGCGTGCCCGTCCCGGCTCAGCGACTGGGCGAGGAACTCAAGCGTGCGGGCCCACGCGTCGTCTGCGGCATCCTTGCCATAAGCAAAGCGGTTGGCGTCGTTGAAGAAGGCGTGACCGGTGCCGGGATAGACATCCGCTGTGAAGTCGACGCCCGCCTCGGTCATGGCGGCTTCCAGATCGGGAAGAGTTTCCACAAGGTCGGTGTCCTGATCGCCGTAAAACGCCAGGACCGGACACCTGATGGCTGCCAGCTCCGCAACTGAATAATCTGCACGTCCGTAGAAGGACACGCAGGCCTTCAGCCTCGGCTCCCGGACGGCGAGGGAGAGCGCAAAGGTGCCGCCCATGCAGAAGCCAACGACACCGATTCTTCCGCTCACGCCGGGCGAGGACGCCAGATAGTCGAAACAGGACTGAACGCGTGCCGACGCGGCGGCCGAAAAGTCCGGGCTGCGGAACGGGGACATGAGGGCCCTCAGCTTTGGCTGGGCTGCGTGGCGCTGCTCCGGGTCCGGGTTGAAGAGCTGCTCTCCCAATTCCGTGGCAACGTCATCTGTGATGCCGTTTTCACCCAGCAGATCCGGTGCCACCGCAAGATATCCCTGGGCGGCAAACCGATCCGCCACGCTGCGGATCTGGCCAACCAGTCCCCACGCTTCGTGGATGACAACCACCCCGCCCTTGATGTCTCCCTCCGGCCGGGAAACGTAGGAGTGAACAGCGGAGGCCCCTGTGCCTGTTTCGATCATTTCGCCCATGCCGACACCCTGCCACAGGGACGGCACACCGGGCTAGGAAGAACGTCATGGCAGGATGGGGCCATGACTTCCACCCCCGTCGCAGCGAAGACCAGGGCGACCGGCAGACCGTGGCCCGGGGCCGTTGCGGTGCTCGCGGCCGCCGGTGCGCTCTGGTTCGCATGGCTGGGCTGGGACACCGCCTACGACGTTGATCCCGAGACCGGGAATCTCAGCGGACCGTACGAGTGGTGGCAGGTGGCGGGATTAGTCCTGTCGGCCGGGGGACTGGTGCTTACCGCGAGACGCTTTCTCCCGGCCGCGGCCCTTGTCCCCGCGGCTGCTCTGGGTCTCGCCGGCGGATTTGCGTTCAGTGCCAGGGCGGACGACTCGGGACTCGCCGCAGTCGGCGTCGTGATGATCCTGTGTGGCGCCGCTGCCGGCACGGCCATCTTGCTGGCCCTGGCCCGGCTCCTGCCTGCCCGGCCCGGGCCGGGAACCGGCACCCGCAGCTGACCGATCTCCGTCCCGGACCTTGACCCCCGTCAGCCGTACGGGCAGGGTTAATCGGACGTTGGCACCACACCGCACTCATAGGAGCCGCCATGCTGCGCATCCTCTCCATCGACGGCGGCGGGGTCCGCGGAATCATTCCGATCATTTGGCTCGCCCACCTGGAGAAGCGGGCCGGCCGACGGACCGCGGACCTTTTCGATCTCATTGTCGGAACGTCAGTGGGCGGCATGATTGCCCTTGCCCTGACCTGCCCCCGCGGCGGCGGTGTGCCGTACAGTGCGAAGGAATTGCGGAACCTGAACTTTTCCAACGCCAAATCAATCTTTCCGCGGGGCCACTCCGCGCAGGATTTGTCTGCGCTCCCGCCCGGCGCATCAATGTATCCGGCCCGGCCCCTGCAGCGCTTCCTCGAAGAAGTCCTCGGTGATGCGAAACTGTCCGAGGCCACCGTCCCCGTGGCCGTGACTACCTGCGATCTTTCCAGCACGCAGGCACTGCACTTCGCCGGCGGGGGACTGGACCAGTCCCGGCTCGGTGATGCACCCATGGCGCTCGCGGCCCGGGCTACGGGATCCCTGCCGAGGTTTTTTCCTGCCGTGACCTACACCGACCCAGGCGGGCAGACACGCGAGCTGGTGGACGGCGGGCTGGCCGCCGATGATCCGGCCCTGGTGGCCTACACCTTGGGCCTTTCGCTTCCCCGGGACAACGGCGGCGATGACGACGACGGCGTACTGCTGGTCTCGCTGGGCACCGGCACCTCCGGCACTTCGATCGGGCTGCTGCTCAATGCAGAACAAACCCGCAACACCTCTGACCTCCAAGCGCTGGAAGAGGATTTCGCCATGGTTTTTGGCGGCCCGGGGCAGCTGATGCGTGAAGGGCTGCGCCGGATCCTGGACACAAACTACGTGCGGATCCAGGCCCGGCTGCTGCCGGGCACCAACCATGCCTCCAATGACGCCCGGACGAAGAATATCCTGGGCCTGCTGGCCAGCGCGGAAAGGTCGGTACTTGATACGTCCGCCGAGCTGCACCGGCTGGCCGGCGTGCTGCAGGGCAAATAAGACCGTCGCCGCGGCCTGCTGAGAAGACGCCCTCTTTCCCTTCCTGTCACAAATCCGCCTTGGCCGGTGTCCCATGTGTGAGCCGGCAGTTAGCCGGAGAAGCACAAGAGGAGAAGGACATGGAAACCACTGCAGTAGTCCTGGGCGGAGGATACGCCGGCGTGATGGCAGCTAACCGGCTTGCCGCATCGAAGCGCCCGGAGCTCAATGTTGTCTTGATCAGCCCGGAGGAACGCTTCGTGGAACGGATCCGGCTCCACGAATACACGGCCGGGACACGTAAGGATCCCACGGTGGCCTTTGAATCGCTCCTGCATCCCGGTGTCTTCCGGCTAACAGACGCAGCCGTCGGGATCGATGCCGCGGCGCGGACTGTGCAGCTGGCGGGCGGAAGCACGGCGGATTACGACCATCTCGTGTACGCGGTGGGCTCCGGACAGACGAAAGTCCCGGACGGAGCCCTCGCTATCAGCACGCGGGCAGGTGCAGAACAAGCCCGCGGTGCCCTGGCGGC
This sequence comes from Arthrobacter sp. APC 3897, assembly GCF_030407495.1. Lineage (GTDB taxonomy): Bacteria > Actinomycetota > Actinomycetes > Actinomycetales > Micrococcaceae > Arthrobacter_B. The sequence goes on along the minus strand of NZ_JASDDG010000012.1, from coordinate 78,354 downwards.
GTTGGCTCCGGGAAGCCGGGTTGCGGTGGTGGGCGGCGGCTTGACCGCCATCGAAACCGCAGCAGAAACCGCATACCGGCACCCCGGGCTGCGTGTCAGCCTGCACGCTGCAGATGTCCCGGCGCCCCGGGTCTCCGCCGGGGCCCGCCGAGGCTTGGCCCGCAGCCTTCGCCGTGCCGGCGTGGAACAGCGAACCGGAACACCGGTTTCGCCGTCGGGCAATCCGCGTGCGGCAGCGGACGCCGATCTTGTGCTGTGGTGCACGGGCTTCAGCGTTCCGGACCTCGCCCGGGTCAGCGGACTGCCCACCGACCATGCCGGCCGTCTGCTGGTGGAGCCGAACCTTCAGGGGCGCGGGCAACCGCGGATTTACGGTGCGGGAGACGCCGCAGTGATTGCCGGCCCGGACTACGCGTATCTGCGGATGAGCTGTGCGTCAGCAATGCCGATGGGCGCTGAAGCGGCAGCCAACATCCTTCGCGGATTGGACGGGCTGCCCCCTGTCCGGCACAACAGCGGATTCGGCGGCCAGTGCGTTAGCCTTGGCCGCAGCGACGGGATGGTCCAGTTTGTCCGTGCGGATGACACCCCGGTCCGCTTCCACCTGCACGGCAGGCTGGCGGCTGCCCAGAAGGAAATTATCTGCCGGATGACGCTGCGGTGGATCCGCGGCGAGGCTAAACGGAGCGGAGCATACACATGGCCCAAAGGTCCGCGCATGAGGACAGCGGCGGCGGCTCAGGGGGAGGCACCGGCCCTGAGTTGAACCGTGACGCCGCTTTCCTGGCCCATCGCGGCATGGTTTTCACCATCGCCTACGACGTGACCGGAGTAGTGGCTGAAGCCGAGGACATCGTCCAGGAAACCTATCTGCGGTGGCGTGCGGTAGACAGGGCGGTGGCCAACCCGCGGGCCTACCTGGCGCGGATTGCCGCCAGGCTGGCACTGAACGCCGTCCGTTCCGCGGCCCGGCGGCGCGAAGACTATCCCGGGGAGTGGCTTCCGGAGCCGCTCCCCACCGGCGGTGAACCAGTGGCCGGGACAGATCCCGAAGCCGCCGCACTGACGTCAGCTGAAGTCTCAACGGCCATGCTGGTGGTCCTGCAGACCCTGAGCGGCCCGGAACGGGCTGCGTTCATCCTGCACGACGTGTTTGGCTTCGGCTATCCGGAAATCGCCGGGGCACTGGAGTCAGGACAGCCGGCGGTGCGCCAGCTGGTGCACCGTGCCCGGGGCCGCGTAGGGGCCGGGGTGCCCCGGTCCACTCCGGATCCCGCTGAGCACAGGGCCGCCGTCGAAAGGTTCCTTGAAGCTACCCTCACCGGCCGGCTCCAGTCACTTCTGGACGTGCTCGCACCCAGTGTGGTGCTGCACTCCGACGGAGGCGGCAAGGCCAGCGCCGCGGTGCGGCCCGTGTTCGGGCCGGAGAAGGTGGCCCGGCTGATGCTTGGGCTGGCCTCGAAATACGCGGCCGGCGCGGTTCCTGGGTTCGTGGAACTGAACGGATTGCCTGCGGTGGCCTTCCGTGAAGACGGCGTCATCACCACGGTGTTCCAAGTGAGTCTTGGCGGCGGGCGGATCAACGGGGTGTTTGCAATGCGTAACCCGGACAAGCTCGTTCACCTGCAGTGCCCGGCTGTAGGCTGAATCGGGTGATTATTCCCCCAACCCAGAGCCGCCGCTGGTCCGTAGACGCCATCCGGCGCATCGAAGCCGACAGCAACCGCTCGGCCGACACCCACCTGTTTGAAATCCCCGTTCCCTCGGGCTGGTCGGTGAAGGTGTACCTCAAGGACGAGTCCACCCACCGTACCGGCAGCCTCAAGCACCGGCTCGCGAGGTCGCTCTTCCTCTTTGGCCTGGTCAACGGCTGGATAACCCGCGGCATGACCATCGTGGAAGCGTCCAGCGGGTCCACCGCCGTGTCGGAGGCCTACTTCGCCCAGCTGCTGGACCTGCCGTTTGTGGCTGTCATGCCGCGCAGCACCAGCGCGGAGAAGATCGCGCTGATCGAGCAGTACAACGGCCGCTGCCACTTCGTGGACGATCCGTCAGAGGTGTACTCGGCGGCTGAAGAGATTGCCCGCAGTACCGGCGGCCACTACATGGACCAGTTCACGTATGCGGAACGTGCCACCGACTGGCGCGGCAACAACAACATTGCCGAGTCCATGTTTGGCCAGCTGAAACTCGAGGACTATCCGGTGCCGGAGTGGATTGTGGTGGGCGCCGGAACCGGCGGCACCAGCGCAACGATCGGCCGTTATATCCGCTACCACCGCCACGCCACCCGGCTGGCCGTCGTGGACCCGGAAAACTCGGCGTTCTTCCCGGCCTGGCGCAATCCGGGGGCTCCCGCCGTCGGCGGTCCCTCCCGGATCGAAGGCATCGGCAGGCCCCGGCTGGAACCCAGCTTCGTGCCCGCCGTCATCGACCACATGATCCAGGTCCCCGACGCCGCCTCGGTGGCGGCCGCGCGGCACCTGTACCAGTCCGCAGGCCTCCATGCCGGGCCTTCCACCGGAACCAACCTCTGGGGCGTGTGGCAGCTGGGGGCGCAGATGGAAGCCGAAGGCCGGGCAGGCAGCATTGTGTCCCTGATGTGCGATTCCGGGGACCGTTACGCCGCTTCCTACGGCGACGACGGCTGGCTCGCGTCGCGGGGACTGGATCCGGCGCCGGCCGCGGCCGCGCTGGCGGAACTGTTTGAGACCGGCCGCTGGCCGGGCTAAGAACCGGACGGTGAGCTCGCGCCGGGTGCGCCGCCCATGTCCTTTTCGGCGGTGGTGATCAGTTTTTCCTCATCATCCCGGACATCAACCGGGCGCCTTCCCTGCAGGGAAGTGTTGGGGCTATAAAACCACAGGGCAATCTGCTCATCTTTCCACCCGGCCCAGCGCCCCCTGCGGACAACGTCCTTGACCGCAGGGACAGTGCGGCCGGCGGGTTCGTCGAACTGGAAACCCGGATACAGGAACGTTCCGCCGCGCTGCACGGCCAGGACCCGGCCCCTGCCCGTCAGCTGCCCGGCCCGAAGGTTGGGGCCGGCACCGAACCCCAGCCGCTGAGCGGCTTCGGAGATGGAGTACAGGCCGTGTTCCTGCTCCATGGCACGCCAGAGAGCTTCGGCTTTCTGCCCGGAGGGAGTCGCAGAAAGGGGGCTGGCCGGTTGCGGATTCTGCTGCCGGGGAGTGTCTCGGTCGCTCATAATTCAACGGTACAACCGCCGCGCGCGACGGCGGCAGGGCTGACAGCTCCCGCAGGTCCGGCAGGGGGAAAGCTCTTTCATGAGCCCGGACGGAGGGCCAAATAGGTTCTGTCCGCCTCCGGCTGGGATTATGGAGACATGCGAACACTCAGCCACCAGGAAGCCACCCGACTTGCCGAGCAAACAGCGGCCGTGGCTGAGGCCCACATCCCCTACGGCTCCGGATTGGGCGCCCCGGCATCGTTCACCCTGGCCTGGCTGATGGCAGGCGCGGGCATTGAAGATATCCGTGTGGCCAGCGGAAGCTCAGGCATGGGGGACCACTTCTGGATTGAGACGGCGCAGTGGCGGATTGATCCGACGATGCGCCAGTTCACCCATCTGGCGCACCGTTCGCTGGTGGAGCCGGTAACGGAGCCGGGCAGCTTCGAAGCCCTCAAATATTACAGCGTTCCTGCATCCCGCGAGGAAGCTGTGCGCGAGGTGTCCTACGGATTTCGGAACGCCGCTGAAACCGAAGCCTTCGTCAACGAGATGACGGCCGCCGTCAGCCTCTAACGCCTCCCGGAGCAGGGCAACCGGCAGCGCTGCTGCTCCGCCCGTTCGAAATCGTCACCCTCAGGTTTGTGCACCGGACGTCGGACCGTAAAAAAACCTGACCCGCCGCGTGAAAAACTAGAGGCATGCAACCCAGCGACACCGTCCAGCCAATCGTTCTGCTCGTGGATAAGGAAGAGCCCGCGGCCCACCTCGATGCAGTTGCCGCAGCAGCCGTGGCGAGCGTGAGCGCTTATGCCCGGCGGACGGAGGATGACGCCTGGGACAACTGGGTATACGGGCGGTTCACCAAGTCGGTCCGCCGCGCGGGACCAAAGGTGTTCGAGAAGATGGCGGCTTCCGCACCGTCCGGAACCGTAGCCGTCGGCCGGGCGAAGGCTGTGGCCTTTGAACCGGTGAGCTATGAGGAGATGCCCAAGAAGCTGCGTGCGCTGCAGGTTTCGGGCACGCACCTGCCGGACGGTGATCCGGTAGCCTGCAGCCCGGGAACGCCGCTCATCATTGTGAACGCGGACCTGGAAATGTCCACCGGCAAGGCAGGCGCCCAGGCGGCGCATGCCCTGATGGCCTGGTACCTGGCGCTGTCCGCGGAGGAACGCACTGCCTGGTATGACGACGGCGCCGGCCGGGCCGGCGTCCGGCTTGCCGCGGGCGCCGAGTTTGAGGCGCTCGCGAAGGCGCCGGGAGCCGGACCGCTGATTGTGGATGCCGGGATGACGGAGATTGCTCCCAATACGGCCACTGCGTTTGTCGCGGCCGCCGATGGAAACGACGGCCGCGGCGTCAGGGTTTAGGCGAGGCGGCTGCGGACAATCTCGCTGACAGCCTTGCCGTCGAAGCGGCCGGCAACCTTTGCCGTGACCGGCTTCATGACGGCACCCATCTGGCGCATGGTCAGTTCCGTGCCGTCCGCCGTCAGCTCGGCCACGGTTTCGTCCACAATGGCTTCAACATCAGCGGCGGTCAGCGGGGCCGGAAGATAGGCCTCGATGATCCCGGCTTCAGCGATTTCAGCCGCTGCGCGTTCGGTTTCCCCGGCCTCCAGGTAGATGCCGGCGGTGTCGCGGCGCTTGGCGGCTTCCTTCTGCAGCAGTGCAATCACCTGCGCATCGTCCAAATCCACCGGCGTCTTACCGGACTTTTCCCGGGTCTCGATTTCGCCGAGGACGTTGCGGACCGTCATAAGGGCCGTGCGGTCACCGGCTTTCATATGGGTTTTCATATCGGACTGGAGCTGCTCTTTGAGTGTCATGCGGACTCATTCCCGGTGAAGATTGTAGACGTGTGTTCTTCCCATGATCTCAGCAATGCACGCTCAGCAGGGCGCGTTCCCCGCTGCGTCACAGGCCAGGCGGGCCCGTAGGCCGAGGGACTGCAGATCCCCGCCGGGCAAAAGGGCATCGCCCAGGAGAGACCGTCCCACGACGACGGCGGCTGCCCCCGCGGCCAGCCAGCCGGCCACGTTATCCACTGAGATTCCTCCTCCGGGTATCAACGGAATGTCCGGCAGTGCCTGCCGAAGGGTTGCGAGGTAGGACGGTCCCAGCGTGCCGGCAGGGAAAAGCTGGACGGCAGTGGCACCCGTCCGCCAGCCAAGATGGACCTCGCCGGGGGTCATCGCTCCGGGGTAACTGGCCAGTCCGCAGCCGCGGGCGGCATGGACCACGTCCGGAGCCACATGCGGGGACATGACAAAGCGTGCGCCGGCGTTGGCTGCCCGGACAACATCCTCCGGCGCCGGCAGTGAAGCGAGCCCCAGATCAACGCCGTCGGGCAGCCTGCCGGCCAGATGCTCAAGAATCCTGAGAGTGTTCCCGGCCGGGGCAAGCGCCAGGCAGCGGACTCCGTTCTCCACGAGGGTGTCCGCAGCGGCCGCAACTGCCGGGATGCACGGGAGGTGCTGCTCCGCTGCGGAGCTGACTGCCAGCACCGCCGCAATCCGGGTTTGCTGCAGGCCGCTGCCCATCGGTGCCCGGTTGGGCAGGGGCCTGACCGGTTCTGTGGTCATGTGCAGGGCCAAGGCATGGGCGGAGCCTTCCGAGCTGTTGGGTCAGCGGTATCTCTGGGTCAGCGTTCCGGGGATTTTTCGCCGGCCTCCACCGGTATGCCGATGATGTTGCCGGCCACCGGCATGGGGCAGGTGCCGAAAGCCGTAAAGGCGCTGGGATAGTTCACCGTCCGGTTGAAATCCACAGTGACGGCAGAGGTTCCCTGCGCCGGCGAATCGAAGACGACTTTGCGCCATCCGGCAGTGCTGTGGTTGTTGGTGGCATCGTGGAAGGTGAGGGCCAGCCGGCCGGTTCCCTCAGCGCTGACCTGCAGCCGGTACTCATGATCCTCGCCGGGCAGCTGCAGCACGAGTTCGCCCACGGTGAGGTGCACGCCGTCGACGGCGGGATGCGTCGTGCGGATCGGAACTTCCACCGGCTCGGGATAGGCCTCAAAGCGTCCCTGGATAACCAGATCGGGACGGTAATCGAAAGTGGGCACGCCGTCGAAACCGGTAAACACGGACGAGCCCGCGTCGCGGGTCCGGATGGCATAGCGGCCCCCGCGCCTAGCCAGCTCCACGGCTATCCGCCGGCCGTCGGAACCGCCGAAATACACCCACAGAAGCGACTCCTCGTCCGCCAGGGACGCGGTGACGGTACCCTCCGCCGGGGCGCCGGTTTCGGCCAGGGTCAGGCCGTCATCGGCAGCTGCGGACAGGGTTGCCGATGTGCCGTCAGCAGACCAAAGACCGGGAAGGTGCTCCACCGCCGCAGGCTCTACCGGCAGCCACTGCAGGGAGGTCAGGGTCAGCCAGCCGTGCTCCTGCGCCAACTCGGCATCCCGCGCACTGCGGAACCGGCGCCAGTCCTTCAGTATTTCGGGCGTGGATGTACTCATGGTTCCTCCTGAATGTCCGCCAAACAGTATTCGTCTCTTCAGGGAAGTCTAACTGCGCGGTTTGTAAGGATGAGTCCATGGAAACCAATGGATCACTGCCTTCGCTCGACGAGCTGCGCCACCGCCAGACCGAGCTGGTGACTGCCCTGTCCGTCGAAACCAGCGCCCATTCCCTGGCCGCGCTGAGCGCGGAGCTGGAAACCGTTCTGGAACAGATCCAGCAGCACGAGGGCCAAACGAGGTAGGCGAGGCAGGCCGGCTAAGCGGGACCCCCGCCGTCGTCGTCCCCTGCCGCCAATGGCATGAGGGAGGCGGCAGGTGTGGCGCAACCAACCCGTAAATATGACGCACGCCTCACAACCGATAGTGTTGGTTGGTCCCATCTAAGAAAGGCCACCATGCACGACCGCATTCATCATGAAGGACTGCTTGAGCGCAGAATGTCCGCAGAGCAGGCCGCGGCGCTCATCAAGCCGGGGATGACCGTGGCGATGAGCGGGTTTACCGGCGCCGGTTATCCCAAAGCCGTGCCCCAGGCGCTTGCCGTCCACATGGAAGAAGCCCACGCCCGCGGCAAAGATTTCCAGATCAAAGTACTCACCGGTGCCTCTACCGCTCCCGAGCTCGACGGCGTGCTCGCGAAGGCAGGCGGCATGGAACTGCGCCTGCCGTACCAGTCCGATCCCACCCTGCGGAAGCGGATCAACGACGGCGAACTCGAGTACATCGACATCCACCTCGGGCACGTGGCCCAGTACACCTGGTTTGGCTTCTACGGCCACATCGACCTGGCGGTGATCGAAGTGGTGGGCATCAACGAAGACGGCTCCCTGATTCCTTCGTCGTCAGTCGGCAACAACAAGACCTGGATCGAGCAGGCTGACAAGATCATCCTGGAAGTCAATGTCCAGCAGGCCGCGGCCATGGACGGGATGCATGACGTTTACTACGGCACGGCACTGCCGCCGCACCGCAAGCCCATCATGCTGGTCAACCCCGACGACCGGATCGGTGAGCCCTACCTGCGGCTGGATCCGGACAAAGTCATCGCCGTGGTTGAAACCGACGCTCCGGACCGGATGACACCCTTCGCCGCACCGGATGAAACGTCCACCCAGATCGCCGGTCACCTGATCGACTTCTTCGGGGACGAAATCAAGGCCGGCCGGCTGACCGACAAGCTCCTGCCGCTGCAGTCCGGCGTCGGCAACATCGCCAATGCCGTCCTGGGCGGGCTGGCCACCTCGGGGTACACCGGGCTCACCGCGTACACCGAAGTGATCCAGGACGGGATGCTGGAACTGATCCGCGACGGCGTAATCCGCGTGGCCTCGGCAACCTCCTTCTCGCTGAGCCCGGCGGGAATCGAAGAGTTCAACTCGAACATCGAGTTCTACCGCAAGCGCATCATCCTGCGCACGCAGGAGATTTCCAACCACCCCGAACTCATCCGCCGGCTCGGATGCATTGCCATGAACGGCATGATCGAGGCGGACATCTACGGCAACGTGAACTCCACGCACGTGGCGGGAACGGCCATGATGAACGGCATCGGCGGCTCCGGGGATTTTGCCCGCAACGGTTTCCTCTCCGCGTTCCTCTCTCCGAGCACGGCCAAGGGCGGCAAAATTTCCGGCATTGTGCCCATGGTCAGCCATGTGGACCACACGGAGCATGACACCATGCTGATCGTGACCGAGCGTGGACTGGCGGATCTCCGGGGGCTGTCGCCCAAGCAGCGTGCCCGCACGATCATCGAAAAGTGCGCGCACCCGGACTTCCAGCCCCTGCTGCAGGACTACTTCGACCGGGCCAGCCGCGAAAGCTTCGGCAAGCACACACCGCACCTGCTGGACGAGTCCCTGTCCTGGCACCACCGGTTTGTGGAAACCGGGGACAGCCGGCCGGCAGTCCCCGCCCATGTGTAGGAGCATCCGCGTCACACAGCCGGCGTGCTGGTTTCCGGCAGACATGCTAGAAACGCTCAGATGAGCCAATTCGGCAGCCGGTCTGCACTTCAACGCGAAGGCACCGCGCCGCTGCCCCTGTGGCTGGCCGCCGTCGCAGTCATCCTGGTGGCAGTAAACCTGCGGCCCGGTGCAACGTCGGTTGGGCCGGTCCTAGCCGAGATCCAGTCGGGTCTCGGCATGGGATCGGTCCAGGCCGGTATCCTGACCGCGTTGCCGGGACTTACCTTCGCGGTGGTGGGGGCCCTTGCCGTGGCCGTCTCCCGCAGGGCCGGGGCGGCGTGGACCATCACCCTTGGACTGGGAATGGTCGCCGCCGGACTGCTGCTTCGATCTGCAGCGGTTTCGCCCGTGCTGTTCATGGCTCTGACAGTGCTGGCCTTCGCCGGCATGGCGATGGGCAACATCCTGGTGCCGGCCTTTATCAAGAGCCACGGCGGGACCCGGACAGCCCTGTTGAATTCGGTCTACGGCACAACCCTTGCGGTGGGAGCTACGCTTCCCCTGCTGGTGGCGGCGCCGCTCACCGCCTCGGCTTCCGGGGGCTGGCAGCTCAGTCTCGGGGTGTGGGGCCTGGCAGCGCTGGCGGCGTTTGTTCCGTGGATCCTGGTCTCCGTGCGCAACCGCAGAACAGCGGTGCATCTGGAAGGCACGTCAAGGCCAACGGACCGGCTGAGGATCACGTCTTCCCGGACCGCAGTGGCGCTGTGCGTGTATTTCGGTGTGCAGTCCATGCATGCCTACGTCCAGTTTGGCTGGGTGGCCCAGATATATCGGGATGCAGGGCTGGAACAGGCTCAAGCCGGGCTGATGGCTGCCATCCTCGCATCCCTGGGCATAGCCGGGGGCCTGATCATGCCGGCGCTGGTGGCACGGGCTCCGGGGCTGCACTTCTACATCGCCGGCCTGGCGGCAGCTGTGATGGCCGGGTACCTGGGTTTGTTGCTGGCCCCCGCAACGCTGCCCTGGCTGTGGGCGCTCCTGCTTGGCATCGGCGGATTTGCGTTCCCCACGGCCCTGGCCCTGATCACGGCCCGTTCACGGGATCCCCGGGTGACGGCGGAACTGTCGGGGTTCTGCCAGCCGGTGGGCTATCTGCTGGCCGCGGCAGGTCCCTTTGCCATCGGTTCCCTGCACGAGGCCACAGGCAGCTGGACAGTTCCGCTGCTCATCCTTATTGCCTCAGCCGCCGTCATGGCCGTAGCCGGAATCATTGCTGCAGCTCCGCGCTTTGTGGACGATGAATTGCAGCGGCGTCCGGCCTGAGCCCGGCCTGAGCCCGGTCAGGTGCCGGTTAATTCCAGCAGGCGGTGCTTCCCGGTTCAGCGGCCGCCGCGCAGCCGGTCGATCTCCCGGCGGTCTTTCTTGGTGGGACGCCCGGCGCCGCGGTCCCGCAGCGGAACACCCAGTGCTGGTCCCACCGGACGGGGAGGGGTGTGGTCGGTGAAGCAGTGTGAAGCGGCCTCTGCGCCCACCCGCTTGGCAATGAGCTGGCGGACTTCGAGGATCCGTTCATAGCCCGGCTGGCGGACCCTGATGGTGTCTCCGGGCTGGACCGGCTGAGCGGCCTTTGCCGGGTTGCCGTTCAGCCGCACATGGCCGGCACGGCAGGCAGCGGTGGCTGCGGATCTGGTCTTGAAGGCCCTGATGGCCCACAGCCAGGCGTCTACGCGGACTGATTTGGAGGTGCTGGCGGGAATGCTCATGGGGCTACCGATTCTACTGGGTGTCCTTGGGCTGCGGTGACGTGTCCCTGAGCCGGGCAGCGTCATCCTGGGCAGCCAGCTGTTCAGGTGTGGGGACCGTACCGGGAATGGAATTGCGGACAGGCTGTGTGCCCCTTTTCGCGGCCAGCATCTGCCGCAGTTCTGCGGGTGTGTACGGGTCGGGGGACCCCCGGTGGGCAACGGCGTGGCAGTTGGGACACAGAGGCACCAGATCTGACACCGGATCGAGCACATAATCCGGACTGATGGCTGACGGCGGCACGATGTGGTGCACCTGGATGAAGGATGCTCCCGCCGGTCCGTACATCTGCTCCATCGACAGGCCGCAGGCAGCACACGATGTTCCGTGGAAGGCGACGCACCGCCGCACCGCGTCGGGGTCGTGCTCGCAGCGGTTCACTGCCACTTCGCGCAGGATGTTCTGGGGAAGGCTTCCCGGCAGCGGAATGCTGGGGTCAACCGCTCCCAGCCAATCCGCGGGAACCGGGCGGGACCTCAGATATGACGTCCAGACGGCACGCAGCTGGCCCTCTGCGGCGGACGGAACAAGGGTTCCCGTGCTGCGCACGGCGTTCCAGTTCAGGTCCGGAACATTCTCCTGCAGCAACTCGGCCGGGAGGGCGTCACCCGGCGGCAGCAGCAGGTCAAAAACGATTCCGGCGAGCAGTCCCAGCCTGGCCGGCAGTGCCGGGCCCGGCTGGGGTGCTGAGGCCACCACCGCGTGTCCCAGCAGTCCGCGGCCGTGCCGGCCCTGGGCGAACAACCACACATCGGTGCCGCGGTCCATCTGCTGGCTGCGTCCCACCCGCCAGCGGATTCCAAACAAGCCCGTTTTATCCACCGTCGCGGCGGCCATCGCATAGTCAGAGCGGCCGGGTCCCGCACCAAACGCAGTTGCCGGATTCCAGCCCAGCACGACGGCCGCCATGTGTTCTCCTCGCCTGTTGCGGGATTGAGTCCCGGTTCCTAGTTAATGCGCGCTTCGCGGCCTTCCCACTCCGGGGACCGCAGTTCATTCTTGCGGATTTTGCCGGTGGATGTCTTGGGCAGATCGATAATGAACTCCACGCTGCCCGGAGCTTTGTAGGAAGCAATCTGTGATTTGACGTGCTTCAGCAGGTCCGCCTCGGTCACGTCCTGGCCCGGAGCCAGCACCACGAAAGCCTTGGGCCGCTCACCCCAGCGTTCATCGGGAACGCCGATCACGGCGACGTCGGCGACTGCCGGATGGCTGGCCAGTGCCTGTTCCACCTCGATGGTGGAAATGTTCTCACCGCCGGACACCACCACGTCCTTGGAACGGTCCAGCAGCTGGACGTAGCCGTCCGGGTGCATCACGCCCAGGTCTCCGGTGTGGAACCAGCCGCCGTGGAAAGCTGTTGCCGTCCCCTCGTCATCGCGGTAGTAACCGCTCATCACCGAGTTGCCGCGCATCACTATCTCGCCCATTTCGACGCCGTCGGCCGCCACATCAGCCAGCCCGCCGTCGTCGTCCGGCAGATCGCGGACCACACGCAGGCGTTCAGACGTCAGCATGCCCACGCCCTGGCGGGCCATATTCTTGGCCAGCGCGTCCGCGTCCAGGTCCGCCCACGCGGCCTGCGGCTCGCACACCGAGTACGGACCGTATGACTCGGTGAGCCCGTAGACGTGCACAACGGTAGCCTGCAGCTGGTGGATCTTGTTGATGACGGTGGGGCTTGGGGGAGCACCGGCGGTGACGATGGTCAACGGGTGTTCCAGCGCGTGGGCTTCCTCCGCGGTGGCAATGGCGCTCAGGACAGTCGGAGCACCTGCGAGGTGGTCGATGCCGTGGGTGTCGATCAGCCGCCAAATCTCCGGGCCGCGTACGGCCCGCAGGCACACATGGGTGCCGGACGCGGCGGTCAGTGCCCAGGTGGTGCACCAGCCGTTGCAGTGGAACATAGGCAGCGTCCACAAGTAAGTGGTTTCTGCGCCGAAGCCCTGGTGGTGCACTTCGCCGAGGGAGTTGAGGTAGGCCCCGCGGTGCGTGTACTTCACGCCCTTGGGCCGGCCGGTGGTGCCGGAGGTGTAGTTCAGGCTGATGACACTGTTCTCGTCGTCGACTTCCCAGGGAAGCGGAGTGTCGGTTCCGCGGGACAGGAAATCGGAGTACGACGTCGTTCCCTCCACTGTGTCGAAGGTTCCGTCCTGGAGCGGAAAGGAAAAGGCTTCGTTGACCGTTTCGAGCTCCGGCGATCCTAGTCCGCGCAGCAGGTCCGGGTCGCCGAAGAGCAGGGTGGCTCCGGAATGGTTGCAGATGTACGCCACCTCGGGCGGGGACAACCGGGTGTTAAGCGGCACGATGACGCCGCCGGCCAGAGGTACGGCGTAGTGTGCGATCAGCAGCTCAGCTGAGTTGGTGCCAAGGAATGCCGCCCGGCCGCCCTTTTCCAGACCGGAGGCGCGAAGAGCGTGTGCGGTGCGGGTGACAGCCGCCGCGAGTTCCCGGTAGGTCAGGGTCCGGTCACCGTCGATGACGGCCGTCTTCCCCGGGTGTACCTGGGCTGCGCGTTCGAGGAAACGCAGAGGTGTCAAAGCAGTGTCCAAGCCGGGCATTATTCTCCTTTAGGGCAGGTTGATGCCCACCAACGCTACAGGGTTTGTGAGGCTTGGGTCACATTGAGTGCAGCGCTCAGGGATTTAAGCACCCTGCAGAGGGTTCGGCGCGAATCAGGGGCCCGCCTGCCCGGCCGGAGCTCGGCCGGGTCCGCTGGAGGCCCGCCGCCGGCTCGTCAGCGGGACTGATACGTCAAGCAATCCGCCGCCTCGGCTCCCGGGCCGACTTTAACGTCATGGGCCGTGCACATGAGGTGGTCATTGTGTCGGCATTCGCTGCGCAGACACGCGCCGACGGAGGCCAGAACCTTGGGCAGGCCGCCGGTTGCCGTGGTGTCGATGAAGGTGGAGCAGCTGGCGTGGTCGGGAGTTCCGCCCACGGTAATGGCATAAGCGGTGCAGCCGTCGTGGTTGTAGTCGCAGCTGTGAACGGAGCAGTCGCTGACGGGGGCTACGTGATCAGTCATGGTTCCTCCAAAGAAGGGGTGATGCCTGTCGGATTCCGAACGTACCACCGCAGCGGGCCAATAATTAGGGCGAATTTGTTGGACGTATTTCCGGGCCCTGAACGGTCGTGCTTCAGCCCGCAGGGTGTGGAAAGGATTGGAGCGGGCAGGTAAACCGGCTCTAGGTGCAGGTAGTTCGGGTGTAAAAGTCGGGTATTTTGAGAGTGTCAAAAGTGCCCGTTTTGGGACGTCGAGAGCCGTTTTCGGGACGGAAGTGTCGGTGCCGGGTGAAAGCCTAAGGACATGGATCAGGACGGATCTTTCCGAAGCAGCGGCACTGGCGATTTAGCCGGTGCCGGGCCGGGCGTTGTGGCCAGCCGGTCGGTCTTTGAAGCCGCTGCTGATGTTGCCCCGGGGCGTGACGGGTTCACGGGTTCGCTGGCGGTGCAGGGTGTTCAGTTCCTAACCCAGGATGAGGCCGGGGCGGTGTTGTCCCGGTTGGATTCCCTGGCCCGGTGGGCGCAGGCCCAGCAGGCTAAAGTCCTGCACCGGATGGAAACCCTCTTCCGCGACGACCTGCTTCAGGAAGTGGGCCGGGAAGACCCGGCCCTGACCTTCAGTCTGGCAGCGGAAGAAGCCGCAGCCATCCTGCACCTGCCCACGAACACCGCGAAAATGTTGATGAGTGACGCCGGACGGCTGTGCACCACCCACACCGCCACCCTGGGCCGGTTGGAGGAGGGGATGCTGGGGTACGGGCAGGTCCAGACCGTGTTGGACCAGTCCCTGAATGTTCCGGCGGCGGAGCTGGCCGGTTTTGAGGCGGATCTGCTGGAGCTGGCAGCGGCGGGGCAGACTTGTCCGCAGTTCCGGGTGAAGGCCAGGCGGTTGCGGGAGAAAACCTATCCGGAGACCATTCCGGTCCGGCACAGGACCGCTTTCGAGGCGCGCCGGGTGTGTTTGGCGCCGGATGAGGACGGCATGTCCTGGCTTTCGGCGTTGTTGCCGGCAGCCCGCGCCCAGCTGATTTTCACGCAGTTGAGTACTGCGGCGCGGGGTGAGCAGTCGGCCGGGGACCCGCGGGGTGTGGATCAGTTGCGGGCTGACATTCTGGCTGACCTGCTCGACGGCGACAGGGATGAGGATGCCAGCGGTAACGGAGACAGCGGTACTGAGAACAACGGAGACGAAGACAGCGGTACTGAGAACAACGGAGGCGAAGGCAGCCGTGCCGGCGGCAAAGCTGCGGGCAGGAAGACCAAGGCCCGGGCGCGGGCGCGGGCTGAGATTCTGGTGCTGATCACCGCTGAAACCCTGTTCGGGGCTGATGAGCAGCCTGCGGAGCTGCACGGGTACGGGCCGATCAGTCCGGAAACCGCCCGCCGGCTGGCCCGGGAGGCAGCCCGCTGGACGCCGGTGGAACGGCACCCGGACACCCATGAGGTTCTGCGGGTCGGACGGCGGCGGAAAGTTCCTCCCGGGCTGCAGCGCTGGCTCCGGGCCCGGGACGGGACGTGCCGGTTCCCGGGATGCCGGACCAATGCCGTGATCTCCGGGATTGACCACACCACACCGTGGTCCCGCGGCGGGGCCACCGACCACGACAATTTGGAGTATCTGTGCCGGCGGCATCACATGTTCAAGTCCCGGGGTTTCTGGAAAGCTAATCAGAGTGTCCCGGGGATTATTGAGTGGACGTCGCCCGGCGGGCGGACCTACCGGACCGATCCGCACCTCACCCTGGCCGCCGCCGGAACGACCACGCGACCAGCCACGCGATCAACCACGAAAGGGGACACCGGACCATGCCGGGAACCGGACAAAGACGCCGCGAAGCCCGCACTTATCCCGATGTCGGGCTGGATCCCTGCCGACGAGCTCCCTGACGACGGCGACGACCCGCCACCCTTCTAGCTGTAACTCTTCTAGTCTGGCGCCCTTCCAGCCCGCTATCTGTCAGCCCAGATCGTCAAGTTTGGTTTGTGCTTTCTCAACTGCTCGGCGTGCCGCTCGGGCTGTTCGGCGGGCACCGTCACGGGCCCGTTCCAGTGTGCCGGCGCGCCGGTCGGTTGCTGCCACTTCGTGTTCCAGTTCGCGGATCCTGTCCCGTAGATCGTCAATTTCATCAGTCAGCTCATCGCGGCGGGCGGCGACAGCATCGACTTCTTCCTGTGCAGCCCGCAGCGATTCTTCGGCTTTCCCAGCCTCCCGCCGGGCATCATCCAAGGAGGTTTTGGCCGCTCGGAGTGCTCGTGCAGCCGCGGCGCTACCTGCAGATTTCTTCTTGGCGACCGGTGTTCCGCCGGAGCTGGACCCTGGGCTGGACCCCGTACCGGACCCAGTATCGGACTTGGACGCAGATTTGCGCTGCCGGCCGCCGCTGGCAGAGAGCGGCCGGACCGATGCCGGATCGGCTACGGACCCCTCGACGTTCACGGGGTCCCAGCCATTGGCTTCCAGCCCGTGTACCAGCTGGCCGCTGGCTGCAGCGGCGGCAGCATCGGCGTCGGTCATGGCTGCCCACAACGTTTGTTCCACTTCGGCACCTACCGCCGCACTGACGGGTCGGCCCAGTTCTTCCGCGAGGCTGCGCGCATCCCGGGCGGCAGAACGCAGCAGGCGCTGACGCTCTCCGCTGAGCCGCCGCAGCTGCTGCTGGTCCATGTCGTCCTGGGCTTCGCGCAGCACAGCCCCAAGCTCCAAAACTTCAGAGATGAGCTCAGGCCGGTGCAGGGCCAACATGTTCACCAGCCACGCTCCGGCAGAGGGCTTGGGCAAGGCCCGCACCGCCCTGCCCAGCTCCTTGTCTCCGGACTTTGTGGCCTGTGCGGCCAGATTGTTTCTGGCAGCGGTGAACGTGTCGGGCATCAGCGCGTACAGTTCCGCTACGGCCTGAGCCAGGTCCGGCATGCCATTCCACCTACATCGGTTGGTCAGTTCGTCACATCATTTGATCCAGCCGGCCCCACAACACAATTCCGGCCATCACCAGCAGGATAGCCGGAAGCACCGCGGCCTGCTGCTGGCCCTGCCGCACGTGCAAGAGGACTGCCAGGGACATCAGCGCGGCCAAACAGGCTGCAGCTGCGGCTGTCACGAGGGACGGCCACCCCAGTATTCCCGGGGCCAGGATACAAATACCGGCAATAAGTTCCACCGCGCCCAAGGTTCGGATTGTTCCGGGAGAATAACCGTCAGTCCAAGGCAGTCTCCTCAGGGAGGGTGCGGGGCGGGTCAGGCGCAGCCCTCCGATTCCCACGAACATGAGGGCCAGGACTATCTGCGGGATCCAGAGAAAAGGGGTCATGGGCGCGGCGGTATCCCTCGGGCAGCAGAACTGGTTGGCTGAGGTTCAAGTCAAGCACGCTTTTCGCGGCATAACGAGGGTGCAGCCCCAGCTGCCAGCCGGGCACGGGAAGGGCTCAGCGGCGCAGCTCTGAGGGGACCGAGGTGCTGGAGCGGACAACGAAGCCGGTGGGGTAGAACCGCTGGATCCAATCGGCTTCCAGCGGTTTCTTCGCCAGCAGCGACAACACCGCTTCGACGGCGGCGGCCCCCTGCCCCTTCGGATCCTGGCTGACGGTGGTCAAGCCGAAAACTTCCCCGAGCTCGTGCCCGTCAATGCCGATGACGGACAAGTCTTCAGGAACCCGCAGTCCCAGGCTCCTGGACGCGAGGATGGTCCCGATAGCGAGTTCATCGGAGGCGCAGAAGATGCCGGTGGGACGGTTGTGGGGTGCCGCCAGAAGGCTCTTGGCAGCCTCCATGCCGCTGGCCACGGAGAAGTTCGGACTGTTGATGTGCAGGCATTCCAAGCCTGCCCGTGCCATGGCCCGCTCATAGCCGTCACGGCGGGTGCTCCCCATTCGGAAATCGCGTTCGAGCTCTTCACCGCCGCCAATATGGGCAATCCGGGTGTGGCCCAGCGAGATCAGATGATCGGTGGCCAGCATGGATATGCCGGCCTCGTCCACACGGATGGTGGGGGTCCCGGGCAGCGGCCCGCCGATGGCGACAATGGGCTTCCCCACAGCGTGCAGCTGGGAGAGTTCCTCGTCCGTGAGTTTTAGGGCCACCGCTATTACCGCGTCGAGCCTCTTGCGGCGCAGCATCTCCGTCAACACGCTCTCGCGGTGACCTGGACCGTCACTGGTGTTGTAGAGCGTCAGATCATAGCCGGCATCGATGAGCGCTGCCGCAGCACCTTCGAGAACCTGGGAGAAATACCAGCGGCCCACGGTGGGCATGACAATTCCGATGTTCCGGCTCCGCCCCGACGCCAGCGACGACGCGTTGTAGGACAGCACGTAGCCCAGCTCATCCGCGGCCTCCTGAACCTTTCGGCGCGTTGACTCGGACACCTTCCCGTTGCCGCTGAGGGTACGCGAAACCGTTGCCGATGAAACTCCGGCACGTGCGGCCACATCTTTGATGCCTGCCACGGTTCGGTTCTCCTCGGATCGGCTTTTGCAGCGGCGGATGACGGCTTGGCCGGCCGCGGTACACGGAACCGGCCGGCAGCCGGCAGTGAATCGGGTGTACGGCACCGGGCCGAAGCCCGGTGCCGCAGGAATTAGCTTAGCCGGAGCCAGACGCCGTGGTTGGGCGCCAGGATTCCTTCGGCGGCAGCTCCCGCTTCACTGGCGACCAGCACCTCGCCCGAAGGAAGGTCCACCGGCTCGCTGCCCATGTTGAGCACCACCAGAACGTTGCCGTTCACGAAGGCAACAACAGATTCACCGTCGACGTCGGGCCACCATGCCAGGGAACCGGCGCCCAGGGCATACTCCCGGCGGACCGCCAGCGCGCTGCGGTACAGGTTCAGTGTTGACGCCGGATCCTCGCGCTGGGCATCCCGGGCCAGTGCGGCCCAGTCGGCAGGCTGGGGGAGCCACGCGGAGCCGGTGCTGCTGAAGCCGAAGCTGTCAGCGGCCGCGTGCCACGGCAGCGGAACGCGGCAGCCGTCACGGCCCAGCCGTGCCCCACCCGTGCGGTGATAGCTGGGGTCCTGGCGGAAGTCATGCGGCATGGTGGTGTGGTCCGGCAGGCCCAGTTCTTCACCCTGGTACAGATAAACGCCGCCGGGCAGCGCCAGCATCAGCAGAGTTGCAGCGCGGGCCCGGGACAGCCCGAGTTCGTAATTGGGCTGCGGGTCTTCCGGGCCCAGCCCGTCACCCGGACGCTCCTGATGGCCCTCGATGCCGAACCGGGAGGCATGGCGGACGACGTCATGGTTGGACAGAACCCAGGTGGTGGGCGCTCCCACCTTGTCGAAGGCCTCCAGCGAGGAGCCGACGACGTGGCGCACGGCGCCGGCGTTCCAGCTGTGGTTCAGGTAAGCGAAGTTGAACGTCTGATGCATCTCATCGGAGCGTACCCAGTCGGAGAGCCGGTCCAGCGGATCAATGGTGGCTTCGGCACACAGGACGCGTTCGCCGTCGTACTCCTCCAGCAGCTTGCGCCACGAACGGAAGATGTCGTGGACCTCCGGCTGGCCAAACATCGGTGCCTCGTGTCCCGGGAAACCCTCGGAGGAGCAGCCGTCGGCACGTCCGCCCCAGTCCGGGAGGCCGGACTTCTTGATCAGGGCATGGGCAACGTCCACCCGGAAGCCGCCGACACCGCGGTCCAGCCAGAAGCGCAGCACGCGCTCGAACTCCGAACGAACGGCGGGGTTGTCCCAGTTAAAGTCGGGCTGGCTGGAGTCAAACAGGTGCAGGTACCACTGGCCGGGAGTGCCGTCAGTATTGATGGTTCGGGTCCAGGCCGATCCGCCGAAATGGGACTGCCAGTTGTTGGGCGGAGCGTCACCGTTTTCACCGGTTCCGTCACGGAAAATGAACATGTCACGCTCGGGTGAATTCTCCGGAGCGGCCAGCGCTGCCTGGAAAAGTGCGTGTTCGCTGGAACAGTGGTTGGGCACCAGATCCACGATGATCCGGATTCCGTGGCCGGACGCCGCGTTAACGAGGGCATCGAAATCGTCCAGCGTTCCGAACAGGGGATCGACGGAGCAGTAGTCAGCCACGTCGTATCCGGCGTCATTCTGCGGCGACCGGTAGAACGGTGAAAGCCACAGTGCATCAATGTCCAGCTCCGCCAGCGAGGCCATCTCGGCGGTGATGCCCGGCAGGTCGCCGATGCCGTCGCCGCTCAGATCGCGGAAAGAGCGCGGATACACCTGATAGATGACTGATGAGCGCCACCACTGGCGTTCATGCTCGCTGGAGGCAGCGTGAAGGGGGACAAGGGCGGAGGAGGCATCAGGGCCAGGGGTGGAGATAACGTCGCTGAGCATGGGAGCCATCCTAGAGGCACTGAGGGCGATAAATGAAAACGCTTCCACAAGGTCATCCAACGCTAAGATTGCTGACGAATCCGCCCGTTTCGCGCTAAGGCCCACACTGAGACGGTGTCGCAGCCCACTACCTAGTGTGATGCCGATCTGTGATTGGACGCACAGGGTGTACGCGCTTACACTTTCTCCATACTTAGGTCCCGGCGGAGACTCTCCGTTTGCTCCTGTTCCCTGCGCTTCAACAGCACAGCGGAGAACCGGGCGCTGCCTGAGACAGCCTGACACCATTGAAAATCTAGGAGAGGTACACCAATGAAGGTGCACACCACGGGTACGACGGCGTTTGGCCGCCGTTCCTTCGCTCTCGGGGCCGTTTCGGTCACCGCTGCCCTTGTCCTCAGCGCCTGCGGCGGCGGCGACGCTGCCGAAAGCTCGGACTCCACCGATCTTGCCAGCGCCGGCGCCACCACCCTCACCATGTGGGTTGACGCGGAGCGTTCGCCGGCCCTCACCGATGTCACTGCCCGGTTCAAGGAAGACACCGGCATTGAAATCAAGCTGGTGACCAAGGACTTCGAGCAGGTTTCCGATGACTTCATCACCCAGGTTCCCACCGGCAAGGGTCCGGACCTCATCGTCGGCCCGCACGACTGGCTGGGCAAGTTCGTCCAGAACGGCGTGATCGCACCGATCGAGCTGGGCGACAAGGCCGCAGAATTCCAGGAATCCTCCGTTGCTGCCATGACGTATGAGGGCAGCACCTACGGTGTTCCCTACTCCATCGAAAACATTGGCCTGCTGCGCAACGCGGACCTGGTTCCCGAGCCGGCAACCACCATGGACGAAGTCATCGCCAACGGCAAGGCTGCCGTCGAAAACGGTGCCGAGTTCCCGTTCCTGGTGGGCATGGACCCCAAGCAGGGCGATCCGTACCACCTGTACCCGTTCCAGACCTCCATGGGTGTCCCCGTCTTCGGAACTGACGAGAACGGCGGCTACGACGCCTCCAAGCTGGAGCTGGGCAACGAAAACGGTGCTGCCTTCGCAGCCAAGGTGAAGGAATGGGGCGAAGGCGGCGCAGGCATCCTGAACTCCAACATCACCGCGGACATCGCCAAGGAGAAGTTCAACGCCGGAGCGTCCCCGTACTTCCTGACCGGTCCGTGGAACGTGCCGCTGGCCCAGGAAGCCGGGATCAACGTCGTCGTCGACCCGCTTCCCACCGCCGGTGACCAGCCCGCGCAGCCCTTCATCGGTGTGAACGGCTTCTTCATCAGCTCCAAGAGCCAGAACTCCCTGGCCGCCACTGAGTTTGCCCTGAACTACCTGACCACCGAGGCCGTCCAGGACGCCATGTTCGAAGGCGGCGGACGTCCGCCGGCCCTGACCGCATCCTTTGAGAAGGCTGCCGAAGATCCGATCGTTGAAGCCTTCGGCAAGATCGGTGCCGACGGCGTCCCCATGCCGGCCATCCCGGAAATGGGTGCCGTTTGGGCTGACTGGGGCGGCACCGAGCTTGCCCTGATCAAGGGCCAGGGCGATCCCGCAGAGTCCTGGGCAAAGATGGTCAGCAACGTCGAAGCCAAGATCGCCAAGTAGTCCGGCATCAGCCGCACCTGAGATAGACACGCCCGCCGGTGCATACGCCGGCGGGCAAGGTATCCGGGCCGGGACGCCGCCCAGTTTCTGAGCGGCGTCCCGGCCCGAACCGGTTCAAGGAGAACCCCGATGGTTGACCAGCTGGACACCCCTGTCCGCTCCCGTACTTCCGCACCGCAGAAGAAAACCCGCCGCAGCCCGGATTCAACAGCGGGACTGCTCGCGAAGATCCTGCTCCTGGGCCTGACGGATGCGTTTGCCGTATACGTCCTCATGGCCCTGTTCATGAATGAGAAATGGCTGATTCTCGCCGTTGCCACCGCCGTGACGGTCCTCATCAACTGGATCTACCTGCGCCGCGGCGGGCTGCCGGCCAAATACCTGGCTCCCGGCGTCCTGTTCCTGCTCGTCTTTCAGGTTTTTGTGGTGGTGTACAGCGGCTACGTGGCCTTCACCAACTACGGCGACGGACACAACAGCACCAAGGAGGATGCCATTTCCTCCATTTCCATGAGTGCGCAGAAGCGCGTTCCGGATTCGCCGGCGTACCAGGTGTCGGTGGTGGAAAAGGATGACGTCCTGTCGCTGCTGGTCACGGATCCCGACGGCGGCGTCCGCATCGGCACCACCGGCGAACCGCTGGAGGACGTTGAAGACGCCGAAATCGGCGGAACCGGCAAAGCCGTTGGCGCGGACGGCTACCGGACCCTGAACTTCAACGAACTGTTGTCCGTCCAGCAGGAAATCACCGCCATCAAGGTTCCGCTTTCGGAAGACCTCGACGACGGCATCCTGCAGACCGCCGACGGTTCCAACGCCTACGTCTTCAAACCGGTCCTGGTGTATGACGAGGCGGCTGACACTTTCACTGACACGGAGACCGGCGTGGTCTACGCCGACGGCGGCGAGGGCTCCTATGTCTCGGACAGCGGCGAGCGGCTGCCGACCGGTTGGAAGGTGGGCGTGGGCTTCGAGAACTTCGAGCGTGCCTTCACCGATCCTGATCTGCGCGGCCCCCTGGTCAGTGTCATTCTCTGGACCTTCACCTTCGCCCTGGGATCGGTTCTGCTCTGTTTCGGACTGGGCCTGTTCCTGGCACTGACGTTCAACCACCCGAACCTGCGCGGCAAGAAGATCTACCGCACCATCATGATTCTGCCCTACGCGTTCCCGGCGTTCCTGGCCGGACTGGTGTGGTCCGGAATGCTCAACCAGGAATTCGGCTTTATCAACGAAACACTCTTCGGCGGAGCGGACATCCCCTGGCTAACCGATCCCTGGCTGGCCAAGTTCAGCGTGCTGCTGGTGAACACCTGGCTGGGCTTCCCCTATATGTTCCTGGTCTGCACCGGAGCCCTGCAGTCGCTGCCGGATGACGTCAACGAAGCAGCACGCATGGACGGCGCCTCGGCCTGGCGGATCTTCCGCTCCATCAAGCTGCCGCTGCTGCTGGTCTCCACCGCTCCGCTGCTGATCTCCACATTTGCCTTCAACTTCAACAACTTCAACGTGATCTTCATGCTCACCGGCGGCGGCCCGCGGTTCTCCGACACCAACATGGACATCGGCGCCACGGACCTGCTGATCACGCTGGTCTACAAGGTGGCGTTCGGCCAGGGGTCAGGACGTGACTACGGCCTGGCCAGTGCGCTGGCAGTCATCATCTTCATCATCGTTGCAGTCATCTCCGCGGTCAGCTTCCGGCAGACCAAGGCGCTGGAGGAAGTGAACTCATGAGCAATTCGACTCTGACCCCGGCAGGCAAGGGCACCGCGGAAAGCACCGCAGGCACCGTCGCTGCACAGCCGCGCAAGAGCTTTGGCCACTGGTTCCGGGACAAGGGATGGCGCCACCTCGTGGGCGTGGTCATGGGCGTTTTTGCCCTCTTCCCGCTGGCCTACGTACTCTCCGCAGCACTCAGTCCCACCGGAACGCTGGTCTCAGCCAACGGACTGTTCACCACCGTTGCGCTCGACAACTTCATCGACCTGTTCTCGGATCCGCAGAAGCCTTTTGCCAAGTGGTTCATGAACACGCTCATTGTCGGGCTGATTACCAGCGCGGGGACCGTGTTCCTCGGCGCCCTGGCAGCCTACTCCTTCTCCCGGATGCGGTTCACCGGCCGCCGGTTCGGACTGATGAGCCTGATGCTTCTGCAGATGTTTCCGCAGATGCTCGGCGTCGTTGCCATCTTCCTGCTGCTCAGCGGCATCTCCGACGTCGTGCCGTGGCTTGGCCTGGGCAGCCAGACCGGCCTGATCATGGTCTACCTCGGCGGGGCGCTGGGTGTGAACACCTACCTGATGTACGGGTTCTTCAATACGGTGCCGAAGTCCCTGGATGAGGCGGCCCGCATCGACGGCGCCAGCCATGTACAGATCTTCTTCACCATCATCCTGCGCCTGGTCACTCCCATTCTGGCCATCGTGGGACTGCTGTCATTCATTACGGCCACCGGGGAATTCCTGATCGCCTCCATTGTCCTGAATGATCCGGACGCCCAGACCCTCGCCGTGGGCCTGTACTCCTTCGTGGGGGACAGCCAGTCCCGCTCCTGGGGCGTGTTCTCCGCCGGCGCGGTCCTTGCGGCGCTGCCCGTCATGGCGCTGTTCCTGTTCCTGCAGCGCTTCATTTCCTCCGGCCTCACTTCCGGAGCGGTGAAGGGCTAGAAACCTGCCACGGGGCGGGGCGTGTAGCTCCGCTCCAGCTCTTCCAGGTCCTCCGGCGAAAGCCGGAGGTCCAGGGCGGCTACGGCATCATCCACGTGCCCGACGTCGGAGGCTCCCACCAGCGGAGCACTCACCACGGGGTGGGCCATCACCCAGGCCAGGGCCACCCGCGCGCGCGGAACGCCGTGTCGCAGCGCAACGCTGAGGACGGCATCGGCGACGGCACGATTAGCTTCCTCGGAGCCGGCATAGAGTAAGTGGCCCAGTTCATCCTGCTGCTGCCGCCGGGTGACCTCATCCCACGGGCGTGCCAGCCTGCCCCGCGCCAACGGCGAGTAAGCCAGCATTCCGGTCCCTGTGGCCTGGCACAGGGGAAGCATTTCCCGCTCCTCCTCGCGGTACACCAGGTTGTAGTGGGCCTGCATGGTGATGAACGGTGACCATCCATGCGCCTGCTGCAGGGTCAGCGCCCGGGCAAACTGCCAGGCGTGCATGGTGGACGCGCCTAAGTACCGGACTTTTCCTGCCCGCACTAAACCATCCAGTGTCTCCAGAGTCTCCTCCAGCGGAGTGGTGGAGTCCCAGCGGTGCACCTGGTAAAGATCGATGTAATCCGTGCCAAGGCGTTTCAGGCTTGCGTCCACCTGCCAGAGGATGTGCTTGCGGGAGAGCCCCCATCCGTTGGGGCCGGGCGACATTTCACCATGCACCTTGGTGGCAATCACCACTTCTTCCCGCGGTACGTCCTTCAGGACGGTGGCGCTGAGGGTGCGCTCGCTGTCCCCGGAAGAGTAGACATTGGCGGTGTCGAAGAAATTGATTCCCAGCTCCACTGCCCGGTGCAGAATCGCCCGGGACTCAGGTTCGTGAAGCGTCCAGCCGTGCATCCCGCGCTGGGGATTGCCAAAGGCCATGCATCCCAGTCCCACTGCGGACACCACGGCCCCCGAGTTGCCCAGTTTCGTGTATCGCATGCCCGGCCCTCATGGTTGACGATGTTTCAGGATGAAAGTGTGCGGACAGCCGCCCTGTTCCGTTCGTATCGGCGATGCTACCGGTGGGCCGCAGCCGAATAACAGGGGACTTGCCCTCCGGACCGCCGCGCGGGCCCAACCCCCTGCCTTGGACCGCTTTTCCGGTCCTATACTGAGCCATGCCTACCGCTCAGGAGCCCGACATCCAGGAGCGTGAGCCCCGATCCGGCACCAGGAAAAACATCCGAAACGTTAAGGCGGGATCCGGCCACTCGCCTCCGGCGCAAACGGCCGCGCAGATGGCGGTGCGCGTGGCTGCTGAGCAGCCGGCCCCGCCCGAACCCGACGGTCCGGTCGGGCGGTTATTGCAGGCCTACCTGCACAGGCAGTTCCTTACCCTGCTGGGGGAGGATGCCCGGATACGGACCAACGAGACGGATGCCGTCCACAAAATGCGGGTCAGCACCCGCAGGATGAGGTCGGCGTTGGCCAGTTACCGCACTTTCCTGCCCCCGGAACCTGCGCGTGAAGTACGGGACGAACTGAAATGGCTGGCCGGGATCCTGGGGGCCGCAAGGGATGCACAGGTGCTGCGGGTGCGGCTGCAGGACCTCGTGGCGGAGCAACCTGCAGAACTGGTGATGGGGCCGGTGCAGCAGCACATTGATGAGGAACTGCTGAGCGAGTACTCCTCCGCCCGAGGCATCGCTGGGGACGTGTTGGACGGTGAGCGGTATCTGGCTTTGCTCCGGCAGCTGGAAACCGTGGTGACAGCACCCGGTTTCACACCCAAGGCGGATGCACCCGCTGCCCGAAGCGCCGCGGACATGCTCAAACGCGATCGTAAGCGCCTGCACCGGCAGGTTCGGGCAGCCCGCCGGGCCGGCCACGGGGAACATCTGTCGGAATCCCTGCATGAAGCACGCAAGGAAGCCAAACGCCTGCGCTACGCCGCTGAAGTGGCTCAGCCGGTTCATACCGCCGGCGCCGCCGAACTGATCACCGGCGCCGAACATCTGCAGAAGATTCTCGGCGAACACCAGGACAGCGTGGTCAGCCGGCAATACCTGAGCCGGTGGGGCGCGGGGAGCTCAGGTGCGGGACAGAACGGGTTCACATACGGGCTGCTGCATGCGATGGAGGAGCAACGCGGAGAGCGGGCACGGAAACGGTTCCGCAAAGCATGGCCGGGGTTTCCCAAGGCGGTCTGACACGGAACACGTACCCTTGACCCTTCGGACGGAGGCGCTCTGATGGCTTCGGAATCACCGTGGGCACCCCTGCGGCGCCGGGCGTTCCTGATTCTCTGGCTGGCGAACATCGGGTCCAGCATCGGTACGTGGATGCAGACGGTCGGTGCGCAGTGGTACCTGGTGGAAAACAGCTCGAACCCCGCGCTGGTATCCCTGGTGCAGACGGCGAACCTGGCGCCCTCCCTGCTGCTTGGCCTCATTGCCGGGTTCCTTGCCGATGCCTTTAATCGGCGGCGGCTGATCCTCGGTGCAAATCTGTTTGCCGCCGGGGCTGCCAGCCTGTTGACCCTGGTGGCGGCCCTGGGGCTGCTGGATCCTGACTCCCTGTTGCTGTACACCTTCCTGATCGGCTGCGGAGTGGCCCTCAGCCAGCCGGCGTGGCAGGCCATCAACCCGGATCTGGTGCCGTGGGAGGAAATCCGTGCGGCGTCGGCGCTGAGCAGTATGGCGGTCAACGGAGCACGCGCCGTGGGTCCGGCGCTGGGCGGTGTGCTCGTCTCCCTGCTCGGCCCCGCTTTTGTGTTCGGGCTAAATGCAGTGTCCTTCCTGGGCACCGCGGTGGCTGTCTATGTGTGGCGGGCACCCCCGGAACCCGAAGACCCCGAGCGGATGGGGGAAGCGCTCGCGGCCGGCATGCGTTACATCCGGGCAGCTCCGCGCATCCGGCGCATCCTGCTCCGGACTGCTCTCTTCATGACGCCCGCCAGTGCCCTGTACGCGCTGCTGCCGGTGGCCGTGAACGGGCACCTCGGGCTCGGATCAACGGGCTACGGCCTCCTGCTGGGGGCGCTGGGGGCGGGCGCGGTCCTGGGCGTGATTCTGCTGCCGAGAGTCAAGGACAGGGTCCACGACAACTTGATGCTGGGCATGTCCGCCGCCGTTTTTGGCGCGGCAATTATCGGCGCCGGCTTCCTGCCGGCCTGGCTGCTGGCCATCCTGCTGGTCCTGGCCGGAATTTCCTGGATCGCGACGTTCTCGATCCTCAACAGCGCCATGCAGCTCACACTGCCTGAATGGGTTCGGGCACGGGGGCTGTCGGTGTACCTGATGGTGACCACTGGATCCCAGGCCATCGGCGCCGTCGTCTGGGGATCCTTCGCCACCGCATTCGGCTATGCTCCGGTGCTGGCCGCAGCGGGAGCACTGCTGGTGGCGGCAGGATTGAGTGTCCCTGTACTGCCGTTGCTGCCGCGCACCGGCAGGTTGGACCGGAGCGTTGCCGAAGCGGACCTGGGTATCGAAGCCACCCAGGAGCCGGCACCCAACGACGGGCCGGTCACCATCCTCACGGCCTACGAGCTGGCCCCCGATAAGGCCGCCGAGTTTGTGCGGCTGATGCATGAGGTGCGCCTGTCCAGGATGCGTACCGGTGCCCGGGACTGGGAACTGGTGCATTCAGTGACGGATGCCCGCCAGTTCCGGGAGATCTACGACGTTGCCACCTGGCGGGAATACCTGCGTCAGGAACAGGAACGGATCACCGGGGAGGACCGGCGGGTCATGGACGAGGCAGCAGCCCTGGCCGAAGTGCAGCCGCGCACCCGCTGGTTCCTCCCGGCGTCGGCATAGTGTGCCGGGTCAGTCCAGCGGATCCATTCCGGCGAGCTGTTCACGGACCAGCGGAGCCACTTCAGTGCCGTACAGGCGGATGCAGTTCATCATATTCTCGTGCGGAAGCGTCCCCAGGCTGTACTTCATGTCGAAGCGGCTCAGCTCCAGTTCCGTGGCGACCCGGACAATTTTGGCGGCGACAGTTTCCGGGGAACCGATGAACAGCGCACCGTCGGGGCCGGCGGAGGCCAGGTAGTCGCTGTACGTGGTGGGGCTCCAGCCGCGCTCGCGGCCAATTCTGTTCTGCATGCGCTCGAAATGCGGCCATGCTTCCTCGAGTGCCTGCTCATCGGTTGCAGCGACGTAACCGGGGGAGTGGGCGCCCACCGGGAGCATCGGACGGCCGAACTGGGCCAGAGCGCGCTTGTACAGATCCACGAAGGGGGCAAAGCGGGCCGGTTCACCGCCAATGATCGCCAGCATGAGAGGCAAACCGTAATGGGCGGCACGCACCACGGACTGAGGGGTGCCGCCGACGGCGATCCACGTCGGCAGTTCCCCTGAAGCGGTGGGCGGGTAGACACGCTGGTTCTGCAGGGGTGCCCGGGTGCTGCCGTTCCATGTCACCGGATTCTCGCTGCGCAGCCGGGTGAAGAGCTCCAGCTTTTCTTCAAAAAGCTCCTCGTACTGGGACAGTTCCAGGCCAAAGAGCGGGAAGGATTCCGTGAAGGAGCCGCGGCCCAGCACCACCTCGGCACGGCCGTTGGAGACTGCATCCAGAGTGGAGAAGCGCTGGAAGACACGGATTGGATCATCGGAACTCAGGACTGTGACTGCCGAGCCCAACCGGATGCGGCTGGTTTGCCCGGCAATGGCTGCCAGGACAACGTCCGGGGCCGACACCGCAAAGTCGTCGCGGTGGTGTTCGCCGATTCCGATGAAGTCAATGCCCACCGAATCCGCCAGAACGGCCTCGGCCACTACGTTGCGCAGGACCTGAGGCTGCGCCAGCCGTTCGCCGTCCGGATCAGAGGTGACGTCACCAAAAGTATCCAGTCCGAGTTCCAGTTGCCGTCCCATGTGAAGCCCGCCATTCCGTAAAAGTCCATGTGTTTGCATCTAGTCTAGCGGCACTCGCCCTCCGCGCACGCCATCCTGAGCAGGGAGGGCGGAGTCCTGGGGAAACCGGGCGCTTTTGGGGAGCTGAACTCACAATCCCGCAGCCCGCGGATTTCATTCAGCCGTGACACCAGCAGATAGACTGAAGGACGGTTCCCCGGGGTTTTGCCGGGGCCGCTCCGGATCACCCGCAATGGTGCAAACGATCAAGCGATCAAGCGATTAGTTGAGGTATTTTGCGAGACTTTAGTGCACGCCTGGCCACTGCCGACGAGATGGAAAAGTGGGACAGCCACGTGCAGTCCAACCCGTGCGGCGGGAACGTGCTGCAGTCCGCGTCCTACGCGGAGGTCAAGTCCCGCCATGGCTGGAATCCCATCTATCTTGTCTTCACGGGCCGCGGTTACACGACGTACAACCTGGCCATAGAGAAGAAAGTCCCCGGGCTGGGCAGCCTCTGGTACCTCATTAAGGGGCCCGACGTCGCGGAGCCGGCCCACGTGCCCGAAGTGCTTGAGGCGCTGCGCCGGTTCATCAGGGAAACCAAGCGGAACGTCTTCGCCGTCAAGGTGGAACCTGACATTGTGGACAGCCCCGAGGTGCGTGCCCTGTTCGAAGGTGCAGGCCTGGTGAAGACGTTCAACCTGCAGCCCAATGACTCCACGGCCCTGCTGGACACCACACCGGACACCGAGCAGCTGCTGAAGAACCTTTCATCGCGCGGACGCAATGCGGTCCGCCGTGCCATCCGTGAGGGCGCCGATGTCCGGCGTGTCGAGCCGACCGAAGAGAACATGCGCACCATGTACCGGCTCATGAGCCACATCGAGGACCGTTCATCGGCCAGGATGCGCTCCTACGAGTATTACCACCGCTTCTGGTCCAACTTCGTGGCCGCGGGCCAGGGCCGGTTCTACTTCGCCTTTGAAGAGGGCGAACCCACAGTTGGTGCGTTTGTCATCGCCTACGGCAGGAAGGGGACGTATAAGGACGGCGGATCCAAACCCCGCCGCAACCAGTACGGAGACTCCCACCTGGTGCAGTGGACCGCGATCAACGAACTGAAGGAAGACTTCGGCATTGAAGAGTATGACTTCTGCGGCACCCCGCCCAGTGACCAGCTGAAGAACAAGGAACATCCCCATCACGGCCTGGGCCTCTTCAAAACCAGCTTCTCGAAAACCGTCACGGACTTCGTGGGCTGCTATGACCTGATCCTGGATCCGCTGCGGTACAAGGTATGGAACACCATCGGTGAACGTGTGGCCCGGCAGATCTACTGGCGCCGGCACCAGCAGCCGTTCTACTAAAAGAAAGCGCGCCTGAACGGAATCAGGCCAACAGAGGCGAAAGGGTGAGTCCTTTGGAGAACACGTCCGATGCAGACCGCCGAGAGCCTGCGCAGAATCCCGATCCCAAGGTGGGGCTGATCCCGGTTATCCGGCCAGGCGGACCTGCCGCATCGGAACGCAAGAGCCAGCCGGAACGCAGGAGCCAGCTGGAAGGCAGGAGCCAGCCGGAAGGCAAAAGCCAGCCGGAACGGGAGGCGGTACCCGGCAAGGCACCCAAGGCATCCAAGGCACCCAAGAGCCCGAAAGGTGTCCCGGGCCTGCCCACGGGCCCCGCCGGTGTTGGTTTGCGCAGTACCAGGCCCAAACCGCCGCCTCCCACCACGTCTGTCATCCAGACGCCTGCAAAGGGGACTTCCGGCGGACTGGGCTCCGGGCAGACCGCACCGGCAAGCCAGCCTCAGCGGAAGCCCCGTGCCCGCAAAACCGTTCCCGGCAACCACCACCCCGGCAGCGCCGGTGCCCAGCGGCAGGACCGCTCGTCGGCTGCTGCCAAAAGGATGCTTCGCCGCCTGGTCCAGGGCGAGACGCCGCCCACCCAGGCGATGTCCATTGTGGAGCGGCTGGCCGGCTCGCCGTACGCGAACCCGCTGGTGCGCACCGCCGGACCGGATGCCTCCGCCCGGAAAACGCTTGATCTGGCGCTGGGGCTTGCCGAAACCATGTTCCGGTACGGAGCCGGTGCTCTGGAAGTGGAGACCGCCATCATCGCGGTGACCGCTGCCTTTGGGCTGGACAGCATCGAAGTGGACATCACCAACCAGTCCGTCCTGCTGAATTACTCGCCCAAGGACCAGACTCCCATTACCGTCATGCGGGTGGTGCGCTCCTGGACCAACAACTACGCAGGCCTGGGACTGGTCCACCAGCTGGTTACCGACATTATCGACGGCGGTGTCTCCCGCGCCGAGGCCTCCAACCGGCTGAACGAAATCACACACCGGCCAAAGCCGTTTCCGCGCTGGGCGGTGACTTTCTCCACCGGCGCCTTTGCCGCTGCAATTGTGGGCTTTATTGGCGGCGGGCCGCTGGCCTCCCTGGTGGCTTTCGTCAGTACCTTCCTGGTCAGCCTGCTGCAGCGGGTGCTGGGCCGCTGGCGTGTTCCCGACTTTTTCACCACAGCCGCGAGCGGCTTCCTGGTCACGGCGCTTGCCATGCTCTGCTGGTCCATGGACGTGCCCATTTCTCCTGGCATCGTGGTGGCCGGAGGCATCCTCCTGCTCCTGCCCACCGGCCGCCTCGTCTCTGCCGTACAGGATGCGATCAACGGATTCCCGGTGACTGCATCGGGACGTTTCCTGTCCGCGTTCCTGACGTTCGGAGCCCTGGTGGCGGGCATCGCCGTCGCACTGGTGGTGGGGGCGCTGCTGGGCGTGCCTCGTCTGGACGTGACGCAGGTGCAGGGCTCACAGTATCCGTTCGCCGTGACGCTGGTACTGCTGGCCGTGGCGCTCGGAACCATCTGCGTGGTGGAGCAGTCGCCCATGAACCTGGTGCTGCCCACGGTCCTGACCGGGCTCGCCGGTTTCCTCATCTTCCAGCTTTCTGAGCTGGTGGGCGTGGGTCCCCGGCTGACCCCGGCTGTTGCCGCCATCTTTATTGGCATGGTGGCGCGGATGACCGCCCTGCGGATGGGTGCCCCGCAGCTGATCGTAGCTGTGCCGGCCGTGCTCTTCCTGTTCCCGGGGCTGTCCATCTTCCGGGCCATGTACGGACTGAGCATCGGCTCGGATGACATCACCGTAGGCGCGGTGGGTATCTTCAACGCGCTCACGGTGATCCTTGCGATCGCCGGCGGCGTGGTGTTTGGAGACAATCTGGCCCGGCCGCTGACCCGAAATCTTTCCGGTAATGACCGCCGGAACAGGCGGCGCTAGGCGCCGGCTGACGGCATACCGCCACGGGGCCCCGGAACGCAGGATCTACAGGATCTTGCCGACCGGGGTCCTTTTTTCTGCCTGGAACGCGTCTTCGGTCCGCCCGGCCGCCCAGTAGCCGGACAGTGATACCTGCCGCCGTTCCAAGCCGCGGAGACCGAAAAAGACATCCCTGAGGGCCTTCATTGCTTCGCGCTCACCGTGGGCAAAAACCTGCACGTCATTGCCGGACCAGGGGGCGTCCGCCACGGCAGCGGCCAGCAGGCCGGTGTTTCCGGCCGGGCGGTCGCCGCGGTACAGCCAGGTCACTGTGATGCCTTCCGGCGTCTCCAGCGGCTGGCGGTCTTCCGGCCCGCCCACTTCCAGGAAGGCCTGGCCGACGGCGGTTGCCGGAAGGGCTTCCAGCACGGCAGCCGTGGCGGGGAAGGCGGATTCGTCGGCGGCAAAGAGGTACCACCCGGCGCCCGGGTCCGGGTTGAATGCACCGCCGGGACCGGTGAAGGCGAACATCTCGCCGGCAGCGGCCCGTGCAGCCCAGGGACCGGCCAGCCCCTCATCACCGTGGACCACAAAATCAATCGCGATCTCTGCGGCATCTGTGTCCACCCGGCGGATCGTGTAGGTGCGCGATACCGGCCACTCTTCCCGGGGGAACTGCTCCCGGAGCGCTTCGAGCTCCGCTGTTCCGTCCAGGGGTGTGCCGTCCGGACCAAACCAGATCTTGCAGTACGAATCGGCAAAGCCATTGTCCGCAAACCGCTGGAAATTGGGGCCGCCGGCAATAATCCGCACCATGTGCGGTGTCAGCTGTTCCTTCCTTAGAACCTCAAGGGCCAGCAGCGGACGGGCTCTGCGGGGAGGATCCTGCGCTGGCTTTGCGGCGGGCGCGGAGGAATCAGGCATGCGGTTCTCCTAGATCAAAAGGCGTTTCCCTTACCGTACCGCGCCGGCTGCCAGTCGATTGGCCCGGCGCCCTGCTGCTGCAGCAGTTCATTAACCCGGCTGAAGGGACGCGACCCGAAAAAGCCGCGCGAGGCTGAAAGCGGGCTGGGGTGGGCAGATTCAATCCTCGGGACGTCGCCGAGCAGCGGCACGATCGAGCGGGCGTCGTTGCCCCACAGCACGGCCACGAGCGGCGCGCGGCTCCCGTCGGCCAGGCGCCGGCCGACGACGGCCCGGACCGCCAGTTCCGTGATCTGCTCCCAGCCGCGCTTACGGTGGGATCCCGCACTGCCGGCACGAACTGTCAGCACACGGTTCAGCAGCAGCACGCCCTGGTCCGACCAGCCGCTGAGGTCGCCGTGGGTGCAGGGCTCTATGCCCAGATCCGCATGCAGTTCCTTGTAGATGTTGTTCAGGCTGCGCGGCAGCGGACGCACTGCCGGGTCCACCGAAAAGGACAGCCCCACCGCATGGCCGGGAGTGGGATAGGGGTCCTGGCCGATCAGCAGGACTTTGACGTCCGACAGCGGACGGGAGAACGCCCGGAGGATGTTCTCCGGCGCGGGCAGGACAGTGTGACCGGCAGCGCGTTCTTCCTGGAGCCCGGCGGCAATCCGGTGCAGTGCCGGAGCGGCCGGAGCCAGCGCGCGGGCCCAGTCCGGGGCCATGGCATCGGTCAGTGCTGTGGGGGCAGCGAACGGAAACTGCATGTCGTCCGGCGTGCCGCGTCCGGATCCGCCGTGGGCGGGCGGCAGCGAAAAGAGGGTCGGATCATTGGAGTTCACCTGTCCAGCCTAGAACGGCGCCAATCCGGAGTCACTCTTCCCCGCCTGACTGATGAACGCCGCGGTGCCCGCCGAGTTCATCAGGAAGTGCCTGCACGGGGATTACGACTGTGTCCGCGAGTTTCCAGTCGAGGCCGGCGCAGCCTTCCCGCGCGGCCGCAAGCCGGGGCAGTGAAAGGCCGGCGGCATTGACGGGCACCACGAAGGCCTCCACATGAAAAACCTGACCTTCGTCTCGCATTCGCACTCCCGCGGCTTCCACCCACGGCAGCGAGTGCAGATAATCCTTCACTTGTGCGGCGAGCGGATCCGGATCCGAGTCATCAAAGGTCGTGGCGGTCGTATCCACCAGATCAGTAATCGCACCCCGCATGTTTCGCAGACCGTCGCGAAGGATGCTGACGGCGATGAAGAGGGCAGCGGCTGCATCGGCCCACCAGAAACCAAGCCCGATTCCGGCGACGCCGATAATGGACCCGACAGCGGTCATCCAGTCGGCCTTGTTCATATCGGCATCGGCATAGAGGACCTTGTTGTGCAGCTGCCGTGCCAGGCGAATCTTGATCCGGCCCGCGATCACCGGAGGAATGGTGGTCACTGCCATCACCGCCATCATGAGCCAGCCCAGCCAAACCCGGTTTCCGAGGATCTCCACGGTCCCGATGGGAGGATGTTCACCTTTCAGCAGGCCCGTTATGGACTCATATATGAGGAAAGATCCCATGGTCGTCAGCGCCACGGCCGCCACCAGATGGGCGACGCCGATGGACCGGTGATAACCGTACGGATAGCGGGAGCTGGGCGGGCGGGCCACAAGACGTACGGCGAGGAGGAAGGCCAGCGGCGGGATGAAGGACAGCATGTCTTCGATCCAGGCCGCGCGCATGGCCTGTGAATTGCCCATGACCAGGAAAACAGCCGTTACGGTGACCGTAAGGAAGCCGATCGTGATCCATTCCAACCGCACGGCCCGGCGAAGTGCGTCGGACTGCTCCGGGGGAAGTTCGGTCCTGCCCTGCTGCCTGTTCACCGGCCCGGCTCCCGGTCTGCAAGAAACTCTTCCAACGCGGAGAGGAAGGCATTTTCACCGAGGGGCGCCGCCAGCACATGCTTCCGGGGTTTCCCCCAGTCATCGGTGCTCTCGGCATAGGGGCGGGTCACTGCCGCCTTGTCTGTCCAGGGTGTTGATTCGGTCAGCCCGCCGATGACCAGGTCGAGATCGCCTTGTTTCAGGGCTTCCATGAGGTGTTCCTCGCCGCCTTCGGCCCATTCGATGCCGGCGTCGAGGGAAGCGGCAAAGTCGCGGGCCAGATCAGTTTCCGGTCCCGCGGGTTCAGCACCGCTGACATCGGTGAAGGGCGGGGAGTGGGACACACCCACACGGAGGGTGCCGCCGGTGACACGGTCCAGAGTTCCCTCCGGATCTGCCGGGAAGTTTGAACACGACGTCCCGGCAAAGATGCAGGCAACCAGCACCAGACCTGCCGCCGTCCGGGTTCGGAGTTTCGCGAACATAGCGTTAGACCATAGTCCAAACAGCGCTGCCGCCGCAGCCCGCATGGGCCGGACGTCACGGGGAAGCTGCGGGCCGCCCGGGTCCGGGCGGAGGGAAACGTCCGAATGACAATGCTGTTATTCACCAACTACCATGGGTGGTGAAACCGTCAACTATCCGGGAGTGTTCTGTGGCCGAAACAACCGAAGCCTTCTCGCTGGACGGCACGGTTGACCCCGACAGTCCGTTGGGGGAACAGGAACAGCAGATGCTGGCCCTGGAACGTGCCTGGTGGAAATATGCGGGTGCCAAAGAACAGGCCATCCGTGAGCTGTTCGGCATGTCCGCCACACGCTACTACCAGGTCCTCAATGCGCTGATTGACACCGAGGACGCCCTTGCCCATGACCCCATGCTGGTCAAGAGACTGCGTAGACTACGAACCACCCGTCAGCGCGCGCGTACTGCCCGTCGTTCAGGCTCTGACGTCTAAACCGGCGCCACCTGAGACCAAGGACTGATACCTGACCATGAGCAATTACCCCCGGGATGAGTTTGACAAGGTTCCCGAAACGTCGTCACGCCAGGGCGTTCACCGGGAACGGCTGATTCCTTCGCGCTCGAGCGGACTTGGTCTGATCATCACGGTCGGCATACTCGCCCTGGTGCTTGGGGTAGCAGCATATTTTGTCCTTCCCCGGCTGGGCATCGGCGCAGACGACGGCGGCAGGGCACCTGCCGCCGATTCCTCTGCCACTGTGCAATCCCCGGAACCGCAGGCCTCAGAATCCGGGAAGGGTGCGGATCCCAGCGCGTCCCCCGCTGCCGCATCGAGTGCCGAGCCCACGCCTACGCCCACGCCTACTCCGACGCAGGACGCAGCGGACCGGAGCCAGCCCGTCGTGGTCCTGAA
This sequence comes from Arthrobacter sp. APC 3897, assembly GCF_030407495.1. Classification (GTDB taxonomy): domain Bacteria; phylum Actinomycetota; class Actinomycetes; order Actinomycetales; family Micrococcaceae; genus Arthrobacter_B. The sequence continues at coordinate 42,155 of NZ_JASDDG010000012.1, read as the reverse complement.
CGGAAGCGGCGTGGGCGGTTTGGGATCCAGTGTGTCTGACCGGCTGGGAGCCGACGGCTGGATCACAGCCCAGGTGGCCAACTGGGGCGGGCAGCCGCTGCAGGAATCGATCATTTACTACGGCGCTGAGGACCAGCTGCCCAACGCACAGGAGCTGTCGCAGCTGCTGGGGATTCCAGCCGTCGTCCAGTCGCCGGAGTTCACCCTGGTCACCGTGGTGGCCGGCCCGGGATTCCAGTAAAGGCCGTACTGCCTGCTGCCGCGTAAATACTCCATAACGATCCTGCTGCGCAGCGGGAGGTCCGGCCCGCCATGGCTAAAGTGAGTGCCAGCCGTGCCGCCCAGGATCCGGAGCCGGCAGAACAGCTCCGTGCTCCGGATTTCCCTGCGCGCCGCAGCGGGTTCCGCCATGATCACCGTGGCTGAACTTTTACTCGCAACGAAGTGGGAGAACAACATGGCGCAGGGGATCGTCAAATGGTTCAACGGGGAAAAAGGCTACGGATTCATTACCGTGGACGAAGCGCAGACGGATGTTTTTGTGCACTGGTCAGCAATCCAGGCGTCCGGATACCGCACCCTCGAAGAGGGTCAGCGCGTGGAGTTTGATATCGGCGAGGGCCAGAAGGGGCCGCAGGCCGAGGACGTCCGCACCGTGTAGCTGAAGGCGTCGGGAAGCCAAACCTCCGGCTGCCCCGGGGACACGGACACGGAACCGTGGATGCCGTTGCCTGTGATGGGCCAGGCACCGAGCCGTGATCGCTTGCACTCAGTGTGTGGGAGTGCTAATTATTGAGTTAGCACTCTTGCCGTATGACTGCTAAAAGCGGTTGGCGTTGAGTGAAAGAGCAAGCCACTGAGGTGAGGGCCTGCGGGAGCGTAAAGAGATCGCTTCTGTTGGTCCGTCCGTCGCGGGCACCGCAGTCTGGAATGCAACATCTAAGCACCCAGCATGACTGTTCCGGAAGGACGAAAGCCGTTATGGCCAAGATCATTGCATTTGACGAAGAGGCACGCCGCGGCCTCGAGCGCGGACTGAACATCCTCGCCGACGCCGTGAAGGTAACCCTCGGCCCGCGTGGCCGCAACGTTGTCCTCGAAAAGAAGTGGGGCGCTCCCACGATCACCAACGACGGCGTTTCCATCGCCAAGGAGATCGAGCTCGACGATCCGTATGAAAAGATCGGCGCCGAGCTGGTCAAGGAAGTTGCCAAGAAGACTGACGATGTTGCCGGCGACGGCACCACCACGGCAACCGTCCTCGCCCAGGCACTGGTCAAGGAAGGCCTGCGCAACGTTGCTGCCGGCGCCGACCCGCTGAGCCTGAAGCGCGGCATCGAGAAGGCTGTTGAAGCCGTCACTGCTGAGCTGCTGTCCTCCGCCAAGGAGATCGAGACCAAGGAGCAGATTGCTGCCACGGCTTCCATCTCCGCCGGTGACCAGCAGATCGGTGATCTGATCGCCGAAGCTCTGGATAAGGTCGGCAAGGAAGGCGTTATCACTGTTGAGGAGTCCAACACCTTCGGCCTGGAGCTTGAGCTCACCGAAGGCATGCGCTTCGACAAGGGTTACATCTCCGGCTACTTCGTCACCGACGCCGAGCGCCAGGAAACGGTCCTTGAGGACCCGTACATCCTGATCGTGAACTCCAAGATCTCCAACGTGAAGGACCTCGTTGCGGTTCTCGAAAAGGTCATGCAGTCCGGCAAGCCGCTGCTGATCATCGCTGAAGACGTCGAGGGCGAAGCCCTGGCAACCCTGGTTGTCAACAAGATCCGCGGCACCTTCAAGTCCGTTGCCGTCAAGGCTCCGGGCTTCGGCGACCGCCGCAAGGCCCAGCTGGCAGACATCGCCATCCTCACCGGTGGCCAGGTCATCGCCGAGGAAGTCGGCCTGAAGTTGGAAAACGCCACGCTGGACCTGCTGGGCAAGGCCCGCAAGGTAGTAGTCACCAAGGACGAGACCACCATCGTGGAAGGCGCCGGTGACCCCGAGGAAATCGCGGGCCGCGTCAACCAGATCCGTGCGGAAATCGAGAACTCCGATTCCGACTACGACCGTGAGAAGCTGCAGGAACGCCTGGCCAAGCTGGCCGGCGGCGTTGCAGTCATCAAGGCCGGTGCCGCAACCGAGGTTGAGCTGAAGGAACGCAAGCACCGCATTGAGGACGCTGTCCGCAACGCAAAGGCTGCTGTTGAAGAAGGCATCGTCGCCGGCGGCGGCGTGGCCCTCATCCAGGCCGGCCTCAAGGCCTTCGCCAACCTGCACCTCGAAGGTGACGAAGCAACAGGCGCCAACATTGTCCGCGTTGCCATCGACGCCCCGCTGAAGCAGATTGCCTTCAACGCCGGCATGGAGCCGGGCGTTGTCGTGGATAAGGTCCGCAGCCTGCCGGAAGGCTTCGGCCTTAACGCCGCCACGGGCGAGTACGAAGACCTGCTGGCTGCCGGCGTCAATGACCCGGTGAAGGTAACCCGCTCTGCCCTGCAGAACGCGGCTTCCATCGCCGGCCTGTTCCTCACCACCGAAGCTGTTGTTGCCGACAAGCCCGAGAAGGCTGCTCCGGCAATGGCCGGCGGCGATGACATGGGCGGCATGGGCGGTATGGGCGGCTTCTAGCCCCACCCCCGGTGGTCCGTTGCCGGATCACCACGGCGCGTCTGGAAAAGGTGCGGCACCCGGGAGGGCGCCGCACCTTTTCTGTGTATTTCGGCTTTGCCCGGTGTCTTTCAGGGTGTCCGCTCAGTGCCGAAACAGGGCAACGTTGGCCGCTTCAGTTTCCGCATACTGGGCCGAGGCATGCCCCAGCGCCAGGTTGATGCCGGCCAGAGACTCCTCGACCTTTGCCTGTGTGCTCCGCCAATCGGCCACCAGAGACTGAAAGTTCGCCGAGGCCTGTCCCTGCCACGACTCGCTCAGGGCCTGCAGGCCGGACTGCATCCGATTGATGTCCGATTGGAGGCGGTCGATGGTTCCGCGCACCTCGGCGCTCTTGGCGTCCAGGATCTCGCTGTCCACTGATACCAGTGCCATGGTTGTCTCCGTTCAAAAAGCTGTTCCGTCGGTCATTGGGCCTTTGACACTAGGCCGGCCGGGGAATGCGGGCAGTCACCTGCCGGAGACTGTGGGCAGCTAGAGGTCCGGCAGTGCGCCGGCCGTGCCTGTGGAGGGCAGGGAACAAGCCTTACTGATCGACGTCCGGCTCGTCTGCATGGTCGTCCTCAAGGTCCTCCGGAGCACGGTAAGGCAGGCGGATGGACATTGTGGCACCCCCGCCCTCGGTTTCGGACAGCCGGACAGTGCCGTCATGCTGGGCCACCAGCGCCGCCACAATTGCCAAACCAAGGCCGGTACCTCCGGTTTCGCGGTACCGGGAGGAATCAGCCCGGTAGAACCGTTCAAAGACCCGTGCCGCGTCTTCTTCCGAGATGCCCGGCCCGTGATCGCGGACCTCAAGCACGGCGTCGGAACGGTTGTGGATCACCGGAGCCACACCCACGGCAATTTCGATGGGGGAACCGTCAGGGGTGTAGCGCAGCGCATTGGTCATCAGGTTTGCCACCACCTGACGCAGACGGGCCTCGTCGCCGATGGTGGGGGCAGGCCGCGGCTGCTGACCGTCCAGGCCCACCACCCGGATGTCGCGTCCCGGCGCGCTGGCCCGCGCGTCCATGGCTGCGTCATTGCCAAGAAGCATCAGGTCCACCGGCGCGTATTCCAGCGGGCGCTGCTCATCGATCCGGGCCAGGGTGAGGAGGTCTTCGACCAGCTGGCCCATCCTCTTGGCCTCACTCTCGATGCGGCCCATGGCGGCGCCAATCTCCTCGGGCTTCTGCAGGGCTCCGTGGCGGTACAGCTCGGAGAATCCGCGAATCGTTACCAGCGGGGTGCGCAGTTCATGGGACGCATCCTGGACGAAGCGGCGCATCTTCTGCTCCGACTTGGTGCGCGCCGCAAACGCCGTTTCAATGTGGGCCAGCATGGCGTTCAGGGACCGGGACAGGCGGCCGACCTCAGTGGACGGATTACCGACGTCCACACGCCGGGACAGATCGCCGGCGGCAATGGCCGCCGCCGTTTTTTCGACCTGGCTCAGCGGACGGAACTGACGCGAGACCGCCCAATACGCAATGCCCGTGGCACCAAGGGTGCCCAGCAGTCCCACCGAGAACACCAGCGACGCGGCCTCATCCACCGTTGTTGCGACGGAATCCAGGGACAGCGCCACCACAATGGATCCGGGAGCGTTCTGCAGGGGGAACACCCGCAGGCGCCATCCCTTGCTGCCGGGCGCGGTTCCCGGGACGGTCTGGCCGGTCTGGTCGAGGTCCTGCACATCCTGCGCGGTGTACTGCGGCACAACAGGAGTGTCTTTGCGCGGGTTGGATTCGGTTTCAGGGCCGTGGGTGCCGTCATCGGCCAGGTACAGGCCGTAGAACCGGAACAGCGACGCATCGCCCGTTTGCCCCTCCGACACGAGATAGCGGGATACGGCGGAGGCGTTCTCAGCGATTTCGTCATCCAGGCGCATCACCAGGATTTGGCGCAGTACGTAGATGGTGGCCAACCCGGTGATGGTCACGGTAATGACCATCAGGACCGCCATGATGGCTACGAGCTGGGTGCGCAGCGAGGCAGATTTCCAGCGGCGGAGCAAGGCTTAGCGCTTCTCCGACGTACGCAGCAGATAACCCACACCGCGCTTGGTCTGGATCAGCGCGGGTGCATCGGGGCTGCGGTCAATCTTGCGGCGCAGATACGAAATGTAGGACTCCACAATGGAGGCGTCGCCGTTGAAGTCGTACTCCCACACGTGGTCCAGGATCTGGGCTTTGGACAACACCCGGTTGGGATTGAGCATCAGGTACCGCAGCAGCTTGAACTCGGTGGGGGACAGGTCAATCGTGACCCCGCCGCGGCGGACTTCATGCGCATCATCGTCAAGCTCAAGGTCATCGACGCGCAGGACGGCGTCATCGTCGTCAAGCGGCTGGGTGCGCCGCAGCACGGCGCGGATGCGGGCCACCACTTCGTCCAGGCTGAAGGGCTTGGTGACGTAGTCATCCCCGCCTACGGTCAGTCCGGTGACCTTGTCCTCGGTATCGTCCCGGGCGGTCAGGAAGACCACGGGGAAATGCCGCCCGGCCGCCCGCAGGCGCCGGGTAAGGGTGAAACCGTCCATGTCCGGCAGCATGACATCCAGGACCGCAAGGTCCGGGGCATGCTCCTCCACAGCGGCGAGGGCTTCCCGCCCGTTTCCGGCGGCGACGACGTCGAAGCCGGCAAAGCGGAGAGAGGTGGAAAGGAGTTCGCGAATGTTGGGCTCGTCGTCAACGACCAGGAGACGGGCTTCAGGTCCGGATGATTTATTCACTGGATCAGTTTCTTACATTTAGCTGTGCATTGTCTGTAGGTAAGCCTGACAGTTTCTGAACAGGAGCTGGTGTCCGGCGGCTACACCGGCTTTTCGATGTCGGCAGCGTCGAGGATGGAGTACGCGTAGCCCTGTTCGGCGAGGAAACGCTGACGTTTCGCCGCGAAGTCCTGGTCCAGGGTGTCCCGGGCCACCACCGTGTAGAAGTGCGCGGCCTTGCCGTCTGCCTTGGGCCGCAGCAGCCGGCCCAGCCGCTGGGCCTCTTCCTGGCGGGAACCGAAGGACCCGGAAACCTGCACGGCAACCGATGCCTCCGGCAGATCAATGGAGAAGTTGGCAACTTTGGAAACCACCAGTGTGGTCAGGGTGCCCTCCCGAAACTCGTTGAACAGCCGCTGGCGTTCCTTCACCGGAGTGTCACCCTTGATGACCGGGGCGTCCAGACGCTCCGCCAGCTCATCCAGCTGGTCCAGGTACTGGCCGATCACCAGGGTCTGCTCGCCGGCATGCCGGCGGACCAGCTGTTCGACGACGCCGGTCTTGGTTTCCGACGTCGAGCACAGGCGGTACTTGTCGCCTTCCTCGGCCATGGCATAGGCCACCCGTTCGTCCCTGGGCAGGTCCACCCGGACCTCGACGCACTCGGCCGGGGCAATGTAGCCCTGGGCCTCGATGTCCTTCCACGGCGCGTCATAGCGTTTGGGCCCAATCAGGGAGAAAACCTCGCCTTCGCGTCCGTCCTCACGCACCAATGTGGCAGTCAGTCCAAGGCGGCGGCGGGCCTGCAGGTCCGCCGTCATCCGGAAAATCGGCGCCGGCAGCAAATGTACTTCGTCATAGACAATCAGGCCCCAGTCATTGGCATCCAGCAGCTCCAGATGCGGATACAGCCCGCCGCGTTTCAGCGTGAGCACCTGATAGGTGGCGATGGTGACCGGCCGGACTTCCTTTACCGCACCGGAATACTCGCCAATTTCGTCTTCGGTCAGCGACGTCCGCTTGAGCAGCTCGTCCTTCCACTGCCGGGCAGAAACCGTATTGGTGACCAGGATCAGAGTGGTGGTTGAGCTGGTTGCCATGGCCGCGGCACCCACCAGCGTCTTACCCGCACCGCAGGGCAGGACGACGACGCCGGAACCGCCGGCCCAGAAATTTTCCGTGGCGAGCTTCTGGTACGGACGCAGCGACCAGCCGTCCTCATTGAGCATGATGGGGTGCGGTGTGCCGTCCACGTAGCCGGCAAGGTCCTCGGCGGGCCAGCCAAGCTTCAGCAGCAGCTGCTTAAGCTGTCCGCGCATGGAGGACTGCACCACCACGGTCTCGCCGTCGATCCGGGGGCCCAGCAGCGGCTGGATCTTCTTGGCGTGCATCACTTCTTCCAGCACCGGGTAATCGTTGGTGCGCAGCACCAGGCCGTGCTGCGGGTCCTTCTCCAGCCGCAGCCGCCCATACCGGGACATGGTTTCCTCAATGTCCACCAGCAGCGAGTGCGGCACCGGGAAACGGGAATAGGTCAGCAGCGTGTTGAGGACCTGCTCGGCGTCGAGCCCTGCGGCCCGGGCATTCCACAGGCCCAGCGGGGTTAGCCGGTAACTGTGGATGTGCTCGGGGGCCCTTTCCAGCTCTGCAAAGGCGGCGATGGCGTGCCGGGCCTCAGTCGACTGGGCATGATCCACCTCCAGCAGAATGGTCTTATCACTCTGGACAATCAACGGTCCGTCAGCCATGCGCCGGGGTATCCTCCACTATTTCGACATCCATGATTCGGTGCACCGACACCACTCTCTCCACGTCCTTGCGCGGATCAAAGACCCGCACCCGTCCATCGGTGACTGATAGAGGAACGAATATTTCCTGCCGCTGATTCCCCTGGGCATCGACGACGCCCATTCGGACCGAGCTGCGCGTGCGGATGGCTTCGCGGAGGATTTCCAACCCGACCAGCGGCTGGCTTTCGCCGTGTCCGGCGACGGGCGGTCCCGAGCCGCGGAGGGCTGCCAGCTGGTCGGAAATATCCTCGTCCGTCAGTTCCCAGGGATTGATCCGGGTGCGTGAGGACGCCGGGGCCGTGACGGGCGGATGCGCGTGGGATCCGGCCACCGGCCGGGCGCGGCCCTCCAGAGCGGGCGTGTAACCGAGTTCGCGCAGAGTATGGGAGAGCTCCTGCGGGCTGGCTACAGAGCCAATCACAGTGGGCGACAGGCGAACCAGTCCCAGGGCTGCTGTTCCCGGGTCGGCCATCAGGCCCGAGAGCCCGTCTTCGTCGTCGCTCCGCAGATAGGAGGCCATGGCACCGACCCGGAGCCGCCCGTAGCGGGCCGCGGTGTCCTCCACCAGGTACCTGAGCGGCTGGGGAACTTCCGTGGCGGAATGCCGGCGCAGGAAGTCCAGGATGTCCGCGGCGCTCTGCCCGTCATCCAAGGCGCGGCGGATGGAGTCAGCTCCGAAGCGGTAGATGGTGGCGGGGCCCTGCCCCTCGGCCACAGCAATGGAGGCAAGCCTGCGGGCCACGCCCGGCTCCAGGTATCCGGGAGCAACAGCCGTCAGGTCCGCCTGGAGCAGGAAGGAGTTCAGGGGTTCCGGAAGCGCATTGCGCAGGCGTTCCAAAGCGGTGTCCCAGTCGCCTGCCGCAACAGCGGAACCCAGGCCGGTGAGGGCCCCCGAGCCGAGCAGCCCCAGCTGTGCAGCCTCTTTGAGGATGCCCGGAACCAGCCGCGCAAAGCGGCGCTGAAGCCGCGGCTGGTGCCAGGTCAGGGCGCTGACGAGGGCTTCCGCGTCCAGGGCTCCGACGGAGCCTTCTTCCACGGCATCCTCCTCCAGCATGGCTGCCAGCATCTCCAGCGACCGTTTGCGCACCAGCGGTGCATCGGGCCGGGACGCCTCGGCTGCCAGGGCGTTGACGGATCCGCCCCCGGGCAGCGGGCTGCCCACCAGGGAGGGGGCACGGTCTGCCTCCAGCCACGCCGTCACGAGCTGCTTCCACTGTTCGTGACGGTCCAGGGTCAGCCAGGTCTCCTCGGCGACACACCAGCGGGAAGTAGTGACGTCCAGGGACAGCAGGCCGGCCAGCGCGGCCAGCTCCAGCAGCCAGGCCGTGGAAGGCACATCAATGCGCAGTGCTTCCGATACACGGCGCACCTCCCGCACCCCCACTCCGCCCGAGCGCAGTGTGCTGACCGGCGTTGACGCGGCAAGGGTCAGCAGCTCGGTAACCAGCCGCAGCGTCTCAGCCACGGCGCCGAAAGCGGCATTGTCCCGGACGTTGTTGGAGACTCGCCGGGTTGCCGGAACCGGAGGTGAAAGCTTGAAATCGGAAACAATGACGTGGCCGCGGGACGCCTGCCCCACGGGGCGGGGGAGCTCCACATGCAGCGCATCGAGCGGAACCAGAAGCCCGCGGGCCACCAGCCACTCCACGGGTGTGGGCGAGGGGTTATCAAGCACGGCACGGCCCAGGGCAGCTTTTTTGGGAATGGTGCCCACCGGGGAGTACTTGAAACGGCGTAGGAGATCGAGCGTTTGCTGCGGTGCGTCGGCCATGAGCAGGCTCCAGCCGGCAGGGTCGGAAACCAGGTGGTGCAGTGAGTGGGCCGCGGTGACAGGGGTGTCTGCCCTTTCCATCGGGATGCCGCTTTGGCGCAGCCCTTCCACAATGCCCACGAGCCGCTGGCCGAATTCCGGTTGCTGGACGGCGAGCGTGGAGTAGGGCCGTCCCAATCCGGCGGGGTAGGCGCCCAGTGCTTCCCCCAGGACGGAAACCGGCAAATAGAAGCGGCGTCCGGCGTCGGCCTTTGGCGCCCCGGGATGGGGGGTGGCGCGGCGGAGCAGGGCGAGTGCATGCAGGTGGTTAAGGATGCCGTCCAGGGCCTTGATGGTGGAGCCGGCGATGGCGCTTTTCAGCCACGACGCTGTGGTGCTGAGGTGTGAGTTTTCATTGGTGGTCAGGTCCACGGCTTCCAGGACCTGCAACTCGGGCGAAGTGAGCTTTTCCAGTACCCGCTGGACGCTGATCCGTGTTGACGCACGGGCCGCAAGGGCCTGGAAATCAGGGACCGGCGGCAGGACCAGATCTGGTCGGGCCGCAAGCAATTCACGCAGTTGGTCGTCACTGCGTGCAGCTAGATCTTCGGCTAAAGCTCGGATCGCGGACATCGTCTCCACGTTACCCGAACAGGCATCAAAACAAACGGCTTAGCCGCGTCGCCTGCGACGGATTCCGTCAATTATTAGGCCTGCCATCAGGAGAAATGCTGCCGGGAGCAAGTAGATGGCACCCGCGGCGAAGCCCGGCCAGACGCTCTCGCCGCGAAGAGCCGAAAGGAGAACCGCTCCCAGACAGAGCAGACCGAGGACAGCCAGCATCGCAGCCGTGCCTGAAAGCAGGCGGCGCAGGAAGGACCTCTGGAGGGCGGTGCGCTGCGGTGTCTCGCCGGGTGTTGGTGTGCGGGTGTCCATGGGCTTTAACGCTAACAGCGGAAACGGTGCCCTCCAAAGGTTGGGCACGGTGACGGATTACCCGGGCGGGATATTCTAAAGGGAACAGACTTCCCCGTAGTATCTCTCCCGTAGTATCTGGCAGGCGCAGCAGGGAGCACCAACCCCAGGCTGCAGCCCAACAGTGCTGCACGCGGACGGAAATTACGGATGCGGACAATGCAGCAGGAATCTGCTGCACTCAACAGCTAAGAACGAGGTAACCGAAGTGCCCATCGGCAAGGTCAAGTGGTTCGACACTGGTAAAGGTTTTGGGTTTCTGGCCACAGACGAGGGCCAGGAAGTGTTCCTCCACGCCTCGGCACTTCCGGCCGGCGTCACCGAGGTAAAGCCCGGTACGCGCATGGAGTTTGGTGTTGCTGACGGGCGGCGCGGTCCCCAGGCACTCTCGGCCCGCATCCTGGACGCCCCGCCGTCGGTGGCCCGGGCCACGCGCAAGAGCGCGGATGACATGGCAGTCATTACCGAAGACCTCATTAAACTGTTGGATGCAGTCTCGAACGGCCTGCGCAAGGGCCGGTATCCGGACAAGAAGCATGCCACCAAGGTGGCGGCCGTTCTTCGTGCCGTTGCCGATGACCTGGACGTATAAGGCGGAGTCGCTGCATGAGCACAAGCGCAACAGAATCTTCCGAAACGGTTTCCGCAGCTGCTGCTGAAGGCGCAGGCACGCCACCGGCCAAGGCTCCCCGCCGCGTGCGCCGGCCATCAAAGCCGGACGCGGTTTTGGCAGCTGCCGTCGACGCTGCCCGGGCAGGGCTGCTGGAAGTTGTCCCGGCTGAGCAGATCGGGTCCTACATTGGTGCATTTCCGGACGCTGAGCGGCTCGTAACGCACCGTTTCGAGTCCCTGCGCCCCGGCTACAACGGCTGGCACTGGTATGCCACAGTGGCGCGGGTTCCGCGTGGCAAAACGGCCACGGTGTGCGAGGTGGGGCTGCTGCCCTCGGAGAATGCCGTCCTGGCTCCGGAATGGCTGCCCTGGTCGGAGCGGCTGCGTCCGGAGGATGTTGCCGCTGAGGAAGCCGCCCGTGCGGCGCAGGAACGAGAGGAGTCCGCCGGCGAGGACAGCTCCGCCGACAGCGCCGGGGAAAGCACCGGCCAGGACGGGGCAGCGCAGGAGGATCGTTAGGCCAGTGGGTCCGGGGGAAATGATCAAGTCTTGTTTGGCCGGCGGTGAGCTGTGTTCCGATCGCTGAGGTTCTTTAATTACCGCATCTGGTTCCTGGGTGCGCTGGTGTCCAATATCGGCACCTGGATGCAGCGGACCGCGCAGGACTGGCTGGTATACGACATCCTCACGGACCAGGATGCTGCCGCGATGGGCATTGTCATGGCCCTTCAGCTCGGGCCTCAGCTGGTGCTGGCTCCCTGGGCCGGCCTGATTGCCGACACATACAACCGGCGCAAGGTGCTGGTCTTCACCCAAGTGGCCATGGCCGCACTGGGGCTGGGGCTGGGGGCGCTGGTCCTCTCGGGTGCCGCCCAGCTGTGGCACGTCTACGCTTTTGCGCTTGCGCTGGGTGTGGTCTCCGCCGTGGATGCGCCGGCCCGCCAAAGCTTCGTCTCGGAAGTCGTGGGTGAATCCGATCTGCCCAACGCCGTTGCCCTGAACAGTGCCTCCTTCAACGGTGCCCGAATGGTGGGCCCCGCCGCTGCAGGACTGCTGACGGTTGCGGTAGGCCCGGGCTGGGTCTTCCTTATAAACACCCTCACTTTCGCTGCAATGGTCATCGCCCTGCTGAAGATGCGCAGCAGCGAACTGAGGGTGCTGCCCAAAGCTGCTCCGGGAAAGGGGCGAATCAGGGCAGGTTTGAGGTACGTCCGGCTTCGCCCCGACCTGATGATGGTGCTTCTGGCCGTGTTCATCGTGGGGACCTTCGGGCTTAACTTCGCCGTCTTCATTGCGGCGATGGCCCGCACCGAGTTCGGCCGGGACGCCGGGATCTTTGGGTTGCTGAACTCGGTCATGGCCATTGGATCGGTGTGCGGGGCGCTGCTCTCGGCACGGCGGGACAAGCCGCGGCTGCGGTTTGTCTTCGGCGCGGCCGGTGCTTTCGGCGCAGCCTGCCTGGTGGCAGCCTCAGCTCCCACCCTGCTGTGGTTTGCCGTATCCCTCATTCCGGTGGGACTCTTTGCACTCACCCTGATGACCAGCGCCAATGCCTATGTCCAAACAACCACCACACCGGTGATGCGCGGACGGGTGATGGCGCTGTACTTCGCCATCTTCATGGGCGGAACCCCCGTCGGCGCTCCCTTGGTGGGTTGGGTATCCAACAGTTTTGGACCCCGCTGGAGCCTGGGCGTAGCGGCTGCGTCAGGGCTTATCACCGCCGTGGTTGGCTTTGTCTGGGCATGGCGGGCGCACCACCTGCGGATTCATTACGACCGGACTCTTCCCCGGCGGCTCCACATGACCACCAGGGAAACAGAACAGGACCCGGCCTGATCCAGTGGCCGGGTCCTGCCGTCGGGCTGTCCTGTTGTCCGGGGGAATTACCGGGTGTGTTCGATGACGTAGTCGATGCACTGCAGCAGCGCACTGACGTCCTCCGGCTCAATGGCCACGAACGTTGCGATCCGCAGCTGGTTGCGGCCGAGCTTCCGGTACGGTTCCACGTCCACGACGCCGTTGGTCCGCAGCGTCTTTGCGACGGCTGAGGCATCAATGCTGTCGTCAAAGTCGATGGTGGTGATGACGTTGGACCGGTCCTCGGGGCGGGCCACAAAGGGAGCGGCCACGGGTGAGGCCTCGGCCCAGGAGTAGATCCGGGCGGCGGAGTCCGCGGTCCGCGCGGCGGCGAAGTCGAGGCCGCCGTTTGAGTTCAACCATTCAATTTGGGCGTTCAGTGTGACCAGGGTGGACAGCGACGGCGTGTTGTACGTCTGGTTGAGCTTGGAGTTGTCGATGGCCGTCTGCAGGTTCAGGAAATCGGGGATCCAGCGGTCCGTTGCGTTGATCTGTGCGGCCCGTTCCAGGGCAGCGGGGGAAAACATGCCCAGCCACAACCCGCCGTCGGAGGCGAAGTTCTTCTGCGGAGCAAAGTAGTACACGTCAGACTCCGCCAGATCCACATCCAGGCCGCCGGCGGCAGATGTCGCATCAATGAGGACCAGGGAACCGGCGTCGGCGCCCTGAACCCGGCGGACCGGCGCAGCAACACCCGTGGATGTTTCATTCTGGGGCCAGGCGTAAACATCCACGCCGGCCTCGGCAACAGCCTCGGGACGCGTTCCTGGCTCAGCCTTGATGATGGAGGACTCTGCGAGGAACGGTGCTTTGTTGGTGGCCGCGGCGAACTTGGAACCAAACTCGCCGAAGGACAAGTGCTGTGCTTTTTCCCGGACCAGGCCGAAGGACGCCACATCCCAGAATGCGGTGGACCCGCCTACGCCAAGGACCACCTCATAGCCGTCCGGCGCGCGAAACAGGCTGGAGAGTCCCTCACGGACGCTGCCGACAAGATTGCGGACGGGTGCCTGGCGGTGCGAGGTGCCCAGCAGGTTGGTGCCGGCACGGGACAGCGCTTCCAGCTGCTCCGGGCGAACTTTGGAGGGGCCGGCGCCGAACCGCCCGTCCCGGGGGAGTAGTTCGGCGGGAATCTTAAGCGCGGCGGTTTCGCCCATGGGGTATCGCTCCAAGCGGTAGGCAGGGTGCTCTGATGTGCCCTTTTATTCTGCCCCACGGGGCCGCGTCCGGGCCATTTGTGAACACGCCCTGCAGGGTGCCGCAGGCCGGTGGAATTATCTGCCCCGTGGCCCAATGGGCTAACGTATTGGCAGTAATCACCTGTGGCGGCGGCGTCCGCCGTTGTTCTCCTGACTTTCCCTCGAATACATAGGAGCGGCTCTGCCATGACGGACCTCATCGATACCACTGAGATGTATCTGCGGACCATCCTGGAGCTTGAAGAGGAGAACATTGTTGCGCTCCGGGCGCGGATCGCAGAACGCCTGCGCCACTCCGGGCCCACGGTTTCCCAGACAATCGGCCGGATGGAGCGGGACGGTCTGGTGGTGGTCTCGGGCAACAGGCACCTCGAACTGACCGAACTGGGCCGGCGCCGGGCCACGGAAGTGATGCGCAAGCACCGCCTGGCTGAACGGCTGCTCTCAGATGTGATCGGCCTGGACTGGGCCTATGTACACGATGAAGCCTGCCGCTGGGAACACGTCATGAGCGAGCGGGTGGAGCGGCGCTTGTACGAGCTGCTGGGACGGCCCACGGAATCACCGTACGGAAACCCCATCCCGGGCCTGGAAGGGATTGGCGGGGTAGCTGCCGAACTGTTCCACCACGGAGTCATCAACTTGGTTGCGGCGGTTGCTGCGGCGGAGCCTGGAACCAAGCTGCAGCTGGTTCGGCTTGCCGAGCCGGTACAGGTGGAGCCCGAGCTGCTCGTCCAGCTTGATGAGGCCGGACTGCGGCCGGGTGCGGAACTTACCGCGGAAACTGTGGGAGGCTACATCTCCGTGCGTGTGCCGGGGATTGAGGGCGCCCTCGAGCTTCCTCCAGAGGTAGCGAACCACGTGTTTGTCTCCACCGCTGGATAACGGAATGGTCTCTTTTGTCCCCCTTGGCCTATAGTGGCTTACTGACGTTGAAATAACACCGTTATCCGGGCCTTACGCCGAACCCTGCCACTGGCACCGGAATTTCAGACTTCCGGCAGGGGCGGAGGACCCATCAACCGGCAGCCAAGGCTGCCTCGGGGTGAAGCCTCCAGCATCAGCACAGCAGCCGCACCACAGGTGCAGCCAGTGGTGAGTGCGGGGCCGAGTTTCTCTACTCGAATCCGACAGCTAACTTCGCAGGCATATGAGAGAGGTATACCTTGTCGAAGCATGCTGCCCCGGGCAGGCGCCGCGCGTCTTCCCCGGCCCCGGCGCTGCGCCCCCGGAACGGCCGGACATCCGGCCGCCGATGTGCAGAAACCAAGAACCACACCCTGGGTGACACCGCACAAAAGGTGGCCATCACAGCGGCAACCTCCGGTCTGATCCTTACCATTGCCGTTCCCACGACCGCCGCTGTGAGCGAGCCGGTGCAGGAAATGCAGGCTGTTGCCGTTGAAACCCCGGTGGTATCGGCTGATCCCGACGCCGCTGTCAATTTTGAGCGTTCGGCGCTCAGCAGCACATTTGATCCCGAAGCCAAACTCCGCCACGTGGTTGTTGCCGCAGGTTCGGAGATTTCCGCCGGCGCAGCCAAGGGGACGCTGGCGCGGCCCCTGGCTGCAGACCTTGTTGAGACGTCGGGCTTCGGCTACCGCGTCAGCCCGATCACGGGTACTGCGGGCGAGATGCACCGCGGCCAGGACTTCGCAGCCGCGTGCGGCACGGACGTCACAGCAGCGGCATCCGGAACCGTCACCTTCTCCGGCTGGCATGCCTACGGCGGCGGCAACCGTGTGGTCGTAGACCACGGCAACGGTGTCGAAACGACCTATAACCACATGTCCAACCTGGCTGTGGCTGTCGGGGCGGTTGTGGATCGCGGAGACCTGGTGGGGGCCAGCGGCACCACCGGCGCTTCCACGGGCTGCCACCTGCACTTTGAGGTCATGGTGAACGGTGAAGTCGTTGACCCGCTGGGTTGGCTGTGACCGCAGGATAACCATTCCGTGACCTGAATGTGACATTCCAGGAATGTTGTTGTAAGGTCGTCCTCGTGCCTGATCGACCTAAAGATTGGGCACCCTCTAACAGATCGCCGAGCTCTGCCACTGTCCGAGGTCCGTTCGCAAAATCGCATGGCAGAGGCGGGGGAACCACATTCGGGCTTCGCAAGAAGCCCTAGGGGTTAAGTTGCCAGGCTTTACAGCCGGCAACCGGGTGACTCCCATCCGAATCCGACAGCTCACCTCGCAGGCATTGGGAGAGGCAAACTTGTGTCATCAGTAGCTCATGGCCGCCGTCGCGCTGCCACCGTCCAGTCGAGCCCAATTTCAGCTCTGTCCCGGGCCGTCACCTCAAATGTAGGAACCATCGGCCGCCAGGCAGCCGTTGTCGTCGCTGCTTCAGGCCTCGTCCTGGCCGCCGGTCTTCCCGCCCAGGCCGCCGGCAGCACCGAGCGTCAGGCACTGGAAGCCACTCCGCTCAGCGCCGTAACCACCACCGGTGCCGTTTCGGTTTCCGCTCAGGCGCCTTTCGAACTGGCAACGATTGAGCCGGTTTCCGCTGTGTCCGGTGCTGAATACCGCGCCCAGGTTGCTGCAGAGGAAGCAGCAGCCGCTGCTGCTGCAGTAGCTGAGGAGCAGGCTGCCCAGGCCGCCCAGGCCGCCAAGGCTGAGCAGGCCGCCGCCGTTGAGGCGCAGCAGGCCGTAGCCGTTCAGGCCCAGCCCGCA
>NZ_JASDDG010000012.1:0-25928 GCF_030407495.1 Arthrobacter sp. APC 3897 | reverse complement strand
CCGCCGCTGCCCCGGCTCCCGCCCCCGCTCCTGCTCCGGCAGCAAGCGGTATTGGCGCGGCTCTGGTAGCTTCCGCTTACTCGCAGATCGGCGTTGCACAGGACTGCACCGCCATGGTGGAGAAGGCACTGCGTTCGGTTGGTAAGTCGGTTGGTGACCTGGCTCCCGGCCAGTTCTTCGCTTACGGCTCCGTAGTTGGCTCGCCCGAGCCCGGTGACCTTGTTATCACGGCAGGCCACGTAGCGATCTACGTGGGCAACGGTCAGGTAATCAGCGGCGGCTTCGACGGTATGAATACCGTTCTGCACCCGCTGTCCTACCTCGGCGGCGCAAGCTTCGTCCGCGTCAGCTAAGCCCAGTTGCAGATAACGGAGATTTCACTCGCATGACTTCTGCAATTGAGCGCGCCCGGCACCGGGCGCCCGTGGAGCGTGCCTCCACGCTGACAGCACTTGCCCAGGCAGTGTCCGCCAATGCCGGAACCGTGGGACGGCAGGCGGCCGTTGTTCTTGCCGCCTCCGGTCTGGTTCTGGGATCCGGAGTGGCAGCCAACGCAACAGGTTCCGATGTTGTCCGCGACGTTCAGACCAGCACGCTGGATCTGGCCGCTGCCGCGCAGCTGACGGTTCCCTCCACGGCTTCCGTGAATTTTGACCGCCCTGCCGTGGCCGGTGTCATCAAGGCTCCGGAAGCAGTGGAGCCTGAGGCTGCAGCACAGCCTGAAACCGCAGTGCAGTCTGAGGCTCCGCTCCAGATACCGGCCGAGTCCGAGGCAGTACAGTCCGAGGCGACCCAGCCCGCGGCAGAGCAGTCCCCGGCCGCAGCCCCGCTGCAGGACGCAGCTCCTGCCGGTTCCGTTGTGCAGCCTGCCGTTTCCGCCAGCCCGGCTCCGGTCACGGAGAGCGCCCCCGCGGCTTCCGGTACTGCTGCCATCATTGCAGCGGCTGCTTACGCCCAGCTGGGCGTTTCGCAGGACTGCACCATGCTCGCGACCAACTCACTGGCAGCTGCAGGGATCAATTTTCACGACTGGCCTGCCGGCTACCTGTCCCTGGGCAGCACCGTCAGCGCTTCTGAGGCTGTTCCCGGAGACCTGATCTACTACGCGGACGGCGGCATGGGCATGGCCCACATTGCTGTCTACGTGGGTAACGGCCAAGCCATCCACGGCGGCTTCAACGGTAACTCTACGGTTATCGCACCTGCCGAGCTGGGCTCGGGCGGCGTGTACATCAGGGTTCGCTAGACGCGCCTTACTAGCTTTGCGCACACTCCGGTCCGCCGGAAGCTGTCAAGGGTTCTTCCTCCGGGAGGGACCCTTGACGCGTTTAAACCCGTCGGCGGGGCCCCGAAAATGGCGAAGACCTGCATGGGGGCATACCCTGTGCATAGATCATCAGAAGTCCCTTCATCCGCAGACGGGTGTGGCCCCGCCGACGGACCGCAGGCGAAGAGGAAAACGTGTATGCGCACTCTCGTTCTGAATGCCGGGTATGAGCCGTTGGCTGTAGTGAGCTTCCGGCGGGCGCTGGTGCTTGTGCTGGCCAAGAAAGCCAGTGTCGTGGCAGAGGACGGAGAACCTGTGGTGGGACCCACGGAAATCCTTCCCCGCCCCTCAGTGATCCTGTTGCACCGTTATGTGAAAGTTCCGTATCGGGAGGGCACGGTTGCCACCCGGCGCGGCGTCCTGCGCCGGGACGGTCACCTGTGCGCCTACTGCGGCAAGACTGCATCCACGGTGGACCATGTCCTTCCCCGGGCCAGGGGAGGGACGGACAGCTGGGAAAACCTGGTGGCATGCTGCCTGCGGTGCAACAACGCAAAGGGGGACAGCACCCTGAGCCAGCTGGGATGGCAGTTGAGGTTCCGGCCGCAGCCGCCGCGGGGGGCGCGCTGGCAAATTCGCGAGCTGGAGCGGCCGGCACCGCAATGGAATCAGTTCCTTGACGCCGGTACTGCCGCCTGATGAAGCCCGCTACCGGGAGCTCCGGGCATATTGCCGGCCACAACGCCATTATCCTTGCCGGCGGGCGGTCCTCCCGCCTCGGCGGAACACCGAAGGCTCTGCTGGAGTCTTCCGGGCGCACGCTTCTGGCAGTGGCGCTGGACGCTGCATCCGGGGCACGCAACTGTGCCGTGGCGGGGCCGCCTGAGCTGTCTGCTGCTGTGGAGGCATCGGGAGTTCCGGCACAACTGATCCGTGAGGACCCGCCGTTTTCCGGGCCGGCTGCTGCCGTAGCCGCGGCTTGGACCGCGTTGGCCTCCCGGGACGAGAGCACCGGCACGCCCCCGCCCGAATGGACCCTGGTCCTGGCCTGCGATATGCCGTTTGTCTCCCAGGCAGTGAAGGCGCTGCTCCTTGAGGCCGGACGTTCGGCGGACAGCGGTCCCCAGCGCCAATCGCTGCTCTGCGTTGATGAATCCGGACGGGCCCAGCCGTTGGCCGCACTGTATCGAACGGCCGCACTGGGCGCCGCTGTCAGCTTCTTCGACAGGCCAGGCGGACTGGAAAACCTTTCAATGAAGCGCCTCCTTGCTAGGGTGCAATGGAGGAACGTTGCGGTGCCGCCCCACAGCACAGCGGATATAGACACGTGGGAGGACGCGGGCCGCTGGTCGGTGAAACCCGGAACCACCGGGGACCCGGATGCGCCCGCGCCGTTGAACTAGAGCGTGCAGATATGCGCCGAAGAAGGAGCAGGAATGGCAAGCCAGGAAGAGGAACTCGAAGCGTGGTGCGGCAGGCTGCTCACCGCCTTGGAGCTTGAGGGAACCACAGTGGATGTTGGCGCGGTGTTGCAGCTCGCCTCCGTTGCGGCGCACACGGTAGTCCGCCCGGCCGCTCCGTTGACCACTTTCATTGCGGGATTCGCGGCAGGCCTGGCGGCCGGAAGCGGCCAGGCCGACGACGACGCCGCCATGGGCGCAGCAATGCGCGTGGCCGCCCGGGAATGCAAAAACTACGGTGAAACCGGAGAATCTGAATGACCGCTGACAACTCGACGCCCGTCATACTTCCGCTGCAGCCGAACGCAGCGTGGGAACACGCCCGAAGCTCCGCATACTCTGCAGGACGGCCGCTTCCCTATGAAACCGTCCCCCTGGCCGAAGCCCTGGGACAAATCCTTGCGCTGGATGCCACGGCCCTGCAGCCGGTTCCCCACTATGCGTCCTCCGCGATGGACGGCTGGGCCGTCTCCGGCCCGGCGCCCTGGCAGCTGGTGACCCGGGAAGAACCCCGGACGGAGCGCTGGCAGATCCACAAGGAATCAGGGCGCCGGCCGCTGCAGCCCGGTCAGGCCGTGGCCATCCTCACCGGCGGGTTGATTCCTGACGGTGCCAGCAGTGTGCTCCGTTCCGAAAGCGGCGTTGTCTCCGGCGATGACATGCTGACCCTCAGCCCGGCCGCACGGGGGAACGAACCGGGCGTCGGCGAGCACATCCGGCCGGCCGGAGAAGAAGCGGCGGCGGGTGAAGTGACCATTCCTCGGGGCACGGTGCTCAACCCGGCACACATCGCGCTTGCGGCTGTGTGCGGGCATGACACCCTGCCGGTGCTGCGTCCTCCCCGCGTGTCCCTCCTGCTGACCGGCGATGAGGTTATTGAGTACGGCCTTCCGGAAGCCGGGCAGGTCCGGGACACTTTCGGCCCCCAGCTGCCCCAGCTGGTGACCATGCTGGGCGGACGCATGGATGTGGTGCGGCGTCTCTCGGACCGTTATGAAGACGTCGTTGCCGCATTGAGCTCCGAGGCTACGGACGAGATGTCCATCGCGATGTCTTCCGGAGACGTGCTGATCACCACCGGCGGTACCGGCCGGTCGGAGGCCGATCACCTGCGGCAGGCGCTGGAGGATATGCAGGCGGAGATGCTGATTGACGGGATCGCCATGCGCCCCGGACATCCGACCATGCTGGCGCGCCTTCCCGACGGACGTTTGCTGGTGGCCCTTCCCGGAAACCCGCTGGCTGCCATGATGGCTGTCTTCACCGTCCTCCAGCCGCTTCTGGACGGACTCCGCGGCGCCCCGCTCGCTCCGCCGCGCCACGTACTGGCCGGTGTGGATATTGAGGCGCTGCCGGGACGCACGCGGCTCATTCCCTGCCGGATCGAGAATGGCAGGGCTGTGCCGTCGCCGTATTTCCGGTCGGGAATGCTTCGGGGCATTGCGGACGCTGATGCAGTAATGGTGGTTCCCGAGGCAGGGTGCACCACTGACGAGGCCGTGACCGCGCTGCCGCTGCCATGGACGGTCGAGCAGCCGCCGGCACGGTAGGGCTGGTTATGGAACCAGCTGTAAATAGAGGGTGTGTCTAAGGAGACGGTGTGGGACGGGTTACCAGGCGCGGACAGATTACGAAGTTCCGGATTGATGGAACGGTCACCAAGCGCGAGGATGTACTGGCCGGCGAGGAACCGCTGGAGATCAGGGTGGGCGGCCGTTCGTTCACGGTGACCATGAGGACGCCGGGTGACGATTTTGACCTCGTGGCCGGGTTCCTGGTCTCGGAAGGCATTATCTGGGAACCGGGCCAGCTGGTGAGCCTGCGCTACTGCGCCGGTGTGGACGACTCCGGGCAGCAGACCTTCAACGTCGTGGATGTGCAGTTGCGGCCCGGCACCGCCCTTCCGGACACCTCGATGGAGCGCCATGTCTACACCTCCAGTTCGTGCGGCATCTGCGGTACCGCCTCCATTGAAGCGGTGCGCAAGTCGTCCCACTTTTCGGTGGGCGACGACGACGTACGGGTGCCGCTGCTGACCCTGGCGGGGCTGCCGGAACAGCTCCGCCAGGAACAGAAGGTCTTTGACCGCACCGGCGGCGTACATGCGGCCGGATTGTTTACCGCCGAGGGTGAGCTGCTGTGCCTGCGCGAAGATGTTGGGCGTCACAATGCCGTCGACAAGGTGGTGGGATGGGCGCTTCGTGCCGGGATGCTGCCACTGCGCGGCACGGTGCTGCAGGTCTCCGGACGCGCGTCCTTTGAGCTGGTGCAGAAGGCGCAGCTGGCCGGGATTCCGGTGCTGGCAGCGGTAAGTGCGCCGTCGTCACTGTCGGTGGAGCTGGCCCGGGATGCGGGGATGACACTGGTCGGTTTCAGCAGGGGAACGTCCTTGAACTGCTATTCGTCTCCGGAACGAATCCTGGCCTGACAAGACCGGTCAGCTGGCGGGGATCCGGACCGTGACTGTCGTGCCGCGGCCCAGGGTGGAATCGATGTCCAGTTCCCCGCCGTGCTGGAGCACAATGTCCTGCACGATAGCCAGGCCAAGTCCGGTACCGGGAATCGCCGCCGAGGTGGCGTTTGAAGCCCGGAAGAAGCGCCGAAACAGCTTGGGCAGGTCCGCTTCAGGGATGCCGATGCCGCTGTCCACGATTTGAACCCGGATCTGCGGTCCGGAATCCGCGGCAATCATTGTGCTGAGCACTTCGACTGTTCCGCCGGGGCGGGTGAACTTCACGGCATTGGACAACAGGTTGGTGAAGACCTGTTCCAACTGGGCTTTGTCCCCCTGCACCAGGTGCGCAGCCGGCAGCAGCCTGAGCTGCAGCGTAATGCCGCTGGCCGCGGCTGCGGGCGCGAGGGAAGCAGCTACGCTATCCAGCAGCTCTGCGAGGTCCAGGTCCTCCACTGCCGGATCGGGGCGGGCGTCAGCGCGCGAAATGGTCAGCAGATCCGAAATGAGCTGATCGAGCCTGGCGGCATTACGTCCGACGATTTCCAGCATCTGCCTGGTCGCCGGCGGAAGATCCTCTTCTGAGCCCTCCAGAATGAGCTCAAGGTAGCCGGTTATGGAGGTCAGCGGGGTACGCAGCTCGTGGTTCACCGTGGCAACGAAGTCAGTCTTGGCCCGATCGAGTTCCCGCAGCCGGGCCAGTACCGCGCGCTGGGCCGTGATGACGTGCCCCTGCACCAGTCCGTGCGCCAGGTTTCCGCATATGTGCTGGATGAGGGACAGCTCAGTCCGGCTCCACTTTCTTGGCCCGGTGGTCCCGGCAATCCACACATAGCCAAGCACCTGGTCCCCGTGGGCCAGCGGAGCAAAGACCGATGTCCGCACGGCGGCAGGAACGCCGGACGGGAAGGCGGCAAGGTCAGGATCATCGGGGAAGAGATGGTCCTCCACCCGAAGGACGGCGTCGCGGTCCCACAGCGATGAACTGAGGCTGAGCGTTTCAGCCGGGGCGAGGGACGGAAGGCAGGCTGTTTCCTCCGTCCGGCTCCATGATGCGTCCACCTCGGGAACACGCTCATCCGGGAACGTTTCTATCCTGACGTGGCAGGCCCCAAATGCCTCGCCCAGGCCTTGAACGGCAAGGGCAGCCATCTGCCGGGGATCGTTGGTTCCGCGCAGCGCGCCGGACACTGCCCGGGCTTTGTCCCGGAGGCGGGCCGCGGCGACTTTTCGGCGGCGGGTGGCCCGGGTGCCCGCCAAAATAAGGGCCACACGGTTGGCCAGATCCTTGGTTTGGACGTTGCCGGCCACAAAGTGGGTGATGCTCAGCTGGACCATTGTTTCAATGTCCAGCTCATTCCCGCCGGACAGCAGGATGACCGGCAATGCTGCCACGAGGGGTTCCTGCCGCAGCCGGCGGAGGTGCTCCGTTCCTGCGGCGGCCAGCATGTCGGCATCAATAATTGCCAGCACCACATCGCGTTCCAGGATGGCACTGACGGCATCATGCTCAGACTTCGCATGCACCGGAACAAGGCCCGCGGCAATCAGGACGGCCTCTGCCGTTGCCCCGAGTCCAGCGTTGCGGACCGCCACCACTGCACACTGCTCGCCGGCATCATCGGAAGTTTCCGGCAGTGGTAGAAGAGCCGTGGGCATGGATGCCTTTCGTTTGTGCAGAGCTCCCGGCGAGGACCCCGGCGAAAGGAATCCTACCAGCGCACACCCGTATTGCTGTGTGCATCGTCACTGCGGGATTTTCTCCCCGGCTTTCCGTGTCAGTGCCGAGGCTTAAGCTGGAGAAGGCCAACAACATAAGGACAGATCATGAGCATGGAAAGCGCGGCCTGGAGCTCTCTTCATAAAATCTCCACCGCCAAGGGCAGCAGCAGCAAAATCTCCAAAGCGACCCTTAAACGGATAGTGGCATTCGCTTCTCCCTACAAGAAACAGCTGATCGGTTTCATTCTGCTGTCCACGCTCGGTGCGTTTCTGGCGGTTGCCACCCCGGTGCTGGCAGGTGAAGTTGTCAATGCCATCGTTGCCCGTTCCGCGACCGGGGTAGTGATCCAGCTGGCGGTGCTCATCGGAGCGGTGGCCGTGGCCGACGCAGCGGTGTCCCTGGCGACCAGATGGTTCTCGTCCCGAATCGGTGAGCAGGTCATCCTTGACCTCAGGACCGCTGTTTTTGACCATGTGCAGAAAATGCCGATCGCCTTCTTTACCCGCACCCGGACGGGTGCCCTGGTCAGCAGGCTGAATAATGACGTCATCGGTGCCCAGCAGGCTTTCAGCGGCACCCTTTCCGGTGTCGTGAGCAACGTCGTGGCGCTGGTCCTGACATTGATTGTCATGCTGAACACGTCGTGGCAGGTGACCATCCTGGCGATGCTGCTGCTTCCGGTGTTCCTGATTCCGGCGCGCCGCATGGGCGGAAAGCTTGCCGCGCTGCGGCGTGAGGCTGCGAACCACAACGCGTCCATGGGAACCCAGATGACTGAACGGTTCTCTGCACCCGGCGCCACGCTGGTGAAGCTGTTCGGCCGGCCGGAGCAGGAATCCACGGAGTTCTCGGTACGCGCCGCCCGGGTGCGGGACATTGGCGTGAAAATGGCCATGATGCAGGCGGTCTTCGTCACTGCTCTGACCCTGGTCTCCGCGCTGGCCCTGGCCCTGGTCTACGGGCTGGGCGGTTACTTTGCGCTGACCGGCCGGCTGGACACGGGCGATGTGGTGACGCTTGCACTGCTCCTGACCCGGCTCTATGCACCGCTCACGTCGCTGGCCAATGCAAGGGTGGAAATCATGAGCGCCGTGGTCAGCTTCGAGCGTGTTTTCGAGATCCTGGACCTCAAGCCGCTGATCCGCGAAAAGGAGAACCCTGTTCCGGTGCCCGAAGGTCCGCTGGGCGTGGAGTTCGACGACGTCCGGTTCGCCTATCCTACGGCCGACAAAGTATCGCTGGCGTCGCTGGAAGATGTTGCGGTGCTGGATTCCCGCGGCGGCGAAGAGGTGCTGCACGGGATTTCCTTCCGCGTGGAGCCCGGCCAGACCGTGGCCCTGGTGGGAACTTCCGGAGCCGGGAAATCCACCATTGCCCAGTTGCTCTCAAGACTGTACGACGTCGACTCCGGAGCCGTGCGTTTCTCCGGCACTGATGTGCGGGACGTCAGTTTTGCCTCCATCAGGCAGGCGCTGGGGATGGTGACCCAGGACGGGCACCTGTTCCATGAAAGCATCCGCTCCAACCTGCTGCTCGCCAATCCCGAGGCCACCGAGGACCAGGTCTGGGATGCGTTGCGGCGGGCCCGCCTCGAAGACCTCATCCGGTCCCTTCCTGATGGCCTGGACACCATGGTGGGGGAGCGCGGTTACCGGCTTTCGGGCGGGGAACGCCAGCGGATGACCATCGCCAGGCTGCTGCTGGCCCAACCCCGCATCGTCATCCTTGACGAGGCAACCGCTGCTTTGGACTCCACCTCGGAAGCGGCAGTCCAGGCGGCTCTGGGGGAGGCGCTGGAAGGCCGCACCGCCGTCGTCATCGCGCACCGGCTCTCAACCATCCGCAACGCGGACAAGATCCTGGTGATTGAGGACGGACGCATCGCTGAGCAGGGAACCCATGCCGAGCTGCTGGAGCTGGGCGGGCGCTACGCGGAACTGCACGGGACACAGTTTGCGGTGGAGACCGTGCATACCGTGGACGCCGGCGCGTCAGCCGGGGAGCAGCCGCCGGCGTCGTGAGGGCAGGGAACGAGGCATAAAAAAACTGCCCGGGAATGAGAATTCCCGGGCAGAATAAGTGCCCCCGGCCGGAATCGAACCGACGACCTGCCCTTTAGGAGAGGGCCGCTCTATCCTACTGAGCTACGAGGGCGTGCCGCCGGACAGGCCGGCAGGCGGTTATCAGCTTACCTGTTTCTGCACCCGGGGTGCTGCACGCGTTACGGTGCGTCTTGTTCCGGCGCGGCCCCGGCGGACGGCGGCAGCGGTTGCTGCAACGTTGACTGGTGGGCCGAATATGCCGCGCGCATGTCCTCCATGAACCGGTGAACGGTGGCCAGCTCCTCGGTGGTGTAACCGTTCATGACCTCGTCGGTGAGGACTCCGAGCGGACCGAAATAGGCTCCTGCGAGCTGCATTGCGAGGGGCTCGTAGTGCAGCGTCACCTTTCGCCGGTCAGCGTGCTCGCGGTTGCGGCGAATGTGGCCGATGCGCTCCAACCTGTCGATCACGGCCGTTGTTGCACCGCTGGAGGTCCCAAGCTTCGTGCTGAGCCGCCCGGCGGTCAGGGCTTCGTCGCGGATTTCAGCTTCCATGATCAGGGTCAGCGCCCTCATGTCAGTGTTGTTGAGTCCGTGACGGTGCGCAAAGATATCCGCCACCCGCTGCCCGTCCAGGCTCATACCGCGGATGGCGTTGATGATGCTTCGCCGCAGGTCCTTGTCTTCCACCTCACCATAGTAACTCGCGATTGAAGTATCTCTAGAATTGAGATACTTTTTGCAGGAGATACTTTTAGCGCACCAGGAGCGAGCATGTACGCAGGGATAGTGAAATCGGCCAAAGCGGCTTGGATCACGCTGCTGCTGAGCCTTGCGGTCGTCATCGGCCTCTTTGCTTTGCCGGCGCAGGAAAACGAGGCGTCCACAGTTGGCGGCCTCAGTGACAAATACCAGACCACGCAGGTCAATGAGCTGCTTGAACAGTTCCCCGATGCTCAGCAGTCCAGTGCTCTGATCGTCGTGTCCCGTGAGGACGGCGGGGAACTGACCGAGGCTGATCAGGCAGCGATTGCAGACATCAATGCAGCCGCAGCAGAGCTGGGGGCCGTTGGCCCTCCGCCGCAGGTGCCGCCGATCGTCTCCGAAAACAAGCTCGTTGGCCTTGTTCCCGTCACCCTCGAAGCCGCTGCCGACGACGGCGATGCCGTTGCGGCTGAGGTTGAAAGCCTCCGCGGGAGCATCTCGGATGCCGCACCGGAAGGCATCAAGGCTGAACTGACCGGCGGGGCGGCGTTCACCGCGGACCTGGCCGGCGTGTTCTCCGGTGCCAACTTTGTCCTGCTCACCGTGACCGCCGGAGTAGTTGCACTGCTGCTGCTCATCACCTACCGGTCTCCGTGGCTCTGGCTGGTGCCGCTGGCTGTGGTGGCCACCATTGAACAGGCCGCGCTGAAGGTTGTGGACCTTCTGGCACCGGTGGTGGGGATTGACGTTGATCCGTCTGCGGTGGGTATTACCAGCGTCCTGGTTTTCGGTGCTGCCACCAACTATGCCCTGCTGCTGATCGCCCGGTACCGCGAAGAGCTGCGCCTACATGAGTCCAAGTACGAGGCGATGGGCAAGGCGCTCACCCGTACGCGGGAAGCCATTATTGCCTCCGGCGGCACCGTTATCCTTGCCCTGCTGGTGCTGCTCTTCACCGACACGCTGAGCTACCGCGGGCTGGGCTTCTCCGCCGCAACCGGCATTGTGCTGGCCATCCTCAGCGCCCTGTTCATCCTGCCCGCAGCACTTGTACTGCTCGGCCGGAAGCTGTTCTGGCCGTTCGTTCCCAAGGTGGGAGACACCGGGCGCGAAGGCAAATTCTGGGGCAAGCTCGGTGAGGCCACGGCCCGTGCGCCCAAGCGCATCGCCGGAACCGCCGTCGTCGTACTCCTGGCCGCCGGAGCCCTGCTCTTCAACGTCCAGATTGGCCTCAGCGAAAACGAGCAGTTCACTGAAAAGCCGCAGGCCGTTACCGCCGCCGAGACCCTTGCCGAAGGGTTCCCTGCCGGTTCCACCTCGCCCGTCACCGTCCTGGTGAACTCCGACTCCGCCGAGGCTGCAGCCGAGGAGCTGGCAGCCGTTGAAGGCGTGTCCAGCGCGGATGTGGTCTCCGAAAACAACGGCGTGACCCGCATTGACGTCGTCGACCAGTACGAGCCCGGCACCGCCGAAGCCAATGCCTTCGTTGAGGACCTGCGCAACGACCTGGCCGAAACTCCGGAATATGACGCTCTGGTGGGCGGCGAAGCTGCCGAGCGGGTAGACCAGCTCGAAGCGAACCAGCACGACCTGACCCTTGTGGTCACCTCCGTGATCATCCTGGTGTTCCTGGTGCTGGTGATCCTGCTGCGCAGCCTGGTAGCTCCCGTGCTGCTGGTCGCCTCGGTGCTCCTGACCTTCGTGGCGAGCACCGGCATCAGCTGGGTCCTGTTCGTGAACGTGCTGGGCTTCCCGGCCCTGGATACGCTCACGCTGCTGTACTCGTTCATCTTCCTGGTGGCTCTGGGCGTGGACTACAACATCTTCCTGACCACCAGGGCCCGCGAGAACGCCATGACCATGGGCACCAAGCAGGGCATGCTCAGCGCCCTGCGCTCCACCGGCGGCGTGATCACCAGTGCCGGTATCCTGCTGGCTGCCGTGTTCGCCGTCCTGGGCGTGCTGCCGCTGGTCACTCTGACCCAGGTGGGTATCACCGTGGCCATCGGTGTCCTGCTGGACACCCTGGTGGTGCGAACCGTCATTGTTCCCGCTCTGACGTTCATCCTCGGCGAGAAGTTCTGGTGGCCCTCCAAGCCGGCGGCAAAGGCCGGCACGGGAGGCCGGCACGAGGCCCCTTCCTCGGGGGACGATTCACATATGGAATCGCTGCCTGCACCTGCCGGTGCGCACCGCGCAGGCACCCGCTGACAGCGACAGATATGTAAAAGCGACACATGTATAAAGCAGGAGGGCCTGCCCGGACTATCCGGGCAGGCCCTCCTGCTTTCGCCTGGAGTCTAAGCTGCGCGGTTTAGGATTCCCGCACGGGAGCCGCAGGGCGGCGCCTGCCGAAGACGGCAATCAGCGAAGCCAGCAGGCTCAGGGCAAACAGCACCCAGCGTGCAATCGTCAGGGAGCTGGCCAGTGTGGCATCGGCGCTGGTCAGGGTGTCCGTACCAAGAGCGGCATCAATGGCGACGTTTTCCCACAGGTCCACAATGACAAAAAGGATGGGGGCAGCCCAGAGAATCCAGCGTTTGACCCGTCCACGGGCATTAAGCCCGATGATCAGCAGCCAGGTGAAGCCGAAGATCAGGGGGAAGATGGTTCCGGCCGTTTTATGGACATAGCTGAGCTGGCCGAGGGCATCGGCGTCCATGACCGAGCGCAGGTCCGCCAGGTACTGCATGCTGTAGCCGCCCACCAGCGAGTCGGGCATGGCCATGCCGCCCGAGAGCTGCGTCATTTGATCCAGCACCAGCAGGTGCAGGTAGAAGAACATGAATAAGGTGGTGGCAACGGCCGCCACCAGGATCAGGTTGGCGTTGGATTTCGGCTGCTGCCCGGAGGACGGAGTGGTCATCTTCGCTGTGTGCGGCGGGGCGACTGCATTGTCGCCGTGCTTGGCGGCCCGCTGTGCCGGAGTTTTTCCCATGTTTAACAGTATGGCCGCAGTGCGCACCAGCTGCCGCTGAAAATACTTCTTGGCCCCGGGCCTGTCTGCGTCGCGAAATTGTAACGGTCAGATAACATTGGCAGGTTGTCAACGCCCCTGGAGGCCATGTTGGGAAATTACCGGGCTGCCGACAGCCTTTGGATCGGCAAGCCGTTTGATGCACGCAACAACAGCCTGAACCTGATTCGCTTGATCTTCGCCGTTGCTGTTCTCGTGCACCATGCCTGGCCGCTGTCGGGCACGGAGAACTCCCCGGCCTTTGCGGGGGATACGCTGGGCGGCTGGGCCGTTGCGGGGTTCTTCGTCATCAGCGGATACCTCATCACGCACAGCCGTTTCACGCACAGTCTGGGCGATTACCTGGTGCACCGCATCGCGCGCATCGTCCCGGCGTTCATCGTCTCCCTGATCGTGGTGGCGGCGTTCTTCGCCCCCATCGGCTATGCAAAGGCCAACGGCACCCTCGACGGCTTCTTCGGTGCCGGAACCACACCGTTCAACTATGTGTTCACGAATCTGGGACTGCGCATGAACGCGTATGACGTCGCCGGAACACCTGCCGGAGTTCCGTATGCCGGGGCATGGAACGGCTCATTGTGGAGCATCTACTTTGAGTTCTGCTGCTACATCATCGTGGCCTTCATTGGCCTGTTTGCCCTGGTGCGCAAGTCTCCGTGGCCCATCACCGTGCTGTTCCTCCTGAGCGTGGCAGCCAATGTCCTGATGCCGCGAATTGCCCCCTATGCGCAGAGCAATTACGACTTCGTGATGCTGGTGCATTTGCTGCCGTTCTTCCTCGGCGGCGCCCTCGTCTACGTCTGGAAGCACCGGATTGGCATCCACT
Organism: Arthrobacter sp. APC 3897; assembly: GCF_030407495.1. Classification (GTDB taxonomy): domain Bacteria; phylum Actinomycetota; class Actinomycetes; order Actinomycetales; family Micrococcaceae; genus Arthrobacter_B. The sequence goes on along the minus strand of NZ_JASDDG010000012.1, from coordinate 12,477 downwards.
GGCTGCCGGCCGTTCTTTCACTCGCCGCCGCTGCAGTCCTCACGGGTCTGTTCCCGACCTGGGGCGGCGGTGCCTCCGGAGCGTTCATCGCCTACGGGCTTCTGTGGATTTCGCTGTGGCTTCCTTCACCGCGGCTGATCAAGAAAAACGATATCTCCTACGGGATCTACATCTATGCCTTCCCGATTCAGCAGCTGCTGGCACTTTACGGATTGCACGAGCTGGGGCTCCCCGCCTACATCATCATTGCGGGAGTCCTCACGTTCCTGCCTGCCATCTGTTCATGGATCTGGCTGGAGCGGCCCATTATGCGCACTGTACGCAAGGCCGGAAAAGCCTCCGCGCCATCCGTCTCTCTTTCTGCCCCGCCAACCGAACCCGTTCCGCCGGCGCAGCCCGTATCCGCTGCGGGACGCTTCGCCGAACCGGCCGCAGTGCGAGCGGAAAGCTGACAGCCCGCCCGCCTGATCCTTTGGTTCGGTGACGGTGCCGGATAGGCTGGCCGAATGAGTGTTCACGCGACGAACGAAGATTTCTCACTGGCAGCTTCCCTGGTGCGCGACGCCGGAGCGCTGGCCCTGCGGATGCGCTCGGAGGGCCTCACCGCCACTGCCAAAACCACTGTGTCAGACGTCGTCACCGCGGCGGACCATGCAGCGGAAAAGCTGGTGGTGGAGCGGATCCGCGAACTCCGTCCGCACGACGGCATAGTAGGCGAGGAAGGTGCCAGCGTGACGGGCACCTCCGGCAGATCCTGGGTGATCGACCCCGTGGACGGAACCTACAACTTCTTTGCCGGATCCACGTACTGGTGTTCTGCGATCGCCCTGAAAGCGGATGAGCCCCAAACGATGGACGGGGATCCCGACGTCCTGCTGGGCGCCATCTTCCAGCCGCAGGAGGATCGTCTGTGGCTCGGCGGCGAGGGACACCCGGCCACCCTCAACGGCGATCCGCTTCCGCCGTTGCAAGACGCACCGCTGGACCGGCTCAGCGCCGGAACCTACCTGCATCCCACATGGCTGCTCCGCCCCGAAGTGGCCGGTCCCTGGGCCGCTGCGGCTTCCCGGGCCGCCACCATCCGCATGCTCGGATCGGGTTCCTGCGACCTCGGCGGAGTAGCGTCAGGCCGGCTGGGATCATGGTTCCAGCACAGCTGCCCGGAATGGGACTGGCTGCCGGGCAAGGCCATTGTGAGTGCAGCCGGCGGACGCACAACCGTGGTTGAGGTGAACGGATTCCGGTGGCACATCGCGGGTACGGCGTCGGCGGTCCGCGAAATCGAAGGCGCACTCATCCGGGCCTGACCCGGCGCTGCGCCGGTGCGGTTTAGCGGGGCACGAGGCCGCCGCCGGAATGGTCGGCGCCAGCGCCTAGACTTAAGAACACCATGGACTATCTTTTTGATCCGTACTTTTCAGCCGCCAAGACCGACGCCGGCAAGCCGGGTTCCGCTGCCGCCGATGCCGCCGCGGACGCTTCCGCGCAGAACGGGCCCGACGGCGGCGAACGCCCGCACACGCCGTCGCGCGTGGATGAAAAGCGCGCAGCGGACCTTTTGCAGGGCCTGAATCCGCAACAGGAAGAAGCCGTCAAGCACGCGGGTTCGCCGCTGCTGATTGTGGCCGGAGCCGGATCCGGTAAAACGCGCGTGCTGAGCCACCGGATCGCGTATCTGATGGCCACGGGGCGGTCCAACCCGGGCCAGATCCTGGCAATCACCTTCACCAACAAGGCTGCTGCCGAAATGCGGGAGCGCATCGAAACGCTTGTGGGCGGCGTGGCCAAGACCATGTGGATCTCCACGTTCCACTCCTCCTGCGTGCGCATCCTGCGCCGCGAGGCAAAAACCGTGGGCATGAACTCGAATTTCTCGATCTATGACTCAGCGGACTCGCTGCGCCTGATCACCCTGGTGGCGAAGGGCCTGGACCTGGACCCTAAGCGCTTCACCCCCAAGATGATCATGCACAAAATCTCGGCCCTGAAGAATGAGCTGATCGACGACGAGTCCTTTGCCGCGTCGGCGAATTACTCCGATCCCTTCGAACAGGCTGTCGCCGACGTCTACAAGGGCTACACGGAGCGCATGCGTTCGGCCAACGCCATGGACTTCGACGATCTCATTGCGCAGACGGTCTTCATGTTCCGTGCCTTCCCGGGCGTGGCCGAGTATTACCGCCGGCGGTTCCGCCACATCCTCGTGGACGAGTACCAGGACACCAACCATGCCCAGTACGCCTTGGTGCGGGAACTGGTGGGCGTGCCCGGCGAACACAACACCGTGGACATCCCGCCGGCCGAGCTCACCGTGGTGGGCGACTCCGACCAGTCCATTTATGCCTTCCGCGGCGCGGATGTCCGCAACATCGTCGACTTCGAGAAGGACTACCCCACAGCACGCACCATCCTGCTGGAACAGAACTACCGCTCCACGCAGACCATTCTGAACGCGGCCAACGCCGTCATTTCCCGCAATCCGAACCGGCCGGAAAAACGCCTGTGGACGGCCGAAGGCAACGGGGAAAAGATTATTGGCTACGTCGGCGAGAACGAACACGAAGAAGCCCGGTTCATTGCCGAGGAAATTGACCGGCTCCAGGATGAAGAGGGGCTGCGGCCGGGGGACGTGGCGGTGTTCTACCGGACCAACGCCCAGTCCCGTTCCCTCGAAGACGTCCTGGTTCGGGTGGGGCTGCCCTACAAGGTGGTGGGCGGCACCCGCTTCTACGAGCGCAAGGAAATCAAGGACGCGCTGGCCTACCTGCGGGTGCTGGTGAACTCCGACGACGTCGTCAACCTGCGCCGGATCCTCAACGAGCCCAAGCGCGGCATCGGCGACCGGGCCGAATACTCGGTGGCAGCGCTGGCCGAACGGGAGCGGATCTCCTTCATGGCCGCCCTCCGCCGCGCCGGGGAAGCTCCCGGGCTGGCCACCCGGTCCCTCAACGCCGTCAACGGGTTCGTGAAGCTCATCGATGACCTCTCCGAGGTGGCGTCCGGATCCGGTGCCGCAGCAGCATTGGAAGCGGTGCTGGAACAAACCGGTTATCTTGCGCAGCTGCGGTCCTCCGCTGATCCTCAGGATGAATCACGGGTGGAGAACCTGGCTGAACTGGTGGCTGTGGTCCGTGAATATGAAAAGGACAATCCGGAAGGGTCTCTGGGGGAATTCCTGGAACAGGTCTCGCTCGTGGCGGACGCCGACTCCATCCCCGATGCGCCCGAGGGTTCGGCCGAGGAAGTGGCAGCCGCCGTCGAGGAATCCCGCCGCCAGGGCGTCGTGACCCTCATGACGCTGCATACGGCCAAGGGGCTTGAGTTCCCGGTGGTCTTCCTCACCGGCATGGAACAGGGACTCTTCCCGCACCAGCGTTCCGCCACCGACCCCGCTGAACTCGCGGAAGAACGGCGGCTGGCCTACGTGGGACTGACCCGCGCCCGGAAACGCCTCTACATTACGCGTTCGGAAGTGCGCAGCATGTGGGGCCAAAGCCAGTACAACCCCGCCAGCCAGTTTGTCGGGGAGATCCCCGGGGAGCTGATCGAGTGGAAGCGCGAAGGAATGGAGCGGCCGGCCTGGGGCGGGAGCTCCGGAACCGGGTCCAGCAGGTACGGCGGTTCACACTGGGGTGCAGGCGCCGCCTCAGGCTCGGGCACCGGCGGTATTATTTCCGCCGCCCCCGTCGCCAAGGCCATCGGGCGGGTGCAGCCGCAGAAGGAAGTCATTTCCGTGGCGCCGGGGGACAAAGTGAACCACACGTCCTTTGGGCACGGCACGGTGCTCGCCGTGGAAGGTTCCGGCGACAAAACCGTCGCGAAGGTGAAGTTTGACGTCGGAGAAAAGCGCCTGCTGCTGCGGTATGCCCCGCTGACAAAGGAGTCGTAACCCAAAAAGTAATCTACGCCTCATACTCCACGGCAACGGATTTCTACAAACCATAGAAGTGTGCGCTTAATCACTAAAGCGCTAGTCTATGGACGGCATTGAGTGCCGAGCGACTAAAGTTCCAGAGAGGCAGACCGGCTTCATGCATCTGCTTCCGCGATCATTTGATCGAATGTAAACCTACTTCGACGTAGAAGGACACTAGCCCGTGGACCTGTTTGAATATCAGGCGCGCGATCTGTTTGAGGCGCACGGTGTACCCGTGCTTGCCGGAATCGTGGCGCACACTCCTGAAGAAGCCAAAGCTGCAGCCGAGAAGATTGGCGGCGTAGTTGTCGTCAAAGCACAGGTCAAGGTCGGTGGCCGAGGCAAGGCCGGCGGCGTCAAGGTCGCCAAGACCGCTGACGAGGCGTTCTCCTATGCCTCCGACATCCTCGGAATGGACATCAAGGGCCATACCGTCAACACCGTGATGATCGCACAGGGTGCTGACATTGCCGAGGAGTTCTACTTCTCCGTTCTTCTGGACCGTGCCAACCGCAACTACCTGGCCATGTGCTCGGTGGAGGGCGGCATGGAAATCGAGGTCCTCGCCGTAGAACGTCCGGACGCCCTTGCCCGCGTTGCTGTTGACCCCGCCGTCGGCATCGACCAGGCCAAGGCCGAAGAAATCGTTGACGCCGCAGGTTTCGCCCCTGAACTGCGCGAAGGCGTCATCAGCGCGATCCTGAAGCTCTGGGACGTCTTTGTTAAGGAAGACGCCACCCTGGTGGAGGTCAACCCGCTGGTCCGCACCGGTGCCGGTGACATCATTGCCCTCGACGGCAAGGTTTCCCTGGACGAAAACGCAGAGTTCCGCCAGCCCGGCCACGCCGCACTGGAAGACAAGGACGCTGCTGATCCGCTCGAGGCCAAGGCCAAGGCCAACGACCTCAACTACGTCAAGCTCGACGGCCAGGTGGGCATCATCGGCAACGGCGCCGGTCTGGTTATGTCCACGCTCGACGTCGTCGCCTACGCCGGCGAAAAGCACGGCAACGTCAAGCCCGCCAACTTCCTGGACATCGGCGGCGGAGCTTCCGCATCCGTCATGGCTGCCGGCCTGGACGTCATCCTCAATGACGAGCAGGTCAAGTCCGTGTTCGTGAACGTCTTCGGCGGCATCACCGCCTGTGACGCCGTCGCCAACGGCATCGTCAAGGCCCTGGAAATCCTGGGCGACGAGGCCAACAAGCCGCTGGTCGTCCGTCTGGACGGCAACAACGTCGAAGAAGGCCGCCGCATCCTCGCCGAGGCCAACCACCCGCTGGTCACCCTGGCCACCACCATGGACGAAGGCGCCGACAAGGCCGCCGAGCTCGCTTACGCCGCTCGCTGATCCAGAGCCTGTCGAACCTTTAGAAAGAGAATCCCCTTATGTCTATCTTTTTGAACAAGGACTCCAAGGTCATCGTTCAGGGCATCACCGGCGGCGAAGGAACCAAACACACCGCCCTGATGCTCAAGGCCGGAACCCAGGTTGTCGGCGGCGTTAACGCCCGCAAGGCCGGTACCACGGTCACCCACGGCGACGTGGAACTGCCCGTCTTCGGCACCGTCACCGAGGCCATGGACAAGACCAACGCAGACGTCTCCATCGTCTTCGTGCCGCCGGCCTTCACCAAGGACGCCGTCATGGAAGCGATCGACGCCGGCATCGGCCTTGTCGTTGTCATCACCGAAGGTGTTCCCGTCCAGGATTCCGCCGAGTTCTGGGCCCACGCCCAGTCCAAGGTGGATGCAGACGGCAAGCAGATCACCCGCATCATCGGCCCGAACTGCCCCGGCATCATCACCCCCGGCGAAGCACTGGTGGGCATCACGCCCAACAACATCACCTCCAAGGGCCCGATCGGCTTGGTCTCCAAGTCCGGCACCCTGACCTACCAGATGATGTACGAGCTGCGGGACCTTGGCTTCTCCACCGCCATCGGCATCGGCGGTGACCCCGTCATCGGCACCACGCACATCGATGCCCTGGCCGCCTTCGAGGCTGACCCCGAGACCAAGGCCATCGTGATGATCGGTGAAATCGGCGGCGACGCCGAAGAGCGCGCTGCCGAGTACATCAAGGCCAATGTCACCAAGCCCGTCGTGGGCTACGTGGCCGGCTTCACCGCTCCCGAAGGCAAGACCATGGGCCATGCCGGCGCCATTGTCTCCGGCTCGGCAGGAACCGCCCAGGCCAAGAAGGAAGCTCTTGAAGCTGCCGGCGTGAAGGTCGGCAAGACGCCGTCCGAGACCGCCACTCTGCTGCGCGAAGTCTACGCAGCGCTCTAACACGCACGCATCAGCCCCCGTCTGCCGGAGTACTTTCCGGCGGGCGGGGGTTTTTGTGCGCTTGGCTAAATCCAGAAAGAACGTGATGTCCGCAACTCTTACCCCCGCAGCCTCCGCCCCGCAGGGCCGAAGCCGCCACCGCGGCGTGCTGGGGCGTGCCTCTTGGATTGCCACCCTTGGCGGCTTCCTGTTCGGTTATGACACCGGTGTCATCAACGGGGCACTGCCCTTCATGACGGAGGACCTGGGCCTGACGCCGTTCACCGAAGGCCTGGTCACTTCCAGCCTGCTGTTCGGAGCAGCCTTCGGAGCCCTGGCCGCCGGCCGGCTCGCTGACCGGTTTGGCCGCCGGCGGCTGCTCATGGTGCTGGCCGTGGTCTTCCTCGCCGGTGCCCTCGGAACGGCCGTGGCCCCCACGGTGGGCCTCATGGTGGCGGCGCGCGTGGTGCTGGGCCTCGCTGTGGGCGGCGCATCCGCCGTCGTCCCCATGTTCCTGTCCGAAATTGCTCCCGCTGACCGGCGCGGGCAAATGGTGACGCGGGACCAGCTCATGATCGTTACCGGGCAACTGGCAGCCTTCACCGTTAATGCGGGTATCGGCAACGCATGGGGCGGGGAGACCCACGTCTGGCGGTGGATGCTGGCCGTAGCCTCGCTGCCGGCAATCGCCCTGTGGATCGGCATGAAATTCGTGCCGGAAAGTCCCCGCTGGCTCGCCGCGCAGGGACGATATCCACAGATGATGGCGGTGCTGCAGAAAATCCGCAGCACCGAAGAAGCGCAAACCGAGTACGACGGCGTCCGTGCGCTGGCGGGCGGCGAAGACACCCGCAGCGGTTCCTTCAAGGACTTCGCCGAACCCTGGCTGTTCCGGGTGCTGCTGATCGGCATGGGCATGTCCGTGGTCCAGCAGATTACCGGCGTCAACGCGATCGTGTACTACGGCACACAGATCCTCGCCGACGCCGGATTCGGCACCGAAGCCGCGCTCACCGCCAATATCGCCAACGGCATCGTCTCGGTGGCCGCAGCAATCCTGGGCATCTGGCTGCTGGGCAGGGTGGGGCGCCGCCCCATGCTGATCACCGGCCTCATCGGCACCTCCACCACTTTGCTGCTCATCGGCGTTGCCTCCCTGACGATGCCCGAGGGAACAGCGCGGGGCTTCGTGGTGCTGTCGCTGACCGTACTGTTCCTGGCCTTCCAGCAGGGTTCCATCTCTCCGGTGACCTGGCTGATGATCGCCGAAATCTTTCCGCTGCGGGTCCGCGGGCTGGGCATGGGCATGTCCGTGTTTGTGCAGTGGATGGCGAACTTCGCCGTTGGCCTCTCCTTTCCGCTGCTGATGGCAGGACTCGGCCTCTCCACCACGTTCTTCATCTTCGTGGCACTGGGCGTCTGCGCCATCCTGTTCGTCAGGCGTTTTATGCCGGAGACCCGCGGCCGGAGCCTGGAACAGGTGGAGGCACAGCTTCGCGCCGCCGGGACCAACTAGCCGGTGCCGGCGAGAGATCTACGGAACCACAGGGTATGCCGTAACCGTCGGCACCGTGACGGAGGCTGTGAAGCTGGTCAGCGCCGTCGCCTTCGGCAGTGCGTAGACGGACGTTGCGGGTGTCACCTGAAGCACCAGCCGGCTGGCCGGGGTCGCCAGGTAGGAAACCGCTTCCAGCGGAACGGTCACCGTGCGTTCCCTGCCGTCCAACACCAGCGGAACCGGCGTGACCTGGTTGCCCAGCACCAGGGACGCCCGGGCCTTATCGATGATCTGCGCGTAAACGTGGGTACTGCCCTGGGGTGCGTAGCCGCGGTACGTCAGGGTTAGCTGCGGAGCCCCGAAGACCGACGTCGTCGCCGTTGGCGCGCTGATCGGCACGTTGACGGCCGACGGCGCTACGGCCGCCGCAACCACCGCGCCGCTGAGGGCAGCCGGGGTCAGCAGCAGCGTTCCCTTGCCGGATCCGGCCAGGGACCCCGTGGCTGCGGGATACCCCGGAGCCGCGCGGGTTACCCCGAACTGGTCAATGAACTCGAACGGCGCTCCCGTATCCACCGGCGCATCCTGCAGATACTTGTCGAACCAGTTCAGCACGGCAGGTGTGATGCGGTCCGGTCCTGCCGCGGAATTGCACAGACCATGGCCGCCGCAGAACTGCAGCATTTTGGCGGGAGTGCCGGTGCTGGTGATCAGCTCATAGTTGCGGGTGGCCTCGGAGAGCGTAAAGAGGGTATCCGCGGTGCCCTGGATAATCAGGGTGGGTGCCGTGATGGACGTGAACATTTCATCCGGGGTAAGCGAGGAGAAGTACGCCGCTGATTCGGCGCTGAGCCGGTTCGGATAGGTCAGGCCCTCCCGGCAGGCTTTGCGCACCGGCGCGGACAGCGCGCCCTGGTTTCCGACGAGCGAGCCGAGCTGGCCCAGTGCGGTGCCTTCGGCGCAGAGCAGGGCACCCCACCCGGTCTTGAACGACCCCGCCTTGTACAGGCTGGTGGTCAGGTTGTTCCAGGCAATGGTGGGGGCGATGGCGTCTACCCGCGGGTCCCGGGAGGCCAGGACAAACTGGATACCCCCGCCGTAGGAGGCACCTGCCATGCCGAGCACGGGATCTCCCGGGGCATCCAGGCGGGCTTCAGGCTGGGCGGCGATGTAATCCACGATGGCCTGGGCGTCCCGGCCCTCATACTGCGGGTTGTTAATGTACGCCTCACCGCCGCTGAGGCCAAAGCCGCGCGGATCCCAGGTCACCACGTTGTATCCGGCATCGCGCAGGGGAGCGATGCCGATGGAACCGATGAGGGTGTTCGTGGGAGTGACGGGCAGGCGTCCGCCGGGAAGTCCGAATCCCGGGCCAACCATGACGGTGGGTGCCTGCCGGCCGGTGGCAAGGCCGGCGGCTGGAAAGAAGTTGGTGTGGATGGGAGTGCCGTCGAAACTGGTGACGACGACGTCGGTGCGGACGGCCGGCGAGCCCGTCTGGACGGGTGCCGCCCAGGCCGCGGGAGCCGCGGCCAGGGATGACCCCAGCAGGCCTGCTGCGGCCGCCAAAATGCCAAGATGCTTTCTCATAGGGACCTCATTGTCTCTGTGCGTGCTGATCTCACTGCATGACGTGGAGCGAGTTACTAGTGGGTAACTTGTCGGAGAGTATGCAGGAGAGGGAGATGCCGCAACGAGGATCCTCTAATTCGGGGAAATACTGGTTCCAGCTGCCGGACAGGCTTCAGCCCGGGTACTTTCGTCAAGTAGTGTACGCAGGGTCTCGGGTGCCGGGACGGCAAAGGCCCGCGCAGCATCCTTGAGAATGCTGCGCGGGCCTTTGACGTTTGGGGCGGCCGGCTGCGCGGGCCTGCCGTTACCGGCTAGCTGCGCGGGCGCAGCTGTCCGCCGTCGTACGCTGAGGTTTCACCCTGCGCCGGGCGCGGGGGAACGGAGACGGATGCAGCGGGGTCCGGCGTGGTGGTTTCGTGTTCATGTGTGGCCAGATCGAACGTCGATCCGCCATGCTCATCAACACCGGAGGCGATGGCCCGTTCCACCACTGACTTGGCGAGCCGGCGCCGCAGGGCCATCGGGTCCCGGGCCAGGTCCTTGACCAGGGCGACCGTCATCAGCAGCATCACGATCGCGAACGGAAGGGCCGCCACAATGGTGATCCGCTGCAGGGCAGCCAGCGCGCTGGAAGGATCCGCGTCGTCTCCGGCCAGCAGCATCACTGCAGCCACCGCGCCGGTGAGGACACCCCAGAAGATGACGACGCCGCGGGCGGGCGTCTCAGACCCGTTGGAGCTAAGGGACGCCATCACGATGGAAGCGGAGTCCGCGCCGGTGACGAAGAAAATCGCCACGAGGACCATGGCCAGGATCCCGACGGCCGCGGCAACCAGGTTGGGCATGGGCATCAGGGCAAACAGCTCGAAGAGGGCTGCGTCCGAGCCGGCCGCCGCCGTCAGGGCGTCTGCCTCACCGGGCGCGGCGGTTTGGGACGTGCCGATGGCGGCGCCGCCGAAGATTGAGAACCACAGGGTGGTAACTACGAAGGGCACCAGCAGGACGCCGGAGACAAACTGGCGGATGGTCCGGCCACGGCTGATGCGGGCAATGAACATGCCAACAAACGGCGTCCAGGACAGCCACCACGCCCAGTAGAAGATGGTCCAGCCGGAGAGCCATTCGCGCATGGATTCATCACCGACGGCCTCGGTGCGGGACGCCATCTCGGCCATGTTGCCGGCGTAGTCGGCAATGGCGGAAGGGATCACGTTGAGGATGAAGAGCGTGGGGCCGGCGATGAAGACGATGACGGCCAGCAGCATGGCAAGGCCCATGTTGATGTTGGAGAGCCACTGGATGCCCTTGGAAATTCCGGACATGGCCGATCCCACAAAGCAGGCGGTCAGGACTGCCACGATGCCCACCAGGATGGGTGTGCCCACCGTGCTGATCCAACCTGTGGATTCCAGGCCGCTGCCGATCTGCAGCGCTCCCAGTCCAAGCGAAGCTGCCGTGCCGAAGAGGGTGGCGAAAATGGCAAAAACATTCAGGAGCTTGCCCAGTGGTCCGTCAACACGTGCTCGGCCGAAGAGGGAAGTGAAAGTCGAGGAAATGAGCTGCTTGCGTCCAAGCCGGTAGCTGCCGTACGCCATGGCGATACCAACAATTGCGTACATGGCCCAGGGATGCAGGCCCCAGTGGAACATGGAGGTGGCCATGGCGGTGCGCAGGGCTTCCGGAGTCTGTCCGTCCACGGTGCCGGGAGGAGGCGAAACGTAGTGGAACAGCGGTTCTGCAACGCCGTAGAACATCAGGCCGATGCCCATGCCCGCAGCGAACATCATGGAGATCCAGGACAGCGTCTTGAACTCCGGTTCCTCGTCATCCTTGCCCAGCGGAATATTGCCGAAGCGGCCCAGGGCAAGCCACAGGACATAAACGACGAAGAAGGATGCAAGCAGGACAAACAGCCAGCCGGTGTTCGCCATGACCCAGTCCAGGGCGGTCTGGGACGACGACGCCAGGGAGTCGCCCCCGATGAAGCCCCACAGAATGAAGGCGATGGCCAGCGCTCCGGTGATTCCGAAGAGCACCTTGTCCAGTTTGGCCGGGACGCCGGCGCGGCGGGCGGCTTCATGGGCCCGCTCCGTCTTTACGAGCTGCTGGAGCAGCTTCTGGTCCGGGTCAGCTTCTGCAATCAGGGCGTCGTCCCCCGGGATTGCGGGCGGAGTTTCAGTCGTGTTAGCCATAGGCCTTCCTTGAATTAACGGAAGAATGCCCAAATGTCGTCAGAAAAAATTCGGGCCGCTTGAGAGGGGGCGGCTGGTCCCCGGAGTTGCGCAGCATGTCTCTGCAGGCATGGATTTAACCGGGTGATGAAAGCGACGCTGCCCCTCTTATGCGTTTCTTCCGCACCTGATACGTAATGATGCGTAGTCTTTCTTAGACTTTCCCGGTTGTACATTCAAGTCAAATTTGCAGAGGGATGGTGGTGCTCCGGGAGTGCCCGCAACCGCGCCTTCACGCGGATCCGGGCTGTGGCGGGGTGGGCGAACACACACCTGCCGTCCGGCTAGAGTCCCCGCCGCTCCGGGGCGTCCGCGCTGCGTTCCAAGTCTGCCAGAGCACGCATGCAGTCATCTTCAGCGGTGCTCAACTCCAGTGCCAACTGGTCCGCCTTGTCCTGGAGGAGGATCCGGCGGAGCGCCGCCTGGGAGTCAACGGCAGGTACAGCAGCGCCCGTAACCGTGCCGTTGCACTCGTTGTCCAGAAGAGCGGCCTCGGCCTGGAACTCCAGACGTTTCCGGCGGATTGCGTCCACCGCCGCGGCGAAATCTCTCAGGGCCGACACTGCCTGGGTAGCGGCTCGGAGCACTGCCTCCCCTGCCTCACGGGGGCCGTCCATGGCTCCGTGCACCTGAAATTGTTCCGGGGCCGCATAGGTGCCAGCCAAGAGTGACCACTTGGCGTGTACCTGCTGAAGGGAGCCGCTGATACTGAAACCATGATGCAGAATCCGGGCGCCGCCCGATTCAAGCTCCGAGGTGTCCGGCAAGCCGTCCGTTCCGCTGAAGTCTATGAAGGTGCTCATGTCAGTCCCCAGTTCAGGCTGCCGGAGCCGGCTCCGGCCGCCGCAGGAAGGTGGACGCGGGTTAGGACCTGGTGACTGGTCAGGGCGGTCGTCCGGGACATGGTCTGCTGGGTAGTTAACATCCTCCCCACGGGCAGGTCTGTGTGGGGCAGCGCAGAATCCGGTGGCGGGACAGTTGCCGGCGGC
>NZ_JASDDG010000011.1 GCF_030407495.1 Arthrobacter sp. APC 3897 | reverse complement strand
ATTTGTTCAGAGGTTGAGGCCCGTACCGTGTGGTACGGGCCTCAACTGTTTAACCAGCACAACCGCCTCACCCGGCTGGGCCGCTTGCCCGCCCGCTGCATCGGGAGGTGGGAAGACTCACCTAATCGCTTCAGTAGTTAGCGGTAGAGGATGACCACACCCGAAGCCACCTGGACTAGAATCAGACTGTGCCTGTTTAGGCCCCAAAACTTTAGAACCGACTTTTATATATCCATAGTGACGAGCGACTGCAGTAAATTCCGTTGGTCGGCTCACGACGAGAGGAACTCACCAGCATGTCAGAGCAAAATAACAGGGACCAGCGCGGCGACGGAAACAACGCCCGCAGCAGCTCGTCGGATAAGCGGGATGACCGCGGCCGTCCTGCCACGAATGACCGGAACGCCCCCAAGCGTTACGAAGACCGCAAGCCGTCCTTTGGCGGCAGGCCGGCACGTGATGGTGAGCGGAAGTCGTTCGGTGACCGTAAGCCCTCGTTCGGTGATCGCCCGGCTCGTGGCGGCGATGACCGCCGTCCGGCACGTGACAACGACCGTAAGCCTTCCTTCGGCGATCGGAAGCCGTCATTCGGTGGTGATGACCGCCGTCCCCCGCGTGATGGTGAGCGGAAGTCGTTCGGTGACCGCGGTGACCGTAAGCCGTCGTTCGGTGATCGCCCGGCTCGTGGCGGCGATGACCGCCGTCCGGCACGCGACGGAGACCGTAAGCCGTCGTTCGGTGACCGCCCGGCTCGTGGCGGCGATGACCGCCGTCCGGCACGCGACGGAGACCGTAAGCCATCCTTCGGTGACCGCAGCGACCGGAAGCCTTCGTTCGGTGGTGATGACCGACGTCCCCCGCGTGATGGTGAGCGGAAGTCCTTCGGCGACCGCGGTGACCGTAAGCCTTCGTTCGGCGACCGCAAGCCTTCTTTTGGCGACCGCAGCGACCGTAAGCCCGCCTTCTCGAAGGACCGGCCGGACCGGAGCGAGGATGCACCGGTTGTTGAGCGCAAGCACAATGCCCGCGACCTGCGCAGCGCCAACCGTCCCGACCGTGAGCGTTCCCCCGAGATCGACGACGACGTCACAGGACAGGAGCTGGACAAGGTCACGCGCGCTCAGCTGCGTGTCCTGGAGGAAGTCAACGGCGAATGGGTCTCCAAGCACCTGGTCATGGCCGGACGCCTGATCGACATCGATCCTGAACTGGCCTTCCAGCACGCGCTGGCTGCCAGCCGCCGCGGCGGCCGCATGGCAGCAGTCCGTGAGGCTGTGGCCCTCACGGCATATGCCTCGGAGAACTTTGCCGAAGCCCTGCGCGAATTTCGGACCTACCGACGCATCAGCGGTTCCAATGCCTACCTGGCCATGATGGCCGACTGCGAACGCGGTCTCGGCCGTGCGGACCGTGCCCTGGACATCGCACGCTCAGACGAGGCGAAGGAACTGGACACGGCAGGCCAGGTGGACATGGCCATCGTGGCTTCGGGCGCCCGGATGGACATGGAGCAGTATGACGCTGCCGTGACCGCACTGGAAATCCCGCAGCTGGACAAGAACCGTGCGTTCTCCTTCAGCCCCCGTCTGTTCCGTGCCTACGCTGACGCCCTTGATCTGGTCAACCGCAACGATGAAGCTGAGCAGTGGCGCAACCGGGCACTTCTGGCCGAAAAGGCCCTCGGCATCGGGGAGTTCGCTGAGCCGGACATCTACGACCTCGACGACGAAGAAGAGAAGCCGGAGAAGCCGCGCCGCGGCCGCGAGGACCGCGAGGACCGTCCGGTCGCTGAGCGTTCGGACACTCCTTTCGCTGCTCCGGTTGAAACCGAGCAGGCGGAGACCAGAGGCGAGCTGGACCTGACCGACGACGTCGATGCGCTGCCCTCGGATGAGCAGGAAGGCGTGATTGGCGTCCTGGAAGCTGACGAAGACGACGACGACAACACCGTTGAACTGCACGACGACGGCAATGACAACGACGAGTTCTCAGCCGATGCACCTGCCGGTGACGTCGACGAGGACCGCGCGTAGCATCATGGCGGACACTTCGCTGATCGCCGGATATGACGCCGTCCTCTCAGATTTGGACGGCGTCGTCTACGCGGGTCCGCACGCCATTGAAGGTGCCGTCGAAGCGCTGCTGCGCCTCGACGGCGCCGGTGTGCAGCTGGCTTACGTCACCAACAACGCTTCCCGTTCCTCCGAGACGGTGGCAGCGCACCTGCGCGAGTTAGGGGCGCCGGCAACGGCGGAGACCGTGTTCGGCTCGGCACAGGCCGGTGCCGAGCTGCTGGCGGCTTCCGTACCGGCAGGTGCCACGGTCCTCGTGACGGGCAGTGCGTGGCTTATGGAACAGGTCCTGGAACAGGGACTGGTCCCGGTGCTCTCCGCGGATGACCGGCCGGACGCCGTCATTCAGGGTTTTGATCCCGGCCTTGGCTGGAAAGACCTGGCGGAGGCCGCCTTTGCCGTTGAACGCGGTGCCGTCTGGGTTGCCACCAACACTGACATGTCCATTCCGCAGGCCCGGGGGATCGCACCCGGCAACGGAACGCTGGTGGCCGCCGTCGCAGCGGCCACCGGCAGGACACCTCTCGTTGCGGGAAAGCCGGAGGCGCCGCTGTTCCTGACGGCCGCCCGTCATCTGGGGGCGCAAAGGCCCCTCGTGGTAGGCGACCGGCTGGACACCGACATCCTCGGCGGCAACAACGCGGGATTCGCTACGGCAATGGTTCTTACCGGCGTCGACACGCCTCAAACCGCGCTGGCAGCCCGCACACAGGAGCGGCCGGCATATCTGATCGCCAACCTCGACGAGCTGTACCGGCCGTACCCCGAGGTTGAAACCGCCGACGGCGTGAGCCGCTGCGGTGCTGCGGTTGCCAGGGTGAACGGGGACACCGTGGAAATCACGGGCGAAAGCACCGACCTGGACAGCTGGAGGGCAGCCTGCGCCGCATGGTGGAACGCCCGTCCCCACGAGGAGAAGGCCACCGCGCCGGTGCTCAGCTGGACTGTCACCGCCGGCGGATAGGCTGGATTCGAAACGTTGGAAAAAGGAATGGGCAATCGCCGGATGGATGACAGCCAGATGGACATCGCAGGGATGGAGCCGGCGGCCGCCGCCGGCTCCTGGCCTTCCGCTTTGGCGGTCACGGCGGACCCTGCGGTTGATGCTGCCCTGGCAGCTGCGAGGGTCGTCCCGGAACTGCCCACCACCGAACACCTTGCCGTGTACTCGGCGCTTCATGACAGTCTTCTGGCTCAACTGAACGCCGACCTTTCAGAGGAGCGCTAGGACGTGGCAAGACTCGACCAGGAACTGGTTACCAGGGGACTGGCCCGTTCCCGGACCCACGCCGCCAAGCTTATTGCTGCGGGCCGGGTTTCCCGGGCCGGTGCCGTGCTGGGCAAGGCATCGGCTTCCGTCTCCGATGCGGACAGCCTGACGGTGCTCGATGACGGGGTCCCCGACTATGTCAGCCGGGCCGGCCACAAGCTCGCAGGCGCGCTCGACGCGTTCCCGCAGGTACACACTGCAGGGCTGCGCTGCCTGGATGCGGGCGCTTCCACCGGAGGCTTCACCGACGTCCTGCTGAGGCGGGGCGCACAGCGCGTGGTGGCAGTCGACGTCGGGCACGATCAGCTGGTGGAAGTGCTGCGCCGGGACCCGCGCGTTGATGTGCATGAAGGCATGAATGTTCGGTACCTGGATCCGGAGGACATCGGGGGACCGGTGGACCTGACCGTGGCCGACCTCTCGTTCATCTCCCTGACCATGGTGGTGTCTGCCCTGGCGGGTGCGACGCGCCCGGGAGGAAACCTGCTGCTCATGGTCAAACCGCAGTTTGAGGTGGGCCGTGAGAAGCTGGAGAAAGCCGGGGTTGTTCTCGACCCGCAGAAGCACCGAATGGCAGTGGCGCGGGTGGTGGAGTCTGCGCTGACGGCGAACCTGCACATTGCCGGCCTGGCGCCAAGTCCGCTTCCGGGCCAGAACGGCAACGTTGAGTTCTTCCTGTGGCTGCAGGTGCCTGCACCGGGAACACCTCATCCGGATGCGACTCTGGATGCACAGGCTGCGGCCCGGCGTTTGGTGGATGAGGCCTTCGACGGGTTTGATGGACCCGGAACTAAGCCGGCTGATCGGTTGGCAGACGGGGAACGCCCCGCAGAAGACTGACGGAATTCCAATCAGCTCCCCCGGGGGCGGAACAGGACGATACAGACATGAGCAGACGGATACTCGTGCTGGCCCACACCGGCCGGCAGGCTGCCATGGCTGCCGCCCAGGAAGCGTGCACCCAGCTCCACTCTTCCGGACTGATCCCGGTCATGCGGCGGAAGGATCTGGAGGACATTCAGTCCGTTTACGGCGTCCTGACCGCGCCCACTGAAATTCTCGGAGAAGATGTAGCCCTTGACGGTGTGGATTTGGGCATGGTCCTTGGCGGGGACGGCACCATCCTGCGGGCCGCAGAACTGGTCCGCGATACAAACGTCCCGCTGCTCGGCGTCAACCTGGGGCACGTAGGCTTCCTGGCTGAGAGCGAACGCGCTGATCTTGCACAGACCGTGCACTGGGTGGTCGAGCGGGCCTACACCGTCGAAGAACGCATGACCATCGACGTCAAGGTCTGGTTCGAGAATCAGTTGATTGCCCATACCTGGGCCCTGAACGAGGCCGCCATAGAAAAGGCTGACCGTCAGCGGATGCTCGAAGTCGTGGTGGAGGTCGACGCGCGCCCCATCAGCTCCTTTGGCTGCGACGGCGTGGTCCTGGCGACTCCCACGGGCTCCACCGCCTATTCCTTCTCCGCCGGCGGTCCGGTGGTTTGGCCCGAGGTGGAAGCACTCCTGATCGCGCCGATCAGCGCACACGCACTGTTTTCCCGGCCGCTCGTGGTGGCCCCTGCGTCCATTCTTGCCGTGGAGGTCCTGACCCGCACGGATGCCGCCGGAGTGCTCTGGTGCGACGGCCGGCGCAGCGCAGAACTGCCGCCGGGAGCCCGGGTGGAAGTGACGCGCTCCGCCATTCCGGTGCGGCTTGCCCGAACCCGCTCGACACCGTTCTCGGAACGGCTGGTGCGCAAGTTCCAGCTCCCCACCCAGGGCTGGCGCGGACCGGTCGGCAGCCCGGGGGACCTCTCGGAGAGCGTGGAAATATCCCGGCATACGGCAGAGCGCGGAGGATCGGCATGATTGAAGAGATCCGAATCCGGGACCTTGGCGTCATCACGGACGCCACGCTGGAACTTGGGCCGGGATTCACCGTGGTAACCGGTGAAACCGGTGCCGGTAAAACCATGGTCATTACGGCCCTGGGGATGCTGCTGGGTGCACGGACCGACGCCGGAGCCGTGCGTACCGGGGCGAAGGCGGCCCTGGCAGAGGCTGTGGTCCGGCTTCCGCCGGAGAACGCCGCCGTCACGCGGGCGGAGGACGCAGGCGCTGAACTGGAAACGTACGACGGCGTCACCGAGCTGATGCTCGCCCGCACCGTCAACGCGGCAGGCCGCAGCCGTGCGCATGTGGGTGGCCGGTCCGCTCCGGTGGGCGTCCTTGCCGAAGTAGGCCAGCACCTGGTGGCGGTGCACGGGCAGTCGGACCAGCTCCGGCTCAAGAGTACGGCCGCCCAGCGCGAAGCACTGGACAAGTATGCGGGACCGGCGCTGGCTTCCCTTCTGACCTCCTACCAGGCGGATTACGGGCGCTGGAAGGCGGCCGTGACGGAGTTGGCCGATCTGCGGAACCAGGCCCGTGAGCGGCAGCGTGAAGCGGAGTACCTATCGGCGTCGCTGGAAGAAATCGATGCCCTGGAGCTGATGCCGGGCGAAGACGAAACCCTCAAAGCCGAAGCCTCCCGGCTCAACAACTTCGAAGAACTGCGGACCGCCGCCGTGGGCGCACACCAGGCCCTGATCGCAGGCGACTTCTCCGACGGCTCCGACGCCACCTCGCTCGTGGAGGCAGCCAAACGCCAGCTCGAGCTGGCCGGCGAGCACGACCCCGCGCTGGCGGACTCAGCCAAACGGCTGGCAGAGGTCGGTTACATCCTCACCGACATAGCCGCGGAGCTGGCCAGCTACAGCGCCTCCCTGGACGGGGAAGGCCCCGAACGGCTGGCCGAAGTGGAAACCCGCCGTGCTGAAATTTCCGCGCTGCTGCGCAAATTCGCGCCCTCCGTGGATGAGGTCCTGGAATGGGCCGAAACCAGCCGGGTCAGGTTGGCTGAACTGGGCGATGACAGCAGCAGGATTGAAGCTCTGGAGGCGGAAATCACCGAGCTTCACGCCGGGCTGACGTCTGCGGCGGCAGATCTGACCAAGCTCCGGACCGACGCGGCAGCTGACCTTGCACAGCGGGTCAGCGACGAGCTGTCCGCGCTGGCCATGGCCAGCGCCAATCTGGTCATCGAGGTAACAGCCGTTGATGAGCTGAGCATGCACGGAGCGGACAGCATTTCCTTCCTGCTCCAGCCGCATCCCGGCGCCCCGGCCAGGCCGCTGGGCAAGGGAGCATCCGGCGGTGAGCTGTCCCGCGTCATGCTGGCGATCGAGGTGGTGCTGGCCGAAGTGGACCCGGTGCCCACCTTCATCTTCGACGAAGTGGATTCAGGCGTCGGCGGCAAGGCTGCCGTCGAAATCGGCCGCCGGCTGGCCATGCTGGCCAAACATGTGCAGGTGATTGTTGTCACCCACCTTCCGCAGGTGGCCGCCTTTGCCGATCATCACATCCGCGTGATTAAGATGTCGGCAATGGAGGAAGATGGAACCGGCGTAACCGCCAGTGACGTTACCGTTCTGGACGATGCAGAGCGGATCAAGGAACTTGCCAGGATGTTGGCGGGCCAGGAGGACTCCGAGTCCGCCCGGGCGCACGCAGTTGAACTCCTGGCCGCGGCGGGACATCCGCCGCATCAGTAGTCCAGTGCCGCAGGAACAAAATCCATGACGACAAACTCAGAACTACAAAAGGTGATAGGCTCAAACTCCGTGGTGCAGCGATCAAATTCCAGGTTTCCCAAGTCGTCTTCTACGACCAAACACATCTTCGTCACCGGTGGCGTGGCGTCCTCACTCGGTAAGGGACTGACAGCGTCAAGTCTCGGCCATCTGTTGAGGTCGCGCGGCATAGCGGTGACCATGCAGAAGCTCGATCCCTATCTCAACGTGGATCCGGGCACAATGAACCCCTTCCAGCACGGCGAGGTCTTCGTGACCGACGACGGCGCTGAGACGGACCTCGACATTGGACACTACGAGCGGTTCCTTGACGAGAGCCTCGACGGTTCGGCCAACGTCACGACCGGTCAGGTCTACTCCACGGTTATTGCCAAGGAACGCCGCGGCGAATACCTCGGTGACACCGTGCAGGTCATTCCGCACATCACCGACGAGATCAAGCGCCGGATGCGCCTGCCCTCCGAGGCGAAGAAGACCCCCGACGTCATCATCACCGAAATTGGCGGCACGGTTGGCGACATCGAGTCCCAGCCCTTCCTGGAAGCAGCACGCCAGGTGCGCCAGGACATCGGCCGCAACAACGTTTTCTTCCTCCACGTGTCGCTGGTTCCGTACATTGGTCCGTCCCAGGAACTGAAGACCAAGCCGACCCAGCACTCCGTGGCGGCGCTCCGTTCCATCGGTATCCAGCCGGATGCCATTGTTATCCGTTCGGACCGTCCGGTACCGGACGCCATGCGTGCCAAAATCGGCCGCATGTGCGACGTTGACGTGGACGCCGTCGTGGGCTGCCCTGATGCCCCCAGCATCTACGACATCCCCAAGACCCTTCACTCCCAGGGCCTGGACGCGTACATCGTCCAGCACCTGGACCTGAAGTTCAAGGACGTCAACTGGACCAAGTGGGACAAGCTCCTCGAAGCCGTCCACAACCCCAAGCACCACGTGAACATTGCTCTGGTCGGCAAGTACGTGGACCTGCCCGATGCGTACCTCTCCGTTACCGAGGCACTGCGTGCCGGCGGTTTCGCCAACAAGACCAAGGTCAACATCCGGTGGGTTCCCTCGGACGAGTGCGCCACGCCTGAAGGCGCAGCAGAGGCCCTGGCCGACGTCGACGCCATCTGTGTTCCCGGCGGCTTCGGTATCCGCGGCCTGGAAGGCAAGCTCGGCGCCCTGACCTACGCCCGGGAAAACAAGCTCCCCACCCTGGGCCTGTGCCTGGGTCTGCAGTGCATGGTCATCGAGTACGCCCGCAACGTGGTTGGCATGGAAGGCGCGTCTTCCTCGGAGTTCGAGCCGGACACCAAGTTCCCTGTCATCGCCACCATGGCGGAGCAGAAGCACATTGTTTCAGGTGAGGGCGACATGGGCGGCACGATGCGCCTGGGTCTGTGGGACGCCAAGCTCGAAGAGGGTTCGGTAGTGGCCAAGACGTACGGCAAGACTGCCGTGGCCGAACGCCACCGCCACCGCTACGAGGTTAACAACCAGTACCGCGACCAGATTGCCGAGGCAGGCCTGTCCTTCTCCGGCACCACCGTTGACGGCGGACTGGTGGAGTTCGTTGAGCTTCCGGCGGACGTGCACCCGTACTACGTCTCCACGCAGGCGCACCCGGAGCTCAGCTCCCGTCCGACGCGTCCGCACCCGCTCTTCGCCGGCCTGGTGAAGGCCGCCCTGGCACACCAGAACGGGAAGGGCTAACAACCCATGAGCGAGACCAGAGGGTTCGCCGACGAACAAAGTCCCCGCCGCCTGCTCAGTTCCTCCGTGGAATACACCGGGCGGGTCTGGGACGTGGTCAGTGAGAAGTTCCAGCTGACCGACGACGGCGAACCCCTGGTCCGCGACTACATCCGCCACCCCGGCGCGGTGGCGGTCCTGGCGATGAACGACGCTGGCCAGGTGCTGCTGATCAACCAGTACCGGCACCCGGTGCGGATGACCCTCTGGGAAATCCCCGCCGGACTGCTGGACATCGACGGTGAAGACTTCCAGGTGGGAGCGGCCAGGGAACTGGCCGAAGAAGCCGATATTGAAGCCAGCCAGTGGAATGTGCTCACGGATCTGTTCCTCTCGCCCGGCTCCTCCCGCGAGGCCCTGCGGATCTACCTCGCCCGCGGCATCAGCGAAGTTCCCGAAGCGGACCGGCACGAGCGCACCCATGAGGAAGCCGAAATCCGTACCGCGTGGGTAGACCTCGACGACGCCGTCCAGGCGGTGCTGGACGGCCGGCTCCACAGCCCCTCGGCCGTGGCCGGTGTCCTGGCCGCCGCCGCAGCCCGTCCGTCCGGTTTCGCGAACCTCCGCCCGGCCAATGCTCCCTGGCCGGAGCACCACTCCCAGCACTCCACGTGGCCGCAGGGCCCCGTTTCTTCTTAGGACACAGACTGCCATGGCCGCCTCCGATCTCCCTGCAGGCGGACACAGTCCTGCGCCGGTGCCGGCCGGCACTGCTTCGCCGTTCCAGCCGCCGTCTGCTCCGCAGCTTAACGACACCGTTGTGTTCGATTTCTCCTCCATCAATGCCACCCTGAAGCTGGACTCACCCGCCGAGCTCCTGCGGGCAGCACTGGCCCAGGACAAAGCGGACGGTGAAGCCGCGGCGACGGCAGCCGGAACAGCAACGGAGGCGCAGGCCACCGGCGGTACGGCCGGCGGTACAGCGGTGCCGGCAACCAAAAGCCCCGCCGCTCCCAGGAAGACCCCCGCGCCTAAGGGTCCGTCCGCCGCTGACGAGCTGCGCGCCACTGCCGTCGGCCGGGAAATTGGCGGCTACCTGCAGCACATGGCCGTGGAACGCGGACTGGCGGTCAACACGCTGGACGCCTACCGCCGCGATTTGCTGCGCTATGCCCGGTTCCTGACCTCCCGCGGGGTGGAGGACGTGGCCCGCATCTCGCGGCACGATGTCACAGCCTTCGCACAGTCCATCGTTGAAGGTTCCGACGGCGCTTCCGCCCTGAGCGTCCGCTCCGCGGCACGGACTGTGGTTGCCGTGCGCGGACTGCACAAATTTTGGGCACTGGAAGGGCTGACCGGCACAGACCCGGCTGCGGACGTGCACCCGCCGCTGCCCGGCAAACGCCTGCCCAAGGCCATCAGCGTCAACGAGGTCACCCGGATCCTGGAGGCAGTCTCCACCGAAACACCCACCGGGCTGCGCGACCGGGCCCTGCTGGAGTTCCTGTACTCCACGGGAGCACGCATCAGCGAAGCCGTTGGCCTGGACATTGATGACCTCTCGCTGGAACGGATCCCGGCCAACGGCCCTGACGTCGTCCGGCTGTTCGGCAAGGGATCCAGAGAGCGCCTGGTGCCGCTGGGCTCCTATGCTGCGCGTGCACTGGACGAATACCTGGTCCGTGGCCGGCCCGCCGCATCTGCCAAGGGAAAGGGCACCCCCGCACTGTTCCTGAATGCCCGCGGCGGCCGCCTCAGCCGGCAAAGTGCCTGGACCATTCTGAAGAACGCAGCGGAAAAGGCACAGATCGGCAGGGACGTTTCTCCGCACACGCTGCGGCATTCCTTCGCCACCCACCTGCTGGAAGGCGGAGCTGACGTCCGTGTGGTCCAGGAACTGCTGGGGCACGCTTCGGTGACCACCACCCAGGTGTACACCCTGGTGACCGCCGAAACCCTGCGCGAGGTTTACGCCGCCGCGCATCCGAGGGCGCTGTGAACGGACAAATGAACGACGCCGGGGACGATTCCGGGCCGGTCGGCACCTCTGCGGTACAGCCTTCCCGGGCTGTGCCGGTGGTGCTGTGCTTCCTGATGCGCGACACTCCGGAGCAGGGTACCGAAGTGCTGATGGGTCTAAAGCAGACCGGGTTCGGCACCGGCCGGATCGTCACGCTCGGCGGCCATGTGGAGCCGGGGGAGACCCCGGCGGAGGCTGCGGTGCGTGAGGTGTTCGAGGAATCCGGCGTTACGCTGCGGGAAAGAGACCTGGAGCGTGCCGGGACAATCGAATTCGTGTTCCCCGCCCGTCCGGAGTGGGACATGTCCACGGTGGTGTACCGGGCCCGGACCTGGGAAGGCGAGCCGGCGCAGTCGCCTGAAATCATCCCTACCTGGTATCGGGTGGGGGAGGTTCCCTATGCCCGGATGTGGCCGGACTCCGCCCACTGGATGCCGGAGGTGCTCGCCGGACGGTACTTCGACGCCGTCGTCACCCTGGGCCCTGACAACGAAAGCGTTGCCGGCATCGTCTTTTCCTGATGCCTTGCCCGGCTCCTGACCCGCAGGCTGTTCCAGCCCAGAAACGCTCTGCTAGTTCGGTCCCGCACCAACTGAGCTGAACTCCACGGCCCAACGGGTGTCCGCCTCGGAGGCGACGGTAATCATGAGGCCGGTGCCGAACTCATAAGGTTCCACACCGCTGAAGATCTTCACCTGCCCGCAATCAACGTCGGCAGGCGCTCCTCCGGCCACCGAGACGGAGACGGTTCCGGTGTCACACAGGAAGCTCGCTGCTATCGGCCCCGAAACAATGGGATCGAATCTCAGGCTGCTCTCGTCACCGGCAGAGACAGATCCTCCTCCCACGCGGGTCTCTGCCAATTCGCCGTCCCCGCGGTGGGACGTGATCTCCTGCTGGAGCTGATAAACCTGGTCAGCCCAAGCGACTGGGGAATCCGGTGCTGCTGGCCGCTCCTCGGCGCCTTGACTGCAGGAGGCCGTGAAAACCGTTGCAGCAGCAAGGACCATGGCAAGTGCCGTGATGTTTTTCATGGTTCTTCCTTCCGGGTTCCCACGAAAGATATACGGCCGGACGGGAAAGCGCGAATACGCAAGTGCCCGCCGGAGGAATCCCCGCGGCGGGCCCTTGCAGTGCAGTCTCAGTGCTTAGCCCACGTGCCGTTCCTCGGAGCCGTCATAGGCGCTGAGGGGGCGGATCAGGGAATTGGCTTCAAGCTGCTCCATGATGTGCGCCGTCCAGCCGGTAATCCGCGCGGCCACGAACAGCGGCGTGAAGGTGGGCGTGTCAAAACCCATCATGTGATAAACCGGACCGGCCGGGTAATCCAGGTTCGGCAGGATGTTCTTGCGCTCACCCATGGCGGATTCCAGCGCCGTGTACAGCTCGCCCAGATCCTCACGGTTGTAGTGCTTGACCATCTTGTCCATCGAGGCCTTCATGGTGGGCACCCGCGAGTCGCCGTTCTTGTACACCCGGTGGCCGAAGCCCATGATCTTCTTTTTGTCCGCCAGCGCGGCGTCCAGCCAGCCCGCGGCGTGGGCGGCAACGTCGCCGTCGCCCGCGCTCCGGGTAATCTCCTCGAACGTATGCATCACGGCTTCGTTGGCACCGCCGTGGAGCGGTCCCTTGAGGGCACCGATGGCACCGGTGACCGCCGAATGCAGATCCGAGAGGGTAGATGTGATGACGCGGCCGGTGAACGTAGAGGCGTTGAAGGAGTGCTCCGCGTACAGGATCATCGAAACGTTGAACGCTTCCACCACCTCGGGGGCGGCTTCCTCGCCGAACGTCATCCAGAGGAAGTTCGCCGAGTAATCCAGGTCATCGCGGGGTTCCACCACGTCCTGACCGCGGCGGCGGCGCTGGTCATAGGCAACCACTGCCGGCATGGCCGCGAAAAGGCTCACGGACTTCTCCATGTTCGCCTGCACCGAGGAGTCCTCGGCCAGCTCATGCGATGCACCCAGCACGGATGCCGCAGTGCGGCACACGTCCATGGGATGGCACGTGGTCGGCAGGGCGTCGATGACGGCCTTCAGCTCCGGGGTGAGCGCACGCTGGGCGCGCTCACCCGCGGTGAACTCGGCCAGCTCATCCGCCGTGGGCAGCTCGCCGTTCCAGAGCAGGTAGGCAACCTCTTCGAAGCTGCAGCGGGCCGCCAGCTCCTGGACCGGATACCCGCGGTACAGCAGCGAGTTGGTTTCCGGGTTGACCTTGGAAATTTTGGTCGTGTCAACGAGGACACCCGCCAGTCCCTTGTGGATCTGATCATCTGACATTACGAAAGACTCCTTTGTCGCAGTGGTGTTGCGGGGGATTCCGGCCGGAAATGCTAGTGCTTGCCCGGGATCTGAAAGTTGAAGACCGAGGTGTCGAAGTGGTTGTAGGCTTCATAATCCACCAGATCGTACAAACGTGCACGCGTGAGCATGTTTGAGACGTCATCCTGCTGGGTGCCCTTGGCCTTTATGGTCTCCAGCGTGCGCTCAGCGGCACCCATGGCGCTGCGCAGCAGGGTCACCGGGTAGATGACCATGTTGACGCCCACCGAAGCCAGCTCGTCGTAGCTGAACAGATTGCTCTTCCCGAACTCAGTCATGTTGGCCAGGATCGGCACGTCAACGGCGTCCCGCATGGCAGCGAACTCTTCCAGCGTCTTCATCGCTTCGGGGAAGATGGCGTCCGCTCCGGCGTCAACAAGGGCACGGGCACGGTCCTGCGCAGCTTCCAATCCGTCCACGGCGCGGATGTCGGTGCGCGCCATGATGAGGAAATTCGAATCACGGCGTGCGTCCGCAGCGGCACGGATCCGCTTGGTGGCGGTCTCCAGGTCCACGACATTCTTGCCGTCCAGGTGGCCGCAGCGCTTCGGGTTGAACTGGTCCTCGATGTGGCAGCCGGCCAGGCCGGCATTCTCGAGTTCCTGGATGGAGCGCGCCACGTTCATCGGCTCGCCGAAACCTGTGTCGGCATCCACGATGGCGGGCAGGTCCGTCATCCTGGCAATCTGCCCGGCCCGGGCGGCCACCTCGGTCAGGGTGGTCAAACCAATGTCCGGCAGGCCGAGATCATTGGCGAGGACAGCGCCGGAGATGTAGACGCCGTCGAACCCCTTTTCCTCGATCAGGCGGGCAGAGAGCGGGTTGAACGCTCCCGGGAACTGCTGGAGCGTGCCGGACGCCAGGCCTTCGCGGAAGGCAATGCGCTTGGCTTCGGGTGTTACGGAGGAGTACAGCATTTAGAAAAGTCCCTTCGGAGCGTTGGCCGGGTCAATGACGCCCTCGGCCGCAGTGATGTTCAGCTGGTCCAGTTCGCCGGCAGCCAGTTCGGGCAGGCGCTGGACGGTGGTCAGGAACCGCTCAATCTCCTCTTCGGAGACCAGGCCGGCGGCCAGGGTGCGGAACTTGTTGATGTACTCTGCGCGGGCAAACGGCTTGGCGCCCAGCGGGTGTGCATCGGCCACGGCAATTTCGTCGGTGATCTCGGTGCCGTCGTTCAGGACGATGGTGACCTTGCCGCCGAACGCCTTCTCGCTGATGTCCAGCGAGTGGTAACGGCGGGTCCACTCCGGATCCTCCACCGTGGTGACCTTGTTCCACAGCTCAACGGTGTCCGCGCGGCCCGCACGCTCGGGAGCGTAGGAATCCACGTGGTGCCAGGAACCGTCCTGCAGGGCAACGGTGAAAATGTACGGAATGGAGTGGTCCAAGGTCTCCCGCGAGGCCGTGGGGTCATACTTCTGCGGATCGTTGGCGCCGGATCCGATCACGTAATGGGTGTGGTGCGAGGTGGCGATCAGCACGCTGGCCACCTGCGAAGCGTCGGCAGCCTCGGGATGCTCGCGGTGGATCTTGCGGGCCAGGTCGATCCATGCCTGGGCCTGGTATTCGGCGGAGTGCTCCTTGGTGTAGGTGTCCAGGATGGCGCGCTTGGCTTCGCCGGCCTCGGGCAGCGGAACCTCGTAGGCGGCGTCGGGGCCGTCCAGCATCCAGGCAATAACGCCGTCTTCACCCTCGTAGATCGGGGTGGGGGAGGTCTGTCCGCGCATGGCGCGGTCCACGGCTTCAACGGCCATCTTGCCGGCAAACGCCGGAGCGTGTGCCTTCCAGGTGGAGATTTCGCCCTTGCGGGACTGCCGGGTGGCGGTGGTGGTGTGCAGCGCCTGGCCCACGGCCTGGAAGATGGTGTCGACGTCGAGGCCCAGCAGGGTGCCGATGCCGGCGGCCGCGGACGGGCCGAGGTGCGCCACGTGGTCGATCTTGTGCTTGTGCAGGCAGATGGCCTTGACCAGGTCCACCTGGATTTCGTAGCCGGTGGCAATGCCGCGGATCAGGTCCGCACCGGAGGCACCGGTGTGCTGGGCGACTGCGAGCAGCGGCGGGATGTTGTCACCCGGGTGGGAGTACTCGGCGGCCAGGAAGGTGTCGTGGTAGTCGAGTTCGCGAACGGCAACGCCGTTGGCCCAGGCCGCCCATTCCGGGGAGCTCTTCTGCTCGACGCCGAAGACGGCGGAACCCTTGCCGTGCGCGGAGGGGGAGAAGGACAGCGCCTGGGCGCGGGCGGCGACGATGGGTCCGCGGTTCAGTGAGGCGACGGCTACCGAGGCGTTGTCGATGATGCGGTTGATGACCATGTCCGTGACCTCATCGGTTACGGCGACGGGGTCAGCGGCGACCTCGGCGATCTTGTAGGCCAGCTGGTCTTCGCGGGCCAGGTTCTCATCGCTGCGGTGGACCCGCACTTTGTGGAGATTCATGGTGTGTCCTTTCGGGGACGTTCTGGGAACGTTTTGGCGGAACTGTGATCGATGGTGCTGTCGTGAAGTGTTGGGGTGCCGGTTGAAAGGGTCTTCATCCCGGCGGACCGACCGCTGCGAGGAAGTGTTCCAGCGACTTATGCAGGTGGACCGAGGTGGCTGCCGAAGCCAGCGCGGGATCCCGGGCCGCTATGGCGGAGGCAATGGTGGCATGTTCGCCCGCGGTGGCGAGCAGCCGCCGGGGGTTGTCCTTGGCCAGTCTGCGGACCCGGGCCAGGTGCAGCCGCACGTTGGCCAGTGCCTGGGCGAGGTAGGTATTTGCCGCAGCCGTGTCAATGGCTTCATCCAGCCGTGCCACCAGGGCGTAATAGGCCGAGCGGGAAGGATCCAGCTCCGTTTCAGAGACGATGAGATCCGCCGCCTGCTCGAAGTCCCGGCGCAGGCCGGTGAAAAGTTCAGGTTCTCCGCGGGTGGCTGCCAGTGCAGCCGCCTTGCACTCCAGCGCCTGGCGCAGCTCAAACAGCTCGGTCACTGTCTCCGGTGAAATGGATGTAACCACCACGCCGCGGCCGTTGTGCGGCGCGGTGAGGCCATCGGCTGTGAGCCTGCTCAGTGCCTCGCGCAGGGGCGTGCGGGAAATGCCCAGACGCTGTGACTGCTCCACTTCACCCAAAACGGTTCCGGGCAGGAGGCTGCCGGCCACGATGTCTTCGCGGAGCGCCCGGTAGGCGCGGTCGCTTGCCCTCATTGGCGCTCCTTTACGCTTGTGGCCAGCCGGCGGTGCCGAACTGCTCCGTGATGTGATGTGTCTCATCAGTGTATACACAAGATCGGGTTGGGGAAACAAAAACCGCGAACCTGCTGTAGTTCGCTTTGTGTCATGTATACACAGCCCAATTGTGACCCGGCATCGTCCTGCCCTAGGGTGATGGTTATCACATTGCGAATCGAGGAGGATTCATGAGCTCTGGCCTGGATGCAGGAAACGAAGCACCGGACACCGCAGCCCCGTCCGCCGCTGGGTCAACGGAAGGCGCGTACGGGGAGGCCTATGCACGCAGCCTCCGCGATCCCGAAGCGTTCTGGTTGGATGCCGCCTCACTGGTGGACTGGGACACCGCTCCGAAGCGCGCCCTGGATGAGTCGGAGGCTCCGCAGTACCACTGGTTCCCCGACGGCTATCTCAACACCAGCTACAACGCCCTTGACCGCCATGTGGCCGCCGGCAGGGGAGACGCTGACGCGCTGATCTATGACTCCGCGATGCTCGGCAGCACACGCACGTACACCTACAGCCAGCTCCTGACCGAGGTGGAAACCTTTGCCGGTGTGCTTCGCGGGCTCGGGGTGGAGGCGGGGGACCGGGTCATCATCTATCTGCCCATGATTCCGGAAGCTGTGATCGCCATGCTCGCCGCAGCGAGGCTGGGGGCCATCCATTCAGTGGTCTTTGGCGGCTTCGCCCCGAAGGAACTGGCGGCCCGCATCGACGATGCCCGGCCCGCCGTCGTCGTTACCGCCAGCGGGGGGCTGGAGCCCAAGCGCACTGTAGAGTATCTGCCCAATGTTGCGGAGGCCCTCGCTGCTGCAGCCCACCGCGTCAATCACGTGGTGGTTGCCGAACGTGCCGGGTTCACCCACACACCGCAGGAGTACGACGGCGCACACGGCACCGCCTGGCACGACTGGGACGCACTCGCCGCAGACGCGTCCCCGGCCGGTCCGGTATCCGTGGCCGCAACGGACCCGCTGTACATCCTGTACACCTCGGGCACCACCGGCGCGCCCAAGGGCGTGGTCCGCGACAACGGTTCCCACGCCGTCGCACTGGCGTGGTCCATGCGCAATATTTACGACATCGGACCGGGACAGGTGATGTGGACCGCCTCGGACGTGGGCTGGGTGGTGGGCCACTCCTACATTGTGTACGCGCCGCTGATCGCCGGTGCCACCACGGTGCTCTATGAGGGCAAACCGGTGGGCACGCCGGATGCGGGGGCCTTCTGGCGGGTGGCGGAGCAGCACGGCGTGGATGTCCTGTTCACGGCACCCACTGCGCTGCGCGCGATCCGCAAGGCAGACCCGGACGCAGCCCTGATGGCCGGCTACGATCTCTCCCGGCTGCGGACCCTGTTTGTCGCGGGGGAGCGGCTGGACCCGGAGACCTTCACGTGGGCCGGGCAAGCGCTGGACGTCCCCGTGGTGGACCACTGGTGGCAGACCGAGACCGGCTGGGCGATCTGCGCCAATCCGCTGGGTCTGGAGCAGCTTCCGATCAAGGCAGGTTCGGCCACGGTGCCGGTTCCCGGGTTCTCGCTGGCCATCGTTGACGGCGCGGGCGCAGAGGTTCCGGCCGGCGAGGAAGGCAACATTGTGCTGCGGCTGCCGCTGCCGCCCGGAACGCTCACCACGCTCTGGGGCAGCGACGACCGGTTCCGGTCCTCCTACCTGGAGATCTTTGAGGGCTGCTACACCACCGGGGACTCCGGCTATGTGGATGAGGACGGCTACGTGTTTGTCATGGGCCGCACCGACGACGTCATTAACGTGTCCGGCCACCGCCTGTCCACCGGGGCGATGGAGCAGATCGTGGCGACACATCCAGCCGTGGCTGAATGTGCCGTAATCGGGGTGGCTGATTCGCTGAAGGGACAGCGCCCGTGCGGTTATGTGGTGCTGAAGGCCGGTTCCGAGATTGATGCGGAGGAGCTGCGCGCGGACCTGGTGAAGCTGGTGCGCCAGTCCATCGGACCGGTGGCGGACTTCAAGGACGTGCAGGTGGTTGAGGCACTGCCCAAGACCCGGTCGGGCAAAATCCTGCGCAAGACCATGCGCCAGATTGCCGACGGCGATGCCTACACCGTTCCCTCCACCATCGAGGATCCGGGAGTCATCGAGACGCTGCTGCCGCTGCTGCGGCCCGGGAGCTAAGAGCTCCCGGGGGCGCGGGGGAAGAGGGGCGGGGCGTGAGGAGCTGCTGGGCGCCGGCGATCCAGTAGCGGAGCTTGCCGTGGCGGATGTCCTCCAGGACGCCGCCGTTCGCTTCGATCGTCGCCCGTGAGCCGGCGCTGTCTTCATTGCAGGTGAGCAGGACCTCGGAAATACCCAGTTCACCGGCGATGGGCAAGGCATTTTTCAACGCCTGGGCGGCGGGACTCCCATGCGCCTCGCCGAACACCCGGACCGGGTCCGGTGGGTTCATCCACGCGCAGCTTCGCTGCTGACCTCAGGTTGCCCCAACGGTGGCGCTGCGCCGCTCCAGAAACAGGGTGTCCCGCCACTTGCCGGCCTGTGGGCCGTACGTCATTTGGGCAACACGCTCCCGGACGCCCACAATCCGGAATCCCTCCGCCCGGTGCAGGGCCAGGCTGGCGGTGTTCTCAGGGAAGATGCTGCACTGGAGGGTCCAGATGCCCGAGTCCTCGGCGGCCGCCACCATGGCGTGCAGCAGGATTTTTCCAGTGCCGCGTCCCCGCGTCCCCGTGCCGCCGGGTCGGCGTACACGGAGTGCTCGGCAACACCCCGGTAAACGGTGCGGGCGGAAACGGGGGAGGCAGCGGCCCAGTCCAGGATCCCGCCGTCGGCTTGGGCGACGAGCCGGAGCCCGGGCAAATGCCGCGCATCGAAGGTTTCCCAGCCGGGCGTCCGGCTTTCGAAGGTTGCCTGGCCCGTCGCAATTCCGGCCGCATAGATGCCCTGCACTGCCGGCCAGTCAGCCTTGACCAGTGCGCGGACGAGAGGGTCCCCGCCGCTCTGTGGGACGGGGGTGCTGCTCACCGGGGAGCCAGGACCGCAGCGGCGCGTTCCAGGGCGCCCGGGACGATGGAGTAGTAGGCCCATACGCCGCGCTTCTCGCGGTGCAGGATGCCGGCGTCCACCAGGATCTTCAGGTGGTGGGAAACCGTCGGCTGGCCCAGGCCCACAGGTCCGGTGAGGTCGCAGACGCAGGCTTCCTTGTTCTCCTGGGCTGCGATCAGGGACACCAGGCGCAGCCGGGTCGGCTCTGCTACCGCCTTGAGCAGCTGTGCGAACCGCTGGGCGTCTTCAATGCTGAGGGCTTCGGATGTCAGCGGAGTGCAGCAGGCCTCAGCAACAGGGTCAGGAGCAGTCTGTACGGAGTTCACCCCACCATTATCCACATCAATTGACATCCGTCGATATATGCGGGGATACTCGACAGCGGCATACATCGATCGTGATCGATTCCTGATGTCCCCCCAGTTGATGTCCCGCCCAAGGAGCTTTGAGCATGTCCACCGCACCAGCCCACACTGGACAGGTCACCGCCCGGCTCTCCACCCTGGACCGGTTCCTGCCGGTCTGGATCATTGCCGCGATGGCTGCCGGGCTGTTGCTGGGGAGGCTGGTTCCCGGTATTGGTCCGGCCCTGGACTCCATCAAGGTCTCGAATGTGTCGCTGCCCATCGCCGTCGGCCTGCTGGTGATGATGTACCCGGTCCTGGCCAAGGTCCGCTATAACGAGACCCGTGCCGTGGTGGCCGACCGGAAGCTCATGATCACGTCCCTGGTGCTTAACTGGGTGGCCGCCCCGGCCGTCATGTTTGCTCTGGCCTGGATCTTCCTGCCGGACCTGCCTGAATACCGGACCGGACTGATTATTGTCGGGCTGGCCCGCTGCATCGCCATGGTGATGATCTGGAATGACCTGGCCTGCGGGGACCGTGAGGCCGCCGCCGTGCTGGTGGCCATCAACTCCGTGTTCCAGGTGATTGCCTTCGGCGCCCTGGGGTGGTTCTACCTGCAGGTCCTGCCCGGCTGGCTGGGCCTGGAAACAACGAGCGCAGAGTTCTCATTCTGGTCCATCACCGCCAGCTTCCTGGTTTTCCTGGGTATTCCGCTGCTGGCGGGCTTCCTTACCCGCGTCCTCGGGGAGAAGGCCCGCGGCCGGGAATGGTACGAGGGCAGGTTCCTCCCGAAGCTTGGCCCCTGGGCGCTCTACGGCCTGCTGTTCACCATCGTTTTGCTCTTCGCCCTGCAGGGAGATGAGATCACCTCGAACCCGGCGGACGTGGCCCGGATCGCCCTCCCGCTGCTGGTTTACTTCCTCGTGGTGTTCGGCGCCGGAATGGTGCTGGGAAGAGTGCTGAACCTGGGGTATCCCCGCACCGCCACGCTGGCCTTTACCGCCGCGGGCAACAATTTTGAACTGGCCATTGCCGTGGCCATCGGCACGTACGGCGTGACCTCCGGGCAGGCGCTCGCCGGCGTCGTCGGCCCGCTCATCGAGGTTCCCGTCCTGGTGGCACTGGTGTACGCCGCACTGTGGGCGCAAAAGAGGTACTGGCCCGCCGCCGCCCCCGTTCCCGCCGCCTCGACAGAAATGACGAACCGATGAGCACCCCCGAAGTGACAGCCAGGCCCTCAGTCCTTTTTGTCTGCGTCCACAATGCCGGGCGCTCGCAGATGGCGGCCGCATACCTGCGCGCCCTCAGCGGCGGCCGGATCGAAGTGCGCTCCGCCGGGTCTGCTCCGGCTGTATCAGTCAATCCAGCCGCCGTCGAAGCCATGGCCGAGGAAAGTATTGACATGTCCGCCGAGCTGCCCAAGGTTTTGACCACCGAGGCGGTGAAGGAGTCCGACGTCGTGATCACCATGGGCTGCGGCGACGCCTGCCCGATCTTCCCCGGAAAACGCTATGAGGACTGGCAGCTCGAGGATCCGGCCGGTCAGGGCCTGGCTGCTGTCCGCCCCATCCGCGACGACATCAAGGCCCGCATCCGGGACCTGATCGCCGACCTGCTGCCGGCCAAATAAACGCCCGCACCTTTGCTGAGAGAGGCCCCCTTGCCTGAGAACACTGAACCCCGGTTGTCCGCACTTCCCATTGCCGTGATCGGCTCCGGCCCTGTGGGGCTAGCCGCGGCCGCGCATCTGCTCGAACGCGGCCTGACCCCCATGATCTTCGAGGCTGGAGACACACCGGCGGCTGCGGTCAGCGCATGGGGGCACATTCGGCTGTTCTCGCCGTGGCGGTACGACGTCGATGCCGCCGCCCGCCGCCTGCTCGCCGGCACCGGCTGGCAGGAACCTGTTGCCGACACCCTGCCCACCGGCGCCGAACTGGTTGAACAGTACCTTCGGCCGCTGGCGGCGCTCCCGGCCATCCGGTCCGTGCTGCACACCTCCAGCGAAGTTCTCACCGTCAGCCGTGAAGGCATGGACAAGACCCGCACCGGCGGGCGGGACATCGCTCCGTTCCTGGTCCGGGTCCGGGACGCCGAAGGCAAGATTACCGACCACCGCGCCCGCGCCGTTATTGACGCATCCGGCACGTGGAGCACTCCGAACCCGCTCGGGCAGGCGGGACTTGCGGCTCCGGGCGAAGCCGAGGCGTACGCTGCGGGACTCATCACCGCACCGCTGCCCGATGTCACCGGCCGCGGCCGTGCCCGCTTCGCCGGAAAACACGTCCTGGTGGTCGGGGCCGGACACTCGGCCGCCAACACCCTGCTGGCGCTGGGCGAGTTGGCGGAACAGGAACCGGGCACCCGGATCAGCTGGGCCATCCGGAGTTCTTCAGCCGACGGCGTCTACGGCGGAGGCGATCTCGACGGACTGCCCGCGCGCGGCGCCCTCGGCAGCCGGCTGCGCGCTCTGGTTCAGGACGGACGCATTGACCTCCACACCTCCTTCACCATTACGGGATTCAAGAATGCACAGACTCTTGCCGTCATGGGGGCCACGCCGTCGGGCGAGGTCCGGCTCGAGGTGGACCTGCTGGTTCCCGCCACCGGCTTCCGGCCGAATCTGGACATGCTCCGCGAAATCCGGCTCGACCTCGACCCTGCCGTTGAGGCGCCGCGAGCCCTTGGCCCGCTCATCGACCCGGAGTTCCACAGCTGCGGAACGGTGGAACCGCACGGCGCCAGGATGCTGTCCCACCCGGAAAAGGACTTCTATATCACCGGTATGAAGTCCTACGGCCGCGCGCCCACCTTCCTGATGGCCACCGGCTACGAACAGGTCCGCTCCATCGCCGCAGCCCTTGCCGGGGACCAGGAAGCGGCCGACGACGTTCAGCTGGTCCTGCCTGAAACCGGCGTGTGCTCCACGGACCTCGGGGGCAGCTGCGACACCGATGCCGCGGTTGGCCAGGGCGAATCCTCCTGCTGCGCACCGGTACCCGTGGCAGCTCCGGCCGCCGGCGCCGCCGAAGCAGCGGGCTCTTCCTGCTGTTCAGCACCGGAACCGGCGTTCCTCGGCATTCCCACGGGCCTGGCCCACGGCCGCTCCGCGGAGCGGGAGAACTAGACCGGGGCTGGGAAGGAACCATGCAGGGAACGGATACAGCTGCGGAAGAAACGCTCGGGGACTCGGGTGGCGACGTCGACATCCTGGTCATTGGCGGCGGCCAGGCCGGTCTCGCCGCAGGCTACTACCTGAACCGGTTGCGGCGGGACGAGGCCACCGGCAGGTCCGGGCCGGCCCCGACCTTCGCGATCCTGGATGCCAACTCTGAACCGGGAGGCGCCTGGCAGCACTACTGGCCCAGCCTTGAGCTGTTTTCCCCGGCCGCGCACAGCTCCCTGCCCGGGCACCAGATGCCGGCCTGGCCGGGGAACGGCAACCCGACGGCCCGGCACGTTGCTGATTACCTGAGCAGCTATGAGGCCCGGTACCAGCTCCCCGTTCACCGGCCGGTGCGGGCCACAGCCATATCCCCGGGCGCGGATGGCGGATACATTACGGACACCAGCCGGGGACAGTGGACCAGCCGGGTTGTCATCAATGCCACCGGGACGTGGGACGCGCCGTACTTTCCGCAGCTGCCCGGGGCCGGATCCTTCCAGGGCCGGCAACTGCATACGGTGGATTACCGGGGGCCCGGAGCCTACGCCGGCTTGAACGTGATTGTGGTGGGCGGCGGCAACTCAGGTGCGCAGATCGCCGCAGACCTCGCCCCGGCGGCATCGGTCACCTGGGTGACCCGGAAGCCCCCGCGCTACCTCCCGGATGACGTGGACGGCACGGAACTGTTCCGGATTGCCACCCGCCATGTCCGTGCTCTCGCGGCGGGCGAGCCCAGCCCCGGAAGCGCGGCCTCCCTCGGTGACATCGTGGCGGTTCCCGCGGTGCGGAAGGCGCGCGACGCCGGCCTGTTGGAGGCCAGGCCTTTGTTCTCCCGCTTCGTCCCGGGCGGAGTCCAATGGCCCGACGGCGAGCAAGCGGCAGCCGACGTTGTGCTGTGGTGCACCGGATTCCGGCCCAGTCTGGCCCATCTGCAGCCCCTGTCGCTGCAGCTCCAAAATGGAGCTCCCGCAACGGAACCCCGCCCGGCAACGCGTTCGGCAGGCAGCCCGGGACTGTTCTTCCTGGGTTACGGCGACTGGTGTGGCCCGGCGTCGGCCACCCTCATCGGCGTGGGCGCCACAGCCCGGGACACCGTAGCTGCAGCCGCTGCCCGCGTTTCCGCGGATGGCCCGGGCGCGCAGAGCCCGTAGGCCGGTCGGTGGGAGTGTCCCTGCCTTCCGCCGTCGACCGTTTCAAGGGGTACCGCTCTGATCCGCCCGGCCGGTGAGCCGGGGCCGGCGGGGGACCTTACACCGCGGGCATGCCGTAGTGGTCTGCCAGCAGTTCCAAGGTGTGTGCCTGGGTGCTGCGCAGGTATCCGCCGACCACGAGCATCACTTCATCCACGCCCGTCCGGCGCTGCAGATCCTCCAGAGCGGCTGCCACTTCTCCGGCGGTGCCGTGGATTGTCCGGTCGGTGTAGTCCTGAAGTACCTGCCGCTCCTGGAAGTTCGCCGGGTATGCCGCAACTTCTTCAGGAGGCAGCAGGGCAAAGGGTTTGCGCTGGAACATGCGCAGCATCGCCATGGCGGTGGAGGTGGCCTGGCGGCGCGCCTCCTCCGGATCCTCATCGGCGATGGCTCCGATGCTGACCAGACTGTAGGGCTGGTCCAGGTAAACCGAGGGGCGGAAATTCTCCCGGTAGATCCGCATGGCGTTGAGGATGTCTGCGCTGCCGAACTGCAGGGCGAACGCGTACGGGCGCCCAAGGCGTGCTGCAACCTGCGCTGAATAGACCAAAGACCCGAGGATCCAGACGTCGGCGGAGGCAGCAGGCCGCGGAACCCGGTTCTCGTCGGCCTGCCAGGGACCGGGTACTGCGGGAACATCCGCGTAGGGATGCCCCTCGGGCCAGTCGTGCCCCAGGAAGCCGAATAGTTCAGCGATCTGCTCGGGGAACTCCTCGTTGGCAGATGAGTGGCGGCGCAGTGCAGCAGCCGTGGCG
Source organism: Arthrobacter sp. APC 3897 (assembly GCF_030407495.1). GTDB lineage: Bacteria > Actinomycetota > Actinomycetes > Actinomycetales > Micrococcaceae > Arthrobacter_B. The sequence continues at coordinate 80,767 of NZ_JASDDG010000011.1, read as the reverse complement.
CCGTCCGTTCCCGGTGCCCGGCCAAGGCCCAGATCGATGTGTCCGGGAGCAAGCGCGTTCAGCATGCCGACCTGTTCGGCGACGCCCAGCGGCACATGGTTGGGAAGCATGATTCCGCCGGCACCCAACCGGATGCGTTCGGTCTCGCCGGTGAGCCGGGCCGCCATCAGCAACGGAGAAGGAATGGCGGCACCGGGCATGGCATGGTGCTCGGACATCCAGAAACGCCGGAAGCCGCGGCGGTCGGCAAGCTTCGCCAGGGAAATGATCTCCCCGTACGTTTCGGTGACCTGGTGTCCGACACCGGTGAAGGCGTTGTCAAGGACCGAAAGCACGAAGGGAGCCGTGCCGAAAGGGTGGGGGTGATTCGTGAAGCGCCTCACATATCACGGTATTTTTGTCTATTTAACGTGAGAACCACCCTAGGTGTTTCTCACGGCAAAGTGCAACTGATACCGTGAGGCTTATGACGAGCGTCCCACTCCCTCCGGCCCCGGGCACTGCCGCGCACCTCAGTCTGGCGCTGGCAAACAGCGTCGTTACCCTGCCCGGTGGTTCGCAGATTGATGAACTTGATACTCCGGACAATGCCACTGCGTGGCTGATTGCGCAGGGTCTGGCTCCGGAAGGCACCGGCCTGCTTTCCTACTGCCAGCAGCAGCTCGAGGGACTGAGGGCGGATCTCCGGCGGATACTCGGATCCCACACAGAAGGCAGCGCTCCGGCCCCGTCAGCGCTGGAGGGCCTCAATCGCGCGCTGACTGCAGTGCCCAGTGCAGCGCCACTGCACTATTCCCCCGGGGCGGGACTGGAGCGCGTCCACACCCATCCACTGAGCAGGATTGTTGCCCACGCCATGGCCCAGATTGCCGAGGATGCCGCTGGACTGCTGACCGGTCCCGATGCCGGCCGGCTTGCGTCCTGCGCCGCGGCGCCGTGTGACCGGTTTCTGATCCGCACGCACGCACGCCGGCACTGGTGCTCCGAGCGGTGCGGTGCCAGGCAACGCGCCAACCGGTCCTACGCCCGAAAGCTGGAGAAGGCCAGGGTGGACTAAAAGCCCGCGCGCTGTGGAACGGCCGATCATCCTCAGCGGTTGGTGAACCGAGTGCGGTAGGACGTCGGCGTGGTCGAATACGCCCTGATGAAGTTCTGCCGGAAGGTTACCGGGCTTCCGAAACCGCAGGCATGCGCAATTCGCCCCACGCTCCAGGCTGTGGTTTCCAGCAGCATCCGGGCTTCGTCGAGCCGCCGGCCAAGCACCCATCGTGCCGGCGCCAGGCCCGTGGTTTCCCGGAATCTCCGCGTGAAATTGCGTTTGCTCATGACTGCGCGGGCAGCCAGCACGTCCACGCTGAGGTCCTGGTCCAGATTGGCCAAAGCCCACTCAATGGTCCTGCCGAGCGGTCCGCCCAACCCCGAATCGGAAACCGGACGGGCAATGTACTGGGCCTGGTCACCCTCGCGGTGCGGGGCGACGACGATATGCCGTGCCACGTCCGCCGCGGCTGCGGATCCGAGATGCCTCCGCACAATGTGAAGGCAGGCGTCCAGGGCGGAGGCTGTCCCCGCCGAGGTGAGAACATCCCCGTGGTCAATGTAGAGCGCGGAATCATCGAAGCTGACGGCCGGCTGTGCGGCGGCCATGTCCCCGGCGGACTCCCAATGCGTGACTGCGCTGCGGCCGTCCAGCACGCCGCTGCGGGCTACCGGATACGCGCCCAGGCACAGCCCGGCAATTCCGGCATTCCGTGCGTGGGAGCTGCGGATCAACGTCAGCAACCCGTCGGAGGGCGGAGCAAGGTCAGGCAGCCAGGAGGGGAAGATTACCAGGTCTGCGTTCCGGGCAAGGTCCGGGCCGGCAGTCCCTTCCACCAGGTATCCTTCCGCGCTGCGGACAGGTGCTCCCGTCTCGGTGAAAACACCGGTCTCCCAGTCATCGGCCAAACCGAGCCGGGACACTTCGCTGAACACCAGCAGGGGTGCGGCCAGGTGAAAGAGGGTCATTCCGTCAAAAGCGTGGATGGCAATCTTCACGTGGCCTATTCTCATCGAAAGTGTGCATATCTGCCACTCACTGTCGAGGTCCGTTCGCTGCCATGCTGGAAGCACGATCACCCGGACAACTCACAAGGAGCCCCGCACCATGGCACAACCGACCCGCGCACTCGTCATCGTTGACGTGCAGAATGAGTATTTTGGCGGACCTCTGGAGATCCAATATCCGGACCGCGATGAGTCCCTGGCCAACATCACCACCGTCATCGACGCCGCCGAGGCGCAGGGGATGCCCGTCGTCGTCGTGCAGCATGAGGCGCCGGCGGGATCACCGGTCTTCGCGGAAGGCTCCCGGGGCTGGGACCTGCATCCGGACGTTGCCGCGCGCCGCAGGGACTCCTGGAAACGGATCGGCAAGAGCTACGCGAGCGTTTTCGCCGGCACCGATTTTGAGGACTGGCTGCGGGAGAACAACATCGACACCATCACCCTGGTTGGCTACATGACTAATAACTGCGACATCGCTACTGCCGCTGCAGCTGAGCCACTGGGATTCACGGTGGAGCTGTTGTCGGATGCCAGCGGCGCAATCCACCTGGCCAACGAGGCGGGACAGGTCAGTGCGCGTCAGGTGCATGAGGCGCTCATGGTGCTGCTGCAGTCCAACTTTGCCGCCGTGGGCACAACCCGGGAATGGCTGCAGGCCGTGGAGGCAGGTACGGCGCTGTCCCGGAGCGACCTCGGCACCTCCGCTATGCAGGGACGGGCGGCATTCCAGCCCGTGGCGTGATCCGGGCGGGGACCCTCAGTCACCGCCGCCAGCTGTACTCCAGTTCCGGCCGTCCACGCGTTCCGTAGCGGGGAGTCCGCAGCACGGCCCGCTGATCGTCCAGATGCTCCAGATACCGCCGGACGGTAATCCGGGACATGGCCAGGGCCGCCGAGACCTCGCTGGCGGACATCGGTGCATCGGCCGCCTTGAGCAGCTCCGAAACAGTCTTCAGCGTATCGGGGGACAGGCCCTTGGGCAGCGCCGCCGGAACGTTGGGGCGCAGTGCTGCCAGGGCCCTGTCCACCTCCGACTGGGTTGCGGAGGATCCCTGGCCGGCCAGATTCAGATGGTACTCACGGTAGGCGGCGAGCTTGCCGCTGAACGCCGAATAGGTGAACGGCTTGATCAGATACTGTGCAATCCCCGCGGACATGGCGCTGCGGACGACGGCGAGATCCCGCACTGCGGTGATGGCAATGACATCCGAGGGGACACCGGCGCCCCGGATCCGCCGCAGCACATCGAGCCCATGGAGGTCCGGCAGGTTCATGTCCAGCAGAACCAGGTCGGCGGCGGAGGCGTTGAGAAAGGTGATGGCGTCCGTACCGGTATGCACCACGCCGGCCAGCGTGAATCCGGGGCAGCGGCGCACGTACTCGGCATGGGCCTCAGCGACAATGCCTTCGTCTTCCACCACGAGCACGCTGATGTCCTGCTCAGTATTCACCGGGGGCACCTTGGGGAGCCAGCGGGCGTGCGGCGGGCCGGGGAACCAGAACGGTGAAGCGGGCACCGCAGCCGGGTTGTCCGCCCGGATCAAGGCACAGCGATCCGCCCAGGCGCAGCACTGCCTGGCGGACCAGGGGTAATCCAATGCCCCGCATGCTTCCCGCCGTCCCGGGGGGAAGCAGTGCCTTGGGATCCTTGGTGCTGAACCCCTGGTGGAAGATCTGCTCGGTGTTTACCTCCGGAATGCCCGGGCCGTTGTCCTCCACGACGATCTCGAAAACAGTCGTCCCCTCCCCGTCCTCCCAAACCGCAAACCGTGCCGTCACCTCAGGCTCCGGGACGTTCGCGACGGCGTCGAAGGCGTTATCCACCAGATTGCCGACAATGGTCACCAGCTCTCCGGGATCCACTTCCAGCGGGACAGCGGAGCCGGCATGTTCCAGATCTATGTCCAGGCGGATGGCGCGCTCGCGGGCCTGCGCCGACTTGGCGGTGAGCAGCGCGGCCAGGGCGGGATCACCCACCGCGGCCACGACGTCGTCGGCCAGTTTCTGTGACAGCGCCAAGTCACGGGTGGCGAATTCCAGTGCATCGCCGTGCCGGTCCAGCTCAATCAGCGACACCAGCGTGTGCAGCCGGTTGGCGTGTTCGTGTGCCTGGGCCTGAAGTGCGTCGGTCAGGGTGTGCATGGACTGCAGTTCTCCGGTCAGGGCTTCGATATCGGTGTGGTCGCGCAAAGTGGTGACTGTGCCGAAGCGCTTGGGTGCCCGGACGCTTCGCCTGCCGCCGCGGCCGCCGGGCCTAAGCCCTGGGATGCCGTCACGCACCGGCGGAGCGACGGCGGGAGACTGGTTCACCACCAGGATGCGGTCGCCTGCAAAGTGGAACTCGTCCTTGGCACTCCTGCCGCCATGCAGCAGATCGGCCAGCGGGCCGGGCAGTCCCAGGGAACGGGAATCCCTGGGCTGTCCGCTGCCGCCGGGCGGCAGGCCCAGCAGGGCCGCCGCCCGATCGTTGTACAGGACAAGCTCGCCGTCATTGTTCAGCAGCAGCAGGCCTTCGCGCAGCGAATGCAGGGCGGAGTCATAGAACGTGAACATGCCCAGGAGCTCGTCGGGACGGTGGTCACGGGTGGTGCGCCGCAGATAGCGGCTGAGCACGTAGGAGGCCAGAGCCCCGCAGGCCAGTGCCCCCAGGGAGGTAAGAAACACCACGGGCAGGTCCGCATTGCGGGCGATGGCCACCCGGTCCACGGTGATGCCGGCGGCAACTAGCGCGGTGACCCCGCCGTCCGGCCCAAAAACCGGGACGATGGCCCGGACCGAGGGGCCAAGGGTGCCGGAATAGGTTTCCGTGAAGGACTGCCCTGCCAGCGCCCGGTCCACGGTACCGATGTAGGCCTTTCCGATCTCATCCTCGCTGCGGTGCGTGAAACGTGTCCGGTCGGGAGCCATGATGGTCAGGAAATCGATGTGCGCGGCATCCATGACGGCCTTGGCGAACGGCTGCAGGGCAGCGCTCGGATCCGCAGCGGCGGTCGATTCGAGCACAAAAGGATCCGCGGCAACGGTTTCCGCGACTGAAAGCATCCGTTCGGCGGTCTCATCATAGCTGTTCCGTTCGGCCTGGAGGTAGAGCGCCAGCGAGAGTCCGAGGGACAGGCAGATGAGGAAAACCAGCTGCCCCATAAGCAGCCGGCTGGCCAAACTCCATTTCCGCACTTCATTTTCCTTTTGTTCAAACACTTGAGAACAGTATGACCACAATCGTGACAGTCATCACAGCACCGGGTGACCATGGTTATGAAGGACTTATGTTCCGGCGAATCCCGTACGGCTCCGCACTGGCGGAGGGCCGCAGTCTCGGTGCCGCCGGGGACACATCAGCAAAACCAGCCTAGGAGCAGCACAAATGGCATCTGCCACCATTGCCCGCGGCGCAGACTCACCGAAGAGTCCGCGCAAAAAGGACAAAACACACTTGCTTTACATCGCAGTAATTCTCGCGGTGGTGCTCGGCGCCACTCTTGGCCTGGTTCAGCCGGAATTCGCCAAAGGCCTGAAGCCCATTGGCACCGCCTTCATTGGCCTGATCAAGATGATGATCGCGCCGGTCATCTTCTGCACAATTGTCCTTGGCATCGGCTCGATCGCCAAAGCAGCAACCGTCGGCAAGGTCGGCGGACTGGCCCTGGGCTACTTCATCCTCATGTCCACCTTCGCCCTGGCCATCGGCCTGGTTGTCGGTAACCTGATCCACCCGGGCGAGGGCTTGAACATTGCCGCCGGCGCCGAGAGTGCGCCGAAGGTCGCCGAGGACGCCGAAGGCATGACCGGGTTCCTGCTCAGCATCATTCCCACCACGCTGCTTGCATCCCTGACGGGCGAGAGCATCCTGCAGACGCTGTTTGTGGCCCTGCTGGTCGGGTTCGCCCTGCAGAAGATGGGCTCCGCCGGAGCTCCGATCCTCACTCTTATCGGCCAGATCCAGAAGCTGGTATTCCGCATCCTGGGCATGATCATGTGGCTGGCACCGATCGGCGCCTTCGGTGCCATTGCCGCCGTCGTCGGCGAAACCGGCGTCGAGGCAATCAAGAGCATGGCCGTCCTGATGATTGCCTTCTACATCACCTGTGCCCTGTTCATCGCCGTCATCCTTGGCAGCGTGCTGAAGCTGTGCACCGGCGTGAATATCTTCAAGCTGATGCGCTACCTGGGCCGTGAATACCTGCTCATCTTCTCCACCTCGTCTTCCGAGGTTGCCCTGCCGCGCCTGATCGCCAAGATGGAGCACCTGGGCATTTCCAAGCCGGTGGTGGGCGTTACCGTGCCCACCGGGTACTCGTTCAACCTGGACGGCACCGCCATCTACCTCACGATGTCCGCGCTGTTCGTGGCCTCGGCCATGAATATGCCGCTGGAACTCGGTGAGCAGATCTCCCTGCTGGTCTTCATGATCATTGCGTCCAAGGGCGCCGCCGGCGTCACCGGCGCCGGCCTGGCCACACTGGCCGGCGGACTGCAGTCGCACCGCCCGGACCTGGTGGAGGGTGTTGGCCTGATTGTCGGCATCGACCGTTTCATGTCCGAAGCACGCGCGCTGACCAACTTCACCGGCAACGCCGTCGCCACCGTCCTGATCGGTACCTGGACCAAGGAAATCGACAAGGAGCAGGTCAACGCGGTGCTGAACCGCGAACGCCCGTTCGATGAATCCACGATGGATGACGGGCACTCGGAGCCGCAGGTTCCGGAACCCGTTCTGGAAACCACGGCAGTCCGCTAAGGGTTACGCCGGGTTTATCCCGCGCCGCACTGCAGCACCGAGGGCGCTTCCGCAACAGCGGGAGCGCCCTCGGGCGTCTCTGCCGGGCGGTTCCCTGCGTGGGGTGCCTGCCTCGTCCTGCCCCCATCTGCACGTAAGTTCCACAACCCGGAGCCGGAACTCGCCCCGCAAACGGCGGCGCGGATCAACGTTCTACCTCTAGTTGAGAGTCAAGGCTCGCGGCGTTCCGTCACGTCGATTAGCGGTATAGGTGCGGCACCGCTGTAATCTTGACAGGGACAGCCCGCAGGACAGCTAGAGACGGAAGCGTGGATTATTACGTGAGCAGCGATCAGAGTTCAACAACTCTGCAGGACGCAACACAGGACGCAGCCGAGTCCGTGATGGGGCCGACAGGACGCCCGCTGACGGAATTCCCTGAACCTCCGGTGCTCACCTCCCATGGACCCGCACGGATTATCGCCATGGTGAATCAGAAGGGCGGCGTAGGCAAGACCACGTCCACCATCAACCTCGGCGCCGCGCTGGCTGAAGCCGGACGCAAGGTCCTGCTGGTTGACTTCGATCCGCAGGGTGCCCTGTCCGCCGGGCTCGGCACCAACCCGCATGAACTGGACCTCACCGTCTACAACGTGCTGATGGACCGCAAGGCGGACATCCGCGCAGCCATCCACCAGACCGGCATCGAGAACATCGACCTGCTGCCGGCCAACATCGACCTCTCTGCCGCCGAAGTGCAGCTGGTTAACGAAGTGGCCCGCGAGCAGGTCCTGGAACGGGCACTGCGCAGGGTGGCGGACGACTATGACGTCATCCTCATCGACTGCCAGCCTTCCCTGGGCCTGCTGACGGTCAATGCGCTGACCGCCGCCCACGGCGTCATCATCCCGCTGATCTGCGAATTCTTCGCGTTGCGTGCCGTGGCACTGCTCGTGGAAACCATCGAGAAGGTGCAGGACCGGCTGAACCCCGGACTCCAGATCGACGGTGTCCTGGCCACCATGTATGACGCACGGACCCTCCATAGCCGCGAAGTTATCTCCCGTCTGGTGGAAGCCTTCGGCGACAAGGTCTTCGAGACGGTCATCAAGCGGACCATCAAGTTTGCCGACGCCACCGTGGCCGCCGAGCCGATCACCAGCTACGCAGGCAACCACCCCGGTGCTGACTCCTACCGCCGCCTCGCCAAGGAACTGATTTCCCGCGGCGGCGCCCCGTAACTGCGGTGACAGGCTCTGCGGAGTCCGCGGCTAAGGACACTGAATCCCCGCCGGTCCGCGGATTCCGGGTCCGGCTGGAGAACTTCACCGGACCCTTCGATGTTCTCCTAAGCCTCATCTCCAAGCGGGAGCTGGACATCACCGAGGTGGCCCTCGCCGATGTCACTGATGACTTCATTGGTTACATCAAGGCTCTTGGCGACGCGGAACAGGCCTGGGCCCTGGACGAAGCGAGCGAGTTCCTGGTGATTGCCGCCACCCTGCTGGATCTGAAGGCAGCCCGCCTGCTGCCGGCCGGAGACGTTGAGGATGCCGAAGACGTGGCTCTGCTCGAGGCCCGGGACCTGCTGTTCGCCCGGCTTCTGCAGTACCGCGCCTTCAAGCAGATCGCCGGTATCCTCGATGCCCGGCTGCAGGACGAAGCAGAGCGTTTCCCGCGCCGTACCGGACTTGAACCCCGGTTTGCGGCCATGCTGCCGGAACTGATCTGGCGGACCGGCCCGCAGGACTTCGCCGCCATGGCGGCCAGGGCCCTGGCCCCGCAGGCAGCGAAACCCGCCACGGTGGGGCTGGCCCATCTGCACGCCCCCAAGGTCAGCGTGCGCGAGCAGGCGGCCATTATTGCCCGCCGGCTCAAGACGGAGGGCCGGCTGTCCTTTGCTGCGCTGGTGGACGACGCCGGCAGTTCGGTGGCCGTGGCCCGGTTCCTGGCGCTGTTGGAACTGTTCCGGGACGGCGCCGTTTCCTTCGATCAGACGGATCCGCTGGGTGAACTGCTGATCAGCTGGTGTGCGGCACCCGGAGCCTGTCCGGCGGCCCGGAATACCGGCAGCTCCCTCGCGAATATCGACTCCCACCACGCCCACTCTTTGGAGGAACATGCCGCAGGACCCCGTGGCGCAGCCTGACTCCGGCGGCCCTTCCCCGGAACACACCGACCTCCGCGCGGCCGTGGAAGCGGTCCTGATGGTGGTCGACGAACCCGTTACCCCCGCCGAGCTCGCCGAGGTGCTGGAGGTCCCGGTGCCGCAGGTGCAGGACACCCTCACGGAACTGCAGCGCGAGTATGACGGCTATACTGGGGGAGGACCCGGTGGCACAGTACGTAGTTTTCCTTCAATGCGAGGTTTTGAACTGCGGGATGTGGCCGGCGGCTGGCGGATCTACTCCCGCGCCGAGTTTGCACCCGTGGTCTCGAAGTTTGTCCTGGGCGGCCAGAGTGCTCGTCTGACTCAGGCTGCACTGGAAACCCTGGCAGTGATTGCCTACCGGCAACCTGTCTCCAGGGCGCGGGTATCTGCCATCCGGGGTGTCAATGTGGACTCCGTTGTACGGACCCTAATCCAGCGCGGACTCATCGATGATGCCGGAGCGGAACCCGAGACCGGCTCAATGATGTACCGGACCACGCCGTACTTCCTGGAACGGCTGGGACTGGGCAGCCTCGACGAACTTCCGCGGCTTGCGCCGCACCTGCCCGGGCTGGAAAACCTGGCTGAATTTGAAGACACTACTTACTAACCGCTACACCCGAAGGACTTTTTATGACACAGGCACCCCGCTCCGGATCAGGCCGTAACAACCCGCGCGGCGGCGGAGCTGCCGGCGGCAAATCCTTCGGCAAGGGCTCCAAGCCTGCCGGTTCCCGCACCGGCGGCCGTGCCGCCGCCAAGCGCGACCCCGGTATGAGCGCCGGCGAATTCCGCGCCAACGGCTACCGCCCCCGCGAGGAGTCCGCCGAGAGCCGTCCCGAAAAGTTCCGCTCAGCAGCCTCACGTGCCTTCGACGGCAAGGGTTCAGGCGCTTCCAAGGGCTCCGGCGCATCCAAGCCCGGCGCCGGCCAGTTCAAGCCCGAAGGCTACAAGGCCGGTGCGCCCAAATCGGCCAAGCCGTATGGTACCAAGGGCGGCGCTTCGCGCACCGGCGGTCCCCAGGCAGGCCAGCGCAAGAACGGTGACCGTGCTTTCCGCAACGAGCGTTTCGGACAGAACCTCGGTGTCGTCAAGCGCACAGCCACCCGCCGCCCGGCCAAGCCGGTCATCTCCGACCACCACGATCCCGAGGGCGTCCGCCTGCAGAAGGTCATGGCCCAGGCCGGCGTTGCCTCGCGCCGTGTCTGCGAAGACATGATCCGTGAAGGCCGCGTGGAGGTCGACGGCGAGGTTGTCACCGAAGTGGGCGTCCGCGTTGACCCCTCCCAGGTTGCCATCCACGTGGACGGCATGCGCCTGCAGTTGGATGAACACCTGAAGTACTACGTCTTCAACAAGCCCAGCGGCGTGGTCTGCACCATGGATGACCCCGAGGGCCGCCCGTGCATCAGCGACTTCCTCAAGAGCACCAACAAGCATGAACGCCTGTTCCATGTGGGCCGCCTGGACACCAACACCGAGGGCCTGCTGCTGCTGACGAATGACGGCGAACTCGCCAACCGGCTCACGCACCCGTCCTACGAAGTGCCCAAGACCTACCTGGTGCAGGTCCGCGGTCCCATGGCCCACGGCGTCGGCGCGCAGATGCGCGAAGGCCTGGACCTCGAGGACGGTTTCGCCCAGGTGGACTCCTTCAAGCTGGTTGACTCCACCCCGGGCCACCTCCTGGTTGAAGTTGTCCTGCATTCGGGCCGCAACCGCATTGTGCGACGCATGTTCGAGGCCGTCGGCCACCCCGTGGAGCGTCTCGTGCGCACCCAGGTGGGACCGATCCGCGTGGGCGATCAGCGCCAGGGCAGCATTCGGGTGCTCGGCCGCACGGAAGTTGGCCACCTGCTCGCCTCCGTAGGCCTCTAGGGCGTGGGCGCGGCACAGGGAGCAGCCACGCACCTGTCCGGTCCCGTCCTGGTGATCGGAACAGGCCTGCTTGGCACCAGCATTGGGCTGGGGCTGCGCGGACAGGGCATCGACGTTGCGCTGTCCGACATATCGCCGTCGACCGCCGCCGTGGCGCGGGACATCGGCGCGGGCCGGCTGCTGGAGACAGTGGAAGAAGGCTTCGCCCCCGAACTGGTGGTGGTGGCGGCACCGCCGGACGTCACCGCAGCGCTTGCCGGGCAGGCGCTGAAGGACTGGCCCGACGCCGTCGTCGTCGACATTGCCAGCGTCAAGGGTGCGGTGCTGGCGGATCTGCGCGCCGCCGGTGCGGACCTGAGCCGCTACGTGGGCACCCATCCTATGGCCGGCCGGGAAAAGTCCGGTCCGGTTGCCGCGCTGGGGGAGCTGTTCACCTCCATGCCGTGGGTCATCTGCGCGTCTGAGGAAAGCACTCCGCAGGCAGTCAAGTGTGCCGAGGCGCTGGCCATCGATCTTGGTGCCGTGGTGTCGCGGATGACTGCCGAGGATCATGACCAGTCCGTGGCTCTCATTTCCCACCTGCCGCAGGTTATGTCCTCGCTGGTGGCCAGCCGGCTGCAGGACACGCCGGCCCAGGCCATGGCACTGGCGGGGAACGGCCTGCGGGACGTGACCCGGATTGCTGCCAGTGATCCCAAGCTCTGGGTGCAGATCCTCTCCGGAAACGCTCCGCGCCTGGTGGAAATCCTCTACGGTGTGCGGGAGGATCTGAACCGGCTTATCTCCACGCTGGAAAACCCGGTGGCCGACGGCGCCCGCCTGGACATGGCGCAGCTGATCTCGGAAGGCAACACCGGACAGGCCCGGATTCCGGGCAAGCACGGTGCGCCGCCGCAGTCCTTCGTGTCCTTCACCGTGCTGGTGGATGACACGCCGGGGCAGATTGCGCGGCTGCTGACGGAGATCGGCGAGATTGGTGTGAACCTGGAAGATCTGCGGCTGGAGCATTCCTCCGGCCAGCAGGTGGGCCGTGCGGAGATCTCTGTCCTGCCCAGCCGGGTACACAGCCTGGTACATGAATTAAGCGCCCGCGGGTGGAAGGTAGTGCAGTGACTGTAGAACGTAATCCGGCCGAGTTCCGGCTTGGAAAACCCCTTGTCGTGGCCATTGACGGCCCGTCCGGTTCAGGAAAATCAAGCATCAGCCGTGAAGCCGCCCGCCGGCTCCGCGCCGCCTACCTGGACACCGGTGCCATGTACCGCGCCGTGACGCTGTACTGCATGGAGGCCGGGATTGACCTCGAGGACGCCGTGGCAGTGGAAGCCGCAGCCCGTGCCGCCGACATTGAGCTCAGCACGTCCCCGGATGCCGAGTTTGTCCGCGTCAGCGGCCGTGACGTCACTGACGCCATCCGCGAACCGATCGTCTCCTCCTCGGTCAGCGCGGTGGCGACCACCCTGGGTGCGCGCGCCGAACTGGTCCGCCGCCAGCAGCAGCTGATCAAGGACTCGGGCCTGCGCATCGTCGCCGAAGGCCGGGACATTACCACCGTCGTCGCGCCGCGTGCCGAAGTACGCATTCTGCTCACCGCCTCCGAGGAGGCCCGCCTGCGCCGGCGCGGCGTCCAGCTGGGCGGAACGCAGAGCGCCGCACAGCTGAAGGAACAGGTGATCACCCGCGACGCCAAGGATTCCGCGGTGGTCAATTTCCAGCAGGCGGCCGACGGCGTGGTCACCATCGATTCCTCGGACCTGGACTTCGAAGAGACAGTCCAGGCTGTGCTGGACGTGGTGTACGCCAGCACCCACTAGGACCCGGATAACACCACCGGCCGCAGCGTGATTGCAGTGCACCGGCAGGGCCCAAGTGCCCTGCCGGTGCTGCGCGTGTTTCAATGGACTGGTGGAACTGCGGTGTTAACACCCGCGGAACCCCACACAAACTTACCGGGCTGAACGTCCGGAGACGGCCTGCTTGCAGTGCTGCAGACCTCAACGGAAAGAAAGCAAAAATGACGAACTCCTCATACTCCGGCGCTGCCGGCGACGAGACTGGCCAGGAAGAATACATTCCGGCCGGAGAGGACCAGGTAAACGAACGCCTGGCCAGCATGGACGATGCCGAGACCGAGCTGCGTGCCGAAACGCTGCGCGCCGGCCTGTCCGACTACGAACTTGACGAAGAAGATGCCGCGCTGCTTGCCGGCGGCTTTGAAGAATACGATGAAGACGCCCCGCTGCGCCAGGACCCCGTCGTCGCCATTGTGGGCCGCCCGAACGTTGGCAAGTCCACGCTGGTGAACCGCATCCTGGGCCGCCGCGAAGCCGTGGTGGAAGACACCCCCGGCGTGACGCGCGACCGTGTGTCCTACCCGGCGACATGGAACGGCGTTAACTTCACCCTCGTGGACACCGGCGGCTGGGAGCACGATGCCCGCGGCATCCATGCCCGCGTGGCCGGACAGGCCGAGGTTGCCGTCGACGTCGCCGACGCCGTACTGCTGGTAGTTGATGCCACTGTAGGCATCACCGCCACTGACGAAGCCGTGGTGCGGATGCTGCGCGGCAAGGGAAAGCCCGTCGTTGTTGTCGCCAACAAGGTGGACGACATCCAGAACGAAGCCGACGCGGCGCAGCTGTGGGGCCTTGGCTTCGGCGAACCGCACCCCGTCTCGGCCCTGCACGGCCGCGGCACCGCGGACATGCTGGACGCCATGATGGAGGTCCTGCCGGAGTACTCCGCCTACGGTGGACTCGACAAGTCCGGCGGACCCCGCCGCATCGCCCTGATCGGCCGCCCGAACGTGGGCAAGTCCTCGCTGCTGAACAAGTTGGCCGGCAGCGAGCGCGTGGTTGTCGATGACACCGCCGGCACCACCCGCGACCCGGTTGATGAGCTGATTGAACTCGGCGGGCGCACCTGGCGCTTCGTGGACACCGCAGGCATCCGCCGCCGCCAGCACATGGCACAGGGTGCGGACTTCTACGCCTCCCTGCGCACCCAGTCCGCGCTGGAAAAGGCCGAGGTTGCCGTAGTGCTTCTGGCCGTGGACGAGGTCCTTAGCGAGCAGGACGTCCGCATCCTGCAGCTGGCCATTGAGTCCGGCCGCGCTCTGGTGCTGGCCTTCAACAAGTGGGACCTGCTCGACGACGAACGCCGCCGCTACCTGCAGATCGAGATCGAGCGCGACCTCGCCCATGTGGAGTGGGCCCCGCACGTGAACATCTCGGCCATGACCGGCTGGCACAAGGACAAGCTTGTTCCCGCCCTGGACAAGGCCCTGGAGAGCTGGGACAAGCGCATCCCCACCGGTAAGCTCAACGCCTTCCTTGGCGAGCTTGTGGCAGCCCACCCGCACCCCGTGCGCGGAGGCAAGCAGCCCCGTATCCTCTTCGGCACGCAGGCTTCCTCGCGTCCGCCGAAGTTCGTGCTCTTCACCACCGGATTCCTTGATCCGGGCTACCGCCGCTTCATCACGCGCCGCCTGCGTGAGACGTTCGGCTTCGAGGGAACCCCCATCGAGGTCAACATGCGCGTACGCGAAAAGCGCGGCAAGAACCGCTAGCAATCCGGCCCCCGGACGCTGTTACGGCGTCCGGGGATTCCCGATTCGGGAAAACTGCCCATCATGGGGTAGAGTATTCGAGTTGCTTCGGCCGGAAACGAACCGGTCAAGAACGGGTTGTGGCGCAGCTTGGTAGCGCACCTGACTGGGGGTCAGGGGGTCGCAGGTTCAAATCCTGTCAACCCGACAACTGGGCCTGACAGAACGAAAGTTCTGTTGGGCCTTTTGTCGTTTAACGGATCATGCCCCGACCTGCACCGGACCGGGGCTGAGCGGTTGATGCCATGGGGATCAGTGTCCCAGCGCGGTGACATCTTGGAGGACTTCAGGCATCCGCCCCTGAAACTGGTGTCCGCCGCTTTCATGGCGGCGGATGACGGCCTGCGGAAGCCGGGACGCGTGGAGGTCAACGTGGCCGGCCGGTACAACGTCGTCGTCCACGCACTGGTGCAGGAACAGCGGCAGATCCACCGGCAGCTGAGTGTCTGCCGGCAGGGAGTATTCTGCCTGCCAGCCTTCGGAACCCCAGAATGGCATAGCCAGCAGGACCAGCCCGCGGGGCAGCGGCTCCGCGGGTCCACCCGCAGAGTGCAGCAAAACCATGGAGGCACCGAAGGAGTGGGCGACGATGACGGGCTCCGGGCCGATATTTCGCAGCTGCCTCTCCAACTCCCGGCGCCACCCCGCGGCCGACATGTCTTCGTCCGGAAACCTGGGCGCCAGCACCTCAGCTCCGGGGAGGCTGCGCAGATCTGAGGCCATCGGCTGGTCATCCCGCCATCCTCCGGCACCGTGGACAAAGAGGATTCTCATGAGTTCTCCTTTCTGCGCCCCCAAATCAATGGTGCCTGTGTACCGGATTGTTCGAAACCCCTCATTCTTCGCAGCGGTATCGCCTCATGCCGCCGGGCCCCTTAGCCTTGGTAACGCCCCCATCCCTGGAAAGCTTGTCTGAGGAAACGCGGACCCGCCATGAAACGAGAACGACGCCGGACCGCCGGAGCTGCGGTAGCCGGGGCCGTGAGCCTGGCCCTGTTCACGGCCTGCAGCGCTTCACCCACCGGCAGCGGCACCGGGGACACCGGTCCGGCATCGCCGCAATCCCCGGCTGCCGGGACTGCTTCACCCCAGACCGTGGCCACCGGACTCGAAGCACCATGGGCCATCACCTTCCACCGCGACATCCCGCTGGTCAGCGAACGCGACTCCGCCCGGATCCTTGAAGTGGACACTGGGGGAAACGTCCGGGAGATCGGCACCATAAACGGCGCAGCAGGCGGGGGAGAGGGAGGCCTGCTCGGGATCGCCGTGCAGGACGGATACCTCTACAGCTACGCCACCGCCGGGTCGGAAAACCGCATCGAGCGGCGGCAGCTGACGGGCAGCGGCGGTTCCCTTGGGCTGGGCGGTGCCGAAACGCTTGTGAGCGGCATCGAGGCCGGCTCCATTCACAACGGCGGTCGCCTGGCGTTCGGCCCCGACGGCTTGCTGTATGCCACCACCGGCGATGCCGGGAACCGCGGCAGCGCCCAGGACACCGGATCCCTGTCCGGAAAGATTCTACGGATGACGCCCGAGGGGGATGTGCCGGAGGACAATCCGTTCCCCGGGTCACTGGTCTACAGTTACGGTCACCGCAATCCGCAGGGCATTGCCTGGGATGCGGACGGAACCATGTACGCCAGCGAATTCGGTCAAAACACGTGGGACGAACTTAATGTGATCACGCCCGGCGGCAACTACGGCTGGCCCGACGTCGAGGGCATCGCCGGCGCCGAACGCTTCATTGACCCGGTTCAGCAGTGGAAGCCTGCTGATGCCAGCCCCAGCGGCATCGCCGTCGTCGGCGACTCCGTTTACATCGCCAACCTGCGCGGGGAAAGCCTCCGGGAGGTTCCCCTACGGGAGACAGGCTTATCTTCCCTGTATCTGAGCGGTGAGTACGGCCGGCTGCGCGACGTCGTTGCAGCCCCGGACGGGAGCCTGTGGGTGCTGACGAACAACACCGACGGGCGGGGCAACCCGGAGCCGGATGATGACCGGATCCTTCGTCTCAGTACTGCCGGCTGACCGGCAGCTTCGGGCAACTTTGTCCAGCGTACCTGCACCCAGCGTGTCGGCAATCCGCTGGGGGCGCATGCAGACCGTGCGGACACCCGTGGGGCCGAGCCCGGGCGTGATGGCTCTGGTCAAGCCCTCCGCAGCGGCGCCGCGCACGTCCATCCGCCGCGCGGCGGGCAGGGGTTGAACCTCGGCCTTCAGGACGCGTTTAACCTTGGCTGGAAACTGGCCGCTGAAGTGCACGGATGGAAACCTGAGGGGCTGCTGGCCACATATCGGTCTGAACGGCACTCCGTTGCCGCCGGTGCCGGACATGCGGTTCGGGCGGGGGAGGACCAGCGGGACCCTCACCCGCCTGCCCCGGTGGTTCGGCTCCCCGTCCTAGCCGGTCACAGCAGGTCCGACTCGTGCAGCACATAGTCGTACTGTGGCAGCGGCCGTCCGGCGCGCAGGGTCTGCACCAGATCAGGGTCGGCAAGGTGCAGCCGCCCAATGGCGATGAGGTCGAATTCGTCATCCGCCAGGCGGCGCAGAAGCTCCTCCCGGTTATCGAGGGTCGGATTGCCGCTGCTGCGCCGGTCCTTGATGGCCGAACCGATCCCGACACTGCCCACTGCCATGGCCGAGGCGCCGGTGAGCTGCTTGGCCCACCCTGCCAGGCTCAGGTCGCTGCCCTCGAACGCGGGAGCCTGGAAGCGGCGGGCACTGGCGTCAAGGACATCGACGCCGGCTGCAACGAGCGGACGGAGCAGGGCGCCGAGCTCTTCCGGGGTGTCGGCGAGCCGCGCGCCGAAGTCCTGCTGCTTGTGCTGGGAAAAGCGGAAGAAGATGGGCAGCTCCTCGCCGATCTCCTCCCTGATAGCCCGAACCACCGCAGCGGGGAAGGCTGCACGGCGTTCGGCGTCCCCGCCCCACTCGTCGTCGCGGCGATTGGTGTCCGCCCAGAGGAAGGCATCCAGGAGATAGCCGTGCCCGCCGTGCAGCGCGATGCCGTCAAAACCGGCGTCGACGGCGCTGCGGGCCGCGGCGCGAAAGGCGCTGATGACGCTTTCGATGTCAGCGGTTGTCATGGCGCGGGTCACCGGTTCGGCTGCCCTCACGTACTCATCGGAGTAGGTGGTGATCCCCGGTGTGCCCCACAGGCCGGAAGGCCGCATGGGGGTGATATCCGGGCTTCCGCCCATCGCCCCCCACAGGGGTCCCACGTGCCAGAGCTGCGGGATGATGCGTCCGCCGGCCTCATGCACGCCGTCGACGACGGAGCGCCAGCCGTCCAGCGCCGTCGCCGCGAACATGTTGGGCACCGAGGCATGGTCAACCGATGCCGGATGGTCGATGGCCACGCCCTCGGTGATGATCAGCCCTGTGCCGCCTTCGGCCCGGCGCCGGTAGTACCGGGCCACGTTCTCGCCGGGCACGCCGCCGGGGGAGTGGGTGCGGGTCATGGGTGACATGACGATCCGGTTGGGCAGGTGCAGCGACCTTACGCTGAACCCGCGGAACAGCGGGTCGGCGGCAGGGTTGGCTTCAGTCTCGGTGTAACCGGGGTGTGTGCTCACAGTGCTGCGCTCCCTGCGTTGGCGAGCATGTGGCGGGAAGCGGCGCGGCCGTCCAGCAGTGAGTTGGTGCGGGCGGTGACCTTCCAGCCCCGCCCGGTGCGCGTCAGCTCCCAGCGGTTGGCGGAGAGCCTGTCCACGTAATAGCCCGGATCGGCGCCGTCCCGGTGCCGCACCAGCATGGAGTAACCGGTGGCGACGGCGGCGTCGCCGGAGACCCGAATGTCCGGAATCCCCAGGAAATGGCTGGAGCCCTCCGTAATGATCTTCTGGTGCGACGGCCCGTGCACCATGCCGAGGAAATCCTCAGTGCCGCTCAGTGTTGCCTCCCCGTCACCAAGGCTGTAGGTGTAGCTGCCGTCCTCGGTCCATAGGCCGGCCACGGCGTCGGCGCTGCCGCTGTCGACGGCGGGACCATAAGCGGCGAGGACGCCAAGTATGTCGCGGTGGTCTTCCAGGCGTTGGATGCGCTCTTCAAGAGCGGCGATCCCGGTCAGTGGACTCATCAGTTATTCCCCTTCGAATTCCCTTTAGCTTGTATCTAATATCACCAGTGGCTCGAGATGCAAACAAGCGCTTGACCGGTAACGAAAGGAATATGGAATGAGCGGTTTCGAGAAGTACGGACCCTGGGCTCTGATTGCCGGCGGATCGGAGGGCGTGGGCGCCGCGCTGGCACACGAGCTGGCCGGGCGTGGCCTCAATGTGGCCATCGTGGCGCGCAAACCCGGCCCCCTCGCAGAGGTGGCTGCATCCGTCCGCGCGTCGTACGACGTCGAAGTGCTCGCCATTGAGCAGGATCTGCTGGCCGAAGGGGCCGTCGAATCGATTGCCGAGCGGCTTGGAGACCGCGAAGTGGGCCTGCTGGTATCCAACGCCGGCGCCAACACCTACGGCAGCGAGATTGTGACCTCCGACGCGGACCGCGCCCAGAGGGTGATTGATCTGAATATCACGGTCACTGCCGCCCTGGTCCGCCGGTTCGGCCTGCCCATGCAGGAGCGTCAGCGCGGGGGCATCATGCTCACCGGTTCGCTCAGCGGCTTCGCCGGAGGCGCGGGAATTGGCTTCTACTCTGCGGCGAAGGCCTTTGTGCACAACTTTGCCGAGGCGCTGTGGATGGAAATGCGCCCGTACAACGTAGATGTTCTGGAGCTGTGCCTGGGCCTGACCCGCACGCCCGCAATGGAGCGTCTCGGCTACCAGTTTGATGCCCCCGGGGTGCGTGCGTCCAATCCCGCTTCCGTGGCCCGGGAGGTTTTGAACCACCTCGGCGACGGGCCCAGCTGGTACCCCGACGGCTTCGGTGACGACGCCGAGAAACGCTCGGCCCACCCCCGCGGTCCAGTTGTCGAAGCCGCAAACGCGCATTACCGCTCACCCGCGGCCTAATTGCCTGCGGGTCCGAACCTGAACCAGAAGAGATGCCCGGAACCACAACACCATAAGGAGAAAACGCATGGCACCCCGCCCCACCTATGATCCCGGTCCCACGATCGCCCACGCGGGCGGCATCAACATCGGCACACCGGACCTGCAGAAGTCTTTGTGGTTCTTCCGCGACATCTTCGGCATGGAGGTAACCGCCGAGGATGACGGCGTTGCCTATCTGCGCGGATACCAGGAAAGGATCCATCATTCTCTGGTGCTGACCCAGCAGAATGAAGCCCGGATCAATGCCATGAGCCTCCGGGTCAACCGGCCCCAGGACGTGGAACTGTTCCATGACCAGTTTGTTGAAGAGGGCATCGAAGTGCGTCACGTGGGCGCCGGCGCGGAACTCGGCCGCGGTGAGGCCGTCCGGCTCCTGCTGCCGGGCGGAGGGCATCCGCTGGAGCTCTATTACGGCATCGACCGCCCCCTGGCTCCGGAGGGGATGCGTTCAAAGCTTTTCGGGAACAGCTCAATCCGGAGGGGACTCGGCGTCCAGCGGATTGACCACCTTAACATCCAGACCAGTACGCAAAACATGGCGCAGGCGGAAGGGTGGCTCCGTGAATCCCTGGGCATGAAGAGGCGTGAGGCAATGATGCTGCCGGACAACCCGGACGTCCCCTATGTCTCGTGGCTGTCAGTGAATTCCAAACTGCACGACATTGCCATCGGCTCGTCCATGACCGGAGAGGATGCCCAGTTCCACCATGTCGCCTTCGCGCTTGAGAACATGCACGACGTCCTCACCGCAGTGGACCAGCTGCGGGATCTGGGCATCCAGATTGACGCGGGACCGGGCAAGCACGGCGTCGGCCAGGCCATGTACCTCTACGTGCGTGATCCGGGTTCGGGTTACCGCATTGAGCTCTACACCGGCGGCTACCCGTTCTTTGATCCGGACCATGAGCCGCTGGTATGGGAACCCAAGGATATGACCTACGGCATGACCTGGTACGGGGACAACCCGCTCGTCCACGCCGACACCTCCAGGTATCAGGAGACCATGCCCGTTGCGGGCCTGGATCTGAAGGCGCTCGTCAACGACTAATCCGAAAAGCCGGGTGCCGTCCGATGCGAGGGCGGCCCCGGGCGCCGTTCCTGTTGTTCCGGATGCCAACAGGCGGGAAGGGGTGCTTTCGCAGCCCGGGGCTGTCCGGGAAGGGGCCGGTAAGCGCTGGATCCGAGTTCTCCGAAATACGTCAGTGCCGTGATGGCCGTTCAGCAGGTAGGCTAGGACAGCCGGTACGGCAAGATTTTGTCAGCAGGAACTGTGCGGCCAGCCAGGAAGTGATTGGTTGGCCGCATCTTTTGGGGAGGATGGAACATGGCGCGCGAGGACAACAACGCCGGCCACGGTGAAGAACGGCGTGAACTGGGCGCCGAGGACACCACGACTATCAGTCTGCCGCCGCAGAGCGATACGACTGTCGAGCCCAAGCTCAGCACAGACGAGCGCGCTGCAGTTGCCGCTCTGCCTGCAGGATCTGCACTGCTGATCGCGCATTCAGGACCCAACAGCGGGGCTCGGTTCCTGTTGGACCAGGATGTAACAACTGCGGGACGCCATCCCAATGCGGATGTGTTCCTTGATGACGTGACGGTTTCCCGCAAGCATGTGGAGTTCCGCCGGACTCCCGAGGGATTCCGGGTGGTCGACTCGATGAGCCTGAACGGCACCTACGTGAATAATGACCGCGTGGATTCTCTGCTGCTGCGCACGGGCAACGAGGTCCAGATCGGCAAGTTCCGGCTGACCTTCTATGCCGCACGGCCCACAGCCGCCAAGCAGTAGGAAACGCCGGCACGAAAGTGTCCGGCCGGATGTCCACGGGAACACTTGAGGGAACAGGTACCACGTATGTCAGCATCACAGCCCATCAGGCGGACCCTTGGCACGGGGAACGAGCGCCTGCGCGGCCGTGTGCTCAATATCGGGGAGGTGCTGAGGGAACTCAGCACCGATTTCCCCGGCATCAGCGCATCCAAGATCCGTTTTCTGGAGGAAAAGGGGTTGGTGACGCCGCAGCGGACGGCAGCCGGTTACCGGAAATACACCACCGCCGACGTTGAGCGGCTGCGTTTCGTTTTGGCGCTTCAGCGCGACCAGTACCTGCCGCTGAAGGTCATCAAGGATTATCTGGACGCCATCGACCGGGGAGAACGGCCCGAGTCGCTGCCCGGCGGCATGTCATTGACCCCGCGCGCGGTCTCCGAACAGCTGGCCGGGGAACTCTCCGCACGGACACTTGCCCGCGGGCTGACATTCGACGAGCTGGTCAGGGAATCAGGAGCCTCGGCTGACCTGGTGAAAAGCCTTGCCAACTACGGCCTCATTGCGGCTCCCGACAGCAGCTCCGAGAACGGTCTCTACGACGAACACGCCTTGAAGGTTGCCCGTGCCGGCGCGAAGCTGCAGGCTCACGGGATTGAGCCCCGGCACCTGCGTCCGTTCCGGGCCGCCGCCGACCGTGAGCTGGGGCTGGTCGAAAGCGTGGTGGCACCGCTGGCATCCCGCCGCGATGTTGCTTCCAAAGCCAGGGCAGCGGAGACCGCCCGGGAAATCAGTGACCTTTGCCTTAACCTGCACAGTGCCCTGGTCAACGGGCACATCGCACGAATGGAAAGCTGAAAAGCATGCGCGAAGTCGAAGTTGTGGGCGTGCGGATCGAACTTCCGTCCAATCAGCCCCTCGTGCTGCTCAAGGAGATTAACGGCGAGCGCCACCTTCCCATTTGGATCGGTGCCCCGGAGGCCAGTGCCATAGCTTTCGTGCAGCAGGGGATCGTTCCTCCCCGGCCCATGACCCATGACCTGCTTGCCTCCGTGGTGGTTGCCCTGGGGCGCAGCGTCAGTGAGGTCCGGCTTGTCTCCGTCGAGGACACCGTGTTCTATGCCGAGCTTGTTTTCGACAACGGAGTTACGGTCAGTTCCCGGGCATCCGACGCCATAGCGGTTGCCCTGCGGGCCGCCTGTCCCATCCTGTGCGCTGATGCGGTTCTTGACGAAGCCGGAGTGCGGATCGCCGAGGCAACGGACGAGGATCCCGCGGAGGAGGAGCAGGAGAACGCCGAGCAGGAACTGCGCCAGTTCCGCGAGTTCCTGGCGGACGTTGAGCCCGAGGACTTCGAGCGCTGAGCCGACACGCCCTGAGAAAAAGGGCGGGCATCTTTGACCTTGGACGTGGTCAGATCTAACGTCGAAGCATAGAGTTCCCACTGCACGGATCTCCGCTCTCCCCGCTCCCGGGTTAGCCCACGTTGTAGCCCATGGTTTATTTCCATGATCTATCCGTAGCTCCTTCCCTTGAGAGGCTCAGCGGGGCACACTGAAGATGGTCGTTCCCGACGTCTCCGTGTCCCGTGCGGACCCCCACCGGGAACCGCTACAAGGAGGCACAAGTGAGTCCGAAAGGCACTGCCGGCGAGCACATCCACGCCGCTGCGCCGGGTAAGGTTCCCGGAGCCCAGGGCTTGCTGTTCACTGAGGATCTGCCGGTTCTCGATGAGGACGCCGGCTACCGCGGACCGACAGCCTGCAAAGCGGCCGGAATCACCTACCGCCAGCTCGACTACTGGGCACGTACAGGCTTGGTGGAACCCGCCGTGCGGGGCGCTGCGGGTTCGGGAACGCAGCGGCTCTACGGATTCCGCGACATTCTGGTCCTCAAGGTTGTCAAACGGCTGCTGGACACCGGCGTTTCCCTTCAGCAGATTCGAACAGCGGTTGAACACCTGCGTGAGCGCGGTGTGGAAGATCTGGCCCAGATTACGCTGATGAGCGATGGCGCCAGCGTCTACGAGTGCACCTCGGCAGACGAAGTCATCGACCTGGTGCAGGGCGGACAGGGTGTCTTTGGAATTGCCGTTGGCCGCGTCTGGCGCGAAGTTGAGGGAAGCCTGGCACAGTTGCCGAGCGAGCACGTGAGTGATCATGATTTTCCGGGAGATGAACTGAGCCAGCGGCGGACAGCCCGCAAGATCAGCTAGCAGGAAGGACTGCCGCGGCATCGCGGGTTCCGCACAGTCTTCCCACACTCATTCGGAGGACGGTTGGTTGCCCGAGGGGCGCTTAGCCTGCCCGGCGGATAACGCGGCTGCGGGCGCTGCGGGTTTCCACAACGTTCGTCAGCAGTGAATCGAAAGTACGGGCCGCCTGCTTGGCCGACTCACCGGGCCAGTGGTGCACGGAATGCGCAGCTCCCTGGATTTGCTGCCAGTTGGCCTGCTCCGCAATAGTGGGGCTCAGCAGCAGGCCACCGAACATCTGCTTCATCTCGGCCAGCCGGAAGGTGTGCTCGTTGGAGCCGGACCGCACCCGGTTGGCAATGATCGCCGCGGGGGCAAGGTTGGGAGCGAATTCCCTGCGGAACAGTTCCAGCGCACGCATGGTCCGCTCGGTTCCTGCTACGGAAAAGAGCGCGGGTTCCGCGACCAGCAGGACACGGTTGCTGGCCGTCCATGCCATGCGCGTCAGACCGTTCAGCGACGGCGGGCAGTCGATCAGGACCAATCCGTAGCCGCTGACACGGGACAGGAGCGTGGCCAGGCGCCGGAGGTCCCTGCGGCCCACCTCCGGGCGGTCATAGATTCCGGAAAAAGCGGACCCCATGGCGACATCGAGGACAGGCCGGTGCTCGGGGCCGTAGTTCCCGGATCGCCGGACATTGGCCACCCAGCCGCTGGGAACAACGCTGTCCCCAAGCTGGGCGCGCCGGGAATTCTTGAGCATTTCACCAATGCCCGGCTTGCCCGCCGCCGTGACGCCCAGCCCCGTGGTTGCATCTGCGTGCGGGTCCAGGTCCACGACGAGGGTGGGTATTCCTGCTGCCAGTGCAGCGGACGCCAGCCCAAGCGTCACAGAAGTTTTGCCCACGCCGCCCTTCAGGCTGCTGATGCTCACTACTTGCACTTGCTGAACCAAAACCTAACGTGTCTAGGGATCACGGGCGGGGCCCCTGTGAGGCTGCTGTCTCATTCTATGTGACGCCGGGAGGTAACTCCGGCAGTGTTGGTTTTGCAGGGTGGCGGAGAAAAGGCAGAATACTTAGCGTGATCCGGACCACTTTCCCGGCCACCGCCGGAAGTGCCGGGTCTAGAATCACGAAGAGTGCAGCGCTTCCGAGCTGCCGTCAACCCGCAACGATGCAGGAGCGCAATGTTCTCGAAGATATTGGTAGCCAACCGCGGTGAAATCGCGATCAGGGCCTTCAGGGCTGCTTATGAACTGGGCGCCAAGACGGTGGCTGTATTTCCGCACGAGGACCGCAACTCGATTCACCGGCAGAAGGCTGACGAGGCATATCTGATCGGTGAGGAAGGACATCCCGTCCGGGCGTACCTGGACGTGGACGAGATCATCCGTGTTGCCAAGGAATCCGGTTGCGACGCCATCTACCCCGGGTACGGGTTCCTCTCCGAGAACCCGCAGCTCGCCCGGGCCGCCAAGGAAGCGGGCATCACCTTTGTGGGTCCTGCCGCGGACATCCTTGAGCTCGCCGGACATAAGGTGCATGCCCTCAACGCTGCACGGGAAGCCGGCATCCCGGTCCTGCGCTCCACCCAGCCCAGCTCAGACCCGGAGAAGCTGCTCGCTGAAGCCGAGGACATTGGGTTCCCCATTTTCGTGAAGGCTGTGGCCGGCGGCGGAGGCCGCGGCATGCGCCGCGTAGACACTGCCAAGGACCTGCCGGAAGCGCTGAATGCGGCGATGCGTGAGGCTGACACCGCCTTCGGTGACTCCACCGTATTCCTGGAACAGGCAGTGCTGCGCCCGCGCCATATCGAGGTCCAGATCCTTGCCGACGGCGAGGGCAACGTTATCCATCTTTTCGAGCGGGACTGCTCCCTCCAGCGCCGCCACCAGAAGGTGATTGAAATTGCGCCGGCGCCCAACTTGGACGAGAGCATCAGGCAGGCCCTCTACCGGGACGCCGTGAAGTTCGCCAAGGCGCTGAAATATGAGAACGCCGGGACTGTTGAGTTCCTCGTTGACACTGTGGGGGAGCGCGCCGGGCAGCACGTCTTCATCGAAATGAATCCCCGCATCCAGGTGGAGCATACGGTGACCGAGGAAATCACCGACGTCGACCTGGTGCAGTCCCAGCTGCGGATCGCCGCCGGCGAGACGCTGGAGGACCTCGGACTGCGTCAGGAGGAACTGCGCGTCCGCGGCGCGGCCCTGCAGTGCCGCATCACCACGGAGGACCCGGCCAACGGCTTCCGCCCGGATGTGGGGAAGATCAGCGGCTACCGGTCCGCCGGCGGCGCCGGTGTGCGGCTCGACGGCGGCACGGTCTATGCCGGCGCTGACATCAGCCCGCACTTCGATTCCATGCTCGTAAAACTGACCTGCCGCGGCCGCAACTACCCGGCCGCCGTCAACCGTGCCCGGAGGGCTCTGGCCGAGTTCCGGATCCGCGGCGTCTCTTCCAACATCTCGTTCCTGCAGGCCGTCCTCGATGACCCGGATTTCATTGCCGGCGACGTCGCAACCTCCTTCATCGAGGAACGGCCCGAGCTGCTCAGCGCCCGCGGCTCAGCGGACCGCGGCTCACGTCTGCTGAACTGGCTGGCCGATACCACAGTGAACAAGCCGCACGGGGAGCTTCCCGTGCACATCAACCCGGCCGATAAGCTGCCGGTCAACCTGCCCGAAGTCCGGCCGGGGTCACGCCAGCGGCTTGAGGAGCTTGGTCCGGAAGGATTCGCCGCAGAGCTGCGCGCCCAGCAGGCGCTGGCCGTCACGGATACCACGTTCCGGGACGCGCACCAGTCGCTGCTCGCCACCCGGGTCCGCACCCGCGACCTGCTGCTGGCGGCGCCGGCAGTGTCCGCGCTGACGCCGCAGCTGCTGTCGGTGGAGGCCTGGGGCGGAGCCACTTACGACGTCGCCCTCCGCTTCCTCGGCGAAGACCCCTGGGAACGGTTGGCATCACTGCGCAAGGCACTGCCGAACATCTGCATCCAGATGCTCCTGCGCGGCCGGAACACCGTGGGCTACACGCCCTATCCGACGGAGGTGACTGAGGCCTTCGTGCAGGAGGCAGCTGCTACCGGCGTCGACATCTTCCGCATCTTTGATGCCCTGAACGACGTCGAACAGATGGAACCGGCTATCCGCGCCGTCCGGGCCACCGGCACAGCGGTTGCCGAAGTGGCCCTGTGCTACACGGCGGACATGCTGGACCCCAATGAGAAGCTGTACACGCTGGACTACTACCTGGACCTGGCCCAGCAGATGGTGGACGCCGGAGCCCACATCCTGGCCATCAAGGACATGGCCGGACTGCTGCGGCCGGCAGCGGCGGCCAAGCTGGTGGCTGCCCTGCGTGACCGCTTTGATTTGCCCGTGCACCTGCACACCCACGACACCGCGGGCGGACAGCTTGCCACCCTGCTGGCTGCGGCCAACGTGGGCGTGGATGCCGTTGACGTGGCTACTGCATCCCTGGCCGGCACCACCAGCCAGCCCGCAGCCTCCGCCCTGGTGGCAGCCATGGCCCATACCGACCGCGACACCGGACTGGACCTGGACGCTGTCAACGCCATGGAACCGTACTGGGAAGCGGTGCGCCGGGTTTACGCTCCGTTTGAATCCGGTCTGGCCGGCCCAACCGGCCGGGTCTACCAGCACGAAATTCCCGGCGGACAGCTTTCCAACCTGCGCCAGCAGGCCATTGCCCTCGGTCTGGGGGAGCGCTTTGAAGCCATTGAGGACATGTACACCGCTGCGGACCGCATGCTGGGCCGGCTGGTAAAGGTCACGCCGTCTTCCAAAGTGGTCGGCGATCTGGCCCTGCAGCTGGTTGGCAGCAAGGTGGCACCCGAGGACTTCGAAGAGAACCCGCAGAACTTCGACATCCCGGATTCAGTCATCGGCTTCCTCAGCGGCGAGCTGGGCAACCCGCCCGGGGGCTGGCCCGAGCCTTTCCGGACCAAAGCCCTGCAGGGACGCAATATCAAGGTTCGCGATGTCGAACTCACCGAGGTGGACCGCGCCGGCCTGGCCGGAGACTCGGCTACCCGGCGGGAGACCCTCAACCGGCTGCTGTTCCCGGGCCCGGCCAAGGACTTCACCACCGTGCGTGAGACCTACGGCGACGTGTCCGTGCTGGACACCCGCGACTACCTGTACGGGCTGCAGCAGGGTGTTGAGCACGTGGTTGAACTCGAAAAAGGTGTGCGCCTGATTGCCACTCTGGAAGCGGTGTCCGATCCGGACGAAAAGGGCATGCGCTCTGTGATGACCACGCTCAACGGCCAGATGAGGCCGGTGCTGGTCCGCGACCGCAGCGTCAAATCCGAGGCCAAGGTTTCCGAGCAGGCGGATCCGGGTAATGCCGGTCACGTCGCGGCTCCGTTTGCCGGCGCCGTCACCGTCACCGTGAAGGCGGGGGACGAAGTGGCAGCGGGCGAAACCGTGGCGACCATAGAAGCCATGAAGATGGAGGCATCCATTACGGCGCCTGTGGCCGGAAAGGTTGCCCGGCTGGCAATCTCAGCTGTGGAGCAGGTGCAGGGCGGAGACCTCCTGGTGGTGATTGAGCCCAAGGACGGCTAACCCGAGGCCGCATGTCCTGCGAAGGGCCCCGTGATCCTGCTGACGGAACACGGGGCCCTTTTGCGCCCTAGACTGGGATCGTGACTCACTTTGATTTGGCCATTATTGGTTCCGGCTCCGGCAACTCCCTGATTACTCCGGATTGGGACGGCAGGAAAGTTGCGGTGATCGACGGCGGGACCTTTGGCGGGACCTGCCTGAACGTAGGGTGCATTCCCACCAAGATGTACGTCTATCCGGCGCAGCTGGCGGCGGCCGGCGCAGATGCGGCCCGGCTGGGGGTGGACCTGACACTGGACAAGGTGCACTGGCGTGATATCCGCGACCGCATCTTTACCCGCATTGACTCGATTTCCGAGGGCGGCCGCCGGTACCGGGCCGAGGAACTGGACAACGTCACTCTCTACGACAGCTATGTCCGCTTTACCAGCGAACATGCCCTCGAGACCGAGGACGGCCAGCGCATCACCGCCGACCAGATTGTGGTGGCGGCCGGATCACGGCCGGTACTGCCGGACATTCCCGGCATCAACCTGCCGCAGGTGCACACGTCCGACACAGTCATGCGCATCCCCGAACTTCCCGAGCGGATCCTGATCATCGGCGGCGGGTACATTGCCGCCGAGTTTGGCTTTGTGTTTTCCGCGTTCGGCTCATCCGTCACCATGGCTGCCCGGTCCGGGCCCCTCCTGCGCGCCATGGATGCCACAGTGTCCGAGCGCTTCACCGAGGCTGCCTCCAAACAGTGGGACGTGCGGCTGAACACCGAGGTCAGGTCTTTGGCTGAGAATCCCGACGGCTCCGTGCAGGTTTCCCTGGAGGGACCCGAGGGGACAGGCACGCTCGACGTCGATCTGGTCCTGGTGGCCACAGGCCGCGTACCCAATACCGACAGTCTCGGCGTTGACGCTGCCGGCTTTGACCTGCGCCCCGACGGACGGTTGGCGGTGGATGAGTTCCAGCGCGTGCAAAAGGACGGCCGGCCCGTTGAAGGAGTGTGGGCGCTCGGAGATGTCAGCAGCGACTTCCAGCTCAAACACGTCGCCAACCATGAGGCGCGCGTCGTGGCACACAATCTGGTGCACCCCGGGGACCTAAGGGCCAGCGACCACCGGTTTGTTCCCTCGGCCGTCTTCAGCAGTCCGCAGATTGCCTCCGTTGGAATGACGGAGGAGGAAGCCTGCCGGGATACGGAGGCAAGGGGAGTGGAGCTGGCGCTGGCCGTTCAGGAATACGGATCCACGGCCTACGGCTGGGCCATGGAGGACAGCACGGGCTTCGTGAAGCTGCTGGCCGAAAAGGAAAGCGGAAAGCTGCTCGGAGCCCACATTATGGGCCATGAAGCATCCATGCTGATCCAGCCGCTGATCCAGGCCATGTCTTTCGGGCTGGACGCCGCCGGCATGGCATCAGGCCAATACTGGATCCATCCGGCCCTGACCGAAGTTGTGGAAAACGCCCTGCTGTCCCTGAAGATCAACAGACAGGACTAAGGCCCCGGTCAGGGCGGTAACGCCGGATCAGACTTTCTGGCCGCTGTAGATCTCATCCACCACGCCGGAAAAGTCCTTCAGGACCTGGGCGCGCTTGATCTTCATGGACGGCGTCAGGTGCCCGCTGGCTTCAGTGAAGTCAGTCGGAACAATCCGGAACACCTTGATGGCTTCGGCTTTGGAGACGTGCTCGTTGGCCCGGTCCACCAGTGCCTGGATCTCGGTCTGCAGCTGCTCGGTTTCACCGGCCTGGGCGGCCGTTGTCCCGGCCGGCAGCTTGTGGCGTTCCAGCCAGCCGGGCAGGGCTTCCTCGTCCAGTGTGATCAGGGCCGAAATGAACGGCCGCTGGTCACCCACCAGCACGCACTGGGAGACAATGGCGTCGGCTCGGATTCTGTCCTCCAGCAGTGCCGGGACCACGTTCTTCCCGCTGGCCGTGACGATGATTTCCTTCTTGCGTCCGGTGATCCGCAGGAAGCCGTCACTGTCCAGCTGGCCAATGTCACCGGTATGGAACCAGCCGTCCGTGAAGTTCTCCGCCGTGAGGTCCGGGCGGTTGTAGTAGCCCTTCATGACGCTGACGCCCTTGGCCAGGATTTCGCCGTCGTCCGCGATGCGGACAGCGTTGCCGGGAAGCGGCGCGCCAACGGTGCCAATCTTGGTCAGTCTTGGAGTGTTGACGGTCACGGGAGCGGTGGTTTCGGTCAGCCCGTACCCTTCCAGCACCGTCACGCCAATTCCGTGGAAGAAGTGGCCGAGCCGTTCACCCAGCGGTGCGCCTCCCGAAATCGCATACTTAACCCGTCCGCCCATGGCAGTGCGGATCTTCCCGTAGAGCAGCTTGTCAAAGACGGCATGCTTGACCTTGAGGCTCAGCGGGACCTTGCCGGCTTCCTCTGCCTTGGACCATTCGATGGCGGTCTTGGCGCCGGCATGGAAGATTTTGCCCTTGCCGCCGTCCTCGGCCTTGAGCATGGAAGAGTTGTAGACCTTTTCGAAGACCCGGGGAACAACCAGCAGGAAGTCCGGCTGGAAGCTCTGGAGATCGGGGAGCAGGTTCTTCACGTCCGGGGTATGCGCCACGGTGGCACCGGCAGCCACGCTCAACACTGAGATAAACCGGGCGAACACATGGGCCAGCGGCAGGAACATGATGGTTTGGGCACCCTCGCGGCATACCTCGGCCTGCGCAGCTGCGGCATTGCGGGAGAGGTTCACGAAGTTCCCGTGAGTCAATTCGCAGCCCTTGGGCCGGCCCGTGGTTCCGGAGGTGTAAATGATGGTGGCGGTGTCATCCAGCGTCGCTTGGGCGCGGCGTGCTTCAAGGTCCTCGTCTGAGACCGTTGCGCCGGCTGCACGGAGCTCATCGAGTCCGGGACCCTCGATCTGCCAGACGTTCTTTACAGCGGCCAGGTCCTCTTCCACGGCTGCCTGGCGGACCACGTTCTCATGGCGGGAAGCCTCTACAACCACCCCTACGGCACCCGAGTCACTGAGGATCCAGGCGACCTGGGAGGGTGAAGACGTCTCGTAGACCGGGACGGAGACGGCCCCGGCGAACCACAGGGCAAAGTCCACCAGCGTCCACTCGTACCGGGTGCGCGCCATGATGCCCACCCTGTCGCCCGGCTCGACGCCGCAGGCGGCGAATCCCTTGGCCAGCGCCCGGACGTCTTTCAGGAATTCAGTGGCGGTAACGGGGGCCCAGGCGCCGTCTGCACCCCGAACCGAAAACAGGGCAGGGTTGGAAGGCTTTGCCGCCTGCTCCAGCAGCAGGTCGGTGGTGTTGGTCTCCAGGGGCGACTCCACCCTGGGGGGAACACTGAACTCACGCATGATAGCTCCTTCGATATCCGGCTGCCCCGCGGACGATTACGCAGACATTACAGAACAGCCTATAACGTGGATCACATTTAGTACCGGCCGGTAACTTTTCGAACCAATAACGCTTTCACGGTGAGCGCGGCGGCGAATAGAATGGACGATTGATGCCCCCCGTAAACCCAGCGCCCGCACCCCGTTCGTCACCTATCCCGTGGCAGCGCCGCGGAACTGAACCGTTTTCCGCACGCCGGCCCATGCGGCTGCCCAACCGAATGCGCCGGCGCGGCCTGGCCATCGGCATCGACATCGGCGGCACCAAGGTGGCGGCCGGCCTCATCGACGGCGACGGCAGGGTCCTCGCGGAGGCGCGCCGGTCAACGCCCGGGCAGGATCCGCGCGAAGTGGAGTCGGTCATCGCGGACCTGGTGGCCGAGTTGTCCGCCAACCACCACGTCTGGTCGGTTGGTATCGGTGCCGCCGGCTGGATGGACCTTGCCGGAAGTACCGTTCTGTTCAGTCCGCATTTGGCCTGGCGCAACGAGCCACTGCGGGAAAACCTCGAACGGCTGCTGCGCCGGCGCGTCTACCTGGTCAACGACGCGGATGCCGCCGCCTGGGCCGAATGGCGGTTCGGATCCGGCCTGGGGCAGAGCCGGCTGGTCTGTGTCACGCTCGGCACCGGCATAGGCGGCGCAATGATCATGGACGGACGCCTGGAGCGCGGGCGTTTCGGTGTGGCAGGGGAATTCGGCCACCAGATCATCATGCCGGGCGGACAGCGCTGCGAGTGCGGGAACCGAGGCTGCTGGGAACAATATGCCTCGGGCAACGCCCTCGGCCGTGAAGCCCGTGAACTGGCAGCCGCCAACTCTCCGGTGGCACAGGAATTGCTGCGTGCCGTGGACGGAAACATCAGCGGCATTACCGGCGCAGTGGTCACGAGGATGGCCCTCGACGGAGATCAGGCGTCCGTGGAACTGCTCGATGAAGTGGGTCAATGGCTGGGCCTTGGCCTGGCAAACCTGGCTGCCGCCCTGGATCCCGGCATGTTTGTGGTGGGCGGCGGACTAAGTGCCGCCGGAGACCTCCTGCTGGAGCCGGCCCGGCGGTCCTTTGCCCGCAACCTGACCGGACGGGGGTTCCGTCCGGCCGCGCGTCTGGAGTTGGCGGCCCTGGGACCCGCGGCCGGAATGATCGGGGCAGCTGACCTGTCGCGGATCGCCGCCCGGCGCTGACGCCCTGTCGGGGAGGGTGCCGGACCCGTACCCTAGACGGCCGCCCCGTCGTCGTCGTGGTGCTGGGGCAGCCGGAAGAGCAAATAGCCGGCCGCAGCCACGAAGAGCGCGATGACGCCCAGAATCACCGCCACCGGCGCGCCCCGCCAGAACATGGCAAAAACCAGCAGCAGGATGGGTCCGCCGACTGCACCTATCCAGGCCAGGACAACCAGCGGCTCACCCGTGCTGAACGGCGGCGGTTCCGGAGGAACAAACTCGCCCTCGGATTCGAGCTCCTCCGGTTCGTCGTAATCCCGCGGCCCCCGGGGCGGGACTGTCCGGAACGGCTGGTTCTCGAAGATGGCGCGCGTTCGCTCCGCGGCGGACCGCGGAACCGGACCGCCGGCATGGCCCTGACCGGCATCCTCTTCAGCGGGGACGCCGGTTCCCTCCGAATCACGGGTGTCCCCGGCATCCGCTCCACCGTTTGGTTCGTCAGTGCCTGTTGCCCGGGGCGGACCGGGCGCGTCACGGCCGCCGTGGGTTCCATCGGTCGGCATATTCTGCAGCCGTGAAACAAGGTCAAGCCAAGCTGCCTCGTCGGTGGATTCGTTGCGTTCCGGTTCACGTTCTTTCATGCTGCGGCACCTGCACTGATCCTTTGGATGAACTGGGAGGAACGGTCGAAAATCAAGGGGGCATCGTGGTCCATGGTGGCCACATGGTAGCTGTTTTCCAAGGGGACAACCTCCAAAGCGCTGCCGAGACGGCGGCGAAGAACATCCATGCTGGATTCCGGGACCACCGGGTCCACTGCGGAACGGAAGGCAATGACCGGTGCGTTGATCCCCGGCAGAGCCGCCGTCGTGTCCTTGAATAACCGCATCAGCTGGTGGACGCCGCCCACCGGGGTGCGCGTGTAGGCGCCCTCATCCTGTCCGGGGAGCTTGATGTTGTTGCCGATGGCAGGCACGGACCTTAGGACGTATTTGAGGAATCCGGAGTATCTGGCCCGCGGATCATCAATCGTCAGGCCGGGATTCACCACTGCCACGCCGGCCACCGGGCGGTACGCGGCAAGGCGCAGGGCGAGCGTGCCGCCCATCGACAGTCCCGCGGCAACAACACGGTCAGTGCGGCCGGCCAGCTCCTGGTAAGCATCGTCATAGCCTTCATACCAGCGCTCCCACGGGGTACGTGCCAGCTCCTGCCAGGTGGTCCCGTGCCCGGGAAGAAGGGGAAGGCTCACCGCGTAGCCCTGGTCCGCAAGGTGCCGTGCCCAGGCCGCCATGCTGACCGGAGAACCGGTAAACCCGTGGCTCAGGAGAACACCTGTGGCGGCGTTTGCGCCATGTCCGCCGCTGGAAAAGGCAGCTGCGCCCGGTAGGGAAGTCATATCTCTATGGTTGCATCCGGGACCGGCTTTTCCACCCCTGCGGCACCCAAAGTTGCGCCGCGTCCGAGCGCCTGAATACAGCCGGGGCAGGCGGGCGCATAGAGTAGGAGATGGGAAACCAAACCGGGTCCCTGATTTGTTATGTCTCGGACAGGAGAGCTGGCTTACGTGTTCTATTGGGTGATGAAGACCATTTTCATCGGACCGGTGGTCAACCTGCTCTTTAGGCCCTGGGTCAAAGGCATGGATAACGTGCCCGAAACCGGGCCGGCTGTGCTGGTGAGCAACCACCTGTCCTTCTCCGATTCGATCTTCCTGCCGCTGGCGGTGCCGCGCCCCGTCAGTTTCCTGGCAAAGTCCGAGTACTTCACCGGCAAGGGACTCAAAGGCAAGCTCACCGCTGCTTTCTTCCGGCTCACCAATCAGCTGCCGATGGACCGGTCCGGCGGCGCCGCATCGGCAAGCTCCCTGAACGCAGGGGTGGACGTGCTGGAAAACGGCGGGCTTCTGGGTATCTACCCGGAGGGAACGCGCAGCCCGGACGGCCGTCTGTACCGCGGCAAGACCGGGGTGGCCAAACTTGTGCTGAAGACGGGTGTTCCGGTGATCCCGGTCGCCATGATCGGCACTGACAAGGTCCAACCGATCGGCCGGAGGATCCCCAATATCCGCCGCATCGGCATCATTGTGGGCGAGCCCCTGGACTTCTCCCGGTACGCGGGCATGGAGAATGACCGGTTTATCCAGCGTTCAGTGACTGACGAGATCATGTACGAACTGATGCGTCTTTCCGGCCAGGAGTACGTGGATGTGTATGCCAGCACCATGAAGGAAAAACAGGCGGCTGCCCGCAGGGTCTCCAAGAGTTCCGAAGCCCGCAGCGCAGCGGTGCGCCTGCCCGGGAGCGACCACGGTGCAACGGGTTCCGCCGGATCCGGCTCTGCCGGCGGCACGGATGCAGCGTATCCGGTTCAGCCCGGCGGCCGCTCCCGTCCGCTGCCGCCGGCCGCCGGTACGGGCAGCGATGCCGCCGGGGACGGCGCAGCCGGTCCCGCGGAGCCGGCACGGTCACAATGATCGGCCGCCGGAAAACACCGCCGGCAGAGGCAGGCATCGAACCTGAAGACACCGAGCCGCAGGGCGCCTGAGCCGCGCCGGTTAGCCTGCCGCAGCTGCCGCAGCTCCGGCACGACGGCCAAAGAAGGTGCCGTCCCCGAGGGATGTGCCGCTGATGTAGCCCTGGCCGTGCAGCCCGGACGTCGCACGGCCGGCGGCGTACAGGCCGGGGACAGGGAATCCTGAAACATCCAGGACGGTACCGTTGGTGTCGGTCCGCAGGCCGCCGAGTGTGAAGACCTTGGCCCCGCCGCGCGATGCGCCCAGTTCGGGTGAGGACATTCCCCGGCTGACATCGATGGCGGCAAACGGTGCTTCCAGGGGACGCAGCCACCGTTTGTTTTTATGGAAGTACGGGTCCTCACCCCTGGCTGCGTGCCTGTTGTATTCGGCCACCGCAACGCTCAACGCACCCTCCGGCATGCCGATCTCCTGCTCCAGCTCCTCCGGGGTTTCGGCCACGAGATGCGGCAGCACGCCCCAGCGTTCATCCTCCGGCACCTCCTCGAAGGCCGTTTCATCGAGGATGATCCACACCCGGAGGTCCTGGCGGAACAATGCTGCCTGGCCCAGCAAACCGGGGTACTGGTCTTCATTGATGAAGCGCTGGCCCGCGGCGTTGACCAGCATGCCCCGCACCGCCAACCCCGGCACCAGGGAAATCCCCACTTGGGCGGCTGCCATGTTTTGGATGCCGGCGCCCGCTGCCTGGGCCATCTCGATGCCGTGCCCGTCATCTCCTCCGTCGCTCGTGACACCCCAGCCGGTCAGCAACGGCGCGTGCTGCGCCACCATCCCGGGATTGTCGGCAAACCCTCCGGTGGTGAGGATGACCCCGCGGCGTGCCCGGTAGGTCAGGGTTTTCCCAAAACGCCGGGCGGTGACGCCTGCAACCTTGGAGTCCTCAAGGATGAGGCGGGTTGCATATGTGTCGGTGTGCACCCCGGCGCCTGCCGCGTTGACAGCGCCGACGAGCCGGTCCATGAGTACTTTTCCGCCAAACCCTTCCGCTGTCACCCGGTGTCCGCGGGGAGCGGGTTTGGCGAGGCCGGCGAACGGCTCGGCGTTTTCGCCCAGCCACATCAGGCCGTCGTCCGTCGGAGGAACCCAGGAGGGTGATTCCCAGAATGACGGCTTGAACGGCACCCCCTGCCTGGTCAGCCATTCATAGTGATCCACGCTGCCGCGGCAATAGGCCCGGACTTTGCCGGCGTCGGCGTGGGGGCCCAGAGCCGCCAGCAGGTATGCTTCCATCTCCCCGGCACTGTCGGTGAACCCGCAGGCCTGCTGGATGGGAGTGCCGCCGCCCAGATAGATCTCGCCGCCGGAGAGCGCGGAGGATCCTCCTGCGCCGCCGGCACGTTCCAGGATGATCACCTCAGCACCCTGGCTTCGGGCTTCCAGGGCGGCGGCCGCTCCGGCGCAGCCGTACCCAATGACCAAAACATCCGTTTCGTGGTCATACCCTGTAATGGACCGGCTATCCACCGGGCGCGACGGTTGTTCGTTGCTCATCGTTGAGCTCCTCCAATAAGTGAGTGGTTGGCCACTCAATCAGGCCGGGCGCCCGCCGCGGACCCCGGTCCCGGCCAGCGGGATTTCCGCGGCTACGGGCCGGGCGCAGCCGGTGAACGAAGCAGCCTGCACCCGGGCAATATTGCGTCCAAGCCACGCCAGGTTACGCCCACAGGTTGAACGCTTCTGCCCGGGCGGGGTCCAGACAGTACCCTTAAAGGCGTGACCTACACTCCAGTTGACAACGCAGTAGATTCCTCCTCCGCAGCACGGCAGGGTGCGGCGGACTATCCGGGCTTGGATGACTGGCGGTCGTTGCCGATCGCACAGCAGCCTACTTGGCGCGATCACCCGGGTTATGACGCAGCCATTGCCGAGCTGTCCATGGTTCCTCCGCTGGTGTTTGCGGGTGAAGTGGACATTCTCCGTGACCGTTTGGCGGCAGCGGCCCAGGGTAAAGCCTTCCTGCTGCAGGGCGGCGACTGTGCTGAAACCTTCGACGGAGCCACCGCTGACAAAATCAGTGCCCGGGTAAAGACCATCCTGCAGATGGCCGTTGTCCTCACCTACGGGGCGTCCCTGCCGGTCATCAAGATGGGCCGGATGGCCGGACAGTTTGCCAAGCCCCGCTCGTCGAACGATGAGACGCGGGCGGGACAGACCCTGCCCGCATACCGCGGTGACATGGTGAACGGTTACGACTTCACTCCCGAGTCCCGGGAACATAACCCGGCGCGGATGGTCCGTGCGTACCACACGTCCGCTTCCACCTTGAACCTGATCCGCGCCTTTACCCAGGGCGGTTTCGCGGACCTGCGGCTGGTGCACCACTGGAACAAGGGATTCACCTCCAATCCGGCGCATTCGCGCTACGAGTCACTCGCCCGGGAAATCGACCGTGCCGTGAGGTTCATGGATGCCTGCGGAGCGGACTTCGAGGCGTTGAAGCGTGTGGAGTTCTTCGCCAGCCATGAAGCCCTCCTGCTGGACTACGAGCGGGCATTGACCCGCATCGATTCCCGCACCGGGCAGCCGTACGACACCTCGGGGCACTTCCTGTGGATCGGTGAGCGTACCCGCGACCTGGACTCCGCCCATGTGGATTTCCTGTCCAAGGTGCGCAACCCGATCGGTGTGAAGCTTGGCCCCAACACCAAGCCCGAGGATGCCCTGGCCCTGATCGACAAGCTGGATCCGGAACGCGAGCCGGGCCGCCTGACGTTTATCACCCGCATGGGGGCACAGAACATCCGTGAGAAGCTTCCTCCGCTGGTGGAGCGCGTCACTGCCTCGGGTGCGCAGGTTCTTTGGGTGACGGACCCGATGCACGGTAACACCGTCACCTCGCCCAACGGCTACAAGACCCGGAACTTCGACGACGTGATGGACGAGGTCCGCGGCTTCTTCGAGGTGCACAGTTCACTGGGCACCTTCCCCGGCGGTCTGCACGTTGAAATGACCGGCGACGACGTAGCCGAGTGCCTCGGCGGAGCAGACCCGATTGACCAGGAAGCGTTCCTCGAAGGGTATGAGTCGGTGTGTGATCCGCGCCTGAACCACATGCAGTCCCTCGAAATGGCGTTCCTTGTGGCCGGTGCGCTGTCCCGCAAAGGTGACTAGGGGCGAGTAAGACAAGCCCCGGGGGTAAGACAAAAAACCCTAATTTGGTAATCCGCTAACGCAAAGTGCACGCCTCCCGGGGCGTGCACTTTTGCGTTAGACCACGCGCAGCGTGATGACCGACCCCTCCGGGGCCATGGATCCGCCGCTTGGATCCTGCGACTGGACGATGCCCAGCAGTCCGCCCAGCAATTCACTGATCTGGACCTGGAAGCCCAGGTCCTCCAGCTGCGCCCGCGCGGAGTCGGGGGACTGGCGAACCACGTTCGGTACCTGAACCATCACCGGACCCTTGGACACGGTCAGCGTTACGGTGGAGCCGCGGTCCGCCAGGCCTGAGGCCGGAGTCTGCGCGGCTACGGACCCGTCCTGGATATCCGGGCTGTTCACCCGATCGGGAAGCACCTCCGCCGTGAGCCCGGCTTCTTCAAGGAGCTGTACGGCTTCGTCCTCTGTTTTCCCGACCACGGACGGAACCTCCACCGGGGCGGGGCCAAGGGAGACCACCATGTTGACGGCCGAGTCCCGCCGCAGCTGGGTATCGGGAGCGGGGAACTGGCTGATGACCTTTCCGGCATCGACGGTTTCGCTGTGTTCTTCAGTGACTGCTCCCACCGAGAGCCCGGCGTCGGTGATGTTCTCGCCGGCCGCCTCAAGGGTTCGCTGCACCACGTTGGGCACGTCGAATAATTCCGGTCCCTTGCTGATGAGCAGGGTCACCGGCTGGTAGCGCCGGACTTCCGCCGGGGCATCCGGATCCGTTCCTACCGCAAGTCCGGCCGCGACCATCTCGTCATGGATCTCATTGGTGGTGTATTTGAGGCCTTCGCCGCTGAGCAGGGCCCCGGCGGCTTCCCGGGAAACGTTGGCCACGTCGGGGACGGAAACGACGGCGCCCGGGCCGCGGCCGAAAAACCAGCCGGTAAAGACGGCGGCAGCGATGAGCAGCACGGCCAGCACCGCCAAAAGAGCACCGCGGCGTCGGGGACGTCCCCGGCGCAGGGATACTTCGGGACGATGTGCGTCGCGGCTGCTTCGGCGTGCCAGGGCCTTGTACTCCCGGCGGGCCTGTCTCCGTTCCGCACGGCCTCCCGGCGCGGCCTGCTGCGCCGCTTCGCCGTCGGGATCGTATTCATCAGATCCGCCAGGTCCACCGGTTCCGCCGCTCCCGTCCGTGCCGGCCGGCGGCAGGGAACCGGAGCCCCCGCGGCTGCCGGCAGGAAAGACCGTGGTCCGGGTGCCGGTGCGGGAGATGACCTCTGTGGGATAGGTACCGGCGTCGGCGGTTCCCCGGGCGGATGCCGACATGACCTCCGTGGCGCCTGCGGGACGAGGCAGAGCGGTGGTGGCATCCGGACCGGCACCCTCGGGGGTGCCGGATCCGTCCGGCAGCCGGCCGGTGGTGCCGTCCTGTTCACCGCCGGTCCGGGGACCGGGGTCCGGGCACTGGAAATCCAGCTGGTCATCGGTCAGGGAGGTCCGGATGTGGCGGAGCTCGCCCAGCAGGGCTCTGCCGTTCACCGGCCGGTTATCCGGATCAGGAGCGGTGCACCACTGGACCAGCTCATCCAGATCCGCAGCCAGCCCCGGACAGGTTTCCGAGGGCGCGGGAACAGTGGAATGGACGTGCTGGAAGGCAACCTGGATGGGGACGGTGCCGGTGAAAGGCTGGACACCGGTGAGCATTTCATACAGCATGATGCCCGCGGAATACACGTCGCTGCGTTCGTCGGCGCCGGTGCCGGTGACGAGCTCGGGAGCCAGATAGGCAACCGTTCCCACCAGGGTGCCGGTGTTGGTGCTGGTGGATACTGCCCGGGCCAGGCCAAAGTCGGCAATCTTAATGCTGCCGTTGTCCGCCAGCAGGACGTTCTCCGGTTTGACGTCCCGGTGGATCAGGCCTGCGTCATGGGCGGCGGCCAGTCCGTCAACCACGGCGTCAAGCAGGGCAAGGGCGAGCCGGGGGGAGAGCCGTGTCCGTGTTTCCAGCAGTTCGCGCAGCGTCTTGCCCGGCACGTACTCCATCACCAGATAGGCAAGGTTTTCCGCAAAGCCCTGGTCAAGGACTCCGACGACGTGCGGATGGGACAGCCGGGCGGCGGACTTTGCTTCCCGCTCGAAGCGGTCCAGGAAACCCCTGTCGGCGGCAAGATGCGGGTAGAGGACCTTCAACGCAACGTTGCGGTCCAGTCTCAGGTCAGTGGCCAGATAGACCGTGGACATGCCGCCGCGGGCAATACGGGACAGCACCCGGTAGCGATCGTCCACTACGGTGCCGACTAGGGGATCATTCACGGATTCATGCACTCTTTGATCCTACGTGTGCGAAAGGGCAGGGGCCGGATCGACACCGATCCGGCCCCTGCCCCGCGTGTGGGTCAGGCTTGTCAGCTGAAGGACTGGCGGTGGGCCAATACCGAGGCCACGTATCCGCGGGTGTCCTCGTACATGCCCTGCGTTGTCACCGAGTACTGGCCCTGGTAATAAGACGCCACAGCATTTTCCAGGCTGTCGCTGGTGGAGAGCAGCGAACGGATGATCGCCACGCCTGCGGTGGCGTTGTCATAGGGATCAAGGAGGTTCAACTGGCGGCCCACCAGATCAGAGGCCCAGTCACCCGAGGTGGGGATGACCTGCATGGCGCCGATGGCGTTGGCGGGGGATACAGCCCGCTGGTCGAAGCCGGACTCCTGGTAGGAAAACGCCATGGCCAGGGCGGGATCCACGCCCATCTGTACGGCCGTCTGGGCAACAATCTGCTGCATGTCCGCCTGGCTGGGAACGGCCGTGTTGTTGAGCGCGTGCTTGTTCACATTGGCGTTGGCAACCACGTGGTCCGGGTAGGTGTAGTGCAGGAAGGTATTGGGAACCAGATCCGCGGGAGCGGCTTCCGCCGGCGCACTGGCCAGGGTGGTCACTGCGCCTCCGCCGGAAAGAACGACGACGTCGCCCGGGAACAGGATGCTGGAGTCATCCATGCCGTTGGCGGCCATCAGGTCAGCCAGGCCCATGTTGTGGCGGGCGGCAATTCCGGTGAGGGTATCGCCGGCTGCCACGGTATGGGTTGCGGCGGGTGCAGACGATACAGCCGTGACGGCTGACGGTGCCGAACCGCCGGAGAGGGAGATTTCCTGTCCGGGGCGGATGATGGAGGTCATGGTCAGGTTGTTCGCAGCCAGGACACTGTCCAGACTGACGCCGTGGTTCGCAGCGACGGCGCCGAGGGTGTCACCGGCTTGTACCGTGTACGTCCCGGCAGCCGCGGCAGGAGCGGAGGGGGCGGCTGCAGCAGTACCTGATCCCGGCAGCCGAAGTTCTTCGCCCGCAAAGATCAGCGAGGTGCTTTGGAGATTGTTGGCCCGCAGTACTTCGTCAATGGAAAATCCGTAAGCGGCGGCAATGGAGCTGACGGTGTCTCCGGCTTCGATGCGGTGGGTGCCCGGGACACT
Organism: Arthrobacter sp. APC 3897; assembly: GCF_030407495.1. Taxonomy (GTDB): domain Bacteria; phylum Actinomycetota; class Actinomycetes; order Actinomycetales; family Micrococcaceae; genus Arthrobacter_B. The sequence continues at coordinate 39,169 of NZ_JASDDG010000011.1, read as the reverse complement.
GGATTGGGCAAGGATCGTGACGGGAATCTGAGCAGCGAGCTCAAACGGGGCAGCCACGCCGGCCACGGAGACGGCAGTCATGTTCTTAACGGCCTGCAGCGGCAGCTGCGAGAAGGGCGCGGCGTCCGGAGCGGCGGAGACTGCCTGTGCCGGTGCCGCAAGGGCGAGCGCGGACATCATGACCGCGGGAATAGCCGCGGCGGTCACGGCGACACTCAATTTGCGGGGCATTCCCCTGGAAGCGGAGCGGGGGGAATTGCTTCCCTGAATCGACTGTGCAGTCATAAAGGGTTGTTTCCTCATCTGTAAACGGCGTGGCCTTAAAGGCAACTGGGGGAATTACGCGGCGTGCAGTGGTGCGAGTGTGACAGAAGTTATTTCTGTGACGTATGCGAATTTACACTACCGAGACTCAGAGCAATACCTGAGTACCGCCTGAACAGGGGTTCCGGTTCCACAACGCCTTCCAACTGGCCCGCGGACGGGTTCCCGTGGGAACCTAGGAGAGTGACTGAACTCGAGGAACTTGTTTCCGATTGGCTGACCCTGCCCGATGTGGCTGAAAAACTGAACGTTTCGATTACCAAGGTGCACAGCATGCTCGAAGAGCGTGCTCTCGTGGCCGTGCGCCTCGGGGAGCGCAAAATACGCAGTATCCCCGCCGCGTTTATTGACGACGGCGCGGTGCTGGACAGTTTGAAGGGCACCATTTCCGTGCTCATTGATGCCGGCTACAACGACGTTGAAATGATCCGCTGGCTCTTTACTGCGGATGACTCCCTGCCGGGGCGCCCGGTGGATGCCCTGCGTGAGGGACGGAAGACGGAAATCCGCCGCCGCGCCCAGGCCCTGGGCTGGTAATTCGAACTTTCGGCATGATTCAGGCCCTGAGCATATAAACAGCGGCTCCCGTTTCAAACGGGAGCCGCTGTTTTCTTGTCCGCTGCAGCGGGAAGGTTCTTCCGGACCCGGGTCCGGAAGACTTCGAAGGTCAGGCGGTCCGGGTCACTGCCGCGTGTGCCAGGGAACGCAGGGCTGCCCGGGTGACATCATCGACGGGCATCTGGTCCAGGGCGTCAAAGGCAGCGCGGGTATGGCCCTCAATGAGGGTTTCCGTGGCGGCCAGCGCCCCCGTCTCCTCTATAAGGGAGCGCAGGCGGGCCACGCCGTCGTCATCCAGGTCCTCCCTGCCCAGGCCGGCGGCAACGGCATCCTGCGCCGAAGGTCCGCCCAGGGCCAACGCGTAGGCGACCAGGACAGTGCGCTTGCCCTCCCGCAGATCATCTCCGGCGGGCTTGCCCGTTTGTACCGGGTCACCAAAGACGCCCAGGACGTCGTCGCGCAGCTGGAACGCTTCCCCCAGCGGCAGCGCGAACCGGGAGTACCAGTCCAGCAGTTCCGGTGCTGCCCCGGCCAGGGCGCCGCCCAGGGTCAGGGGATGCTCGGTGGTGTATTTGGCGGATTTATAGCGCAGGATATTCCTGGCCCGGACGACGGCGCGGTCGGGCTCGTGTGTAGGGCCGACAACTTCCTCGAGAATATCCAGATACTGGCCTGCCATGACTTCGGTGCGCATCCGGTTGAAGATACGCCGTGCCGGTGTCCCGTGCGCTGCCTGGGCGCCCACCGCGGCGAACATTTCCTCGCTCAGTGACAGACACAGGTCGCCGGCCAGAATGGCGGCCGAGGACCCGAAATGCGTTCCGTCCAAATGCCAGGATGCGTCGCTGTGGGCTGTGCTGAAGCGCCGGTGCACGCTGGGGCCGCCTCGCCGTGTGTCGGAGCGGTCGATAATGTCATCGTGGATCAGGGCAGCACTCTGGAACAGTTCCAGCGCGACGCCTGAGCGCACCGCAGGCAGGGCGAGTTCGGCTCCGCCGGCACCGCGCCAGCCCCAATAGTTCAGGAGCGCCCGCAGGCGCTTGCCGCCCTGGGCCAGGGCCGAGACGGCATCCAGGAGGGGAAGCGATTCCATGGATACGTCCTGCAGCACGGCCTGCTGTTCGGAAAGGAACGCGTCCAGTTCCGCACCGAGGTGTTCACGGTAGGAGGACTGTTCACGGGCTGCGTCGGCGTCGGGCGACGGGATTGCTGTAGGCATGGCCGGGCCTTACTTGTCTGACTCGGGAAGCGTGTTGATGCTGGCAGTGTAGAAGAAGCTGCCGTCGCGCGAGACCACTGTCACATTGGCGGTGTCGTCTCCGCCGGAACGGACAAACTGCTGCACGGTAGCCGGTCCCTGTTCCTCGGGGTCGGAGGGCGTGAAGCCCTGATCGGAGAACGTCTTGGCATAGAAGGCCAAAATCTCCTTGGCGGGCGAATCAGTGCTGCCGCTCAGCGAAGCAGTAAAGAGGGCGTCGGTCTCCTCGAAGCTGGTGGTCAGCGCCGTCGATCCCGGCAGCAGCGGAATCAGATCCGTGGGGAAGCCCTCAGCAATAGCGGTGGAGGTGGAGGTTGTTGAAGGGGTGGCCGTACTGTCCGCTGATTCCGAGGCGCCGGCGGAGGCTGACGGACCGGATGAGGACGCAGAGCCGCTTGCCGACGGAGAGACCGCGGCGGAAGAAGATACCGGGGCAGAGGGTGCGGAAGTTCCGGTTTCTGTAGTGTCCGAATCCGAGGTGCAGCCTGCGGCCGCCAGGAGGACGGCGGCGGCAGTAAGGGCAATCGGGAGCTTTTTCATGGGTATCCGCATCTGCTGGGAGGTCAGGATCTGGTCCCCAGTCTAGGCGAAACGCAAACGTCGGACCCGTTGTCTACCATGAAGGAGTGAGCAACGGCCCCAGCGAAAACCGCGACTGCACCATCATGCACGTGGACATGGATGCCTTCTACGTGTCGGTGGAATTGCTCAAGCGACCCGAACTGGCCGGCCGTCCCGTCATTGTGGGCGGACTCGGCGGCCGATCAGTTGTACTGTCCGCTTCCTATGAAGCACGCCGCTACGGCGTCCACTCGGCCATGCCCATGTCCCGGGCCTTTCGGCTGTGTCCGCAGGCTGTCATCCTGGAGCCCCACCATGAGGATTACCGTGATGTGTCCGGCCGGCTCATGGCCATCTTCGAATCCATTACTCCGCTGGTGGAACCGCTCAGTGTTGATGAGGCCTTTTTGGATATTGCCGGAGCCATGCGCCTGCTCGGCCCGCCGCGTGCCATCGGGGAGCTGATCCGTCAGCGGGTGGCCTCGGAACTCGGGATTACCGCCAGCGTTGGCATCGCGTCCACCAAGTTCGTGGCGAAGATTGCCTCCACCCGTTCCAAGCCGGACGGGCTGCTGCTGATTCCCCGCGATGAAACAGTGGCCTATCTCCACACCTTGAACGTCTCGGCCCTGTGGGGTGTGGGTGCCAAAACCCGGGAAACCCTTGCACGGGTGGGGATATCCACGGTGGAGGACGTGGCCCGCACGCCCGTCAGTGTTCTGAAGCGGCTCCTTGGAGTCACCGGAGAGCATGTCTACGAGCTGGCCTGGGGGAGGGATCCCCGCACAGTCACTCCGGTGCGCCGGGAAAAGAGCATTGGAGCGGAAGAGACTTTCGCGCGGGATGTATCTGACGATGAGACGCTGCATACGGAATTGCTCCGCCTGGCTCACAAGACGGCAGTCCGGTTGCGGGCGGCCGGGCTGCAGTGCCGTGCAGTGTCCCTCAAGCTGCGGTATGCGGATTTCTCCACCCTCACCAGAACCCGGACCCTGCGGGAGCCCGTTGACAGCGCCCAATTAATTTACGAAGAATCGCGGGCCCTGCTCACTGCCCTGGGTCCCCGCCGAATGAGCGTGCGGCTGATCGGCCTGAGGGCCGAGCGGCTGGAGCCTGCGGAAGGGGCGGCAGTTCAGCTGACACTGGACGGCCGCGACGACAACTGGCGGTCTGCCGAGGACACGCTGGATAAGATCAACGCCCGTTTCGGTGAGCTGGGCGTCATGCCGGCCAGGCTTTTGAATCCCTCACGCCGGGGGCGTTCCGGCCGGGCTCCGGGCGGGACGGGCACTGCGGGAGAGGAAACCAGCTAAGCCCTAGGCGGAATGGATCCCGGCAGCGTCCCCACCGCTTTCCTCGGATGAAATTGCCACCTATCCTAGAAAGTAAGCACAACACGCGTTCTGCCCGGATTGTCGGTCCAGGTGAACTGCCCGGCGTAGCCGGGGGATCACCTAAGTTCTCCGGGAAGCCGGCGGTGGGAACCGTCCCGGCACGGGGATCGTTGGTTGCTTGACATGGGTATTTCGGACCGCAAGGAGGCAGTAATGGCACTCTCGGAACACGAGCAGCGCTTGCTGGACCAGTTGGAGCAGCAATTACACGCCGAGGACCCCAAATTTGCCAATTCCATGGCAACCCCGGCACCCACGGGTATATCCACCAGGCGGATTGTGCTTGGTGCTCTGGTTGCCGTTGCGGGGATCGGACTGCTGCTCGGGGGCGTCGCCTCCGACACGCCGTTCAGTCTTGTCTTGGGAATACTGGGCTTCCTGGTCATGGGGGCGGGAGTTTACTACGCGACGACGCGCGGCAAACGGAACGTACAGCCGGACTCGCCGGCACGCAGGAAAGAGCGTGAGGCGAGTGCGCCAAAGAACTTTATGAGCAATCTGGAAAACAAATGGGATGAGCGCAAGCGGGATCAGTAACCCGCAGGGCTGAGGGTCCGCTCCACTTTCCTCCCCGTCCGGCACCCCTCCACTAAAGACCCGCCGCAGGCGGGTCTTTTTTGTGGGTGAAGGAGCAGAAAACCCCCTTCCGGTCCGCTCCCGGGCGTCGGAATCCTCCACCAGCCGCGATCCGCGTCATTCTGCGGAAGAAAAGGCCCGACGCGCCGCAAACCACGGGGCTGGATCGTTGACTGTGGAGGGAAGTGGAGTAAAGTGGAGGCCATAAGAGCGTAGGGGCAGCAAAGCAGGTACAGCAGGAGGAACTTCTCCCAATTTGGACAGGCGGTGACTGATGTTCCTCGGAACCCATTCACCTCGCTTGGACGAAAAAGGGCGGCTCATCCTGCCGGCGAAATTCCGCGAGGAACTGGCCGGCGGGTTGGTGCTTACCAGGGGGCAGGAACGCTGCATCTACGTTTTTAGCCAGAAAGAGTTTGAACGGGTGCATGAGCAGATGAGGGAAGCTCCGCTTTCCTCACGCCAGGCACGTGACTACATTCGGGTTTTCCTCTCGGGAGCCTCAGATGAAGTCCCGGACAAGCAGGGCCGGATCACCATTCCGCCGGCACTGCGGTCCTACGCCGGACTCGGCCGCGAGTTGGCCGTGATCGGCGCAGGCACCAGGGCTGAAATCTGGGACGCCGCGGCGTGGCAGACCTACTTGGAAGAGCAGGAAACGGCGTTCTCGGAAACCGACGAGGACACCATTCCAGGGGTCTTCTAGACAGCTTGCGATCAACGGCACTACCCGGCAAACAGCACAAAATTCAGCAAAACATAACCACGTCAACCACACCACCACGCAGGAACCGGATGCAGCGGATTCTTGCATGAGATCTCCAGCCGCCCCGCAGGGCCGGCACCTGACTTCACTTCCCCGGAGCCAGGCGCCGCAGCGTGAGGCGCGGATGGGGGTCTGATTCAAGAACTACACCGCCGTCCCGGACGCGGAAGGACAGCAGATGAGCGAAGAACGCCCTACCGAGGAACGGCATGTTCCGGTGCTGCGTGACCGCTGTATTAACTTGCTGGCACCTGCCATCGACAAAGCCGTGGCAGACCACGGCAGTGCTGTGGTTGTGGATGCAACCCTTGGCATGGGCGGACACACCGAAGCCATGCTGGAACGCTTCCCCCAGCTGCACGTGATCGGCATCGACCGGGACCGGCAGGCACTGGCCCTGGCCGGAGAACGTCTGGCTCCATTCGAGGACCGCATTGACCTCGTGCACGCTGTGTACGACGAAATTGCCGATGTTGTCCGGGACCTGGGTTTTACCGGCATCGACGGGGCGCTCTTTGATCTGGGCGTGTCCTCGCTTCAGCTCGACGAGCGGGACAGGGGATTCGCCTACTCCTACGATGCACCGCTGGACATGCGGATGGATGTCAGCCGCGGGCGCACCGCGGCTGACATCGTTAACAGCTACAGCGAAGCGGACCTGGTTTCGATCATCCGCAAATGGGGTGAGGAAAAATTCGCCGGCCGTATTGCTTCGGCGATTGTGTCCACCCGCGCTGAAAAGCCCTTCACCACCACGGGGGAACTGGTCGATGCCATCCGTGCCGTCGTGCCTGCCGGAGCTGCCCGCACAGGGGGCCATCCCGCAAAACGGACCTTCCAGGCCCTGCGGATCGAGGTTAACGAAGAGCTGGACGTCCTGGAGCGTGCCATCCCCGCCTCACTCTCGGTCCTGAACCTTGGTGGCCGGGTGGTGGTCATGTCCTACCACTCGCTGGAAGACAAGATCGTCAAGGGCGTGTTCGCGGCCGGTGCCCGGTCCTCCGCCCCCAAGGGTTTCCCGGTGGAACTGGAACAACACAAGGCGCAGCTGAACCGGCTGACCAAGGGAACCGAGGTTCCCACCGAAGAAGAAATTGCTGAAAATCCCCGTGCTGCCTCCGCGAAACTGCGGGCCGTGGAACGGATTCGCATGGCTACCGACGGGGCAGATTCATGACACAGGTACAGACCCGGCCCCACACAGGGATCGCCGGACACCGCCGCACCACGCACGGCAACACCGCCCGGGCGCTGGATTGGAATCCGGCTCCGGTTCGTCCGGCACCTTCCGCTCCGGCACCGCGCCGGAGGACGCCGCTGTCCGTGGTACCTGCGGCGGTGCAGCGCCGCCGGCGTGCTCCCGTTGTTATTCTCTGTTTCATTACGCTCATCCTCGGATTGGGCGCAGTCCTGCTGCTGAACATCTCCGTTTCGAGCGGGCAGTATCAGCTGGTCCAGCTGCAGAATGAGCGCACTGAACTGGCACAGCGCAACGAGGCGCTGACCCAGCAGCTGGAGAACCACCAGGCTCCCCAGGTCCTGGCTGCGGAAGCCGCTGAACTGGGGATGGTCACTTCGTCCTCGTTTGGAAGCATCGATCTTCAGACGCTGGCTGTAACAGGGGACCCCGTGCCGGCGGAGGAAGCCGACGCGCCGGCTGTCCTGATTCCCGCCCCCAATGTGCTGACGCAGCCGGTTGCCCCGGCTGTGCCCGCCGCGGAGGCTCCGGCACCGGTGGTCGAGTCGGCAAGGGCAGCTGAAGAACGGGAAGCGGCCGCAGCGGAATCAGCCGCGGCCGGTGAAGGTGAACCGGAGCCGGCGCCCGCGGTGCAGGAATCTGATCTGAACGGCGGAACCATTCCGGCTCCGGTCCAGAGAAGCGGACAATAAGTTAAGTATTACGAGGCAGTGACGAGGATACGTTGTGGCAAAAGTGCAGGACCCCGCGAAGGGGAACCACAGAGTAGCCGTCGTTACAGGCAGGCTGAGGACAGGTTTGATCCTGGCCCTGGTCCTGCTGACAGTGCTCGGCGTGCGCCTCTTTCAGGTGCAGGCAGTCGACCCGCAGGGGATGGCGGAAACCGCAGTTGCGGAGCGGCTGCAAACCAGGGCTGTGCCGCCGCTGCGCGGCAGCATCCTGGACTCCGAGGGCAATTATCTGGCCCGCAGCGTTGAACGCTTCGACATTGTGGTGGACCAAACCCTTTCGCACCCCTACGCGGAGGATCAGGAGTACGCGCGAAGCACGTCCGAAGGCCAGGAAATGGTCTCCTTTGACCAGGCCTTCGAGGAACTGTCCGGCATCCTCGGCCAGGACGCCGAATCCCTGAGGAGCCTGGTACTGGGGGACGCCAGCTTCAATTTCGTTGCAAAGACCGTGACTCCGGAAATCAGGGACAAGGTCCTGGCGGTGAAGTTCCCCGGCATTTACGCAGACCGCACCACGCTGCGCACCTATCCGTCCGGCTCGGTGGCAGGATCCATTGTGGGATTCCTCGGAACCGACGGCCCGCAGGAGGGCATGGAGCTTACCCAGGATGACGTCCTCGCGGGTGAGGCAGGCAGCAGGACGTATGAAATAGGCGGAGACGGAATCCGCATTCCCTATGCCACCAATGAAGACGTCCCCGTGCGTGACGGAGATTCCGTCAAGCTCAGCATTGACCGTGACCTGCAGTGGTTCGCCCAGCAAGCCATTGCGAGCCAGGTCGAGGAGTACAACGCGGACTGGGGCAACGTGGTGGTGGTCGAGGCCAAGACCGGCCGCATCATCACTATGGCGGAATCAACCACCGTCGACCCGAACGATCCGGGCCAGACGCCGGCCGAGTACCGGCAGCCCCTGTCCGTGACCGTCCCCTTCGAACCGGGTTCCACCACGAAGATCATCACCATGGCGGCGGCCCTGGAAGAGGACATCATTGAGCCGGAGTCCCGGTTCGAAATCCCCTCCACCTACACGGTTGACGGGCAGACTTTCAAGGACGCCTTTGACCACGGCACCGTGCATATGACGGCCGCCGGCATCTTCACCAAGTCCATGAACACGGGCACGGTCATGATCGGCGAGCAGCTCACCAAGCAGGAACGCTATGACTGGCTGAAAAAGTTCGGGATCGGGGAGCCGCTGGACGTGGGCCTGAATGGTGAAACCGTGGGTCTGCTGGCCAAGCCCGAGGAATGGGACGGCAGGCAGCAATACACGGTGCTCTTCGGCCAGGGTCTGGCCCAGACCGCCCTGCACACGGCGATGGTCTACCAAACGATCGCGAACGACGGCGTCCGGCTGGCACCGAGCCTGATCGACAGCTACATCGGGGCCGACGGAACGGAAACCGCTGCCGGGAAGACAGAGTCCACCCGGGTGGTTTCGGAACAAACGGCCCGTGAAGTCCAACACATGCTGGAGACCGTCACAGCCGAAGGATCGGGCAGGGGAGGCGCCCTGGACCAGTACCGGGTGGGATCCAAGACCGGTACCGCCGAAGCGCCGGCGGCCAACGGCGGATACGACGGCTATACACTCTCCTATGCTGGTATTGCACCCATGGATGATCCGCAGTACGTCGTGGTGGTGACGCTGCAGCGGCCAGAGGGTTCCCTGCAGGTCCTGGACCCCGGCAAGACTTTCAAGAAGGTCATGCAGCAGGTGCTGACCACGCGAAACGTGGCACCATCCTCGTCGGAACCGGAACTGTACCCCGTGGAGTACTGAAACCGGCTGCGGGTCGCCGGGCAAGCACCAAGCGGACAGTTCCTTGCGGACTGATCTATTTCGAGTACCACGTCAATTTTTCTGGAGCAGTGCAGTGCCTACAAATGATCAAAGCAATCCGCAGCAGCGGGGAGGCGGAATGAGGCCGTCAACGGTTCGACCGGTGTCCCTGCGCGCAGCAGCGGACTCGCTCGCGGCCGCCGGCCTGCCCGGGATTGAGCCCGCACGCGCGGCGGATGGGGAAGCAGACATCATGCTCACGGGCCTCACCATCAATTCCCGTGAGGTCCAGGCCGGTGACCTCTATGTGGCGCTGCCCGGCGCCCGCCACCATGGTGCCCGTTTCGCTGCCGCGGCGGCCGGGGCTGGAGCCGCGGCTGTGCTTACCGATGACGAGGGCGCACGCCGGCTGGCGGAACTGCCGGTGCCCGTCTATGTCACGTCCGACCCGCGCCGGCTGGTGGGGCCGCTGGCCGGGGCGGTTTTCGGCAGCAGCCCGCGGGACGGCAGCGGCCTCACGCTGTTCGGCGTCACGGGCACCAACGGCAAGACCACCACCACCTACTTCATCAATTCCCTCCTGGGTGCACTGGGCAAGACAACAGGGCTCATCGGAACCATCGAAATCCTTGCCGGTGGAGAACCCATAGCGAGCACTCTCACCACGCCGGAATCGCCCCAGGTGCACGGGCTGCTCGCCCTGATGCGCGAAAAGGGCCTGGACGCGGCCGCGATGGAAGTTTCTTCGCATGCCATTTCGTACCGGCGCGTGGACGGCGTCGTGTTTGACGTGGCCGGATTCACCAACCTGACCCAGGACCACCTGGACCTGCACGGATCCATGGAAGAGTACTTCGCGGCCAAAGCTGCCTTGTTTTCAACGGAACGGGCCCGGCAGGCAGTCATCTGCGTAGACGACGAATGGGGCGCCCGGATGGCCGCCGGCTCCCCGGTTCCGGTTTGGACGCTTTCCACGCACGACGACGGCACCGAGGCTCGCTGGCGGGTAACGGACGTCGTCCGCGACGGGCTGGGCCACCGCTTTGTGCTGCGCGGCCCCGACGGGGCCGTGCTCCGCGCGGGAACCGGCCTGCCCGGTACCTTCAACGTTTCCAACGCAGCCCTTGCCGCCGTCATGGTCCTCGCCTCGGGCGTGGGAATTGCACAGCTCCAGGAAGCCCTGGACCGCTGCGATCCGTTCACCGTAGAGGTTCCGGGCCGTATGCAGCTGGTGGGCGAAGCCCCGGCTGCAATTGTCGACTTCGCCCACAACCCCGATGCGCTGGCCCGCACGCTGGAATCGGTGCGCCGGGAAGCCGGAGATCCCTCCGATGCGGACACCCCGCCGCGCGTCATTATCGTTTTCGGCGCTACCGGAGAGCGTGACCAAACCAAGCGGCCGCTGATGGGGGAGATTGCCGCGCGGCTTGCCGACGTCGTGATCGTCACCGACGACGACCCCCATGACGAGGACGAGGCCGCTATCCGCGCCGATGTCCTGGCCGGCGCCCGCGCCGCACGGGAGCGCAGCGCACTGGACTGTGAAATCCTTGAAATGGCGCCGCGGGCTGCGGCCATAGACCACGCCGTGTCGCTGGCCCGCCCGCAGGACACTGTGCTGGTTGCAGGCCGGGGACATGAAGTATTCCAAGAAGTAAAAGGAGTGAATTTGGTCCTCGATGACCGCGTTGAGCTACGGCAGGCGTTGACACGCTACGGATTCTCCGTGCTGTCCGGCAACGGGGTAGAGTCCTAAGACGTCATGATTGAACTTAGCGCAGCAGACATAGCGGCAATTACGGGCGGCGAACTCATCGGCGGAGCCGCACAGGCATCCGGGACGATCGTGAATTCAGCCACAACCGACTCCCGGGAAGCCTCTCCCGGCTCCCTCTTCATCGCCAAACCCGGCGAAACGTCAGACGGCCACCTCTTCGTGGATGCGGCTTTTGAACGCGGTGCCGTCCTGGCCCTCGTGGAGCGTCCCGTCGAGGATGCTTCCGGCTCCGTTTACCCGGCGGTTCTCGTTCCGGATGCCGTCCTGGCCATGGGCACCCTGGCAGCGGAGATTGTCCGCCGGCTGCGGGAATCCTCGCCGCTGACGGTCATCGGAATTACCGGATCGGCAGGTAAGACCACCACAAAGGACCTGCTGGCCGCAATCCTGCGCGCCGAAGGCGAGACAGTGGCTCCCGTCGGTTCCTACAACGGAGAAGTTGGCGTTCCGCTGACCATCTTCGGCGCGGGCTACGGCACCCGCTACCTGGTGATGGAAATGGGCGCCACCGGCATCGGCCACATTGAATACCTGGCCTCCATGGTGAAGCCCGACATCGGCGTCGTCCTCGGCGTGGGAACCGCCCACGCCGGCGAATTCGGCGGCGTGGAGAACATCGCCCGCGCCAAGGGCGAGATGGTGGAGGCTCTGGCACCGGGCGGCACCGCCGTCCTGAACGCCGACGACATCCGTGTGGCTGCCATGACTGATCGCGCCGGTTCCGGCGTCGAAATCCTGTACTTCACGTCCTCGCCCGAGGAAGCCCACGGCGCCAAGTCGTCAGTGCGCGCAGTGGATGCCAGGACCGATGAACAGGGACGTCCCGTCTTTACCCTCCGGTTCCCTGACGGAAGCGAATATCCGGTGGAATCGGGCCTGATTGGTGCCCATCACACCGCAAACCTGCTGGCCGCTGCGGCCGCCGCTTTCGCAGCAGGCATTCCGGCCGGGCGCATTGCCGCGGCATTGTCCGGCCAGAAGGCCGCCAGCCGCTGGCGCATGGAACGCACCGACCGCCCGGACGGCGTGACAGTCATCAACGATGCCTACAACGCCAACCCCGAATCCATGCGGGCGGCGCTTCGGACCCTTGCCGAACTGGGCCAGGGCCGGCGTACCTGGGCCGTGCTGGGCGAAATGCTGGAGCTCGGGGATTCCTCGGTCAATGAGCATGACGCGATCGGCCGGTATGTAGTCCGCCTGAACATCTCTCAGCTCATAGTGGTGGGCACAGGGGCGCGCGCCATGCATACGGGTGCAGTCATGGAGGGTTCCTGGGGCGATGAGTCCGTCTTCGTGGAGAGCCCCGAAGACGCCGAACGCATCCTGGAATCGTCGCTGCAGCCCGGAGACCTCGTCCTTTTCAAATCCTCAAACGGTGCAGCCCTGCGCCATCTCGGTGATCGGATAGCTTTGAACGCCCCCTCTTCAACCACCGCCCTGCCGCCGGCTTCAGCGCCGCAGCACACCAGCCCGGATCTTACCGGGGAAGCCGGAGGCGTCCAGTAGTGGTTTCCCTGCTCATCGGGTCTTCACTGGCTCTGGTCCTTGCCTTTGCCGGCACGCCCCTGTTCATCCGTTTCCTGGTCAAGAAGAGCTACGGCCAGTTTGTCCGCGACGACGGACCGACCTCGCACCACACCAAGCGCGGCACGCCCACCATGGGCGGCGCCGTCATCGTGGCCTCAGTGGTTGCGTCCTACTTCATCACGCACCTCATCAGCTTCGCGATCAACCCCGGCAGTTTTGGCCCGTCCGCCTCCGGACTCCTGCTTCTGTTCCTGATGGTCGGAATGGGGTTTGTGGGCTTCATCGACGACTACACCAAAATCTCCCGCCAGCGCAGCCTGGGGCTGAACGCCAAGGCGAAGATCATTCTGCAGACCCTCGTGGGGGTTGCGTTCGCCATCATGGCCCTGAACTTCCCGAACGACCAGGGCCGGACGCCCGCGTCCACGCAGATCTCCTTTATCCGGGACACCGGCCTTGACCTGGCCTTCGCCGGCACGCTGATCGGCGCCATCCTCTTCATCCTGTGGGCCAACCTCATCATCACCGGAACCACCAACGGTGTGAACCTGGCGGACGGACTGGACGGCCTGGCCGCGGGAGCCTCCATCCTGGTGTTCGGCGCCTACTTCCTGATCGCCTTCTGGCAGTCCAACCAGACCTGCGGGACACCCGATGCCGGAGCAGTCTGCTACGAAGTCCGCGACCCCATGGACCTGGCCCTGCTGGCCGGCGCCCTGGCCGGCGCACTGGTGGGCTTCCTGTGGTGGAACACCTCGCCGGCCAAAATCTTCATGGGGGACACCGGTTCCCTCGCCATCGGCGGGGCCATTGCCGCGTTCGCCATCCTTTCCCGCACCGAACTGCTGCTGGTCATCCTGGCCGGGCTCTTCGTGATCATCACGCTTTCCGTGATTATCCAGGTGGGGTACTTCAAGCTCAGCGGCGGAAAACGCGTTTTCAAAATGGCGCCGCTGCAGCACCACTTTGAGCTCAAGGGCTGGGCTGAAGTCACGGTCGTGGTCCGTTTCTGGATCGTCGCCGGACTGTGCGTGGCCGTGGCACTTGGCATCTTCTATGCGGAATGGGTGGTAGGAAATTGAGCGACGCAGCTGACTCCGCCGCCGGGACAACCCGGCTGGACGAACTGACCACGTGGGATGCGCCCTGGCGCGGACTGCGCGTTGTTGTCACGGGTATCGGTCTCTCCGGGTTCTCCGCGGCCGACACCCTGATCGAGCTCGGCGCCCGGGTGGTGGTGGTTGACGCCCGGGACACAGAGGAAAACCGGGCGAAGGCCGACACCCTGCGGATCGTGGGAGCAGCCGACGTCCTGCTGGGCGCCGACCATGCAGAAGCCCTGCCCGCCGTTGACGGCGAGCCGGCAGAGCTGGTCGTCACCTCGCCCGGCTTCAGCCCGGCCCATCCGCTGATGCGGGCGGCAGCTGACGCCGGCATCCCGGTGTGGGGCGACGTCGAACTGGCCTGGCGGGTCCGCATCCGCGAAGGCCGCAAGACCGCCCAGTGGCTGACCATCACCGGCACCAACGGCAAGACCACCACGGTTTCGATGACCGAAAGCATGCTGCGCGCCGCCGGACTGCGCGCCATTGCTGCCGGAAACGTGGGAACCCCCATCCTGGATGCCATTCGCGATCCGCAGGGCTATGACGTCCTCGCCGTGGAACTGTCTTCCTTCCAGCTGCACTGGACGCATTCCATCTCTCCGCTGGCCAGCGTGTGCCTGAACATTGCCGAAGACCACGTGGACTGGCACGGCTCCTATGAGGCTTACAAAGCCGACAAAGCCAAGATCTACGAGAACACGCAGGTTGCCTGCATCTACAACGCCGAGCAGACCGAGACCGAGCACATGGTCGAGGAAGCCGACGTTGTTGAAGGTTGCCGCGCCGTCGGCTTCACCACCGGCATGCCGTCGGTCTCCATGGTGGGAATGGTGGAGAACCTGCTGGTGGACCGCGCCTTCATCGAGCAGCGCAAGGATTCCGCGGCCGAGCTCGCTTCCATGTCCGATCTCGGCGAATACGCGCCCCGGCACATGGTGGCCAACGCCCTGGCCGCCGCGGCCCTGGTCCGGGCCTACGGCGTTGAGCCGGTGGCGGTACGGGACGGGCTTCGGACCTATGCGCCCGGAGACCACCGCATCCAGCCGGTTGCCCGCCTCAATGACATCCTGTGGATCAATGATTCAAAGGCCACCAATCCGCACGCCGCGTCGGCGTCCCTGTCTGCCTTCACCTCGGTGGTGTGGATCGCCGGAGGGCTGTCAAAGGGTGTCCATTACGCAGACCTGGTCCGGGACAATGCGTCCCGCCTGCGTTCCGTGGTGCTGATCGGTGCGGACTCCTCGGACCTCCGGGATGCGTTGGCGCGACACGCGCCCAACGTCCGGGTGATCGATGCCGTTCCCCCGCACACTGGTGGAACGGATGCCGCTGCTTCGGCGGTAAGCGGTGAGGACGTGATGGTTTCGGCCGTTGCAGCCGCCGCCGCTGAAGCGCAGCCGGGAGATACAGTCCTGATGGCGCCTGCAGCAGCGTCCATGGATCAGTTCGCGTCCTACGCGCACCGCGGGGACGCTTTCATCGAGGCCGTCCGCGGGTACGTGGAAGGACAGGCGCAGACTCCTAAGGAGCCCTAGATGGTCACTACGCCCTCAGGGAAGCCCCGGAAGCCCGTACTCCGGTCCAAGCGCCAAACACCGCAAACATCCCCGGCATCCACACCCCCGGCATCCACCGGCCCCGCTTCACGGACAGGGAAGCCCGGAGCAGCTGCTCCGTCGGTTCCGGCGGCCGCAGGCAAGACCCGCGGCCGGGGTGCGCGTAAGAATGCCGCCCCGGACAAGAGTCCCTCGCTGCTGGAACGCGGCATCATCGTGCTTGAAGGCAGCCGCCGCAAAGCCACGGGATCTGCTTACTACACCATCCTCGGCGCAGCCCTGGCCCTGACGGCCATCGGCCTGATGATGGTGCTTTCCGCGTCCTCCGTGGAATCCATTGCGGCCTCGGCCGGAGAATCCGCGGGCAGCACCTTCGGCTTCTTCATGAAACAGGCTCTTTTCGCGGCATTGGGAATCCTGGCCATGCTGGTACTGTCCCGGCTTGGTCCGCGGACGTACCGGAAACTGGCCTGGGTGGCTCTGGCGGGGGCCGTCATCCTGCTGGTCCTGGTGTTTATCCCGGGCATCGGCAAGGAGGTCGGCGGCAACCGGAACTGGATCGAGATCGGTCCCCTCACGGGCCAGCCCTCGGAAGCGGCAAAACTGGCGATGGCCGTTTGGTTCGCCTCCGTGCTCTCCACGAAGCAGAAGCTGCTGACCGAATGGAAGCATGCCCTGGTGCCGGTGGTTCCGGGCGGCGGCCTCCTGATCGGGCTGGTCCTGCTGGGCAGGGACCTCGGCACCGTCATCATCATGGGATTGATCATGATCGCCGCCCTGTTCTTTGCCGGGGCGCCGCTGCGGTTCGTGGCGGCGCTGGTTGCTGCCGGAGGGGCCGGAGCCGTCCTGATGTCCATGCTCAGCGGAAACCGCACCGGGCGCATCAGCGCCTGGCTGGGACAGGACTGCGGGGCCGGGCTCTGCGACCAGGCCAACGCCGGCATGTACGCCCTGGCCTCCGGAGGCTGGTTCGGCGTGGGCATCGGACAGAGCCGGCAGAAGTGGAGCTGGATCCCCGAAGCCCACAACGACTTCATTTTCGCAATCATCGGCGAGGAATTCGGACTGCTGGGCACGCTCCTGATCGTGCTGCTCTTCGGTGTCCTGGCGGTTGCCACCATCCGCATGACCATGCGGCACACGGATCCGTTTATCCGGATTGTCTGCGGGTCCATCCTGGTGTGGATCATCGGCCAGGCGTTCGTGAACATCGCCATGGTGACCGGACTGCTGCCTGTGATCGGCGTGCCTCTGCCCTTTATCTCCTACGGCGGTTCTTCCCTCACCTTCACCCTGGCGGCCGTGGGGGTCCTGCTTTCCTTTGCCCGCAAAATCCCAGAACACAAAATTCCTGAAAGTGAACCATCAGCTCCATGACACAACGTCCCCTTTCCCTCGTCCTCGCCGGTGGCGGCACCGCCGGGCACATCAGCCCGCTCCTTGCGGTGGCGCGCGCTGTGCAGGAGTCCGCGCCGGAGTCCCGCATCAAGGTGGTGGGCACCGCCGCAGGCATGGAGACCCGGCTGGTTCCGGCCGCAGGGTTTGAGCTGGCCTTCATCGACCGGGTCCCGATGCCTCGCAAACCCGGCGGCGACCTGGTCCGGCTGCCCGGCAGGCTCGTGCAGGCCGTGCGCCAGGCCGGTGCGATTCTGGACGAGGCAGCGGCCGACGTCGTCGTGGGAGTTGGCGGTTACGTGTCCACGCCGGTGTATCTTGCCGCCCGCCGGCGGAAACTGCCGATCATCGTGCACGAGGCCAATGCCCGTCCCGGACTCGCCAACCGCGTGGGCGCACGGTTCGCCGACGTCGTCGGCACCGCCTTTGCGCAGACCAAGCTGCCCCGCGCGCAACTGGTGGGCATGCCGATGCGCCGCGAAATTTCCGGACTGGACCGCAGCCGGGCGCGTGCCGGCGCACGCACAGCGCTGGGACTGGACCAGGACCGTCCAACCCTGGTGGTGACCGGCGGCTCTTCCGGAGCAGCCAGCATCAACCGTGCCGTTGAGGCGGCGCTGCCGGCCCTCGCGGAAGCGGGCATTCAGACCCTGCACATCACCGGACGGGGCAAGCAGCTTCTGACCTCCGAAGGTACGCCGCTGTCGGCGCCGCTTTACCGCCAGGTCGAGTATGTGGACGGGATGGAACAGGCCTACGCCGCTGCTGACCTTCTGCTCGCCCGCTCCGGCGCCGGTACGGTCTGTGAAATCAGCGCAGTCGGCCTGCCCGCCGTGCTGGTTCCGCTGCCGCACGGCAACGGGGAACAGGCACTCAACGCGGCCGGTCTGGCGTCTGCCGGGGGAGCGCTGGTGGTTGCGGACACACTCTTCACGGCACAGTGGATATCGGACCGGCTGATACCTTTGCTGGCGGATCCCGCGGCGCTGGAAGCCATGTCGGCAGCTTCGTCAGCTCAGGGAATCCGCGACGCGGACCGGCGGATGGCAGAGTTTATCCTCGAAGCGAAGGTAAGGTCACGAGCATGAGCACCCTGAATCTTTCCGAGCTCGGCCGGGTGCACTTCATCGGCCTGGGCGGTGCAGGCATGTCCGCTGTCGCCCGGGTAATGATCGGCCGGGGCGTTTCTGTGTCCGGCTCGGACTCGCGGGACTCCGCCGGGCTGCGGGCTTTGGAAGCCCTGGGCGCCTCGGTATTCGTGGGCCAGGACGCGGCCAATGTACAGGGCGCGGATACCGTGGTGGTGTCCACCGCTATCCGCCCCGACAACCCCGAACTCGCTGCTGCCCGTGAACTGGGCCTGCGCGTCATTCACCGCTCCGAGGCGCTGGCCGCGGCTATGGGGACGCAGGACGTGGTGGCCGTCGCCGGAACCCACGGCAAAACCACCACCACTGCCATGGTGACTGTCCTCCTGCGTGAAGCAGGCCTGGATCCCTCTTTCGCGATCGGCGGAGACGTGGCGGCACTGGGCGTGAACGCCGCCTTTGGAAGCGGCAGGGTGTTCGTTGCCGAGGCCGACGAGTCGGACGGCTCTTTCCTGAACTACCGGCCGCAGATTTCCGTCCTCACCAACGTTGAGGCCGATCATTTGGACCATTACGGTACCGAGGAAGCAGTTTTCGCCTCCTTCGACAGGTTTGTCCGGCTCCTGCCGGCAGACGGCCTGCTGGTGGCTTGTGCGGACGATCCCGGAGCAGCGGACGTGGTGCGCCGCTCCGGTGCCGCCCGGGTGTGCACCTACGGCTACAGCGAGAGCGCCGACATCCGGATCACTGACACGCGGCCGCTCGCCAGCGGTTCGGTGTCGATCCTGCGTTTCAGCCTGGACGGCCTGGACTGCGAGCAGGAACTGCGGCTGATGGTCCCCGGCGCGCATAACATCCGCAATGCCGCCGCCGCGTTCGCTGTCGGGCTTGGACTGGGAGTGGACCCGGCCCTGGCCGCGGCAGGGCTGGCAGTCTTTTCCGGCGCGGCACGACGCTTCGAAGCCAAAGGCGCGATGCGCGGCGTGCGGGTCTTCGATGACTACGCGCATCATCCCACTGAGCTGGTGGCTGCGCTGGACGCGGCGCGCACCGTTGCCGGGGACCACCGCGTCCACGTGTTGTTCCAGCCGCACCTGTTTAGCCGGACACTGGCCTTCGCGGAGGAATTTGCCGCCGCTCTGGAACGGGCGGACACCGCCACGGTGCTGGACATTTATGCGGCCCGCGAGGATCCGGTGCCCGGAGTGACCAGCGAGGTGATTTCCGCCAAGGTGAGCCGGCCCGGAGGCTACGCGCCGGACGCCGGGCAGGCCGTACGGGATATTTGCCGCCGTGCCGCACCGGGGGACATCATCCTTACGGTGGGTGCCGGAGACGTCACCCGGTACGGTGCGGACCTGGTGCAGGAACTCGCCAGGACGGACGCGGCCGAGCCCGAGCTGCGGAAGGAACTCCGTGGCTAGCAAAAAACCCCGGCGGCCAGACGCGGGTCCCATCCGTCACGGCGGCAGCGGACACTCGTCGGTCCGGCGTGCAGCAGGCTACGGGGATCCCGTCCAGCGGGAGCGGAGGCTGCACGGGGGCGCCGGAAGGACTGCCCCTGCTGCCGAAGAACCCGGGGGCCGCACGGGGACGGAAACGGGCTCCGGAAACGGGGAACTGGTGACCGCCACGGTGCTGGCGTTTCCCGAACCGCCCCCTCGCAGGCGCCGCCGGTGGCTGCTGGTGTCAGTGGTGACTGCTGTTGTTCTGCTGGGTGCTTTTCTGGCTTTCCTCTTTCTGTCTCCGGCACTGGCCCTGAAGACCGTAACAGTCCAGGGAAACTCGCTGCTGGCCGAGGACGAGGTTCACCGTGCCCTTCAGCCGCTCATGGGCGAGCCGCTGACCACGATTAGTGACGACGACGTCGCCGGGCTGCTCGCGGACCGGCCGGAGGTCGCCGGAGTGGACGTCGTGGCCGTGCCCCCGTCCGAGATTATCGTGAGCATCACGGAACGCGTTCCGGTGGCGGTCCTGCAGACCGGAAATGCGTTTTCGCTGATTGATGAAGACGGGCTGGTGATCGGCACTGCGGCCAACCGTGCCGAGGCCAGGCTGCCGCTGATCGACGGCGGCAGCGAAGCGGTGAACAATGCAGTCTTCAGTACGGTGACCTCGGTCCTGTCCGTGCTGCCGGAAAATGTTCTCGCCCAGCTGGACCACGCGTCGGCGACATCCGTCGATTCAGTGGAACTTCAGCTGCTCAACGGGCAGACGGTATTCTGGGGGAGCGCCGAATCCAATGTGGCCAAGGCGCGTGTTTTGGAAGCCCTGCTTCTGATGCCGCCCAAGGATCCGCCGATCAGTGTGTTTGATGTCAGCACCCCAAGCGCTCCGGTTACGAGGTGATTTTCTTCTCTTGCGGGAAAGAAAAATCCGACACGCGGCAGAGGTAATTGCAGAACCAGTTTTCGCCCCATAGCGTCACTGGTAGAGGATTACTTGACATAACTATAACCTTCAACTGAAAGCTTAGGGTTTCGGGTTGAACGTTGCAGGTCAGGTTCAAGGTTTTCGGCCGGAAAAATCCGGCCACAATTGATCAGTTGCACAGATTCGAACAAGGGACACAGGACGTGGCAGCACCGCAGAATTACTTGGCCGTCATCAAGGTCGTCGGCATCGGCGGCGGTGGCGTGAACGCCGTAAACCGGATGATTGATGTCGGACTCCGAGGCGTGGAGTTTATCGCCATCAACACCGATGCGCAGGCGCTGCTGATGAGCGACGCCGACGTGAAGCTCGACGTCGGCCGCGAGCTGACGCGTGGCCTGGGCGCCGGCGCGGATCCCGAGGTGGGCCGCAAGGCCGCCGAGGACCACGCCGAAGAGATCGAGGAAGTCCTGCGCGGGGCTGACATGGTCTTCGTTACCGCCGGCGAGGGCGGCGGCACCGGCACCGGCGGCGCGCCCGTCGTGGCCCGCATTGCCCGGTCCCTGGGTGCCCTGACCATCGGCGTCGTGACGCGTCCGTTCACCTTCGAAGGCCGCCGCCGGTCCAACCAGGCCGAGTCCGGCATCGATACGCTGCGCGACGAAGTCGACACGCTGATCGTCATCCCGAATGACCGTCTGCTCTCCATCAGCGACCGGAACGTCTCCATGCTGGACGCCTTCCGCTCCGCTGACCAGGTGCTGCTCTCCGGTGTGCAGGGCATTACCGACCTGATTACCACGCCGGGTCTGATCAACCTCGACTTCGCCGACGTCAAGTCCGTCATGCAGGGTGCAGGTTCCGCCCTCATGGGTATCGGTTCCGCACGCGGTGAGGACCGTGCCGTCAAGGCCGCTGAGCTGGCCATTGCGTCGCCGCTGCTGGAAGCCTCCATTGACGGCGCCCACGGTGTCCTGCTCTCCATCCAGGGCGGGTCCGACCTCGGCCTGTTCGAGATCAACGAGGCTGCGCGGCTGGTGCAGGAAGTTGCCCACCCGGAAGCCAACATCATCTTCGGTGCCGTTATTGACGACGCCCTCGGTGACGAAGCGCGCGTTACCGTCATTGCGGCAGGCTTCGACCAGGTGGATGTCACCTCACAGCCTGTTTCGCACAAGCCGGCCGAACCTGCACAGCCCCCGGCCAGTGCACCGGCCGCCGGCGGCTACGCAGCCGCCGCGCCTGCTTCCGCAGGGCTGTCGGCATGGTCGCAGCGCTCCACCCAGCGCAGTGATGTTCCTGCCGATGCAGGCTTCGATGTGGACCTGCCCGCAGTCGTGGAGCCGGATCTGTCCACTGGACGCAATGATGACCTGGATGTCCCTGACTTCCTGAAGTAACACCCCGGTCCGGGTCCCGGACCCGGACCATTTAGCCCAGCGAGGTTGTTCGACGATGTTTTGGTGGCAGACGCAGGCCGGTGACGGCCTGGCGGTCGCGTTCACCACTACAGAGGCGGGCAACCTCGCTCTGCATGTTGGGGATGACCCGGTACAGGTGCTGCGGCGCCGCAGGGCGCTGGAGGCGCGCATGGGTGTGCCCGATGGGGCCCTGCGGTTCATGAACCAGGTACATTCGGCAGTTGTTGCATCCGTAGCCGGAGCGTCACCCGTGGGGACGGCTGATGCTGCAGCAGACCCGCTCACTGCCGACGCCCTCGTCAGTCCGGACGGCAGCGTGCCGCTGGCCGTCATGGTGGCCGACTGTGTCCCCGTGGTGCTGGCCGGGCGGAACCGTGCCGGCGGCATGGTGACGGGTGTAGCCCACGCCGGCCGCCGGGGACTGCTTGACGGTATCCTCGCCAACACCGTGCAGGAGATGGCCGCTGCAGGCGCACAGGACCTCCGCGCCTGGATCGGCCCGGCGGTGTGCGGACAGTGCTACGAGGTTCCCGAGGCCATGCAGCGTGAGGCAGCCGCTGTGTTGCCGGAAGTGCGCTCGACCACCCGCTGGGGAACTCCTGCCCTCGATCTCCCTGCCGGGGCACAGTCACAGCTGGAAGCCCTGGGCGTCGACGTCGTCCGGGTCCCCGGGTGCACCCTCGAATCCGACGATCTCTACTCGCACCGCCGCAGCAGCAGTGCAGGGCGCTTCGCCGGGCTCATCTGGCGAAACTGACGCATGGATCCCCGCTTTCGCAAATGTCCCGGATCCCCGCATGACCGGCAGCTCCGCTGCCTGAACTACCTGCTTGATACAAGGAGCACGACGCCATGACTGCCAGCCTCACCCCCGCCGAACGGTCCACTGAGCTTTCGCAGCGGCTTCAGCGGGTGCGCTCCCGTATCAGCTCAGCGGCAGCAGGCGCTGCGGCGCCAACCCTCATAGTGGTCACCAAGTACTTTCCCGCCTCGGATGTGCATCTCCTGGCCGGTTTGGGCGTCACCGACGTTGGTGAGAACAAGGCTCAGGAGGCCGCGGCGAAGGCGTCATCGGTGCAGGCTCAGGGCTTGAAGTGGCATTTCATCGGCCAGCTGCAGAGCAACAAGGCGAAGTCAGTGGTCCGATACGCGGCGGCCGTCCATTCAGTGGACCGGCTCTCGCTGGTCACGGCACTTGGCAAAGCCGTGGCGGCTGAACAAGCCCGCCGTACGCAGGCGGGGGAGCAGCCCAGGGCGGACCTGGATGTGTTCCTGCAGGTGGATCTGCGGGAGCAGGCAGCTGGAGGCGGCCTGTCCGGTGCCGGGGCGTCCCGCGGAGGAGCGCTGCCGCAGGAGCTGGCCGGTCTGGCGGAGGCAGCCGCGGAAACCGCCGGCCTTCGTCTCGCCGGGGTCATGGCGGTGGCACCCCTCGGTGCCGACGCAGGGGAGGCCTTTGCCCGTTTGGCTGCCCTGTCAGGCGAACTGCAGCGGGACCACCCCGGGGCGGATGCGATCTCGGCCGGCATGAGCGGGGACCTGGAAGCGGCGCTGGAAAACGGGGCGACACACCTGCGGATCGGCTCCGATATTCTCGGGCCCCGGCCCGCAGTGCGGTAGCGTCTATAGGAGGATAGAGTCCCTCATCTGACGGGGGGCGGGTGCTACGGCGCTGAAGTTATAGAAGGAGCAACCATGGCTGGCGCAATGCGCAGGACAATGATCTACCTTGGGCTCGCCGACGGTGAAGAGCCCTACGAGTCTGAGCAGAAGAGCCAGCGGGAAGCCCCGGGGCGCAGCACCGAGGAGTACACCCCCGAGTACGAGCGCACTGAACGCCCCGAACGGACGGAGCGCGCCGAGCGCACGGAACGTCCCGAGCGGCCAGAGCGTGCGGACCGCGACGCCGAGCCCGCACCGGCACCCGCGGCACGCACTGCAGTCGAAGAATACCGGGCACCGGTCACACCCATTAAGCGAGCACCGTCATCCCGAGAGGAAGTGGATGGCTTGCGCCAGATCACCACCGTTCACCCCCGTTCTTACAACGACGCCAAGATCATCGGTGAGAGCTTCCGGGACGGAATTCCGGTAATCATGAATGTCACCGACATGGGCGAAGCAGATGCCAAGCGCCTGGTCGATTTCTCTGCTGGCCTTGTCTTTGGGCTGCGCGGTAGCATCGAACGCGTGACCAACAAGGTTTTCCTCCTGTCACCGTCCTACGTGGAGGTGCTGGGTGATGACAAAAAAGTCAGCGAATCCCAGTCGGCATTCTTCAATCAGAGCTGACCGCGGGCCCGCAGCAGCGGGATATCCCCGGACCGCTACGGCCTTCCCTGAAACGAAACAACACGCGTGAGTATTATTTTTGCCCTGCTGTATGTGCTGCTGGTGCTCTTTCAGTTCACCCTGTTCCTGAGGATTGTCTACGACGCCGTCCAGATCTTCGCCCGCCAATGGCGTCCCAAGGGACCGGCCCTGGTGCTGGCCTCGGTAATTTATGGGGCCACTGACCCGGCCATCCGGCTGCTTCGCCGGTTTATTCCTCCGCTGCGCCTGGGCGGAATCTCCCTGGACCTCGCCTTCATTGTGCTGTTCATCGTCGTTGCCATCGTGAAGCAGATCGTCGCGGGCGCCCTCTTTTAATTTGCGGCGGCCCTGCGGCTGCAGTTAGTTTTCCTTCCCTGGAAGCGATACTGTGAAAAGGAATAAGACTCCTTAGGTTTTTATGTTCAATATTCTCTACGTAGAACCGTCTGCTGAACTCGCAGGCGTATCTTATAACCAGTGTGAGGTGACCAGATGGCTCTGACGCCAGAAGATGTTGTCAATAAGCGGTTCCAGCCGACCAAGTTCCGTGAAGGCTACGACCAGGACGAAGTTGACGACTTTCTCGATGAGATTGTTATTGAGCTGCGTCGTCTGAACGCTGAGAACGAAGACCTCCGCAGTCAGCTCGCCGACTGCGTTGCCGGCAAGTCCGATGACAGCTCCGCTGTTCCGGCCCCCGTGTCAGCTGCAGCCAAGACGGAGCAGGTCACGGCACCGGTTAAGGGACAGAAGAAGCCCGAGCCGGTCAAGGCCCAGGGGTCGAAGGCCACCGCAGCCGCCGCCAAGCTCCAGGAGTCCAAGGCTGAAGAGGCAAAACCCCAGGCCACCAAGGCTGACGAGGTCAAGGCCGGTGCCCCGGCCGCCGCAGCACCGGCCAACGCAGCCGCCGCATCTGCTCCGGCAACCGCAGCCAGCGACACCGAGACCGCGGCAGGCATCCTGGCGATGGCCCAGAAGATGCACGATGACTACGTGGGCGCCGGTGTTGAGCAGCGCGACAAGATTATTGCCGAAGCCCAGATCGAAGCCACCGGCCTGGTCACCGAAGCCGAGGACAAGAGCCGCAAGATCCTCAGCAGCCTGGAACAGCAGAAGGAAGTCCTGGAGCGCAAGGTGGAGCAGCTGCGCGGCTTCGAGCGTGACTACCGTTCACGCCTGAAGACCTACATCGAAGGCCAGCTGCGCGACCTCGATGCCCGCGGATCCGTTGCCTCCGAGACTGCCGACGCATAACGCGGACGGCACGGCGGCACCGAAGGTGCACTAAACTGAATTAGAGCAAGGGCCGGCTGGCCGGGATGCCCCGGCTGGCCGGCCCCTTGCTTTCGCACTCCCGGGGCCCTGCGACGGGCCACGACCAACGAAAGCACCATGACTAAATCTTCTGAGGAACCCGTGTCGGCAAGCGAAGCCGGCAGCGGCGGCGGCCACGTGCGGCCGGCGTGGTCCGGATATGCGCTGATTATGGCCGCGTGCGCAGTACTGGCCGTGGGGATCGACCAGCTCACGAAATGGTGGGTCGAGTCCACCATGACACTGGGCCAGGTCACCGACGTGCTGCCGCCCCTGCTGCGCTGGCACTACATTCTCAACCCCGGGGCTGCCTTCTCCATCGGTACCGACTACACCTGGGTGTTCACCATCATCATGGCGGCGGTGTGCGGGTTCCTTGTGTACCTCATGCTCAGGGTCCGTTCCTTCTCCTGGGCTGTTGCCCTGGGCCTGGTCCTCGGGGGAGCGGCGGGCAACCTCACCGACCGGCTGTTCCGTGACCCCTCGTTCGGCCAGGGCCACGTGGTGGACTTCATCGCCCTGCCCAACTTCGCAATCTTCAACATTGCCGACACCTGCGTGGTTTCCGGCGTCATTCTGGTTTGCCTGCTGACTCTGCGCGGCGTGGGCCTGGACGGAGTGCGGACCCCCACAGGGGCAGCACCGGACGCGGACACCGGCAGCGAACCCGGCAGCACAGACATAAAGAACGGCAACGACACCAAATGAATGAGATCCACACCGTCCTGCAGATTCCGGACGAGGCTGACGGCGGCCGCGCCGACGCGGTCATGGCGAAACTCCTGGATGTCTCGCGGTCCACAGCAGCCACCTGGTTTACCGATGGCTACTTCAGTATGAACGGCAAGGCGCTGGGCAAGTCTGACCGCCTCGCGGCCGGGGACCGGGTGACCGTTGACATTCCCGAGCAGCGTGATCCGCTCGCCGTCGTCGTCGAACCCGTTGAGGGACTGAAGATCCTGGCCGATGATGACCACTTTGTTGTCATCGACAAGCCCGTGGGCGTGGCCGCGCATCCCTCGCCGGGCTGGGTGGGCCCCACCGTAGTAGGCGGACTGGCAGCCGCCGGCTACCGCATTTCCACCTCCGGTTCCCCTGAACGCCAGGGCATTGTCCACCGCCTCGATGTGGGCACCTCCGGCGCCATGGTGGTGGCCAAGACCGAGCACGCCTACACGCTGCTGAAGCAGGCCTTCAAGGACCGCACCGTGGAGAAGATGTACCACGCTGTGGTTCAGGGCCTGCCGGATCCGCTGCGCGGAACCATCGATGCACCGATCGGGCGGCATCCTTCCTATGACTGGCGGTTCGCGGTGCTTGAGGGCGGCCGGCCCTCGGTCACCCACTATGAGGTGCTTGAGGCGTTCGGCAAGGCCTCGCTGGTGGAGGTGCATCTGGAGACCGGCCGCACGCACCAGATCCGGGTGCATTTCTCGGCACTCAAGCACCCCTGTGCCGGAGATCTCACCTACGGCGCCGAGGCAAAGCTGGCCGCCGAACTGGGCCTGACCCGGCAGTGGCTGCACGCCCGCAAACTGGCCTTCGCGCACCCGGGAACCGGAGAACGCGTGGAAGTTGTCAGCGAATACCCCCAGGACCTGCAGTATGCACTGGACGCCCTGCAGCGCGGGGATGTCTAAGGCACGCAGCCGGAAGTGACGAACGCCGGCAGCCGGACGGCGGCGAGCCGTCCGGCTGCCGCTCTAACCCGGCCTAGAATGGTTCGGTGGCTTCAGCAACTTCTTCGAAATCGTTTGTCCATCTTCACAACCACACCGAGTACTCGATGCTGGACGGGGCGGCCCGCCTGACGGACCTCTTCAGTCATGCCGAGGAGCTGGGCATGAATGCCGTGGCAACCACGGACCACGGATTCGTGTTTGGGGCCTTCGACTTCTGGAACAAGGCACGCAACGCCGGCATCAAACCGATTGTGGGCGTTGAAGCCTACCTGACTCCGGGAACCGCACGGGGCGACAAGACCCGTGTGAAGTGGGGCGACGGAGGCCGCAACGACGTCTCCGGTGCCGGTGCGTACACCCACATGACCATGTGGTCAGAGACCACCGAGGGAATGCATAACCTCTTCCGGATGTCCTCCCTGGCTTCCCTTGAGGGATTTCTCTACAAGCCGCGCATGGACCGCGATTTGCTCCAGACCTACGGCAAGGGACTCATCGCCACCACCGGCTGCCCCTCCGGCGAAGTCCAGACCAAACTGCGGCTGGGCCTGTACAAGGAAGCCGTCCAGGCTGCCGCTGACTTCCGGGATATCTTCGGGAAGGACAACTTCTTCTGCGAGCTGATGGACCACGGACTGGACATCGAGCGCAACGTCCAGGCGGATCTGATCAAGCTTGCCCGCGAGCTGCAGCTGCCCCTCGTGGCTACCAATGACCTGCACTACACGCATGCTGAAGACGCCTCCGCGCACGCTGCGCTGCTGTGCGTCCAGTCCGGCTCCTCCCTGGCCGATCCCAAGCGCTTCAAGTTCGACGCCGACGAGTTCTACCTCAAGTCCCCGGCGGAAATGCGCGCCATCTTCCGCGACTACCCCGACGCGTGCGACAACACCCTGCTCATTGCCGAGCGGTGCGACGTCGAATTCAACACCAAGGCGAACTACATGCCGCGTTTCCCCTGCCCCGAAGGGGAAAACGAGGAATCCTGGTTCGTTAAGGAAGTGGAAGCGGGCCTGCACCGCCGCTACCCGAACGGGATCACCGACGACGTCCGCAAGCGGGCCGACTATGAAGTGGGCATCATTGCCCAGATGGGTTTCCCGGGCTACTTCCTGGTGGTGGCCGACTTCATCAACTGGGCCAAGGCCAACGGAATCCGCGTGGGCCCGGGCCGCGGCTCCGGTGCCGGTTCCATGGCCGCCTACGCCATGGGCATCACCGACCTGGATCCGCTGCAGCACGGCCTGATCTTTGAGCGGTTCCTGAACCCGGACCGTGTTTCCATGCCTGACTTCGACGTCGACTTCGATGATCGGCGCCGCTCCGAAGTGATCCATTACGTCACGGAGAAGTACGGCGACGAGCGCGTGGCCATGATTGTCACCTACGGCACCATCAAAGCCAAGCAGGCGCTGAAGGACTCCTCCCGCGTCATGGGCTATCCGTTCTCCGTGGGAGAGCGCCTGACCAAGGCCATGCCGCCGGACGTCATGGGCAAGGGACTTTCCCTGCAGGACGTCCACAACAAGGAAGCCAAGCGCTACGGCGAAGCGGAAGAGCTGCGTGAACTGCTGCGCACCGATCCCGACTCGCAGCGGGTGTTCGACACCGCGCTGGGACTGGAAGGCCTCAAGCGCCAGTGGGGCGTCCACGCCGCCGGCGTCATCATGTCCTCGGACCCGCTGATCGACATCATTCCGATCATGCGCCGCGAGCAGGACGGGCAGGTCATCACGCAGTTCGATTACCCGACCTGCGAAGGCCTGGGGCTGATCAAGATGGACTTCCTGGGCCTGCGAAACCTGACGATCGTTTCCGACGCGGTGGAGAACATCAAGAACAACCGCGGCGAGGACCTGGTCCTGGAAGACCTGCCGCTGGACCGCAAAGAGGCCTACGACCTCCTGGCCGGCGGCGAAACCCTGGGCGTGTTCCAGCTCGACGGCGGGCCCATGCGGTCGCTGCTCAAGAGTATGCGCCCGGACAACTTTGAAGACATCTCGGCCGTCATCGCCCTGTACCGGCCGGGTCCCATGGGCGCCAACTCGCACACCAACTATGCCCTGCGCAAAACCGGCCAGCAGGAAATCACCCCCATCCATCCGGAGCTCGAAGAACCGCTGGCGGAGATCCTGGGCACCACCTACGGCCTGATTGTCTATCAGGAACAGGTGATGGCCATTGCCCAGAAGGTGGCCGGGTTCACCCTCGGCCAGGCCGACATCCTGCGCCGCGCCATGGGTAAGAAGAAGAAGTCCGAGCTGGACAAACAGTACGCCGGCTTCCACCAGGGAATGGTGGACCGCGGCTACTCGGAGGCTGCCATCAAGGCGCTCTGGGACATTCTGCTGCCGTTCTCCGACTACGCCTTCAACAAGGCGCACTCGGCCGCCTACGGCGTGGTGTCCTACTGGACCGCGTATCTGAAGGCCCAGTATCCGGCCGAGTACATGGCTGCCCTGCTCACCTCCGTGGGCGATGACAAGGACAAGCTGGCCATGTACCTGAACGAGTGCCGCAAGATGGGCATCACGGTGCTGCCGCCGGACGTCAACGAGTCCAGCGTGAACTTCACTCCGGTGGGTAAGGACATCCGCTTCGGGATGGGAGCCATCCGCAACGTGGGCGCCAACGTGGTGCAGTCCATGGTGTCCGCCCGCGAAGAAAAGGGGGCGTTCACCAACTTCAAGGACTTCCTGATGAAGGTTCCGGCGGTGGTCTGCAACAAGCGCACCATCGAGTCCCTGATCAAGGCAGGTGCCTTTGACTCCATGGGCCACGCGCGGCGTCCGCTGGCGATGATCCACGAAGAGGCGATCGATTCCGTCGTCGTGCTCAAGCGCAACGAAGCCGTGGGCCAGTTTGACCTCTTTGCCGCAATCGCCGACCAGGAGCCGGAGGACTCGATCAGCATCGAGATTCCGGATCTGCCCGAGTGGGAGAAGAAAGACAAACTGTCCTTCGAACGGGACATGCTGGGCCTGTATGTGTCCGACCATCCGCTGCAGGGTCTTGAGGGCATCCTCAGCCAGCACGCGGATTCCTCCATCACCAGCATTGTGGGCGAGGAAGGCCCGCCCGACGGCGCGATTGTCACCATTGCGGGGATGATCACCTCGCTGCAGCGCAGGATTGCCAAGAACAGCGGCAACGCCTATGCCCGGTGCGAGATCGAGGACCTGGCCGGCTCCATGGAAGTCATGTTCTTCGGCCAGGTGTACGGCCCGATTGCCGCAGTGCTCGCCGAGGACCTGATCGTGGTCGTCCGCGGCCGGCTGCAGCGGCGCGACGACGGCGCCGTAACCCTGAACGCGCAGGAGCTCACCGTTCCGGACCTGAGCGAGGGACACTCCGGTCCGGTGGTGATTTCCATGGCCACGTACAAGGCCACGGAAACGGTGGTGACCCAGCTCGGGGACGTCCTCCGGACCCACCCGGGAACGTCGGAGGTGCAGATCAGGCTGAACGGGTCCCGGACCATGGAGGTCATGAAGCTGGGCGTCGACCTCAGGGTGAACCCCACGCCGTCGCTGTTCGGTGACCTGAAGGTGCTGCTGGGCCCGGCCTGCCTGGACGTGTAGCAAAGCGGCAGCGGGGCCGGCGGGGCAGTAGAATGAACCCGTGACTTCTTCCAGCCCCGCAGCCGTCAGCACATCCTTCCGAACCATCGACCTGCGCGGCCGGCATCTTTCGGCCGCCGAACTGAAGCACGCGATGCCCCGGGCGGAAACCACCACCGATGTAGCCTCAGACGCGGTAGCCGCCATCATTTCCGATGTCCGCTCCCGCGGCTACGACGCCCTGAGTGAGCTGGCGGCCCGGTTTGACCGGGTGGAGCAGCACCGTCCGCTGGTTCCGCGCGCCGCGCTGAAGGAAGCGCTGGAGCAGCTGGACCCCCAGGTCCGTGCAGCCCTGGAGGAATCCATCCGCCGCGCCCGGCTGTTTGCCGACGCCCAGCGTCCCCGGAACACCGACCTGCAGATAGGCCCCGGCGCCAACGTGGCCCAGAAATGGATTCCCGTCCGCCGGGTGGGCCTTTACGTACCCGGCGGCCTGGCGGTTTATCCGTCATCGGTGATCATGAATGTTGTCCCCGCCCAGGCAGCGGGGGTCTCATCGCTGGCCCTGGCCTCACCGCCGCAGCCGGCCTTCGGCGGCCTGCCGCACCCCACCATTCTGGCAGCGGCCGAACTGCTGGGGATTGAAGAGGTGTATGCCATGGGCGGCGCCCAGGCCATTGCTGCCTTCGCCTACGGTGTTCGTGCCGCGGGGGACAACCCCGAGCTGGCGCCGGTGGATGTGGTCACCGGACCCGGCAACGTCTATGTGGCTACGGCCAAGCGCCTGGTCAAGGGTGTGGTGGGCATCGACGCAGAAGCCGGCCCCACCGAAATTGCCATCCTGGCCGACGCCGGGGCCGACGCGCGCCTGGTGGCTGCGGACCTGATCAGCCAGGCCGAGCACGACCCGAACGCCGCCTCGGTGCTCGTCACCGACTCCGTTGATCTGGAGCAGCGGGTGTGGGCGGAACTGGACCGTCAGGTACCGGCTACCCGCCACGCGGACCGTGTGGCCACCGCGTTGTCCGGACCCCAGTCCGGAACCATCCTGGTGGACAACCTGGAGCAGGGCATCGACGTCTGCAACGCCTACGGGGCGGAGCACCTTGAAATCCAGACCGCCAACGCAGAGGAAACAGCTGCACGCATCACCAGCGCCGGCGCCGTTTTTGTTGGCAGCTACAGCCCGGTGAGCCTGGGTGACTACTGCTCCGGCTCCAACCACGTCCTGCCCACGGCGGGCACTGCAGCCTTTTCCTCCGGCTTGAATGTGACCACCTTTATGCGCGCCATCCAGGTCATCAACTACGACCGGGCCGCTTTGGAGGAAGTGAGCGGGCATGTGGTAGCCCTCTCCCGCGCCGAGGACCTGCCCGCGCACGGTGATGCCGTATCCGTGCGGTTTTCTTCCTGACGTTTCGTACCCCCGGTGCTGCCGGACCACCATATGTAGTGCCCACGGGTACTACATATGGTGACGGGCAGTTGGTGCTGGGCGCCTTCGGACCCTAGAATGAGTGCGCAACCGGCGCTGTGCCGGTTTGAACCAGGAGCCTCCCGGGCCCGCGGCGTTCGCTGCCGTCCCGGACCCCGGACCCCGGACCCCCAGCGAAAGGACACCGGATGTACTGTCCGTTCTGCCGCAACGCTGATTCCCGCGTCGTGGACAGCCGCTTGGCCGAAGACGGCTCGGCGATCCGCCGCCGGCGCCAGTGCCCGGAGTGCGGCCGCAGGTTCAGCACTGTGGAGACCACCAGTCTGAGCGTTATCAAGCGTTCCGGTGTGGGGGAGCCGTTCAGCCGCGGGAAGGTGATCAACGGTGTGCGCAAGGCGTGCCAGGGCCGGCCCGTGAGTGAAGATGACCTGGCCATGCTGGCCCAGGAGGTGGAGGAATCCATCCGCGCCAGCGGCGTGGCGGAGATTGATGCCCATGAGGTGGGCCTGGCTATTCTCAAGCCGCTGCAGAAACTGGACCAGGTGGCCTATCTGCGGTTTGCCAGCGTCTATCAGGCCTTCGAATCGCTGGAGGACTTCGAGGCGGCCATTGCGGTGCTGCGCAGGGACTCCCTGCACGGTTCGTCCGCGCCCGCCGTCGCCCAGGGGCGCTGACACTGCGGTAAGGCCGCAAAGAAGCGGACCACAAAGAAGCGGCAGCAGGAAATCCTGCTGCCGCTTCTTGTGCCGGGAACTACTTGACGATTTTGAAGTGCAGCGCAGCCTGGAGTGCAGCGCCCACAATGCCGGCGTTGTTCTTCAGATTGGCCGTGACCAGCGGGGTCCGGAGGTTCAGCAGCGGCAGGAAGTCTTCGCTGCGCTTGGAGATGCCGCCGCCCACCACAAAGAGGTCCGGGGAGAACAGGAATTCAACATGGGAGAAGTACCGCTGCAGGCGCTGCGCGTATTCCTCCCAGCTGATGTCTTCGCGTTCACGTGCCGAGGCTGAGGCCTTGGACTCGGCGTCATACCCGTCAATTTCCAGATGTCCGAGTTCTGCATTCGGAATGAGTGTGCCCTTGTAGATCAGGGCGGAGCCAATGCCGGTGCCGAGCGTGATCACCAGGACGGTGCCGTCCACCCCGCGGCCGGCGCCGTAGCGGGCCTCCGCCAGCCCTGCGGCGTCGGCGTCGTTCATCACCTGTACGTCGCGGCCGAGAGCCTTGGTGAGCAGCGTGTCCACGTCCGTATCAATCCAGCTGTCGTCCACATTGGCCGCGGAGCGGGCAATGCCGTGCTGGATGATGGCCGGAAACGTGACGCCCACTGGGACATCGGGTCCGGGGCCGCCCTTGCGGGAGGACAGTTCTTCGACAATTTGCGCCACGACGCCGGCTACGGCTTCGGGGGTTGCAGGCTGCGGGGTGGGAATGCGGTAACGGTCACCAATCAGCTTGCCCTTGGCCAGGTCGACGATGCCGCCCTTGATGCCAGTGCCACCGATATCAATTCCAATGACGGCGTCGACATGCTTGTCGGACTTGTGCTTCTTGGGCATGGGTTCTCCAGTAGTAGTTCTCAGCTCGGACTAACAGGTCAGGGAAGGGTCAGAACTTCGGCGCCGGAGTCCGTCACGAGCAGCGTGTGCTCAAACTGTGCGGTGCGTTTGCGGTCCTTGGTAAGGACGGTCCAGTTGTCATCCCACATGTCCCACTCAATGGTGCCGAGAGTGAGCATAGGTTCAATCGTAAACACCATTCCCGGTTCGATCAGCCTGCTGTAGGCGGGCGCGGCGTCGTAATGGGGGATGATCAGGCCGGTGTGGAAGGCTTCGCCGACACCGTGTCCGGTGAAGTCACGGACAACGCCGTAACCGAAACGCTTGGCGTAGGACTCGATGGTGCGGCCGATGACGTTGATTTCCCGTCCCGGCATGACCGCTTTGATGGCCCGGCGGAGGGATTCCTGCGTGCGTTCCACCAGCAGGGCAGACTCTTCATCCACGTCTCCCACGAGGAACGTCCAGTTGGTGTCCCCGTGCACGCCGTTGATGTAGGCGGTGATGTCGATGTTAATGATGTCGCCGTCCTCCAGTACCGTGCTGTCCGGAATGCCGTGGCAAATGACCTCATTCACGGAGGAACACAGCGACTTGGGGAAGCCGCGGTAGCCCAGTGTGGAGGGGTAGGCGTGGTGGTCCAGCAAAAACTCATGGCCTACGCGGTCCAGCTCGTCAGTGGTGACGCCGGGGGCAATGTGCCTGCCCACCTCCACGATGGCCTGAGCGGCAATCTTTGACGCTGCGCGGATCTTTTCGATGGTTTCCGGGCTCTTGACCTCTGAACCCGTGAAGGGGGTGGGAGCTTCTTTGCCCACGTATTCGGGTCGCGGGATTGAGGCGGGAACGGGACGACGCCGGCTCACGACTCCCGGTGTGAGATGGCCAAGGGGTGCAGTGGCAACTGTGTGGGGCATACCATCGATCTTATCGCCGCACGGCTGTGCCGCGGCACAGCCGTCCCTGAGCCGGACCTCCGGAACGTCTTTATGCCGGCGGAGCAAAAGCTGCGGGGAAGGAAACGCACCACGTTCAAGGAGAGCCGACCATGACCGAATACTGGTTCAACGTTGTCACGCACGAGGTCGAAAAGGGCCCTCAGTCAGATTGGACAAAACTGCTGGGCCCCTACAAGACAGAGGAAGAGGCCCAGTCGGCTCTTTTGAAGGTGCAGCAGCGCAACGAAGCCTGGGACAAAGAGGATGAAGAAAACCGCCCCTGGTAGTTGAATCCCCGCTGGTAGTTGGATCCCGCCGGCGGCGTCTGTGAAGGCTCGGAGCCCTGCCGGCTAAAAGCTGTGCTCCGGGCCGGGGAAGGCGCCGCTGCGCACTTCCTCCGCGTAGCTGCCGGCGGCGGCTGCCAGTACGGAACGGACGTCGGCAAACTGCTTGACGAACCGCGGCTGCCTGCCTCCCCGCAGGCCTGCCATGTCCTGCCAGACAAGGACCTGCCCCGTGGTCGCGTTGCCGGCGCCGATGCCGATGGTGGGAACCCCGACGGCGGCATCAACCTCTGCGGCGACATCCGCCGGCACCATTTCCATCAGGACGCAGAAGGCACCCGCCTCGGCCAGGGCAGCGGCGTCGTCGATCACTGCGTGCCGGGCGTCCCCGCGGCCCTGGACCCGGTAGCCGCCCAGGGCATGCTCGCTCTGCGGCGTGAAGCCCACGTGAGCCATGACGGGGATCCCGGCGGCCGTCAGGGCACGGACGTGCGGCGCGTAGGCTGCTCCGCCCTCCAGCTTGACGGCGTGGACCAGTCCTTCCTTGAGCAGTCTTATCGAGGACTCCACTGCTTGGGCGGGGGAGACCTCGTAGGAGCCGAAGGGCAGGTCGCAGACCACCAGGGCGCGGCTGGCTCCCGCCGTGACGGAGCGTGCGAACACGAGCATTTCATCCAGGGTAATGGGCAGCGTGGTGGCGTGGCCCATGACGTTGTTGGCGGCCGAATCACCCACCAGCAGGACCTCGATGCCGACCTCGTCAAAGATGGCCGCGGTGTACTGGTCATAGGCGGTGAGCATGGCAAAGCGCTCCCCGGAGTCCTTGAACCGCTGCAGGTGCGGAATGCGGATCCGCTGCCGGGCGGGCCGGGTCTCGGGATCCGCGGGGGTTGCCGGATTACCGGGAGCCGGTGCGTACGGAGCGGGCTGTTCAGCGTCTGTCATGACCTGAGCGTACTAAAAACCCGCGGTCCTGCCGCTGTTCTCCCGAAAGCCGGCGGTGCCGCCGTAACGCAGGGCCCCCGGGGCGGCCCCGCGGCGGCAAAAGTCCCAAGGATGGGTAGAGTAAACCAAGGCTTGTAATACTGGGGCGGCACCGGAGAATCCGGCCCGTCCCACCGTCTGACGAAAGAGGGTAGGGATGAACCGCCAGCAGGAATTCGTTTTGCGCACCATTGAAGAGCGAGACGTCCGGTTTGTGCGGTTGTGGTTTACCGATGTGGTGGGCACGCTGAAGTCCGTTGCCCTGGCTCCGGCCGAAGTTGAAGGTGCCTTCGAAGAGGGCCTGGGATTTGACGGATCCTCCATTGAGGGACTGGCCCGGGTCTTCGAATCAGACATGCTGGCCCAGCCGGATCCCTCCACCTTCCAGATCCTTCCCTGGCGCGGCGACTCCGAGCAGACCTCGCGCATGTTCTGCGACATCCTCACCCCCGACGGCCAGCCCTCCGCTGCGGATCCCCGCAACGTGCTCAAGCGCCAGCTCGCCAAGGCCGCGGACATGGGCTTCACCTGCTACACGCATCCGGAAATTGAGTTCTACCTGCTGAAGTCCGACGAACTCGGCCCCGACGGCGAACCCGTCCCCGTGGACCGCGCCGGCTACTTTGACCACGTTCCCGGCGGCGTCGCCCAGGATTTCCGCCGCACCGCGGTGTCCATGCTGGAAGCCGTAGGCATCTCCGTGGAGTTCAGCCACCACGAGGCCGGGCCCGGCCAGAACGAAATTGACCTGCGGTACGCGGATGCCCTGCAGACGGCAGACAACATCATGACGTTCCGCACCGTGGTCAAGGAAGTTGCCCTGACCACCAACTGCTACGCCACGTTCATGCCCAAGCCGTTCTCCGACCATCCCGGCTCAGGCATGCACACGCACCTGTCCCTGTTCGAGGGTGACACCAACGCGTTCTTCGAAGCCGGCGCCGAGTACCAGCTGTCCCGCACCGCCCGCCAGTTCATTGCCGGCATCCTGCGGCACGCGCCGGAGTTCACCGCCGTCACCAACCAGTTCGTAAATTCCTACAAGCGGTTGTGGGGCGGCGGCGAGGCGCCCAGCTACGTGTCCTGGGGCCACAACAACCGTTCCGCGCTGGTCCGGGTGCCGCTGTACAAGCCGGGCAAGGGCCAGTCCGCACGGATTGAATACCGAGGCATCGACTCCGCCGCCAACCCGTATCTGTCCTACGCCGTCCTGCTGGGAGCCGGCCTCAAGGGCATCGAGGAAGGCTATGAGCTTCCCGCCGGTGCGGAGGATGACATTGAGAGCCTCTCGGCTGCCGAACGCCGCGCCATGGGGCTGGATCCGCTGCCGGCATCCCTGCATGACGCGGTCCGGGCCATGGAGGAGTCGGAGCTGGTAGCCGAGATCCTCGGTGAGCAGGTCTTTGAAAACTTCCTGCGCAACAAGCGTGCGGAATGGAACGAGTACCGCCAGCACGTCACCCAGTTCGAGCTGAAAAAGAACCTGGGCATCCTCTAGGCCGCAGGGCCCTCAAAAGACGGGCTGCGGTACTTGGCGTTGAGCAGGAATGGGCAAGAAGGAGGATCTTCGATGAGTCTCACCCGCCGGCTGATCGCCGCAGGTTTCAGCGACCTGGAAAAGAGCGGCCGCTTCCTGCAGGCACCCGAGCTGGAGGGGCTTGATGAGCAGGTGCTGTTTACCGGGTTCCTGCAGGCCGCCGACCCGGACCTGGCGCTGCAGTCGCTGGTCCGTCTGCTGGACCGCGTTCCCTCGCTGCGGGAACTGGTGGAAGCCGGGCCCGAGGAGAGCGAAGCGCTTTTCCGGCTCCTGGGTGCTTCGGAGGCGCTGGCCGAGTTTGTGATGCGCCACCCTGAGGCAGCGGATAGCCTGCGTGCTCCGCTGCGTGCCGAGCCCATGGAGGTGCCCGGGGACACCCTGCGCGCTTCCCTGCTGGAATCGGTCAAGGCGGGCACCGGCAGAGCACCGGTTGCCGGACTGACGGGAACCGAAGCCTACGTTGCCCTGCGGACCAGATACCGCAGGCACCTGCTGGACCTCGCCGTGCGGGACCTCGGCTCCGCCTCGCCCACCGATGTGCTCCCTGCCGTCGGGCGCGAACTCGCAGACCTTGCCGGCGCCGCCTTGGAGGCAGCGCTGGCTGTCTCGCGTGCCGAACTGGCCGCCAGCTACGCGGCGGAGGATATTTCCCGGGTGCGTCTGGCCGTCATTGCCATGGGTAAAACCGGCGCGCGGGAGCTCAACTACATTTCCGACGTCGACGTCATCTACGTGATGGAGGCACCGGGACTGGACGGGACGCTTGCGTCACGGATCGGTACCGCTCTGGCCGCGGGGATCTCCCGGGCCATCAACGCCTCGGCCCCGGAACCGGGGTTGTGGGAAGTGGACACCAACCTGCGGCCCGAGGGCAAGGACGGCCCCCTGGTCCGGACCCTCGATTCGCATCTGAGCTATTACTCCCGCTGGGCACATACCTGGGAGTTCCAGGCACTGCTCAAGGCCCGCGCCGCGGCAGGGGACCCGGACCTGGGCCGCCGCTATGAAGAAGCAGTGGCGCCGCTGATTTGGTCCAGCACGGAGCGCGAGGGCTTTGTGGAAGCAGTGCAGGCGATGCGCCGCCGGGTTACCGACCACATCCCCGCACACGAAGAAGCCCGGCAGCTGAAGCTGGGCAGCGGCGGCCTGCGCGACGTCGAATTCACCGTCCAGCTTCTCCAGCTGGTGCACGGGCGGACCGATGAAAGCCTGCGCGTGCGCAGTACGACGGCGGCCATCGCGGCACTGAGCGAAGGCGGATACATCGGACGCAGCGATGCCGTTGACCTGGATGCCGCCTACCGGTATCTGCGGGTGCTCGAACACAGGATCCAGCTGGTGCACATGCGCCGCACGCATCTGATGCCGGAGTCCGAACCGGCGCTGCGGGCCCTGGCGAAGGCGGCCAGCGGATCGCTGGCCGCGGGG
Organism: Arthrobacter sp. APC 3897; assembly: GCF_030407495.1. Classification (GTDB taxonomy): domain Bacteria; phylum Actinomycetota; class Actinomycetes; order Actinomycetales; family Micrococcaceae; genus Arthrobacter_B. The sequence goes on along the minus strand of NZ_JASDDG010000011.1, from coordinate 742 downwards.
CGACCCACGGCGGAGCGGCTGACCGAGACCTGGCAGCGCACCAAGAGGCTGGTCCGGCGCCTTCATGAAAGCATCTTCTACCGGCCGCTGCTCAACACTGCATCAAACCTCAGTGCGGACGAGGTGCGCCTTACCCCGGCGGCTGCGCAGGCGCGGCTGGCCGCCCTGGGATATGCGGACCCCAAGGGGGCCATGCGGCATATTGAGGCACTCACCACCGGCATCAGCCGCCGTGCCGCCCTGCAGCGGCAGCTCCTGCCCGTGCTGCTGGGCTGGCTCGCCGACGGCGTGGATCCCGACGCCGGCCTGCTGGGCTTCCGGCGCCTCAGCGAGTCACTGGGGGAGACCCACTGGTATCTGGGCATGCTGCGCGATTCCTCCGCGGCCGGGGAACGGCTGTGCTCCATCCTGTCCTCCAGCAGGTTCATCACAGACCTCCTGGAAGTCTCACCGGAGGCCACGGCCTGGCTGGACACCGACAAAAACCTGGTGCCGATGACCTTCGACGCGCAGTGGCAGGAAATCCGGTCGAAGATGTCCCGCCATCCCAAACCGCAGGAGGCCATGCGGTTGATCCGCCTCATCCGCCGGCGCGAAATGCTGCGGATCGCCCTTGCCGACAGTGCCTGCCTGCTGACGCAGGAGGAAGTGGGCCACGCGCTCGCGGACGTGGACCGGGCAGCGGTCCTGGGAGCACTGCATGTTGCCGAAGGTGCGGTTCTGGAGAACGAGGAAAAGCTCA
>NZ_JASDDG010000010.1 GCF_030407495.1 Arthrobacter sp. APC 3897 | reverse complement strand
GGTGGGATTAATCACCGGATCCTGGCCTGTTTCTGCCGGCGGCGGAGCCGGATTCCGGGTGCCGCTGCCACCGGCAGCGGCCGCTGCAGCTTCCTTCGCGGCTTCTTCGGAGGCCCGGGCTTCCTGCTGTGCGCGGTAGGTTTCCTCTGCCTGCAGTCCGCTCAACCGCTGCGCTTCGGCCTGTGCACTGCTGTCCCGCAGCTCGGCCAGTTGCTCCAGCAGCACGGCGCTGCGCTCCTCGGTGTCCTGCACTGCCTGGTCCGCTGCAGCCGCAGCTGTTTGTGCCTCAGCCGCCAGCCGCCGGGACGCAGCCACGGATTCTTCCCTGATGTCCAGGGCGGCAGCTTCTCGCTCCTCGAGGCTGCCGAGCACCTGCGCGGCCGAACTGGCCTGCAGCTGAAGGCTGTCAGTGCGGCCGGAGATGGTGTGCAGCGTGGTGAGGCGGTCCATGGCACCCACTGCGGCATCGGCATCCAGCATCAGGAGCAGGCCGGAGTCCATGCCGCCTGTCTTGTAGGTCTGCGCCGCGAGTGCACCCATTTGCCCGGCCAACTCCGAAGCCTTCCGGGACGCTTCCAGCCGCTGGGCAGCAAGGACGTCGATGGCGCGGCGGTTGATCCCGGCCTCGTCCACGGCACGCTGGTGATCGGCTGCCGCCTGGACAGCCCTGGTTCCCGCACTTCCCGCCTCGGCAGACAGTTCGCTAAGGAGGACCTCAATTTCCGCGGCCTGCGCTTGTTTGGCTTCAACGCTGAGCTTGGCCTGCTCCACCTGCTCCCAGGAGGGAAACCCGGTACCGGAGGCGGGGGCAGCACTAAAGACCGAGGCGGCAAGCACCCCGGCCAGCACGGCGGAACCCGCGGTAAGACGGGTGAACTTCTTCCCCGGCAGCAACAGAGTCAACATTGTGGCCCAGCATACGTCACTGCATCAGGTTTGCCCCGGGGTTTCTACCACTCATCCTCGGGGTGCGCTTCAAGCACATCGCCGATGATCTCGTTGACCACCCGGTATCCCACCGACGGAGGATATCCCTTGCGGGCCAGCATGGAGACCAGCCGCTTTGCCTGCTTATCCCGGGCCGCCCGGTCCGTGAGGTTCACTGACGACTGCAGCTTCCTCCGCGCCAGCGCGCGGGCCGCCTCCAACTCATCCTCGTCGCTGACCTGTTCCAGGGCTTCGGCTGCCAGCTCCCCCGAAATACCCTTCTCGGCAAGCTCCCGTTTCAGCGCACCCCGGGCGAGGGACTTGGAACGCGACCTGCTGTCCACCCACATGCGGGCGAACTCAGCGTCGTCCACGAGCCGGACTTCCTCAAAACGGTCAAGGACCGCCTCGGCGACGTCCTGCGGGATGTCCTTATCGGCCAGCTTCACTGCCAATTGATGCCGGCTCTTCGGGGCACTTGTCAACTGCCGCAGCACAATCGTGCGTGCAGCGCCGTACGGGTCGCGCATCTGCTCCCGCGGCGCTGCGTCCGAGTCCCCCGACGGTCTGTCTGCCGGGGGAAATCCGCTGGTTTGCTGCTGCATGATGCCTAGGAGTTCTTCGGAACGGCCTTGAGTTTCGCCTCGGCGGGAGTTTCCTCGCCGGCCGGTCCGCTGATGCCCAGCTTTTCACGCAGCCGGCGTTCCAGCTCATCTGTCAGTTCCGGATTGTCGCGCAGGAACTTCCGGGCGTTCTCCTTGCCCTGGCCCAGCTGGTCACCGTCATAGGTGAACCAGGCGCCGGACTTTTTAACGAAGCCGTGCTCCACACCCATATCGATCAATCCACCCTCGCGGGAAATACCCGTGCCGTAGATGATGTCGAACTCGGCCTGCTTGAACGGCGGGGCCATTTTGTTCTTGACGATCTTGGCGCGGGTGCGGTTACCCACGGGAACCGTACCCTCCTTCAGCGTCTCGATGCGCCGGACGTCGATGCGCACGGAGGCATAGAATTTCAGCGCCTTGCCGCCCGTGGTGGTTTCCGGGCTGCCGAACATGACGCCGATTTTTTCGCGGAGCTGGTTAATGAAGATGGCCGTGGTGTTGGTGTGGCTTAGCCGGCCGGCGATCTTGCGCAGGGCCTGGCTCATGAGCCGGGCCTGCAGGCCCACATGGCTGTCTCCCATGTCGCCCTCGATTTCGGCGCGGGGAACCAGTGCGGCCACGGAGTCGATGACCACCACGTCAACCGAACCGGAACCGATCAGCATGTCCATGATTTCCAGTGCCTGCTCGCCGGTATCCGGCTGGGACACCAGCAGCGAGTCCGTATCCACGCCGAGCCGTGCGGCGTAGATGGGGTCCAGGGCATGCTCGGCATCGATGAATGCGGCAATGCCGCCGCTCTTCTGTGCGTTGGCAACAACATGCAGCGCCAGGGTTGTCTTACCCGAAGATTCCGGGCCGTAGATCTCCACGACGCGGCCGCGGGGAAGCCCGCCTATGCCAAGTGCCAGGTCCAAGGCGATCGAACTGGTGGAGATGGTCTCCGCCGGAGCGCGGACCTCGTCTCCAAGCCGCATGATCGAGCCCTTGCCGTACTGCTTATCGATTTGGGCCAGCGCTGCTTCAAGTGCCTTTGCGCGGTCGACTGCTGCTGCCATTCTTCACCTCGGTTGTTGTGGTTTTACGTGGCCCGGAGGCCGGTTGTCCTGCTCACCTACGACCATATGCGGCGGCACTGACAAAACAGCGGAGCGGACTGCCGTGGGGATATCCGGGGCAGGTTTGCGGTCGGTCGGCCCCTGTGTAGGAGCTTAGCCTTATCCGAACAGGTATTCGAATATTCCCTTCGGCGTGTCTCCCGTTTAAGGCGGCCAGCCTCATTTCCGGGGTGGGATATCCCGCCCCAGCCGCCGTTCCGCCGGGACATCCTGGACATCGCAGACCGCCAGCCACACAGACTTGGGTTCCATTCCCCGGCTGAGGGCTTCCGTTGCCGTCCTCCCGCCCAGGGAGCCGAGAACGAGGTCCGCGGCAAGCACCCTGGAGTAGGCCGGCCCAAACTCATCATCCATGAGCCGCCAGAAATCACTGAGTCGCATCGCTTAATCTTCTCATGACCGTGCGCCTCTAGAATGGAGTCCATGACCGAGCAGGAATCCTCCCCAGAAGCAGGGCGCCACGAAGCGGCCATCGACACCTTGGAGCAAGCCCTGTCAGTGCTGTGGCGCCGGGCACGGTCCAACTCCTACAAGGTGGCCCGCCAGGTGCATCCGGATATGGAACCGGCAGCCTACGGACTGCTGGTCCTGCTGCAGAAGCAGCAGGACATGAGACTGACGGACATTGCCGCCAGTATCGGCATCGGCAAGCCGTCCGTGAGCCGGCAGATTGTCATGCTGGAATCACTGGGCCTGGTCCAGAAGCACGCGGACCCGCTGGACGGACGCGCCCAGTCCATTTCCCTCACCGCTGCCGGCTCTCAGGCACTGGCCAAGACGCAGTCCGCCCGCAAGGAACTGTTCCGGACGCTGCTGGAGGACTGGGACGATGGGGAGCTGGAGCAGCTCGGTTCCCTGCTGACCAAACTCAACCATTCCTACGCCCGCGAACGGTGATGCCTCCCCGCCCTGCCCCGCGGCGGCACAGACTCAACGGCCGCTGACCAGCCAAAAAAGACCCCGCCGTTTCGGCGGGGTCTCTTCTTGGCACTGGGCAGGCTGCCCGTTGGAGCGGCAGCACTGCGGATGTAGGTCTACGGAGTGCGGGCCAGGTCCCGAGCCATGTCCTCCGGGAAATCGCGGGCAAACTCGCGCGAGAATTCCGACGGCACGGTATCGGGTATGGCGATGCCTTCGGCGCTCGCCACCCGGTCACTGACCTCACGAAGCATCAGGGACAAGGGCACATCAAGCGCGGTGCAGATTGACGACAGAAGTTCTGATGATGCTTCCTTCTGCCCCCGCTCCACCTCGCTGAGGTAACCAAGTGAAACGCGTGCGCTATGCGATACCTCGCGCAGGGTGCGGCCCTGACGCTGGCGTACATCGCGCAGTACGTCGCCAATTTCATGACGAAGAACAACCATTTTGCGCTCCTTTGGTTCCCGGTGTGCATCTTCCGCCAACCCTACATCCCGCCAGCGAATAACGCCGTTCACGGATACGGGTTGCTTAACCATCTGTATCGTCCTGCTCCCTATGTGGTCCGGCTGCGGCTGTCCCGCAGATATCTAGAGATCGTAATTGGGAAACCTTGGTGCTTCCTGATACTAACAACTCAGCGTCCCCGGGATTTGTTCCCGGCACCATTTGCCCTCTCCCGGGTGCTTATTTTTCCGGCCCGTGATCGGGCCGCTCAGCCAGGAGACGGGCAAGCAGCAACAGTGCTTCGTCGCGGGCCTGCCCGCGGATGGCTGCCCGGTCCCCGGAAAAGGAAAACTCGGAAACCAGCGACCGGTTAGCTGACACTGCCGCGATAAACACGCAGCCCACAGGCTTGCCGTCGTGCGGTTCGGGCCCGGCAACCCCGGTAGTGGAGACCCCGAGGTCGGTCTCAAGAACGCGGCGGACGCCGTCGGCCATTTGGCGGGCCACCTCGGCATCCACCGATCCCGCGGCGTCCAGCAGACCGGCATCCACGCCCAGGACTTTTTTCTTCACAAAGTTGGAGTACGCCACCACTCCCCCGGCCAGCACGGCTGACGCGCCGGGAACGGTGCCGAGCTCCGCCGCCACCATGCCGGCGGTCAGCGATTCGGCGGTGGCCAGCGTCAGACCGGCCGCTGCGGCGGCATGCACCACGGCTGCGGCATCGGCGGAGCCGGAGGCTCTCCCCGTTGCGGGCAAGGTCACCGGCCATCCCGGTTCCGCAGCGCGCTGCGGCGCAGCTGGACCGCCTTGATGACGTAATCGATGCCCGTGACCACGGTGATCACCAGGGCGGCAGCCATGACAACGGCACTGATCCACCAGGCCCAGCTTCCGAGCCACGTTGTCAGCGGCAGGAGGTAGAGGAAGATCGCCAGGGTCTGCACCACGGTCTTGAGTTTTCCGCCGCGGGAGGCCGCCATCACTCCATACCGGATCACCACGAACCGCATGAGCGTGATGCCGATTTCGCGGACCAGAATCACGATCGTCACCCACCACCACAGCTCGCCCAGCGCCGACAGCATGACCAGGGCCGAGCCGATCAGCAGCTTGTCGGCAATCGGGTCGGCAATCTTGCCGAAGTCTGTGATCAGCCCCCGGCTGCGGGCCAGATCGCCGTCAAGCTTGTCGGTGTAGATGGCGACGGCGAACGTGGCGACTGCCAGCCAGCGGTACAGGCCGTGGCTGCCGTCATCGGCCAGCAGCAGCCAGATAAACAGCGGAACCATCAGGATCCGCACAACCGTCAGGACGTTGGCGATGTTCAGGAGGGGGGCGTTGCCGGTAGAAGAATTGCTCACACTTCCAGCCTAGCGGGGATTCACCGCCCGGTCAGACTCCATGCATCTTCGGAACCGCCGTCGTCGTCGCCTTCGCCGTCGTAATACTCGGTGGCCTGCTGCCTTCCCTCCAGGTCCTGGGCCACCAGGTCCACGGGCCCGTCCGCGGGTTCGGTTCCGAAACCGTGGTTGACGTTGGCGTTGTCCGCCAGGGCCGCCGTTTCAGCGGAGGCGGGGCCGTTGGCGGCCTCTCCCCCGCTGATGGCCGCCAGCGTTGCCGCCAGGTCATCGGGCTTGACCAGCACGTCGCGGGCCTTGGACCCTTCGGAAGGTCCGACGACGCCGCGCGACTCCAGCAGGTCCATCAGGCGTCCGGCCTTCGCGAACCCGACCCGCAGCTTGCGCTGCAGCATGGAGGTTGAACCGAACTGCGTGGTGACCACCAGCTCTGTGGCCTGCAGCAGGACGTCCATGTCATCGCCGATGTCGTCTTCGATCTGCTTCTTGGGCGCAGAGACGGTGACGTCTTCGCGGTAGACCGCGCCCAGCTGGCCCTTCACATGCTCCACCACCCGGTGGATTTCCGACTCCGTGACCCAGGCGCCCTGAACACGGATGGGCTTGTTGGCTCCCATGGGCAGGAACAGGGCGTCACCCTGGCCGAGCAGTTTTTCTGCTCCCGGCTGGTCCAGGACCACGCGGGAGTCGGTGACCGACGACGTCGCAAACGCCATGCGCGAGGGCACGTTTGCCTTGATCAGGCCGGTGACGACGTCGACGGACGGCCGCTGGGTGGCAAGCACCAGGTGGATTCCGGCGGCGCGGGCGAGCTGGGTGATGCGGACAATGGAATCTTCGACGTCGCGCGGGGCAACCATCATCAGGTCGGCCAGCTCGTCCACGATCACCAGCAGGTACGGGTAGGCCTTGACCACGCGCTTGGACCCTGCCGGCGGAATGACCTTCCCGAGCTTGACGGCCTTGTTGAAGTCATCGATGTGCTTGAAGCCGAAGTTGGCGAGGTCGTCGTAGCGGGTGTCCATTTCCCGGACCACCCACTGCAGGGCCTCGGCGGCTTTCTTGGGATTGGTGATGATCGGAGTGATCAGGTGCGGCACGCCCTCGTAGGCGGTCAGTTCCACCCGCTTGGGGTCCACCATCACCATGCGCACTTCGTCCGGCGTGGAGCGCATCAGGATGGAGGTGATCATGGAGTTCACGAAAGAGGACTTACCGGCACCGGTGGCACCGGCCACCAGCAGGTGCGGCATCTTCGCGAGGTTGGCGACCACGAAGCCGCCCTCCACATCCTTGCCCACACCCATCACCATCGGGTGTTCGGTCTTCCGGGCTGCATTGGAGCGCAGCACGTCGCCCAGGGCCACCACTTCTTTGTCAGCGTTCGGAATTTCGATGCCGATGGCGGACTTGCCGGGAATCGGAGACAGGATGCGCACGTCCGAGGAGGCGACCGCGTAGGAGATGTTCTTGGACAGCGCGGTAACCCGCTCCACCTTGGTGCCCGGGGACAGCTCAATTTCATAGCGTGTCACCGTGGGTCCGCGGCTGAAGCCGGTCACGTGCGCCTCCACCTTGAACTGGTCCAGGGTATTGGTCAGGGCCTCCACCACGAGGTCATTGGCTTCGGAGCGTTCCTTGGCCGGCGGTCCGGCCGGCAGGAATTCCGACGGCGGCAGGGTGTATGTGACGTCGCCCGAGAGCTGAAGCTGTTCCGTGCGCTGCGGGATGGGCGTGGCGGGCGTGAGGTTCCGGACAGTCCGTGCCGGGACCGGCGGCACGGCAGGCGCAGCGGGCACGGCCGGCAGCCCGGGGGCGGCAAGGGCCTCGGCGGCTTCGGGAACCGTGGAAATGGCCTCGGTGGGCGGCTCGGCGCCGTCGAATCCGTTGTCCACCGGAAGTCCCTGCTGGCGGCGGATCTTCTGCGTGGCCAGTTCGGACCGGGTGGGCCGCCGGACTCCGGGCGGGACGGCGGGCGCGGCCTTGGCCGCTGCTGCCGTTGCTTCCTCGTCTTCGTCGGCCAGGACAGCGCGCTCGAACGCTTCGTCCCCGGCGAAGCCTTCAACAGGGATCTGCTCGCCCGCTTCGGCGTTGCGGCCGAACATCCGTGACTTCTTTTTCGGTGCCTTGGCCGGCCGGCGGTCCCGTTCGTAGAGGTAGCTCTGGTCATGTGCCTCGGGATCGTCCGGGGCGAGGTCCTGGCCCATGAGGTGCTCATACAGGCCGCGCAGGCGCAGCGGAATATGGCGGAAGGGGGTGGCCGTGATGATGAGCAGGCCCACGAAGACCAGAAAACCGAGCAGGATTGCCACCGGCCAGACTGTCAGTGCAGCAGAGAGCGGTCCGGCGACGAGGAAGCCGACAATGCCGCCCGAGGCCCACAACCGGTCAAAGCCGTCCGTCAGGGAGGGGGAACCACCCACGATGTGGGTGATGCCGGATCCGGCGAAAAGTATCAGGGTCAGCCCGATGCTGATGCGGCTGTTGGCACGGTGGCGTTCCGGGTAACGGAAGAGCCGAACGGCTCCGGTGAGGAGCAGGAAGGGCAAGACGACGGCCATCCAGCCGAAGGTGCCGGCCGCGCCTGCATGGATGACGTCCGCTACCGGACCGCGCAGTGCCCACCACTCAACCGTGGCCACGGCCAGGGCGGTGAGGATCAGAAAGAATCCGGTGCCGTCCCGGCGGATGTCGCGGTCGGGGCTGACGTCGGCACCGAGTTTGCGGATGCCTGCACCGGCGAGGCGCGCCATTCCCATCCAGGCGCCCTGAACGGCGCGCAGCGGAAGCGGCACCTGTTCGGCGTTTGCCTGCGCTTTGCCGGCACCGCCTGAGCGGCTGGTTGCCTTACCCCGGGGCTGGGTTTTACCGGAGCTTTTTCCTGAGGTGCCCCCGGTGTTCCGGCTGGTGGTCCGGCCGGAAGCACCGCCGCGCGCGGCAGGGGAAGTACGAGTGGCCATACGCTCCACCGTACCCGATGGGGGCGGGCAATCCGCGGATTTGGGCGTCTGCCCGACCCCGTAGGAGTTCATCCCGGCCGCCTCCCGGGAGGATTCCGGCTTAGGCTTCCAGGACCACCGGAACAATCATCGGGCGCCGGCGCAGGCGCCGGTTGACCCAGGTGCCCACCACGCGGCGGACCACCTGCTGGAGCTGGTAGGTGGTGTGGTCCTTGTTGGAAGTGACGGCTTCTTCCAGGGCGGCGCTGATCTTGGGCCTGATTTCGTCGAACACCGCATCGTCCTCCGCGAAGCCCCGGGCATGGATCTCCGGGCCGGAGACAATGGTGCCGGTGCTGCGGTTGACCACGGTGATGACCGAAATGAAGCCTTCCTCGCCGAGGATGACACGGTCCTTGATGTCGGTGTCGGTGATCTCGCCGACGCTGGAGCCGTCCACGTAGACAAAGCCGCACTCCACCGCGCCCACAATCCTCGCTTTGCCGTCGCGCAGGTCCACTACCGTGCCGTCGTCGGCCAGGATGACGTTTTCAGCGGCCACGCCCGTGGCCTCGGCCAGTTTGCCGTTGGCAATCAGGTGCCGGGTCTCACCGTGCACCGGCATGGCGTTTTTCGGCTTGAGGATGTTGTAGGTGTACAGCAGCTCGCCGGCCGAGGCGTGTCCGGAGACGTGGATCTTGGCGTTGCCTTTGTGCACCACGTCCGCGCCCAGCTTCATCAGACCGTTGATCACCCGGAAGACGGCGTTTTCATTGCCCGGGATCAGCGACGACGCGAGGATGACGGTGTCTCCGCGGCCCACCCGGATCCGGTGGTCGCCGTTGGCCATGCGGGACAGGGCCGCCATGGGCTCGCCCTGCGACCCGGTGGACATCAGCACCAGCCGGTCATCCGGTATTTCATCCACGTTCTTGAGATCCACCAGGATCCCCTCGGGAACGTTCAGGTACCCGAGCTTCTCGGCAATGGCCATGTTGCGCACCATGGACCGGCCCACGAAACAGACTCTGCGGCCGTGCACCGCCGCAGCGTCCAGGACCTGCTGGACGCGGTGGATGTGCGAGGAGAAGGACGCCACGATGATGCGCTTCTTGACCTTGCCGAAAAGCGCTTCCAGCACCGGGCCGATTTCCCGCTCTGCCGTCGTGAACCCCGGAACATCGGCGTTGGTGGAGTCCGCCATGTACAGATCCACGCCTTCCTGCCCCAGCCGGGCGAAGGCACGCAGGTCGGTGATCCTGCCGTCCAGCGGCAGCTGGTCCATCTTGAAGTCGCCGGTGTGCAGGACCGTGCCGCCGGCGGTGCGGATGAACACGGCCAGGGCATCGGGAATGGAGTGGTTCACGGCCACGAATTCGCACTCGAACGGCCCGAACTGTTCCACCTGCCCCTCGGTAACGGTGAAGCTGAACGGTTTGATGCGGTGTTCCTGCAGCTTGGCCTCCACCAGGGCCAGGGTCAGCTGGGAACCGATGAGCGGAATGTCCTGCTTCAGGCGCAGCAGGTACGGAACGGCACCGATGTGGTCCTCGTGGCCGTGGGTGAGGACCACGCCCACCACGTCATCCAGCCGGTCCTCAATGTAGGAGAAGTCCGGCAGGATCAGGTCCACGCCCGGCTGGTTCTCCTCCGGGAAGAGGACCCCGCAGTCCACGATCAGCAGTTTGCCGTTGATCTCGAAGACCGCCATATTGCGGCCGATCTCGCCGAGGCCGCCAAGCGGAACAATCCGCAGGGTGTCCTCTGCCAGGGGCGGCGGGGTTCTCAGGGCAGGTTCCGCTGTTTCGGTCATGATGCGTTACGCCTTGCTCTCGGAGCGGGCACGGGAGAAGTCCCAGCCGGCTTCGGCCAGGTCCGTCAGGATCGTCTCCATTTCGACGGCGTCCGGGCCTACGAGCGGCAGCCGGACGGTCGCGTCGGGGATAACTCCCTGCATCTTCAGGATCTGCTTGGCGGACACGGCGCCGGGAATGTGGGTCATGACAGCGCGGATGACGGGATCCAGCTCGAAGTGGATGCGACGGGCGGTGGCGAAATCGCCCGCTGCAGCGGCATCAACCAGGGCACGGAACTGGACGGTGGCGACGTGGGCGCTCACGCTGACCACGCCCACGGCTCCGGCGGCCATCCACGGCAGGGTCAGGCCGTCGTCGCCGGCGTAGACGTCAAGGGTGGTGTTGGCCAGGACGCGGGTAACGGCGGCGAAGTCCGCCTTGGCATCCTTCAGCGCCAGGACCGGGGGGATGTTGGCGAGCCGGACCAGGGTGTCCGTGGAAAGCGCGATGCCGGCGCGGCCGGGGATGTCATAGATCATGATCGGCAGGTCGGTGGCGGCAGCAACGGCTTCGAAGTGCGCGACGACGCCGGCCTGGGTGGGCTTGTTGTAATACGGCGTCACGACAAGCTGGCCGTCCGCCCCGGCCCGGAGCGCCCGGCGGGCCATTTCCACGGAATGGGACGTGTGGTTGGTCCCGGTTCCGGCAATAACTTTCGCCCGGCCGCCCACGGTTTCGGCGACGACCCGGAAGAGGTCTTCCTTTTCGCTGTCCTCCAGGGTGGACGTCTCGCCCGTGGTTCCGGACACCACCAGCCCGTCACAGCCGTCTTCCACCAGCTTGTTGGCAAGGCGGGCCGCGGCATCAAAGTCCACGGCTCCGTCCTCGGTGAACGGGGTCACCATTGCGGTGACGAGGGTTCCAAACGGAAGTGCACGAATATCAGAGTCAGCCATGGGTAAAACGTTACCTGTTGCACGCATCCTTGGGACAATGCGCACTCCGTTCGCGGCACCCGGGGTGCCATACCGGCGGCGCTCCGGAAGTCGGGAGCCGCTGTGAGACGATCAGATCATGATCGGACGGCGGCTTACGGGTATCGACGCGGCCCGGGGCGTTGCGCTTCTGGGCATGATGGCGACCCACATCTTTTCCCTGTACAACGAGCAGACGGGTGAGCCGAGCTGGACCGGACTGGTGTTTTCCGGCCGTTCCTCGGCCTTGTTTGCGGTAGTGGCCGGGATTGGCCTTGCACTGCTCACCGGAGGCAGCCAGCCCCGCTCCGGCCGGGCGCTGTCATCGGACCGCCGCGGCATCGCCGTGCGTGCCCTGATCATTGCCCTGATCGGATTGGCCCTAGGGGGCCTGGACACCACCATCGCCGTCATCCTGTTCCATTACGGCATCCTGTTCCTGCTGGCCCTGCCGTTCGTGGGCCTGCGCGCCTCGAAGCTGGCCCTGTGGGCCGGCGGCTGGCTGCTGCTCTCCCCCGCCGTGGCCTATCTGGTCCGGCCGTGGCTCTACGCCTCTGTATCTCCGGCAACGCTGGGCAGCAACATTACGTGGGAGGCGTTTCTGCAGCCGGCCACACTGGCCGCGGATGTGTTTTTTACCGGCTTTTATCCGGTGTTCCAGTGGTTAAGCTACCTGCTGGTTGGGCTGCTGATTGGCCGGCTGAAGCTGGCGGACCTGGCGGTCCAGGTGGGTCTGGTCGCGGGCGGGATTGTTGCCGCGGCGGGAGCAAAGTTCCTCAGTTATTACCTTCTGCTGGAGCAGGGCGGACTGGACGCCGTCCTGGAGACCAATTCCGGACGCATTTGGCCCCTGGCGCAGATGATGGAGGTCAACCTGGCGGGTGTGGAACAGACCGGATCCTGGTGGTGGCTCGCAGTTAGCGGCCCCCACTCGGGAACGCCGCTGGATCTGCTGCACACCGCCGGAACCTCGGCCGCCGTCGTGGGTGTGTGCCTGCTGCTGACACGTGCCCGCCCCAACCTGCTGCTCCCGCTGTCCGCCGCCGGGGCCATGACCCTGACCCTGTACAGCCTTCATGTGTGGGTCATGTCCGTCACGGATGCCTCAGCGGCGCCGCCGGACCCGGTGCTGCTGTTTTGGCTTTCAGCAGCCGCGGCTGCCGGCATCGGCATCGGCTTTGCCAGGCTTGGTTCCCGCGGACCGTTGGAAATGGTGACCCACGGCGCCTCGCAGCTGGTCCGGCAGAGCTCACGGACCGGCAAATAGCTCCATCGTCCCTCCCGCACGGGACGGGACCGGGGCAGGTTTACCTGTAGAGGCTCCCGGCGCGGCGCATGGCACTGCGCGCGCGCTTCCGGTCCCCGGCGGCGTCGTAGGCGCAGGAAAGACGGAACCAGGCACGCCAGGACCCCGGTTCAGCCTCAACCTCGGCCTGGTACTTCGGGAATTCCGCATCGGCCGCCTCCCGGATGATCCGGCCGCCGGGCGTACGCGGGAGGTTGTCCACCGGCAGCCCGCCCTCGTCAGCGAGTACGTGCGCCATTTTTTCGGTCTTGGCACCAAACTGCAGTTCGCGGATCAGCGCCCAGGCCCCCACGATCGGGAGCACCAAGTACGCTGCGCCGAGTGCCTTGGCGCTGAGCTCGTCAGCGGTCAGCAGCGTCCAGCCGCGCTGAAAGGCGACCACCATGTAGAACACCAGAAGGAGAGTGACCAGCGCAACGCCGATCTTGGCTTTGTTCGTGAAAAGCCCGGAGAAGAAAGACAACGTGTTCCTTAGCGATCAGGGTATGGTGCGGCGTTTAGGAGGAGGAAGCGCTGAGATTGAGGTAGCCGTCAAGGCCGACCGTCAGGCCCGGATGGGCTGCGGCCCCGCGCACTCCCAGCAGCACGCCGGGCATGAAGGACGCCCGGTCGAAGGAGTCGTGGCGGATGGTGAGCTGCTCCCCCGCTCCGCCGAAGAGCACTTCCTGGTGGGCCACCAGTCCGCGCAGCCGCACTGAGTGCACCCGGACGCCGTCAATGTCCGCGCCGCGGGCACCGGGAACCTCTTTGGCGGTGGCATCCGGGGACGGGTCCACTCCCGCTTCGGCACGGGCCTGCGCAATCAGCGCTGCCGTGCGGACCGCGGTGCCGGACGGTGCATCGATCTTGTCCGGGTGGTGCAGCTCGATAACTTCCACCGATTCGAAGTACCTGGCAGCCTGGGCGGCAAACGCCGTGGCCAGGACTGAGCCGAGGGCAAAGTTCGGAGCGATGAGCACTGCAGTGCCGGGGTGCTCCTCCAAAAGGGCTGAGAGGCGTTCCAGCCGGTCCGCGTCCCAGCCGGTGGTGCCGACGACGGCGTGCATGCCGTGCTCGACGGCGAAGCGGACGTTGGCTTCGGTGCTGTCCGGGACCGTGAGGTCAATAACGTACTGCGCACCCGAGGAAACAAGGGTGTCCAGCGAATCGCCGCGGCCAAGCGCCGCCACCAGCTTCAAATCAGGCGCAGCTTCAACAGCTTTCACGGCTTCGGATCCCATGCGGCCGCCGGCCCCGAGGACGGCTACGGCTAGTTGCTCAGTCATGCCTCCAGATTACCGGTCACAGCGGAGCCCCGGTGACAGGGCCGGGTCAGCCGCTGACGCCCACCCATTCGGTGGTTCCGTCCTGGAATCCCTGTTCCTTCCAGATGGGCACCCGCTCCTTGACGGTGTCCACCAGTTCGGAGCATGCGCTGAAGGCCACGCCGCGGTGCGCGGCGGCGACGGCCGCCACCAGGGCTGCGTCGCCAATCTGCAGCGGACCGGTCCGGTGTCCCACCCAAACCCGAACGCCGTCATATTTAGCCGCAATGTCAGCCGCCACTGCGGCAATCACCTCTTCAGCGCTGGGATGCGCACTGTAGGACAGGCTGGCAACGTCCCTTCCGCCGTCGTGGTCGCGGACAATTCCGCTGAACCCCACCACGGCGCCGCAGGCCGGCGACCAGGCGGCGCTGTTCGCATGCTCTGCGTTAAGGGGCAGGTCGGAGACGGTGGCGTTAATGACTTCCGAGGCGGTTTCCGACCCGTTGCCGCCTGTTGTGTCAGTGCTCATGATGTCCTTCCAACTGTCCGCAGATATGTCCGATGACCGGTTCCAGCACCGCCAGGCCGTCCGCGACGGCCCCGGGCGAGCCGGGCAGGTTCACGATGAAGGTCCGTCCGGCGGTTCCGGCGTGGCCGCGGCTGATGGCGGCCATGGGGGTCTTGGTGCGCCCGTCCGCCCGCAGCGCTTCCATGATCCCGGGGACTTCCCGGTCCAGCAGCGGGAGTGTTTGTTCGGGGGTGCGGTCATCGGGGCTCAGACCGGTGCCGCCGCTGGTGAGGATCACGGCCGGTTCCAGCGCAAGCATCCGGCGCAGCGCCTCCCCCACCTCGTCGCCGTCGGGCACCACCTCGGCGAGGACAACGTCGTACCCGAGCGCATAGAGCCAGTCCGCTGCCAGGGGACCGCATTCATCCTCGTAAATGCCGCGGGCGGCCCGGGTGGAAGCAATGAGAACGGCCGCCGTGCGGCGCGGCTGCTGGTGCGGGGGCTGCGGGACGTCAGGCAGGGCGCTCACAGGCTCCAGTCTCCGCTCTCGCCGCCGGATTTGGCGAGCACCTGGATATCGCTGATGGAGGCATGCTTGTCCACCGCTTTGATCATGTCGTAGAGGGTAAGGGCCGCCACCGTAGCGGCGGTCAGGGCTTCCATTTCCACGCCGGTGACGGCCCTGGTCTTCGCTGTGGCACGGATGACGACGTCGGCCTCCCCGGTTTCGAAGTCCACCGTCACCTTGGTGAGCGGCAGCGGATGGCACAGCGGAATCAGGGTGGACGTTTGTTTGGCCCCCATGATTCCCGCGACTCGGGACACGGCCAGGGCGTCCCCCTTGGGCAGTCCGCCCGCGGACACCAGCTGCACCACGTCGGCGGTGGTGCGCAGCCGGGCCTGCGCCGTGGCCTCGCGCGTGGTTTCGGACTTGGCGGAGACATCCACCATGTGGGCGGAGCCGTCTTCACGGACATGGGTGAGCCCGAGCTGCTGCTCGTCGCTGCCGGCCATGAGTAGTTCCCTTCGTGGGTGGAGCTGGCTCCACCGCTGGTCTTGATGCTGGTCTTGGACTCTTGGTGCGGCCGGAACCCGGGTTCGGGCTAACGGTCCAACAGCCATACTGTCACTTTGGTGCCGGCGGGGAAGGACTCATGTCCCGCAGGCAGGTGAACCAGGGCGTTGGATGAGGCCAGGGCATGGACGAGATGGGAGCTGGCTCCGCCCACCAGTTCCACCTGCCCTGTCCCGCCGGGTTCGGCGGGAGGCAGATACCGGCCGCGCCGGACCTGATGCTTGCCGGCAGGGCTCTGAACGCCCCCGGTCAGCACCGCCGGCAGTTCCGGGCGCGGGCGGGGCAGGCCGGTCACCGAACCGAGCGCCGGGCGCAGGAACATTTCAAAGGACACCACACAGCTGACCGGGTTGCCGGGAAACGCCAGGAACGGGATGCCGGACACCCTGCCGATCCCCTGCGGGCCGCCTGGCTGCATGGCCACCGGCAGGAACTGCACCTCCTGGTCTGCCAGCCCCTGCTTGACCACTTCATAGGCTCCCTTGCTGATGCCGCCCGAGGTGATCACGAGATCAGGCTGCAGGGAGATGAGGTCCGCCTGGAGCCCGGTCCGGAACTCCTCCGGCGAGTCTGCCAGTACCCGGGTTAGCAGCACGGTGGTTCCGGCTTCCTCCAGCAGTGCCCGCAGCAGGGTGGTATTGGCATCATGGATCTGTCCCGGCTGCAGCGGCCGGCCCGGTTCCACCACTTCATCCCCTGTGGTCAGCAGGAGGATCCGGGGCCGGATCCGCACCGGCACACGCGCCAGGCCGAGCGCGGCCAGCAGGCCCAGCTGACCGGGGCCGAGGATTGTCCCGGCCGGCAGGGCCAGGCTCCCGGCGCGGATGTCGCTGCCGGCGCCGCGCACATACTGTCCGGCGGGAACACCGCCCGGGAGCGCTACCGTGGGCCGGTCTGCCGCCAGGGGCGTGGTGTGATCCCGCAGGGCCGGTGCTGCCGGTGGAAATGAATCCGGTACTGCCTGCTCAATGGGCACGACGGCGTCCGCCCCGGACGGGAGCATGGCGCCGGTCATGATGGGTGCGGCTGTGCCCGGCGCAAGGGCTTCCGGTTCGGAGCCTGCCGGAATGGCTGCCGCGACCGCCAGTTCAGCACGCCCCGGCACCCCGGCCAGATCAGCCGAGGAAACCGCGTACCCGTCCATCTGCGAGTTCGCGAAGGGCGGCAGGTTTCCGGGCGCAGCCACGTCAGCTGCCAGGATCCGTCCCCGGGCACCGAGGAGATCCGTGTCCTCCCGACCAGGCGGGCGCTCGCGGAATCCGGCCGAGAGCAGGTTCAGCACTGCCTCCTGGTGTTCGGCCACACTGCGCGGGCTGCCCGGTCCGGCCGGCCGGGCACCCGGCGCGTCTGCTGGCGGGCTGGTGGGTGTGGAAGACACCGGACTCCTTGGGACGGGCGGAATGAGCTGGACGGGAACAGCTGGTGTTACTTGGCGTTCACTCGAATTGTATGCAGTCCGGTGGCACCGTCGGGTACCACCGGACGCTGTGTTTCATCCTGTTCGGTGCCGTTGGCGTCAATGGCCCGGACAGTGATGGTGTGTTCACCCGGACCCAGGTCAACGCCGGCGGACCACTGCACCCAGGTGTCCGCGGAGATTGCCCTGGCCAGGTCAGCGTCCTGCCAGCGGCCGTCGTCGACCCGCACCTGGACCCCGCGGATGCCGGTGTGCTGCGCCCAGGCCATGCCGGCCACAGTGGTGTTTCCGGCGTCCAGGGAAGCACCCCGGGACGGAGTGTCGATGCGGGAAGACAGTTTGACGGGTCCGCGTTCGGTCCAGCCCCGCTGGGTCCAATAGGCAACTTCGTCGCTGAACCGGGTGACCTTGAGTTCTGTCACCCATTTGGTGGCAGACACGTATCCGTAGAGGCCGGGGACCACCAGCCTCACCGGGAAGCCGTGTTCCAGCGGCAGCGGTTCCCCGTTCATGCCCACCGCCAGCAGGGCGTCGCGGTTATCCGTCAGTGCTTCCAGCGGAGTCGAAGCCGTCCAGCCGTCCCGGCTGGTGGACAGCACCATGTCCGCGCCGCCCTGGACTCCGGCGGCAGCGAGCAGGTTACGGACCGGCCAGCCCAGCCACCTGGCGTTGCCAATCAGGCTGCCGCCCACCTCGTTGGAGACGCAGGCCAGCGTAACGAAGCTTTCCTGCAGGGGTTTGGCCAGCAGTTCGGCAAAACTGATCTCCACTTCACGGTCCACCAGGCCCGTGACCTTAAGCTTCCATTCGTCGGCATTGACCAGCGGGACACTCAGCGCGGTGTCGATGCGGTAGAAATCCGCAGCCGGTGTCACCACGGGGTGCAGCCCGGTGATCCCCAGGTCCGCTCCGGCGGGGACCGCCGCTGCCGGGGTCACGGCGGAGGGCAGTACCACGCCGTCGCGCAGGGCTGCCGTGTTCACCTGTCCCACCCGTGAGCCGCCGGCCAGAGCGCCCGCCACCACGCCCACCGCTGCCCCGCCGCCGAGGGTCATGAGTACATCGCGGCGCCGGGTACCGGATTCTTCGGGGAGCGCATCACGCCACCGTCCGAGCCTGGCTGTCAGCGCCCGCAGCACCAGGATTCCCACCACGGCCGCCAGCAGCGGCGGCAGCAGGGACAGCACGCTCATCTGCGGCCGGGTGAGCACGGCAGCCAGACCGGCCGCACCCAGCAGTCCAACAACGACGGCGCCTGCCGGCGGGCGGCGCAGCTGCAGGACACCGGCGGCAGCACCGCACAGCGCGATAACCGCGGACATGGCCACCAGGAACGCGGCCTTGTCGGCAGTCCCGAACAGGCCGATGGCCCAGTCCTTCACGGGTCCGGGCATAGCGTCAATCACCACTGAACCCACGGCGCTCACGGGAGAGAGCGAGGGACTCAGCAGCGCGGCCGCCAGTTCCCCGGCAACCACGCCGAGGCCCGCGGCCACAACACCGGACACTGCAGCCCACAGGGAGAATTTCCAGGCCGTGTGTGTCATGCCGCTCGCTTCTGTTGATCCTGCGCTGCCTGATGAACGGTTTTAGCCCATCATGTTTGCTTCCCTGCTGGTCTGTTGTACCGTGACCGGCTGGGCGGATCCTGAGAGCCGGTTTCCGTCCGGTGTTTCCGCAGGCCAGCGGCGGTCACCGCGGGATCAGCAGGGCCACCCCAAAGCGGGCCAGCGCCAGCAGCACCAGGTAGAGCGAGATCAGGATCAGGCAGATGCCCAGCGCGATTTCCGGCTGGTTGGAATTCAGGCTGAGCTCAATCTGCAGCGGCAGCGTCCGGGTGCGTCCCTCGACGCTGCCGGCAAAGGTGATGGTGGCGCCATATTCGCCCAGGGAACGGGCGAAGGCGAGGAGCGCCCCCACAATGATGCCGGGCAGTGCCAGCGGAACGGTGATGTAGCGCAGGATTGCCGTGGGCCCTGCTCCGGAAGTGGCGGCTGCCATTTCCAGGTCATGGTCAACCGCACGCAGGCTGCTCAGCGACGCCACCACAAAGAACGGCAGCGAGACAAACACCTGCACAATCAGGACTGCCGCGGGCGAATATCCCACGCCTGCTCCGACGGATTCCAGCACCCGGCCGATGACGCCCTGGCGTCCCCAAAAGTAGAGCAGGGCAATGCCCGAGACCACTGGAGAGAGCACCAGCGGAACAAGAAGGATTCCGCGCAGCAGCTGCATCCAGGGTCCGGACAGCTTGCTGAACAGCACCGCCAGCGGCAGCCCCAGCGCCACACAGATAAGCGTGGAACCCACGGAGGTGGCCAGGGACAGTCCCAGCGCGGTCCGGGCCTCGGGAGCGGTGAGCAGAGTGCCCAGCGAGGTCCAGGGCACATTGAGCAGGAGCGCCGCCACCGGACCGGCGCAGAACAGCAGCGCCAGTGATGCCGGAATCCAAAGCCAGGCCGGCGTGGTGGCCCGCGCCTCCCGGTTCATCGCGCCGCCCCGTTCCGGCTCACGGTTCCGGTCACCGCGCCTGCCGCTGCCCTGGTCATTGCCCCGGAGGACGGAAGCCCGCTGCACGGAAGATACGGGCTGCATCGTCCCCGGCGAGCCACTCATAGAATCGGACAGCTGCCTCATGCTCTGCTCCCTCCACGGTCAGGGCCGCGGGGTACTGGTTGGGTTCGGGATCACTCAGTTCAAGATACGTCACCCCTTGGTTCGCCGCGGAGAGCGCGTCGGTTTGGTACACCAGCCCGGCATCCGCCTGCCCTGTTGTTACCTTCGTCAGGACGGACCGAACGCTGTCTTCCCGGCTTTCCCCGCGCAGCGCCACTCCGGCGCTTTCCAGGACACGCGTTGCTGCCCGGCCGCACGGCACCGACGCTGCGCAGACCGCCGACTGGACGTTGTCCGAGGACAGATCCTCCAGCGCCGTCACCTCCCCCGGGTTGCCCGGAGCCAGCGCCAGGACAGTCGAATTTCCCGCCACCACCTGTTCGGCAGCAATGAGCCCCTCCCCGCGAACAGGATCCAGTGCTTCCAGATCAGCAGTAATAACGACGTCGGCCGCAGCACCGGACACCAACTGGCCGCCGAGCTGGGCGCTTGAGCCGAGGTTGATGCGCAGCCGGCCCCCGCCGTCGTAGGCTTCATTCATGGCGTCGATCACATCGGTGAGCGAAGCCGCGGCGAATACCGTAATGTCGGGTCCCTGTGTTCGTGTGCCGCTGTCAGCCGGCGCGGAGCAGCCGGCCACCACCGCCATCAGGGCAGCGGAGGCCACCAGGGTTGGCCCGTGTCGTCGGATAAAACGCATTGATAGAGCCTAACCGTGAAAGGGCGTAACCTCGACCCATGGGTATCCAGCTGGGAATGCCGTCCATCGGCTCGCCGCCAACCGCGGCCGGCTCCTCCGGGTGTGCCGTTTCGGGTGCGAATGACACCGGAGCACGTTCCGCCGGAGCGGAAGCCAACGGCTCGGCCGCAGCGGCCGGGGTCAGCGCTGCTGACGGGCTGCTGGACCGCTACGGGCGCCGCGCCACCGACATGCGGCTATCACTGACGGACAAATGCAACCTTCGCTGCACCTACTGCATGCCGGCCGAGGGACTGGACTGGCTGGCCAGGGACAAGGTGCTCAGCGGCGCTGAGATCATCCGGCTGGTACGGATCGGCGTGGACGTGCTCGGAGTCAGGGAACTGCGCCTCACCGGAGGCGAACCGCTGGTGCGTGCCGATCTGGTGGACATTGTGGCCGGCATCCGCAGCAACCATCCGGACCTTCCCATCTCCATGACCACCAATGCCCTGGGCCTGGACAAGAAAGCCCAGGCGCTCAAGGACGCCGGCTTGACCCGCATCAATGTGTCACTGGATTCCCTGCATCCGGATACGTTCGCCCAGCTGACCCGCCGGCCTTTCCTGTCCCGGGTGCTGGCCGGGGTTGAGGCAGCGGCCCGGGTGGGGCTGGGGCTGATCAAGATCAATGCGGTGCTGATGCGCGGCATCAACGACGTCGAATCCCCTGACCTGCTTGAATGGGCTGTCAGCCGCGGCTTCGAACTGCGTTTCATTGAGCAGATGCCGCTGGATGCGGACCACGGCTGGACCCGGGACGGAATGATCTCGGCGGCGGAAATCCGCGGCTGGCTGGAACGGGACTTCATCCTCACTCCCGATCCCAGGCAGCGCGACGGCGCCCCCGCCGAACGCTGGGAAGTCCGGCGCCGCAGTGCACCCGACACGGTTGCCGGCACCGTGGGCATCATCGCCTCAGTCACCGAACCGTTCTGCACGGACTGCCGGCGCACGCGGATTACTGCTGAGGGCAAGGTGCGCAGCTGCCTGTTTTCACACGAAGAGACCGATCTGCTGGAACTTCTCCGCACCGAGGGAATGACCGATGACCAGGTGGCAGCCCGCTGGCAGGATGCCATGTGGGGCAAGCCCAAGGCCCACGGAATGGACCATGCCGGTCTGGGTGACGCAGACTATGTGCAGCCGGACCGGACCATGAGCGCGATAGGCGGCTAAGTGCAGATTCGATATTTTGGTGCCGCCAAGGCGGCATCGGGCATAGACGAAGAAACCCTTCCCGGGCTGGAACCCGGCGTGGACGGAGTATCCGACGGTGCTCCGCTGGGCGAGCTGCTGGACTTCCTGGCTGCCCGGCATGACCCGGCGCCGGAGGGCGTTCCCCCGCTGAAAAGCGTCATTTCGCGCAGCACGTTCCTGGTCAACGGGTTCGCCGCCCGGGACCGGTCCCTGCCGCTGGCTGCCTCGGACACCGTGGACATCCTGCCGCCCTTCGCCGGCGGCTAACCGTCAGCCCGATCTACGCAAAGGAGCACCTCCCGGTAATGGGAGGTGCTCCTGCTGTTGGTGGCCGCTAGGGAAACGAGAAAGGCTAGAAGCCCAGCTCCTCTTTCGAAGAGAACGGGCCCACAACGGTGATGGTGCGCGGTGCGGCGGCCAGTTCGGCGGCCAGCGCCTGCACTTCCTCCGCCGTGACGGCCCCGATGCGGGCCAGGGACTCGTCAATGTCGATGAACTCTCCGCTGACCAGCTCCGCCCGGCCCAGGCGTGACATGCGCGAGCTGGAGTCTTCCAGCGCCATGACCATGCCGCCGGCGATCTGGCCGCGGGCCTTCTTCAGCTCGGCTTCATCCACGCCGTCAGCCGCGAGGCGTTCCAGCTCGGATCCCATCAGGTCGATGACCTGGCGGGTCTTGGCCGGTGAACAGCCTGCGTACATGCCGAAGTAACCGGCGTCGGCATACGACGCCGAGAACGAGTAGGTGGAGTACACGAGTCCGCGCTTTTCCCGGATTTCCTGGAACAGGCGCGAGGACATGCCGCCGCCCAGGATGGTGTTCAGGACGCTCATGGCAAAGCGGCGGTTATCAGTGGCTGTCAGCGACGGGCAGCCCATGACCACGTTGGCCTGTTCCACCGGGCGGTTGATGACCTGGACGCCGGCTGTGCCGGTGATGACGGCGGGTTCGGTGCTGCGGCGGGGTGCGGGTGACGCATCCTCGGACAGATCCCAGCCGGCCTTCTTCAGGGCGTCGAGCACCAGGGCGCAGACGTCGTCGTGCTCCAAGCCGCCCGCCGCGGTGACCACCAGTTCGGTGGGCCGGTAGTAGCGGCGGTAGTGCTCCAGCACGGCCTCGCGGGGAACGTTCATGATGGCCTCGGGAGTGCCGCCGATGGGCCGGCCCAGGGCGTGGTCGCCCAGGACTGCCTCGGCAAACTTTTCGTGGCACAGGTCCGCGGGATCGTCGGCATCCATGGCGATTTCTTCCAGGATGACGTCGCGTTCCTGTTCCAGTTCCTCCGGGTCCAGGACCGCGGAGGTGATCATGTCGGTGATGACGTCAATCGCCATCGGCAGATCGGTGTCCAGCACCCGCGCGTAGTAGCAGGTGCTTTCCTTGGCCGTCGCGGCGTTGGACTCGCCGCCAACCTCGTCAAAGGCCAGCGCAATGTCCAGCGCGCTGCGGCGCGTGGTGCCCTTGAACAGCAGGTGTTCAAGGAAGTGTGTGGAGCCGTGCCGGCCCGCGGCTTCATCCCGCGAGCCGACACCTACCCAAAAGCCGATGGTCGCGCTTCGCTGGCCGGGCATCGCCTCGGTCAGTACGCGCACGCCGCCCGGAAGGACGGAACGGTGCACGACGGCGCCTCCCGGAGTTCCCATCACAAGGGACGTTTCGCCGGGAAGAGTGGTCAGCGGAAGGCGGACAACCGTCCCGGATGCCGGAGCATGTCCGGCATCGGGACGGTTTCCATCAGCAAGGAGTGACATTTACTCTGCGGACTCGGTTTCTGCTGCTTCTTCGCCTTCGGCGTTTTCGGCAACCACCGGAGACAGGGAGAGCTTTCCGCGGTCATCGATCTTGGTGATTTCCACCTGGATCTTCTGGCCGACGGAGACAACCTCGTCAACGTTGTCCACGCGCTTGCCGCCGGCGAGCTTGCGCAGCTCGGAGATGTGCAGCAGGCCGTCCTTGCCCGGGGTCAGGGAAACGAAGGCACCGAACGTGGTGGTCTTCACAACCGTACCCAGGTAACGCTCGCCGATCTCGGGGACCTGCGGGTTGGCGATCGCGTTGACCGCCGCACGGGCAGCCTCGGCGGAGGTGCCGTCGGTTGCACCGATCAGGACCGTGCCGTCATCTTCAATGGAGATGTCAGCGCCGGTGTCTTCTTGGATCTGGTTGATCATCTTGCCCTTCGGGCCAATGACCTCGCCGATCTTGTCCACGGGGATCTTCACCGAGATGATGCGCGGGGCGTACTCGGAGAGTTCGTCCGGGGTGTCGATCGCAGCGTCCATGACGCCCAGGATGTGCAGGCGGGCTTCCCGGGCCTGCTTCAGTGCTGCTGCCAGCACGGAGGCGGGGATGCCGTCGAGCTTCGTGTCCAGCTGGATGGCCGTCACGAACTCGGAGGTACCGGCAACCTTGAAGTCCATGTCGCCGAAGGCATCTTCGGCGCCGAGGATATCGGTCAGGGCGGCGTAGCGGGTTTCGCCGTCAACCTGGTCGGAGACCAGACCCATGGCGATGCCGGCAACCGGAGCGCGCAGCGGGACACCGGCATTGAGCATGGACAGCGTCGAGGCGCAGACCGAACCCATGGAGGTGGAACCGTTGGAGCTCAGGGCTTCGGAGACCTGGCGGATGGCGTACGGGAATTCTTCACGCGAGGGCAGCACCGGCATGAGCGCACGCTCAGCCAGGGCGCCGTGGCCGATTTCGCGGCGCTTGGGTGAGCCCACGCGGCCGGTTTCACCGGTGGAGTACGGCGGGAAGTTGTAGTTGTGCATGTAGCGCTTGCGCGTTACCGGCGACAGCGAGTCGATCTGCTGTTCCATCTTCAGCATGTTCAGCGTGGTGACACCCAGGATCTGGGTTTCACCGCGCTCGAAGATGGCCGAACCGTGTACGCGGGGCAGAACCTCAACCTCGGCGGTGAGCTGGCGGATGTCCGTCAGGCCACGGCCGTCGATGCGGACCTGGTCCTTCAGGATGCGCTGGCGCACAACCTGCTTGGTGACGGAGCGGAACGCTGCGGAGAGTTCCTTCTCGCGGCCTTCGAACTGCTCGGAGAGCGAAGCAACAACTTCGTCCTTGAGCTCGTCGGCAGCGATGTCACGCGCCTGCTTGTCGGCGATCGAGAAGACCTTGGCCAGCTTGTCAGCGGCTGCGGCTTCCACGGCTTCGAAGACGTCGTCCTGGTAGTCCAGGAAGATCGGGAACTCGACGGTCGGCTTGGCAGCGCGGGCTGCCAGGTCGGCCTGTGCCTCGCACAGGGCCTTGATGAACGGCTTCGAGGCTTCGAGGCCTTCAGCAACAACCTCTTCGGTCGGGGCGGTGGCGCCCTCTTCCTTGATGAGGTTCCAGGCGGCGTCGGTGGCTTCGGCTTCCACCATCATGACGGCGACGTCGTCACCGGCGATGCGGCCGGCAACCACCATGGAGAACACTGCGCGCTCCAGTTCGGAGTGCTTCGGGAAGGCAACCCACTGGTCGTCGATCAGGGCAACGCGGACGCCGCCGATCGGACCGGAGAACGGCAGGCCGCTCAGCTGGGTGGACATGGAGGACGCGTTGATGGCAACAACGTCATACAGCACATCGGGGTTGATCGCCAGGACGGTGACAACAATCTGGACCTCGTTGCGCAGGCCCTTCACGAAGGCGGGGCGCAGCGGGCGGTCCATCAGGCGGCAGGCCAGGATAGCTTCGGTGGACGGGCGGCCTTCACGGCGGAAGAACGAGCCCGGGATGCGGCCGGCGGCGTACATGCGCTCTTCGACATCCACGGTCAGCGGGAAGAAGTCAAAGCCTTCGCGCGGGGACTTGCCGGCGGACGTTGCCGACAGCAGGACGGTGTCATCGTCGATGTAGACAGTGGCTGCACCTGCAGCCTGCTGGGCCAGACGGCCGGTTTCAAAGCGGATGACGCGCTGGCCGTACTTGCCGTTGTCAATGACGGCTTCTGAGAACTGAATTTCGGGACCCTCCATACGAGAGTCACCTCCGTTTCTTCGTTGGCGGAGGCATCCAGCATCGTCCCAATAAACGCGTGCACCGCCGTGAAGCGGGTCGGTTCAACACCCGGTCTTCGATCGAGGTCCACGGGCGGAAAACTCCCGGAGACCACTACCGAGGACCGCGAATGCTGCGATGCTGGCTGACTCCTGTTGATGTGGCTGTTACTGCTGTGGTGCTCTTGGTGCTGTTACTGCTGGTGTACCTGAAACTGCGGTAGTGCCTGGATCATTCGACGGCAGGTGCGCTTCCGGTCGGGCCGGTGTCCATGTCTGCCTGAAAAAGGGCGGCTCCCACGAAACGCAGGGGCCGCCCTCTCCAAAGACTACTTGCGCAGGCCGAGGCGCTCAATGAGCGCACGGTAACGGGTGATGTCCGTTTCTTTCAGGTACGAAAGCATACGACGACGGCGACCAACCAGGGCCATCAGGCCGCGGCGGGTGTGGTGGTCGTGCTTGTGCGTCTTCAGGTGTTCCGTCAGGTCGAGGATGCGGCGCGACAGCACTGCAACCTGCACCTCGGGCGAACCGGTGTCGCCTTCGGCCCGAGCGTATTCCTTGATGATTTCCTGCTTGACTACGGGGTCAAGTGCCAATGTAACTCTCCTAGAGTTGTGCCGTGAGGCCCGAATCAGCACTTCGCTGCCGGGAATCTTGGCCCCGAAGGGGATGAACCCTCCGAACGCAAAGAAATTCAGCCGCCACGGACCGCAGCCGAATTTGATAACAGTTTACCTGTCCCCGCTGCTATCTGTCGAAAGCACCGCCCTGGTGCGCGCCACGTCAAGGCGCATCTGCTCAATCAGTGCTTCGGGACCGGTATATGCCACCATGCCGCGGAGCCGTTCCACGAATTCCACCACCACGTGCTGTCCGTACAGATCAAAATCGGTGATCTTTTCGTCGGGGCGGTCAATGACGTGGGCTTCCACCTGCCGGCTCACACCGTCGAAGGTGGGATTGGACCCCACGGAAATGGCCGCAGGCCAGCGCGTTCCCGCTTCGTCCACCAGCCAGCCGGCGTAAATGCCGTCGGCGGGGATGAGGCCGGTGGCTTCAGGTGCCAGGTTTGCGGTCGGGAATCCGAGCTCGCGGCCGCGGGCAGCGCCGTGGATGACTTCGCCGCGCATGCGGTGGGTGCGTCCGAGCAGGCGGGACGCGGTGCGCACATCCCCGCTGCGCAGGGCTTCACGGATCCAGGTGGAGGAGCAGCGCCGGCCGCCGGTCGCTGCGGGACCGTCGGGCAGGGCACCGAAATCCTCGACTGCCTGGACGTCAAACCCGAGTTCTGCGCCCAGCTGGCGCATGGTCTCAAGGTCACCGGAGTTGCCGCGCCCAAAGCGCACGTCGTGGCCAATGACGACAGCGCTCACCTGCAGTCCGTCCACAAAGACCTGCCGGACAAATTCCTCGGGAGTCAGGGACGCCAGCTGCAGGTTGTAATGCAGCATCAGGAGCCCGTCCAGCCCGGTGGCTGCCAGTGCCTCGCGGCGGTCCAGCGGGCCCATGATCAGTTCAGGAGCTGTTTCGGGCCGGTGCACCTGCGCCGGATGCGGATCGAAGGAGATGGCCACGGCTGCGGCGCCCTTTTCGCGGGCCACCTTCACCAGGCGGTCCAGCACGTGCTGATGTCCCAGATGGACGCCGTCGAAATTGCCGATGGTGACTACTGTCGGGCCGATCCCGGCGGGAACCTCGGCCAGGCCATTCCAGTAGTGCACAAAAGCTCCTTCAAACGGGTGGTTCGGGGTGCGGCGGGGCCGCAGGAAAATGCCCGGAGCAGCGGGACGCCGCACCGGACCTTTCCATTATTGCCGAAAAAGAATCAGCCCTGCGCCGCGTCGGCGGATGAAGCGCTTCCGCGGGCGGCGCCGCCTTCACTGTATTCGCGCTTGAGTTCACTGGTCTTGGCGATGAAACGGTGCCACACCAGCAGCGCCGGCGGGAAGGCCAGTTCCAGGATCATCAGGATGATCATCGTAAAGTGCGGCGTGCCGCTGAAGGCCCAGGACAGCACGCGCCCAATGCCGCCAAGGAACACCATCAGGCACACCAGCCACAGCATGTTCGCCCACTGGAACTTCACGGCGATGGCGATGAAGGCCGCGCCGACGCCCACCATCATGGCCGAGAAGAAACGGAACTGCGACTCCAGCGAGGCGTTGATTTCCCCGCCGCCTGCGTCAGCGACGCCCGAGGTCCCGGTCACGAGATAGTAGCTCCCGACGCCGGCAATAAGGATTCCGACCCCGATGACGACGGCGCGGAAGACACCCCAGTCATCGCTGCTCTTATACGGTTTGGCCTTGGATGCGGCTGCTTCCTTTCGGCCCTTGGCGGCGGGGGCCGGTGTCCGCCGGCCGGCGGGCGGAACCTCCAGCTTCTCGGTGGTCCGGGCCGGCTGGCCGGCGGCCGGAACGTGCGGCTTCCTTCCGGCCGCTCCGGCCTGGGCTTGCTGGGCCTGCTGGGCCTGGGACTGCTGCCCGGCCGGCTGGGCCGAGGGAGCCTGAGCAGGTTGCGGGGATCCGTTTCCCTCGTGGCGGTCGCCTGGTGTCGAAGCCGGGTTGCTCATTTTTCCCCCTGAAGGAATGGAAAAGGTGAAAGGACGCATTCTTCTGCCATCGTCTCACGCATCACACCGCACCGGCGCGCCCCCGCGCCTGCGGGTTTCAACGGGTTCAGGCTCAGGGGCGCGCAGCGGCATCGGCGCGGTGGCGGTAGAGCCACCACAGGCCCAGCACGGGAAGGATCAGCGGAACGTAGCCGTACCCGGCACCGAAACCGGACCAGACCGTATCGTCGGGCAGCGCAGCCGGATCCACGAGGCCAAAGATGCCCACTGCCAGCACGCCAATCATTTCAATGCCCACGGCAGCCACTGACACCTTGTAGGAACCGGAACCCGATTTCGCCAGCCCCACCATTGCAACGATGTAGACAACGGCAGCGAAGGCGGACAGCAGATATGCCACCGGGGCCTCGTCAAATTTCGTGGCAATCTGGAATACCGCGCGTGCGGTGGAGGACAGCGCAAAGACGGCGTAAACGGCGACCAGCAGGCGCCCCGGCCCCGCGTTGCGGGCTGATCCGGCTGCCGCAGGCTCGGGTGAGGCCCCGGGGCGGGATTTGTTCAGATTCATGCGGGTACTGCTCCGTCCCAGATCTGTTCCATCCGGAACAGCATGACAAATACGGTGATGCCCACGGCACCAAGAACCAGGTTGGACCAGCGGCTGCGGTCCATGAGTGACCACCAGACGGCACCCACGGGAATGAGGAGGGCAGTAAAGAGGTAGCCCCAGAATTCCCAGACCTCTCCGGCGACTCCTTCCCCGCCCACCTGGCGGATGACGGCAGCGACGCCGTAAACCAGCAGGAACAGCTCCACCGCGGCGGCGGAAAGAATGGTGAGGTCATTGGGTCCGTGCTTGAGGATGGCTGCACCTATGCACAGCACCACGGATACCAGGCACACAACGGTGCCCACAATGAACAGCGGATCGACAACCACTTACGCTGCCTCGCTTCCGGGCGCGAAGACCAGCAGGGCCTTGGCGTAGGCGGCGGGGAATTCGGCGCCTGCCTGGCCCCTGTTTTCGAGCAGGCCCACGAGGGTGCCGGACGGCGCGAAGGCCGCCACCGGGGTGCGGGCATCAGTGCCTGCGATGTCAGTCGGCGGGATCCGGCGTCCGTGGGACAGGTCAAGGGCCTCTTCGGCACTCAGCTCGCGGACCGGGAACAGTGCCCGCGCGGCGTCGTCGAGCTCCAGCAGCTGGAGGTCATTGGCCAGCTGCTCCAGCGTGGCCGCCTGCGCCAGGCTGTACGGACCCACACAGGTACGGCGCAGGGCAGTCAGATGCCCGCCCACGCCCAGGGCGGCGCCCAGGTCCCGTGCCAGTGCCCGGATATAGGTTCCGGAGGAGCAGTCAACAGTGACGTCAACATCGCGCAGCTTGCCGCCGGCTTCGCGGCGGATGGCATGGACCTCGAAGCGGGACACGGTGACCGGGCGGGCAGGCAGGTTAACCTCACCGCCGGCACGTACCTTGGCGTAGGACCGTTCGCCGTTGACCTTGATGGCGCTGACGCTGCTGGGCACCTGCATAATGTCGCCGGTCAGATCCGCGACGGCAGCCATGATCTCTTCATCGGTGACCGCAGCGGCGATGGTTTCCGCAGTGATCTCACCCTCGGCGTCGTCCGTCACGGTGGACTGGCCGAGCCGGATGGTTGCTTCATACGTCTTGGAGGTGCCCACAATATAAGTCAGCAGCCGGGTGGCCTTATTGATGCCGACCACCAGCACACCGGTGGCCATCGGGTCCAGCGTCCCCGCATGCCCCACCTTTCGGGTACCCGCCAGTTTCCGCAGGCGGCCAACCACATCGTGGCTGGTCCATCCCTGCGGCTTGTCCACAATAATCAGCCCTGAACGGACCTGCCCTGAATTCACGCCTTTCAGTATATGCGGCCTTGGCCGGCGGTTCCTGACCGGGCTCCTCCGTCCGGAAGTTACTCCCCGGAGGTTCCGGGAAGGATACGATGCGGGTATGCCAGAGCTCTCACCCCATGTCCGCACCGCTCCCGCCAATCAGATCCGTGAGATTACGCAGGCGGCCTGGGCCCGGCCAAACTCGATTGTGCTCAGCATCGGCGAGCCGGGATTCCCCACTCCCCCGCACATCCTGGAAGCTGCGGAGGCCACGCTGAAGCGTGATGAGACCGGTTACACGCCCAACGCCGGCATCATGCCGCTGCGGGCGGCTTTTGCCGAGCAGGCGGGACGGCACAGCGGCGTGGAGGTGGCACCCGGCAGGGCATTCGTAACGGCGGGCGCACAGCAGGGCCTGCATCTGGCCATGAGCATGCTCCTGGACGCCGGGGACGAGATTCTCATCCCCAACCCCGGCTACCCGACCTTTGCGATGACGGCCGGGCTCCTGCACGCCGCTGCGGTGGAGTATCCGCTGTACCCCGAGCATGACTTCCAGCCGCGGATAGCCGACATTGAGGCACTGATTAGCCCCCGCACCCGGGTGCTGCTGCTGAATTCGCCGTCAAATCCGCTGGGTGCCGTGTTCAGCGAAGACCTGGTGGCCGAACTGGTGCAGCTGGCCCGGCGCCGGGACCTGTGGATCATCTCCGACGAGTGCTACGAGGCGTTTACCTACGACGTGCCGCATGTCAGCCCGCTGAAATTCGACGGCGGAGGGGCGGGTTCCGGTGCAGCGGCCGGCGGTGAACGCGTCATTGCGTCCGTGACGCTGTCCAAGACCTACGGGCTGACCGGGCTGAGGATCGGCGCCCTGATCACACCGGCCGGCCTGGAGAAGCAGATGAGTACGGTGATGGAGTCGATCGTGTCCTGCGTGGCGTCGCCGTCGCAGTACGCCGCCCTTGCCGCACTCACGGGACCGCAGGACTATGTCGCGGAGGCAGCGGCGCATTACCGGGCCAACCGTGACGCCGCCGCATCAGTGCTGGACGGCAAGGGAATTCCCTACCTCAAGGCACAGGGGGCGTTCTACCTCTGGGCGGATGTCTCCCATGCCACCGGCGGCGATGTGCGGACCTGGACGCAGAAGTTCCTCGCGGAGCAGGGCGTTGCCGTGGCACCGGGCACAGCGTTCGGTTCCATTGGTGAGGGCTGGATCCGGGTTGCCCTGTGCGGTGACAGCGGAGAGCTGGTCACCGGACTCGAGCGCCTGCCGGCCCGCACTCCGGATTAGGCCCTGCCCAACCGGATTGACCCGGCTCCCCCGCTGCCGGCTCCCCGGCCGGGAGCCGGATGACCGCTGGAACAGGGAAGAGGGCGGCTCCCCGAAGGGGAACCGCCCTCAACACATCACTGCAGACACACTATTTGGCGTCGGAACCGGCCGCAGGAGTTTCCTCGTCTTCGTCCTCGTCAAAGTCCTCGTCCTTGCGGTACGGATCAGCGTCACCGGCATAGGTGGCGCCTTTCTTGAGGGCTTCAAGCTCTGCATCGCGTGCCTTGGCGGCACGGATCAGTTCTTCGAGGTGGCTGGCGTTCACGGGGATTTCGTCCGGGACGAATTCCAGCGTGGGCGTCAGCCGCACCGTGATGTTCTTACCAACCTCGGCGCGCAGGATTCCGCGGGCGGACTCCAGTGCAGCCTTGGTGTCGGCCTGCTGCGCCTCGTCACCGAAGACGGTGTAATACAACGTTGCGTGCTGCAGGTCATTGGTGACGCGGGCGTCGGTGAGGGTCACAAACCCCAGCCGGGGATCCTTGATCCGCCGTTCCAGCGCCTGGGCAACCACAACCTTGATTCGGTCAGCGAGCTTTGCAGCGCGTGCTGGATCTGCCATTACCTCTCCTTAACTCAGTTTTTGGGAATCGCACACAACGACGGCGCAAGGCCGTTCCATCGTGTACGTCAGGCGTCGGTTAGGCGCAGGAAAGCTGCGGGCCGGACCGACAGGCCTCAGCGGACGGGCCGGCACCGTGGTGCCGGCCCGTCCGCCGGGGCGGAGCCGCCGGAATGCCGGGGGCCCCGCCGGGTGACTGCTAGACGCGCGGCTTCTCCCGCATTTCGAAGGTTTCGATGATGTCGCCTTCCTTGACGTCGTTGAACGAACCGAGGCCAATACCACACTCGAAGTCCGTGCGGACCTCGGTGGCGTCGTCCTTGAACCGCTTGAGCGAGTCGACGGTGAGGTTGTCACCGATAACCTTGCCGTCGCGGGTGACGCGTGCCTTGGCGTTGCGCCGGATAACACCGGAGCGGACGATCGAGCCGGCAATGTTTCCGAACTTGGAGGAACGGAAGACTTCGCGGACCTCGGCGGTGCCGAGCTGAACTTCCTCGTACTCCGGCTTGAGCATGCCCTTGAGTGCAAGCTCAATGTCATCGATTGCTGCGTAGATGACGGAGTAGAAGCGCATGTCCACGCCTTCACGCTCGGCCAGGTCGGCAACGCGCTCGGCCGGCTTGACGTTGAAGCCAATGATGACGGCGTTGTCCACCGTCGCCAGGTTGACGTCATTCTGCGTGATGGCACCGACGCCGCGGTGGATGACGCGCAGCTGCACGCCTTCGCCAACGTCGATCTTGAGCAGCGAATCTTCCAGGGCTTCCACGGCACCGGAAACGTCACCCTTGAGGATGAGGTTAAGGGTGTCGACCTTGCCGTCAGCGACAGCCTGATCGAAGTCCTCGAGGCTGATGCGCTTGCGGCGCTTGGCCAGTGCAGCGTTGCGGTCCGCAGCTTCACGCTTTTCAGCGATCTGGCGGGCAGTGCGCTCGTCGTCGGTCACGAAGAACGTGTCACCGGCGCGGGGAACGTTGGACAGACCCAGCACCTGCACCGGACGGGAAGGTCCGGCTTCGGTGACGTTGACGCCGTTCTCGTCGAACATGGCGCGGACGCGGCCATGGGCCGTGCCGGCAACGATCGTATCGCCGACCTTCAGCGTTCCGGACTGGACCAGGACGGTGGCAACTGCACCGCGGCCCTTGTCCAGGTTCGCTTCGATCGCAATACCGCGGGCGTCCTTGTTCGGGTTGGCTCGCATGTCCAGGGCAGCGTCTGCGGTGAGCAGCACGGCCTCGAGCAGGGCGTCGATGTTGAGGTTCTGGCGTGCAGAGACCTCCACGAACATGGTGTCGCCACCGTATTCTTCGGGAACCAGTCCGTATTCGGTCAGCTGGCCGCGGACCTTCTCCGGGTTGGCGCCTTCCTTGTCGATCTTGTTCACTGCGACCACAATCGGCACATCTGCTGCCTGGGCGTGGTTCAGTGCTTCAATCGTCTGCGGCATTACGCCGTCGTCGGCTGCAACAACCAGGACGGCGATGTCGGTGACCTTGGCACCTCGTGCACGCATGGCAGTGAATGCCTCGTGACCCGGGGTGTCAATGAAGGTGATCGGACGCGTGGTGCCTTCGTGATCAAACTGGATCTGGTAAGCACCGATGTGCTGGGTGATGCCGCCGGCTTCACCTTCAACCACCTTGGTGTTGCGGATGGCATCCAGCAGGCGGGTCTTACCGTGGTCAACGTGACCCATGATGGTGACTACCGGAGGACGTGCCTCCAGCTGGTCGTCGCCCTCGGCTTCAAGCTCGGCATCGAAGTCGATGTCGAACGTGCTCAGCAGTTCGCGCTCTTCGTCTTCCGGCGAGACAACCTGGATCTTGTAGCCCAGTTCCGAACCGAGGACACCGAAGGTCTCCTCGTCCAGTGACTGCGTGGCCGTTGCCATTTCACCGAGGTGGAACAGTACGGTCACGAGTGCTGCCGGGTTGGCCTCGATCTTGTCGGCGAAGTCCGTGATGGACGCGCCGCGGCGCAGACGGACAACAGTGTTGCCGTCGCCGCGGGGTACTGAAACGCCGCCCAGCGACGGAGCTGACATCTGCTCCAGTTCCTGCCGCTTTGCCCGCTTCGACTTGCGCTGCTTGCCGCGTCCTGCGCCGCCCTTGCCGAAAGCACCGGCTGTGCCGCCGCGTCCGCGGCCACCCTTGCCGAAGCCGCCGCCAACGGGTGCGCCGCCGCCTGCACCGGGAGCTCCGCCCGGAGCGCCGCCCGGTCCGCGACGGGGACCGCCGCCTGCACCGCCGCGTGCCGGGGCTGCCGGACGCTCGGTGCGGTTGGGCATCATGCCCGGAGTCGGGCGGGGACCGCCGGGACCTGCCGGACGTGCCGATGCCGGACGCGGGGCGCCCGGACGGGGTGCACCCGGACGCGGTGCGCCCGGACGGGGACCACCGGAACCGGCTGCGGGACGGGGGCCGCCTGCGCCTGCTGCTGCCGGACGCTCGGTGTTCTCGTCACGGCGTCCCGGACGGGGCATGCCCTGGGACGGAGCAAACGGGTTGTTGCCCGGGCGCGGTGCGCCCGTTCCCCGCTCGTTCTCGCCGCGGCCACGGGGGCGCGGCATGCCCTGGGAGGTAGCAAACGGGTTGTTGCCCGGCCGTGCTGCCGGACGCGGAGCGCCCGGACGGGGCGCGTTGCTGCGTCCGCCGTCGGTGGAAGCTGCAGGCTTCTCAGCCTCCGGAGCCTTGGGGCCCGGACGTGCACCGGGCTTGGCGCCCGGCGACGGTGCGGCAGCAGTGTCCGCGGCCGGAGCTGATGCTGCCGGGGCAGCCGGTGCCGGCGCTGCTGCTTCGGCAGGAGCCGGAGCAGAGGGGGCCGGAGCAGCGGGAGCCGGAGCTGCCGGTGCGGCTGCCGCAGGCGCAGAAGGAGCCGGGGCAGGTGCGGCCGGTGCCGGAGCAGCGGGCGCTGCCGACGGGCGGGGGCCGGGTGTTCCGGCCTTCTCGGCCGGCTTGGATTCGGGCTTTGATGCGGACGCCGGGAAGGCGCCGCGAAGCTTCTTGACTACGGGTGCCTCAATTGTTGATGAGGCGGAACGGACGAATTCGCCCAGTTCCTGCAGTTTTGCAACTGCGTCCTTCGAGGTGATGCCGAGCTCTTTGGCGAGCTCGTGTACGCGGACCTTGGCCACATTTCTCCTGTCTCGGTCCGCACCGAGCCAGGTACGAACCGTCTATTTCCTGCGGGCTTCCACTGCAGGTGCAGCAAAGCCCATCACAGAGCACAACAAAGCACTCATCGCTGGGTACTCATCGGGTTTCCATCAGATTTCTGACCCGCTTTCAGGTTGGACGGTTTCGAGTCCGCTCCCGGTCGGAGCGTCCTCAAGAGCCTTGAACCAAGCTTCCGCGTCCGCCGTGTCCACCGAACCCCGAAAGGCCCGGTTGAAGGCGTGTCGCCGAAGCGCTGCTGCAAAGCATGCTGTCCCGCGGTGCACCCAGGCCCCGCGGCCAGACATACGACGGCGTTCGTCAACCCGGACGGCAATCCTGCCTTCCGCGCCAACTGCTGCCAACCGCATCAGTACGGCCTGGTCATCCGTTTTCCTGCACCCTATGCATGTCCTTATCGGGACGTGCGCTGCAGCGCCTGAGGCTGCAGGGGACAAAAAGAAAGCGGAGGGTGACCCGGCCTCGTCCATTCTAACGCGTTTCTCTCCCTGTGCCGCATCCACGCGCAAGAGCCTCGTGCTTAGGCGCTCTTGGCGTCGGAAACGATGTCAATTCGCCAGCCGGTCAGCTTTGCCGCCAGCCGGGCGTTCTGCCCTTCCTTGCCGATGGCCAGCGAAAGCTGGTAATCGGGAACAACCACCCGTGCCGAACGTGTATCTTCGTCGGTGATGGTGACGGAGTTCACGCGCGACGGCGAGAGGGAGTTGGCAATGAAGGTCGCCGGGTCTTCGTCGAAGTCCACAATGTCGATCTTCTCGTCATGCAGTTCAGTCATGACCGCACGGACGCGCGACCCCATCTCGCCGATGCAGGCACCTTTGGCGTTGATGCCGGGGACGTGGCCCTTTACGGCGATCTTGGTCCGGTGGCCTGCTTCGCGGGCCAGGGCAACAATCTCGACGCTGCCGTCGGCAATCTCGGGAACCTCCAGCTCAAAGAGCTTGCGTACCAGGCCCGGATGGGAGCGGGACAGCGTAATGGACGGACCCTTGAAGCCGCGGCGCACATCAACCACGAAGGCACGCAGCCGGGATCCGTGGGTGTACTTCTCGCCCGGGACCTGCTCCGTGGGAGGCAGCAGCGCCTCAACGGAACCCAGGTTGACCTGGATCATGTGCGGGTTGTTGCCCTGCTGGATCTGGCCGGAGACGATTTCCCCTTCACGGCCCTTGAACTCACCCACAATGGCGTCATCTTCGACGTCGCGCAGCCGCTGCAGGATGATCTGGCGCGCGGTGCTTGCAGCAATGCGGCCGAACCCGGTGGGCGTGTCATCGAACTCACCCACGGCCTCGCCGTCGTCGTCCAGCTCCGTGGCCCAAATGGTGACGTGCCCGTTCTTGCGGTCCAGCTCTGCGCGGGCCTTGTCCTGCGCCCCGGCCGTCTTGTGGTAAGCCACCAAAAGCGCCTGCTCGATGGTCGGAATCAGCAGATCCAGGGGGATCTCCCGTTCGCGTTCCAGCAGCCTCAGCGCACTCATATCAATATCCATTTAGGCCTCCTCAGCTGTGGTTTCTTCATCACTGTCGGCGTCGCCGTCCAGCGGTACGTCGTCTATGTGCGCAAATTCGACCTCAACACGTCCTTTGCGGATGCTGCCGAACGGCAGCGTGGTCTGCGCACCCTGCTTGGGCTTCATGCCCTTCTTGACCGGCAGTTCCGGGATCAGCGTGATTCCGCTGTCCTCAACCGATACCAGGCGGCCCATCACGTCGTCGCCGTCCACAATGTTCACGCTGACCATCCGCCCGACGTTGCGGCGCCAGTGGCGCGGCTCGGTCAGGGGACGGGACACACCGGGAGAGGAAACCTCCAGGTGATAGGGGCGTCCGTCATCGTTGGGGTCCGCATCCATGGCTTCGGAGACTGCGTGTGCCACGTCGGATATCCGGTCCAGGCTCACGCCGCCGGCCTCTCCCTCGGGCAGGTCCACAATAACGTGCACCGTGCGGGAGGCACCGGCCATTTTGATCTCGATGTCCTCGAGGAAAAGCTGCTGCTGTTCAACCGTGGGGGCGAGGTAGTTCTTGAGACGCTGGGTTTCAGCGGTAATTTCTGCGTGCATGGCCTTCTTGCGGTAATCCGATGACGTGTCTTTTTTGGGGCTGGGCCGAACCGCCATAGGTGCCTCCCACTAGATGATGTTGTACGTACTAGCGTACCGACTTTCCAGAGTCCCCACGGCATCGCAGCAGACGGGGGCCTGTTTCATGGCATCATCAGAGGTTGTGAACAAGTCCCCGTCCCGCGCAGCGCCCGCGGCCGGCCGCGCCGGACGGGCGGCGGCGGTCCTGGGCAGCGTGAGGCGCACCACTGTGCTGCTGGTCCTGGCAGCCGTGGTCCTCAGTTTCAACATGGTCGCCGGAAACAGAACCGCCGAGGACCGTCCCGCGAGTTTTTCCGAGATTGCGCAGGCCGACGCGCGGGCCGCGGCAGCGTACCTGGCACGGCAGGCGCGTGAGTTATCCGTTTCCCCGGCCCAAGACTCCCCCGGCACCGTGCCGGCCCGCGGGGAGGCTGAGCCCCGCATTGACGAGTTCAGTGCCCAGGCCGAGGTCCTTGCCGAGCAGTCGGTCCTCCTGGCCCGCGCCGGCAGTCTCCGGAGCGGCAGCGTGCCCGCCGGGGTTTCGGCGGCAGGATCGGCATCCGGTGCGGACACTGCCCCCGCCGCCGCATATGTGCAGGCACTGGCGGCGTCTGCCCGAAGCAGCCTGGATGCGGCAATCCGGGCCGATGCCGGCACCGCCCGGCTGCTGGCTTCCACCGGCGCCGCACAGCAGGTCCTGGCCCTTCGTGCCGCCGGGGCCGCGGGGCTTGATGTCCCCGCAGCATGGGACCCCCCCGGGGTGGCCGGCACAACCGGCAAATGCCCGGACACAACGGCAGGCTCCGGTGCCGCCCCGCCGCGGGCGCATGAATCCCCGGAAGCCGCGGCAGCGGACCGTCCCGATGCCGCCGGCGCCCTTCAGGGTGCCGTTGATGCGGAATACGGCGCGGCGTACGCCTACGAGGTCGCCATGGCCCGCACGTCCGCAGATTCCCGTGCCGTCCTGGCCGCCGAGCGCGAAGCCCATCTGGCTGCCGGTGAGGAGGGCGTGGAGCTGCTGCCTGAACTCTGCCTGCCGGCGCTGGCCCCTGCGCCCGCATACTCCCTGCCGGCGTCGTTCCGCGGTGATCCCGCCGGGGCACTGGCGGATCTGGAGGCGTCGCTGCCCGCCGTGTATGCGGATCTGGCCGCCCTGGGAACGGGCAGCGTCCGGGTATGGGCCATTGACCGGCTGACGGAGCTGAGCACGGCTCTTTACCGGGACGGAACCCCTGCGCCGGTGCTGCCCGGGGTGGATGCCGGAACTGGAGGGCTGCCGGCGGCAGTCGGCACCCCTTAGCCTGTAGTCATGCCCCATAGCTCGCTCTGCCTGTCCCGCTCCCCTGCCCGTGCTGCCTGCAGGAAGCCGTGACGGCGCCTGTCCCCGTGCCTGCGGCCCTGCAGCGGCAGTACGGCGTCTCCCGGGGCGGCCGCCAGTGGCTCGCAGGCCTTCCGCAGGCGGTTTCCGAGGCCATGGAGCGCTGGGATCTCACCCCGGACCTGGCCCCGGGAACCGAACCGTGGCACGGCCACGGAGCGCTGGTGCTCCCGGTATCCTCTCCCCGCGGTCCCGCTGTCCTGAAAGCCGCCTATCCACACCCGGAAGCGCTGACCGAGCCGGCAGCCCTGGGTCTATGGTCCGGACACGGAGCGGTCCGGCTGCACGCCAGCCATTCCGGCAGCGGTACGCTCCTGCTGGAAAGACTGGACCACCGGCGAAGCCTGGCCGGAACGGATATGGACACAGCCGTGGAGGTCTGGGGCAAGCTCGTCCGGATGCTCTCCCTGCCGGCAGGGCACTCCCCCGATTGGGCCGGCGTCCCCTCCCTGGCCGAACGCGTGGAGCAGCTGTCAGACGAGCTGCCAGCTGACTGGGAGGATCTGGGCCGGCCGTTTGACCGGGCCCTGCTGGAAGCCGCCCTGGAGGTCTCCCAAACCCGCGGCGCGGTGGGCAGGCGCAGCAGCAATGACGTGCTGATACATACCGACCTGCACTTTGGGAACATCCTGTACCGTGACGGCAGCGCCGGCGGCGAAGAGGGTTTTGTTGCCATCGATCCGCAGGCCATGGTCGGCGAGCCGGAGTTTGCTGCGGCCCCCATGCTCTGGAACCGCTTGGAGGAGCTGGACGGTGACCGGCCCCGGACGGCGCTGCGGCGAAGGCTGGCAGGGCTGTGCAGCGCTGCGGAACTGGACTATGAAGCTGCCCGGCAGTGGAGCGTGCTCCGGGAGGTGGAGAACGCCCTGGATTACACCCGGACCGGACAGCGGGACAGCGCCCAACGTTCGGTGTGGGTGGCTGCCTCACTCGCCGCGTGAGCGTGCCCTAACCGCGGATGTTCTCCACCCACACGTCGTAGCCGAGCTTGCAGATCAGCGCGCTGACCACCACCAGGAACACCACGCGGATGAACCTGCTGCCCTGTTTCACTGCCATTCGCGCGCCGATGTAGCCGCCGATCATGTTGGCAAAGCCCAGAACCAGGCCGATCCCCCACAGCAGCGCTCCGTTGGGCAGGAAGAACGCCAGCGCCCCAAGGTTGGTTGCCATGTTCACGATCTTGGCCTTGGCGCTGGCCGCCAGGAAGTTGTAGCCCAGGAAAGTCACCATCGCGATGATCAGGAAGGACCCTGTGCCCGGGCCGATCAGCCCGTCATAGAACCCGATCGCCAGGCCAATGCCGGCGGCAGTTCCGTAGTGCCGCCGCCCGGTGTGCCTGAGCTTGGTCAGCTCCCCCACCGTGGGCCGCAGGGCGGTGAAGACCGCCACTGCAATCAAGGCGATGACAATGATGGGTTTGAACACCGAGGACGGCAGTGAAACCGCCAGCGCTGCGCCGCCAAAACTGCCCACGAGCGCGACGCCGGCCATTGGCAGGGCTGTCTTCAGGTCCGGGTGGGCGCGGCGGTAATAGGTGACGGCGCTGGTGGTGGTACCGAAGATGGATCCCATCTTGTTCGTTGCCAGGGCCTGCACCGGGGTGATGCCCGGGATCAGCAGCAGGGCGGGGAGCTGCAGCAGCCCCCCGCCTCCCACTACCGCGTCAATCCAGCCTGCGGCGAGGCCCGCCGCCACCACCAGGAGGATGGTGGCGAACTGAATCTCCTCGAGACCGGAGACCACGCGGCGTCGTTACTGTGCAGCTGCACGGCGCACGTATTCCACCGCTTCAGCCACCGGAACGTTTTCGGCATTGCCGGTGGCACGGTCCTTGATTTCCACGACGCCGTCGGCCAGCCCGCGGCCCACCACCAGGATGGTGGGAACGCCGATCAGCTCGGCATCGCCGAACTTCACGCCCGGAGAGACCTTGGGGCGGTCGTCGTAGATGACCTCCAGGCCGGCGGCTTCCAGTGCTTCGGACAGCTCGGCAGCGGCGGTGAAGATTTCCTCGCCGCGGCCGGTGGCGACCACATGGACGTCGGCCGGAGCCACGGCGCGCGGCCAGATGATGCCCTTGTCATCATGGTTGGACTCGGCCAGTGCGGCAACGGCGCGGGTGACGCCCACACCGTAGGAGCCCATGGTCACGGTGACCAGCTTGCCGTTCTTGTCCAATACCTTCACGCCGAGCGCCTCAGCGTACTTGCGGCCCAGCTGGAAAATGTGACCCATCTCGATGCCGCGTGCGGCTTCCAGGGGACCGGATCCGTCCGGAGCCTCATCGCCTTCGCGGACTTCCACGGCCTCGATGACGCCGTCCCAGGTGAAGTCGCGGCCGGCCACCAGACCAATGACATGCTTGCCTGCAGCGTTGGCACCTGTGATCCAGGTGGTGCCGGAGACCACGCGCGGGTCCACCAGGTACAGCAGGCCGGTGGACGACTCGGTGCCCAGGACTGACTCTTCCAGGGACAGTCCCGGGCCGATGTAACCCTTGACCAGGCCCGGGTGCTTCCTGATGTCCTCGTCGGTGGCTGCTTCCACCTCCAGTTCACCGCCGATTTCCACGTGCGCACCAATGTTGGCTTCGATGCGCTTGAGGTCCACGGCGCGGTCACCGGGAACGCCGACGACGACGATCCGGCGTTCGCCGGTGGGCAGGGTAACGGCCAGGACCACGTTCTTCAGGGTGTCAGCGGCGGTCCACTCGCCGGATTCCCGGCCAAACCGCTCATTGGCCACGGCCACCAGCGTTTCAATGGTGGGCGTGTCCGGGGTATCAACAACCTGTGCGGCCGGAGCACCGGTGTAGTCGATCTCGTCCGGGACGACGCTGGTGACGGCTTCAACGTTGGCTGCGTAGCCGCCGGCGGAACGGACATAGGTGTCCTCGCCCACCGGTGTCGGGTGCAGGAACTCCTCGCTCTTGGAACCGCCCATGGCGCCCGAGACAGCGGACACCACCACGATGTCCAGGCCGAGGCGCTCGAAGATCCGGAGGTAGGCACCGCGGTGGGCCTGGTAGCTGGCCTCCAGGCCGTCGTCGTCGATGTCGAAGGAGTAGGAATCCTTCATGATGAATTCGCGGCCGCGCAGCAGGCCGGCACGCGGCCGGGCTTCGTCGCGGTACTTGTTCTGGATCTGGAACAGGGAGACCGGCAGGTCCTTGTAGGAGCTGTACAGGTCCTTGACCAGCAGCGCGAACATTTCCTCGTGCGTGGGGGCCAGCAGGTAGTCGTTGCCCTTGCGGTCCTGCAGGCGGAACAGGTTATCGCCGTACTCGGTCCAGCGGTTGGTGGCCTCGTAGGGCTCGCGCGGCAGCAGTGCCGGGAAGTGGACTTCCTGGGCGCCGATGGCAGCCATCTCCTCGCGGATGATGGTTTCGACCTTACTCAGGACGCGCAGGCCCAGCGGCAGCCAGGAGTAGATGCCGGGGGCGGCGCGGCGGATATAGCCGGCGCGCACCAGCAGGCGGTGGCTGGCAACCTCGGCGTCGGAGGGATCATCACGCAGGGTGCGCAGGAAAAGGGTGGAAAGTCGAAGGACCACGCTGGGTATCCGTTTCTGCAGCCGGTGGCTGCATTCATGCTGGGACAAAGAAGGAAATACTGCTCCCTTCTAATCTAGCGCCTGCTGCCGCCGCCTCCGGACAGGCGGACGACGGCGGCGGGGGCGGGGGCCCGGGCCGCAGCCCTTACTTCTCCAGCTCGGCGAGCACTTCGTTGATGATCGTCTCCGCCTGGGCTACGGCTTCCCCGGACTCCGCGGCACCCGACAGTCCGCCGGTCATGCTGACCTGCACATTGGTGGTGCCGGATACTGCGCTGACCTGAATAACGTCAGTTACCTGCTCGGCGGCGGTAACCGTGGTCCGGAATGCCTGGGTGGTTTCTCCGTCCGTGGACGCATCGACGGAGTCCACTTCAGCGCTGATGACCTGCCCGCCGGCTTCCATCCGGAACTGCGCGCACTCATCCAGCAGCCGGGCGTTCTCTTCCACCTGCTTGTCCATGATGGCTGCCTCCGGGTGGCTGGCAATGGTCAGGGTGTCTGTGTCACTGAGCATGATCATTGCCATGTTCGCGCTGTCCAGCGCGGCGCCAATGTCAGCGGAGGCCAGGACGTCGCACTGTT
The DNA here is from genome assembly GCF_030407495.1 of Arthrobacter sp. APC 3897. Classification (GTDB taxonomy): domain Bacteria; phylum Actinomycetota; class Actinomycetes; order Actinomycetales; family Micrococcaceae; genus Arthrobacter_B. The sequence goes on along the minus strand of NZ_JASDDG010000010.1, from coordinate 64,514 downwards.
CCGGAGTGATCACCACGCCGGCCAGCTGATCAGGGGCACCTTCCAGCATGGGAGCCAGGTCCTGCTGGGTGATGACTTCACCCGACATGCCGCGGTCAGCCAGGACGGCAGCCAAGGCGGCTTCAAGCTCGGCCGGCGTGTACTGGTCCTGGCCCACGGCCAGTGTTGGCGTGGGGGTGGGTGCTGCGGTTGCCGACGGCAAGGATTCGGCTGCGGATCCGCTGCCCTCGTCTGAACCGCTGCAGCCGGAAAGTGCAAAAACGCCGGCTACAAGCAGTGCTCCGGCTTTCATGGATTTGTTCATGGTGATCCCCAATGTGTTCTGCTGACGGATGACACCCGCCAGCGCTGATGGTTCCGGCACCTTCTGGCTGCGAAGGCACCGGGAGGCTGAAGCGGTGCTTACTTCTGAAGCTCCGCGAGGACTGTGTCGATGAGCTCGGCGGCCTGGGCCGCTGCTTCCTCGGGGTCCGTTGCGTTGCTGTTGGTGACCACGATGCCGGTGGTGCCCGAGGCGGCGGAAACCTTCACTCCGCTCAGGGTGGTGCCCTCGGCAGTCAGCGTCAGGCTGAAGGCCTGCGTGGCAGGTGCCTCCGTGGAGACATCAAGGCGCTCAGTGGTGCCGGCGGCGGTGAATTCCTCGTCGCCCATCTCAAACTCGACACAATCGCCCAGCAGGTCCTCGTTGTCCCGCATCTGAGTGTCCGGGACAGTCGCATCCGGATGGCTGACCAGTGTGAGTTTCTGGTCGTCACCGAGCCTCAGGGACGCCATATGGGCCTGCTCCACGTCACCGAAGAAGGTTGCGAAGCCTGCGATTTCCTCACACTGAGCAGGGGTGATCGCGATGCCCTCAGGAAGGGACTGATCAGCCAGATACTGGCGGAAGGCCGCCTCGTCGGAAACAACGCCGGTTCCGCCCTCAGCTGCGTTTACTGCTTCGACAGCCGTCAGGAGTTCCGCTTCGGTGTACTGCTCCTGGCCGACGGCGAGGGCGGCAGCGGACGACGGCGATGCGGACGCTGCCTCCCCGTCCGAGGCGGAAGCCGTCTCGTCGGAACTGCCGCAGGCAGAAAGGGCCAGCATCCCTGCAAGCAGCAGGGTGCCGGCCTTTACGGTGTTTTTCATTTTTCCCCCAGTTTTTGCACCGTTGCCGGCCCGGCCGGCAACGGAACCTGATCGTCTGTGTACCTTCCAGGAAGTGCACTGATGATCCTAGGGTGGTGATGCGTCTCACGCGAAATCACCGGGCGTCAGAAGAGAATAGTGGCGAAGGTGCCAACCTGTTCAAACCCCACGGCTTCATATGTTGCACGGGCAGGCGTGTTATAGGAGTTGACGTACAGGCTGACGAGCGGTGCCACCTGCCGGGCTGCCTCAACTACGGCTGACATGTACGGAGCGCCAAGCCCCCGTCCGCGGTAGGCGGGGTTCATCCACACACCCTGGATCTGGACGGCACTGCTGGAGACCGTGCCGAGTTCCGCTTTGAAGATCACCCGCCCCGAAGCATCGAAGTCCACCAGGGACTGCCGGCGGGCGATGAGGGACTTGACCCGCTGCCGGTAGTGGTGGCTTCCCCCGGAGACGGGCGAGTAGCCCACTTCCTCTTCGAACATGGCAGCGCACGCGGGCAGGAGGACGTCCAGCTCCGACGGCTGGGAATAGCGCAGCCCCGGAGCAGGCTGCACCTTGGACACTCCGGTCATCTGCAGCAGAGGCTGGTCACTGCGCACATCGAAGGGCCGGGGGCTGGCATGCTGCAGTTCCGACCAAATGGACAACACCGCTTCCGCCGGTCCGAAGATCGAGGAGTAGTTGTTTCTGGAACGGCCAAGGAACCGGCCGATCTCGGGACCGTTCTCCGCCGTGACGCCCACCGGAACAATGTTCACTCCCGCCCAGCAGGCTGCGCTGAGTTCCCCGCCGTCGAACATGCCGACAATCCGCCCGCCGGCGGAGGTGGGTGCGGCCGTGCCTGTCGCCTCGAGATGGGACAGCAGGAAAATGTTGGCCACCGGGTCCTGCCCGGCGAGCTCCCGGAGGGCGTCGGTGTCAGCCCTGCCCAGAATGCGGAGCTCACCGGCCGCACCGCCGCGGACGTCGAGTCCGCGGCGGTCAGTTGTCACGGCTTTAGCCGACTGTAACCATGGGGCCACCCGTGCCAGCATTTTCGCCATCGGACTCCCCCATGCTCTCTGCGATCTTCATAGCTTCTTCAATGAGGGTCTCAACGATCTGGTCTTCGGGAACAGTCTTGATGACTTCCCCCTTCACGAAGATCTGGCCCTTGCCGTTGCCGGAGGCCACCCCGAGGTCAGCTTCCCGGGCCTCGCCCGGTCCGTTGACTACGCAGCCCATGACCGCGACGCGGAGGGGAACTTCCATGCCCTCGAGTCCGGCTGTGACCTGCTCTGCGAGAGTGTACACGTCCACCTGGGCACGGCCGCAGGACGGGCAGGACACGATTTCCAGCTTCCGCGGGCGCAGGTTCAGCGACTGCAGGATCTGGTTGCCCACCTTGATTTCCTCCACCGGCGGGGCCGACAGGGAGACGCGGATGGTGTCGCCGATGCCCTTGGACAGGAGCGCACCGAAGGCGGTTGCGGACTTGATGGTTCCCTGGAACGAGGGACCGGCTTCGGTCACGCCCAGGTGGAGCGGCCAGTCGCCGCGTTCCGCCAGCAACTCGTAGGCACGCACCATGACCACCGGGTCATTGTGCTTCACTGAAATCTTGAAGTCGTGGAAGTCATGCTCTTCGAAGAGGGACGCTTCCCAGACTGCAGATTCGACCAGCGCCTCGGGGGTCGCCTTGCCGTACTTGGCCAGCAAACGGGGATCCAGCGAGCCGGCATTGACACCGATGCGGATGGACGTTCCGTGGTCCTTGGCCGCCTGCGCGATTTCCTTGATCTGGTCATCGAACTTGCGGATGTTGCCCGGGTTCACCCGAACCGCGGCACAGCCGGCGTCAATGGCCGCGAAGACATACTTCGGCTGGAAGTGGATGTCTGCGATCACCGGAATCTGGGACTTCTTCGCGATGATCGGCAACGCCGCGGCGTCATCGGCGCTGGGGCAGGCGACACGCACGATGTCACAGCCGGACGCCGTCAGCTCTGCGATCTGCTGCAGGGTGGCGTTGATGTCCGTGGTTGGCGTTGTCGTCATGGACTGGACGCTGATGGGGAAATCGGATCCGACTCCAACTGAGCCCACTTTGATCTGACGGGTTTTTCGCCGCGGGGCCAGGGTGGGCGGCGGTGCTGCTGGCATTCCAAGGTTGACCGAGGTCAAAACGTCCTCCATGTGCCTTTTCGGCATGTATTCGGCAAAAGCGCGGTACGGATCCGCGCTAGTCCATTATCCACCCGGACAAGCGCCGGGAGTACGAATATCGTTCAGGGCTTAGACGAGATGCGCGAAGGCGCCCACTGCCGGTGACCACTGAGTGGTTTTCATTCCGGAAATGGCCCCCACCGAAGCGAAGGGATCCTGTTTGAGCAGGGAGAGCAGGTCCGACTCGTCTTCAGCGGTGAAAATCAGCAGTGCTCCCGCTCCGTCCGCGAACGGACCCGATGCCAGGACGCGGCCCTCCTCCACCAGACCGGACAGCCACTCGCGGTGGCGGGGGCGGTGCTCCTCGCGGATGGAGTTGGAATCGGCGTCGTACACGTATTCAACTGCGAAAATGCTCATTGACCCAGCCTAAGGGATGCGTTTCTCACAGCAGGAAGGCGCGCGCTGCGGTGGCGACCGCCACAGCCCACAGCATGGAGGTGAGGGTGCCGATGATGAAACGCTCGGCCGCTGCGGGTGTTTCCTTCAGCTCGGCATACCGCCCCAAGCCCTTGATAGCCACCACGTAAGCGATGGCGACCGGTTCGGAGGCGAGGATGGCACCCGCGACGGCGAGCCGTTCCAGGACACCGATGACCAGTCCGCCGCGGAGCACGGAACCCGGAACGGGGCTGCCCGACCGCAGCCCGGGAGCGGCACTGGACCCCGGCGGCCGGATCACGCCCGGATCTGCCCGGCTGCCCGAGGCGAGTTCCGCATCGAGGTTTTGATCGGCAGCCGGATCTGCTTCGGAGAACGGAGGGCCGGAGTTTTCCACGGCCCGGGCCAGCCTCAGCACTGCGGCGGTAACGGGCCACCCGCCTGCTGCGGCTGCCAGCAGAGCCAGGACAACCCACACGAAGTCCATCACCGGAGCGCCCCTTCGCCGCTGGTTGGCCCAGATCCAATGCTTGGGCGTGCCGGGTCCTCAAGACGTGCCGGGTCCTCAAGACGTGCCGGGTCCCGGGAACCGGCCTGTTCATCGGCGCGGGCCAGCAGCACCGCCGCCGCGGGACGGGCAGCCCATTCTTCCTGCCACCCGGCCCGTGCCGTGGTTTTACCCACGGACTGCGGGCTGATCCCGAGCTTGCGCGCCGCTGCGCTCTGGGCGCCCCAGATTCCGGGCTCCACATGCTCCAGGATGCGCCACTGTTCCGGGGTGCGGTCCCGGATCAGCCGTCCGATCAGTACCAGAACGGCTTCGGCGTCAGCTGCTCCGGGCGCCCCTGCCACTGCCAGGGGCGGGCGGTCGCCGGTTTTCTTGGCCCGGTCCACTGCTTCACGCGCTGCCACGAAGGCCGGTCCTGAGGCTTCCCGGGTGCTGGCCGGCAGCGGCAGGTCAACCGCGCCAACGCCGATCCCCACCGACCAGTGGCCGCTGCGCAGGGCGATGAGGGCGGCCTCCACCGCTGCACCGGCATCATGGGTGATTCCCTGGACTTCATCGCCGACGGATCGCTCAAAGGGCCGGTCCATTGGCACCTCCGCCAACAGCTCCAGCAGGTCCGGCACCCGGTCACGGCCCTTGCGGCTGCCTTTTTGGTCGATCGTCAGCACAAACATGTTGAAACCGTATGCGGTTGTAATTGAAATAACAACCGTTTTCGGATTCAATTTCCGGGCAGCCGGCGCCAACGCACGGCGCGGGCACTAGTTGAAGAGGCTTACCGGTTTCACGATGTCCGCGTAAATCAGCAGCACGCTCATCCCCATCAGCAGGGCGAACACCACGTACGTGACCGGCAGCATTTTCGCCAGGTCAAAATGCCCCGGGTCCGGCCGCTTGAACACCTTCGCCGCCCGCCGGCGCAACCCTTCCCAGAGGGCTCCGGCCACGTGGCCGCCGTCCAGCGGCAGCAGGGGAATCAGGTTGAAGACGAACAGTGCCAGGTTGACGCTCGCCACCAGGCCAACGAGGGTGGCCACTTTGCTGGCTACCGGAACTTCCTCGAGTGCCGAGATTTCGCCGGCGATCCGGCCCACGCCCACCACGCTGATCGGCCCGTTCGGGTCCCGTTCCTCCGAGGAGAATGCCGCCTGGGCCACGTCCACCACGCGCTGGGGCAAATTAATGACCACCCCTGCAATGCTGCGCAGGTTGTCCCCCACTGCAGGCAGGACCGCGCTGCCCGGCTGCCGGACCAGTTCGGTGGCCGCAGCCACGCCAATGAATCCAACTTCCCTGGTGACCGGGTTGCCTGCGTCATCGGTGACGGGAGCGCCGTCGTCGTCCGTGACGGGACGTTCGGTGAGCAGCGGCGTGATCGTGGTGTCCTGCTCGACGCCGTCGCGCAGGTAGGTGACGGGTACCGGCCGGCCGGCTGCTTCCCTGATGCGCGCCGAGAGGTCGTTCCAGCCGTCCACCGGCTGTCCGTCGAAGGCGATGATGGTGTCTCCGGGCAGCAGCCCCGCGTCATAAGCGGGGGCGGCCGGATCCGCGTCGGTGCACTCCGTCTGTCCCTGTGCCGCCTGGTCGGACGTGATGACGCACTGGTTAACCTCGGCGAGCCGGGTGGTGCTCTGCGCCGTGCCGAACCCCATGAGCAGCACGGCGAAAAGCACGACGCCGATCAGCAGGTTCATGAAGGGCCCGCCGAGCATGACGATAATGCGCTTCCAGATTGGCAGGTTGTAGAACATGCGGTTTTCGTCGCCGGGCTGCAGCTGCTCGGCGGCCGCTGCACGGGCATCAGTGGCCAGCTGCTGGAACATGCCGGTACTTGATGTGCGCACCGTGCCGTCGCCGTCGTCGGCCTTGTTCGGCGGGTACATGCCCACCATGGACACGTACCCGCCCAGCGGCAGCGCCTTGACGCCGTATTCTGTTTCGCCGCGGCGCCGGGAGAACACCGTGGGACCAAACCCGATCATGTACTGCGTCACCCGGACTTTGAAGGCCTTCGCCGGCACCAGGTGCCCCACCTCGTGCAGGGCAATGGACACGGCGATGCCCACCGCCACGAACAGGACGCCCAGGATGAAGAGCAGAACGGTCAACGGTTTTCCTTAGGTTCAGCGGAACTGGGGGTCATGGGTTAGCGTCCGCACCGTTTCCGTGCGGCCGCGCGGGCCCACTTCTCGGCGGCCAGCACCGATTCCAGCGTCAACGGCGCGGTGTCGGTGTGTTCAGCCAGTACGGCGGCGATCGTATCAACGATGTCTGTGAATCCGATGAGACCGTCATGGAAGGCGTCTACGGCTTCTTCATTGGCGGCGTTGTACACGGCCATGCCGGTTCCGCCGGCGGCCGCCGTGTGCTTGGCCAGCGCGACGGCGGGAAAAGCCTCCTCATCCAGCGGCTCGAACGTCCACTCCGCGGCCTTGGTCCAGTCGCACGCTTTTGCGGCTCCCGGAACACGGTGCGGCCAGCCCATGCCCAGGGCAATCGGCAGGCGCATGTCCGGCGGCGAAGCCTGGGCAATGGTGGAGCCGTCGACGAACTGCACCATGGAGTGCACCACTGACTGCGGATGAACAACCACGTCGATCTTCTCCAGCGGGACATCGAAGAGCAGGTGCGCCTCAATGACTTCCAGGGCCTTGTTGACCATGGACGCCGAATTGGTGGTGACCATCCGGCCCATCTTCCAGGTGGGGTGGGCCAGCGCCTGGCCGGGGGTGACATTCTCCAGCTCTGAGCGCTTCATGCCGCGGAACGGCCCGCCGGAGGCCGTGACAATCAGCCGGTCCACTTCTTCGGGTGCGCCGGAACGAAGTGCCTGGGCCAGCGCGGAGTGTTCGGAGTCCACGGGTACCAGCTGGCCCGGGGCGGCGGCCTTCTTGACCAGCTCGCCGCCGACGATCAGGGATTCCTTGTTGGCAAGGGCCAGGAGGTGACCGGCGGCCAGGGCTGCCAGGGTGGGTTCCAGCCCGATGGAGCCCGTGATGCCGTTAAGGACTACTTCGGCCTCGGGCCAGGCGGCAATGGCGGTGGCAGCGGAAGGACCGGTGAAGAGCTCCGGATCGTAGCCCGTCACGCCGGCCCCGCGGGCGGCCTCCTGCACAGCTTTGTGCAGGGTGGCGTTGTCCGTCAGGGCACAGCCGACGGCGGCGGCCCGGGTGTGGACGGCCTGCCGGGCCAGCAGCTCCAGGTTGGACCCCCCGGCGGCCAGCGCAACGATGGTGAAGCGGTCCGGGGCAGCGTCCGCCACGTCAATGGCCTGGGTCCCGATGGATCCGGTGGACCCCAGAAGCACTACCCGGCGGGGCACGCCCTCCGTGCCGCCGAAGGGGCGGGCGGTGGCTGCGGACGGGGTGCCTGAAGTTTCTGGAAGCTGCATGCTTCCAGTATCGCGCACCGTCCGGGTCCGGGAGGTGTGGGTCCCGGACCCCACACCAATCCTTCGTGCAGATAGCGGGTTCATTTATGGGCGTTCAGCCCGAACAGGCTCCCGATCCGCACGAAGGATCTTGGCAAGGTCCGTTATCTGCACGGAGGATCCGGCACGGGCGGCGAGGGAGCAGCTTTGGCGGGTTCCTGCTGCTGCCGCGGGCCCATCCGCAGCGCAGGAATGCCGCTAGAGCGCAACTGGCAGCGACGCCACGGCATCCGGGATGTTCGACGTTCCGGACACCACTTCCAGGATCTGCCGGCCCCCGCGGCCGCTGTTGACCAGCTCGGCCAGGACCGCGGCTGCGTCATGCCGGGGAATACTGCCCTCCTCCACCGACGGCGCCAGATCCACCCTGCCCAGCGCCGGGCCGTTCGTCAGCCTGCCGGGCCGGAGGATGGTCCATTCCAGATCCCGGGTCACCAGGTCTTCTTCGGCCGCCAGCTTTGCGGTGAGGTAGGCGTACATGACGTCATCCAGGCCCTCCGGCCGGGCACCGTCCCGGACCGCGTCCAACCCCACGGAGGAGATCTGCACGAACCGGGCCACGCCGGCCTGCTCTGCGCCCTCGGCCAGGAGCACAGCGGCGCCCCGGTCAACCCTGTCCTTCCGCTCTGCCCCGCTGCCCGGCCCCGCACCCGCGGCGAACACGGCTGCATCGGCTCCGGTCAGCACCTGGATGACATCGTCCAGGATGCTGTTCTCCAGGTCGATCACCACCGGCGCCACGCCGTCCGCCTCGAGGTCCGCCGCCTGATCCGGGTTGCGGATCAGGCCGGCGACATCATGGTCGCGGGCCACGAGCAACCGGCCCAGTTCGCGGGCAATCTGTCCATGGGCTCCTGCTATGACTATGCGCATCTTTCGAAGGTAGCGCAGCACACCGCAGGTGTCCCGGGTGGACAGCGCAAACCGGGCTCACACAGTGCAGTCGTTCACAGGGACAGGGGCAGGATCAGCGGCCCGCCCGGTCCAGCGTTTGGCGTGCCTGCTTCAGCAGCGGGCCGTCGATCATCTCACCCCGGAAGTTGAAGACCCCGCCGTGGTTGGCGGCTTCGGCAATCACGTCTGCAGCGTAAGCCACCTCATCCTCGGACGGGGCATAGGCTGCCCGCACGGAGGCCACCTGGCCGGGATGGATACAGGCTTTGGCGGCGAACCCGGACGCCGCGGCGTCGCGTGCTTCCGCTTCCAGGCCCTGTGTGTCACCAATGTTCCCGTAGATCGAGTCGATGGCACCCTTGCCGAACGCGCCGGCGGCCAGCAGCACCGCTGCACGGGCGTGCCGGGCAACGCCCCGGTAGGTACCGTCCGGGCCGCGGCTGGAGTCTCCGCCCAGGGAGGCCATCAGATCCTCTGCGCCCCACATCAGTGCGGCAACACAGGACAGCTGGGCAATCTCCGGCGCCCGGACCACGCCCAGCGCGGTTTCCAGGAGCGCGACGACGGTGAAGTCGGCGAGCGCTTCCCCCATCGCGGACGCGTCTTCGGATTTGGCCACCATCAGGGTCCGGTACGGTGTCCGGCGGACGGCCGCCAGATCCTTTTCGAAGTCTTCGGTTCCCACGGGGTTGACGCGCACCATGGTGGTGGCCGGCTCAAGGGTGGAGGCGATGAGGTTCCTGCGGGCGGCTTCCTTGTCTGCGGGAGCAACGGCGTCTTCCAGATCCAGGATGACCGCGTCCGCCCGGTCCGCTGCCTTTGCGAACCGTTCCGGCCGGTCGCCCGGGCAAAAGAGCAGTGCTGGTCCCATGGAAAATGTGGTCACGCGGAGATCTCCTTCAGTTTGGTTCGTTGCTTCAACCTATCTCAGCGCCCGTTCCGGCGGCCCGGGTCCACACCAGCGCGGTCCGGGTGCACCGCCCCACCACTTTGCCGTCCTGGTTCCTGCCCGTGTGGGCCAGGGTGACAATCCCCTGCCCCGGCCGGGAGCCGGAGAGCCGCTTGTCCAGCACCTCGGTTTCCGTGTACAGGGTGTCCCCGTGGAACAGGGGATGCGGGAAGCTGATATCCCCCAAACCCAGCTGGGCTACGAGCGTGCCCTGGGTCAGCTGACCCACGGATTGTCCCACCATGGTGGCCAGGGTGAACATGGAGTTCACGAGCCGCTGCCCAAACGGCTGGTCCGCACTGTAGGCGGCGTCCAGGTGCAGGCCCTGGGCGTTCATGGTCAGGGTGGTGAACAGAACGTTGTCCGCTTCGGTGACGGTGCGCCCCGGCCGGTGCCGGTACACCGTCCCCGGCTCGAACTCCTCAAACCAGAGACCGCGCTGTTCAACCACCCTTGGCGCCATGGCCAGCTCTTCGGTGCCGGCGTCCGGTTCCTCATACGTCAAGGAGAACCTCCAGGGGTGCACCTGTGGCCGCGACAACCTCATCCACACTCACTCCGGGCGCGGTCTCGCGCAGGATCAGCCCCTCCGCGCCCACCTCAATGACGGCAAGGTCGGTGACGATCAGGTTCACGCAGGCCCGTCCCGTCAGCGGCAGGGAACACTCGGAGACAATTTTCGGATTGCCGCTGCGGTCTGTGTGGTCCATCATCACGATCAGCCGCTTGGCGCCGAACACCAGATCCATTGCGCCGCCCATGCCCTTGACCATCTTCCCCGGAATCATCCAGTTGGCGAGGTCCCCGTTGGCGGCTACTTCCATGGCCCCCAGCACGGCCACATCCACGTGTCCGCCGCGGACCATGCCAAACGACGCCGCGGAATCGAAGAACGATGCGCCGGAGTTCACCGTCACCGTTTCCTTGCCGGCGTTGATCAGGTCCGGGTTCAGGTCCTCTTCCAGCGGATAGGGCCCGACGCCGAGCACCCCGTTTTCGGAGTGCAGCACCACTTCCACTCCCTCGGGAATGTAGTTGGGAATGAGGGTGGGCATGCCGATGCCGAGGTTGACGTACTGGCCGTTTTCCAGTTCGCGGGCCACCCGGGCGGCCAGTTCTTCACGGGTCAGGGCCATGTCAGGCCTCCTTCGGGGACGCTGCGGCGGCGGGACGGACAGTTCGCTTTTCAATGCGTTTTTCTCCGGGTCCCACCTCCACCACGCGCTGGACGAAGATTCCGGGGACGTGGACGGATGCCGGGTCCAGCTCTCCGGGTTCCACCAGCTCTTCAACTTCCGCGATGGTGATCTGTCCTGCCATGGCGCAGAGCGGATTGAAGTTCATGGCGGTGGCGGAGAAGACCAGGTTTCCGTGCCGGTCCCCCTTCCAGGCATGCACCAGGGCGTAGTCCGGGGTGAGCGATTCTTCCAGCACAAACGGGGCGTCCCGGAAGGTGCGCACCTCCTTGGGCTCCGATGCCTGCACAACCGCACCGCCGGCGTCGTACTTCTGCGGCAAACCGCCCTCGCTGACCTGTGTGCCTACGCCGGCGCTGGTGTAGAAAGCGGGGATGCCCGCGCCGCCGGCGCGCAGCTTCTCGGCCAGCGTGCCCTGGGGGGTCAGGACGACTTCCAGTTCCCCGGCGAGGTACTGGCGGGCGAACTCCTTGTTCTCACCCACGTAGGAGCTCACTGTGCGGCGGATGCGGTGATCGGCGAGGAGCCGGCCCAGGCCCCAGTCATCCACGCCGCAGTTGTTGCTCACCGTTTCCAGATCGGTGGCCCCCTGATCATGCAGGGCGTCAATCAGCGCCACGGGAATCCCGCACAGCCCGAAGCCGCCCACGGCGAGCGACGCGCCGTCGGGGATGTCGGCCACGGCTTCGGCCGCCGTGGCTATCACCTTGTCAATCATCAATGTGTCCGTTCGTTAATCGTCCTTGACCAACCTGCCGTGCACTCCAGCAGAGTGTTCCGCCTATCCTAGAGCCCCAGTTCGCGGGCAATGAGCATCAGCTGGACCTCGGTGGTGCCCTCGCCGACCTCCAGGATCTTGGAATCGCGGTAGTGCCGGGCCACGCGGTACTCGTTAATGAACCCGTAGCCGCCGAAAATCTGCGTGGCGTCGCGGGCATTGTCCATGGCCGCCTCACCGGCAACCAGCTTGGCCATGGCAGCCTGCGTCTTGAACGGCTTGCCGGCCAGCATCCGCGCCGCGGCGTCATAGTAGGCCAGGCGGGCGGTGTGGGCGCGGGTCTGCATCCGGGCAATCTTGAAGGAAATGGCCTGGTTGGTGCCGATGGCTGCACCGAACTGTTCCCGTTCCCGCGCGTACCGCAGTGACTCCTCCACGCAGCCCTGTGCTGCTCCCGTGGCGAGGGCGGCGATGGCGATGCGTCCTTCATCGAGGATCTGCAGGAAGTTCGCATAGCCGCGACCCTCTGCACCGAGCAGGTTGGCTTCCGGGACACGCACGTTGTCCAGCGTCAGCGGATGGGTGTCCGAGGCGTTCCAGCCCACCTTGTTGTAGGCCTTTTCCGCGGTGAATCCCGGTGTGTCGGTGGGGACCAGGATGGTGGAGATCTGCTTTTTGGTCCGGGTTCCGCCCTGCCCGTCCGGGATTTCGGAGCTGCCGGTCACAGCGGTGACGGTGACCAGGCGCGTGATGTCGGTCCCGGAGTTGGTGATGAACTGCTTGCTTCCGTTGATCACCCATTCCCCGTTGTCCCGCTCAGCCCTGGTCCGGGTGCCGCCGGCATCGGATCCGGCTTCGGACTCCGTCAGGCCAAAGCCGGCGAGGGCTTCACCGGAGGCAAGCACCGGCAGCCACTGCTGCTTCTGCTCCTCGGTGCCAAACCGGTAGACGGGCATGGCGCCCAGGGAAACCCCGGCCTCCAGGGTGATGGCCACCGACTGGTCCACCCGTGCCAGCTGCTCCAGCGCCAGTGCGAGGGCAAAGTAGTCCCCGCCCATGCCGCCGTATTCTTCCGGGAAGGGCAGCCCGAACAGGCCCATCTCACCCATCTGCGCCACCACCTTGTAGGGGAAGCTGTGCTCCTCGTCGTGCTGGGCGGAGACGGGGGCCACCACGGTGTCCGCGAAGTCACGGACCATGTCCACCAGGTCCTGGTAGTCCTCACTCAGTTCAAAATCAGGCATGTCCTGCTCCTTCGAGCGGTTCGGCGGTCCCGGCGGCGGAAGCTGCGGCCGGGGATGCTGCGGGTGCTTCGGGTTGTGCGGGTGCTGCAGGGTCTGCGGGTACGGCCGGATCCGCATCAGGCGTTACGACGGCCAGCACCTGATCGGCCTTGACCAGGTCGCCGGGGCGCAGGTTCAGGGAGACGACGCCGTCTGCCGGAGCAACAAGCTGGTGCTCCATCTTCATGGCTTCCACGCTGAGCAGCGGCTGGCCGGCGGTGACCCGGTCACCGTCGGCCGCTGCCACGGCCACCACGGTTCCGGGCATCGGCGAGCGCAGCACCGGATCGGCGGCGCCTTCGGCCCGTCCGGCGGCCGCCCGGTCCGCAGCCAGCAGCTCGGCCCGGGACCGTCGCCGCAGGGGTGCGGCATAGCCGGCGTCGGCGGTCCACAGGACCGTCCCTGCGCCGTCCGCGCCGGGCAGGGAGGCCAGCATCAGCGGATGGACGACGCCGTCAAGCGTCACCAGCGCACGGTTCCCGTCCCGGCGCAGCGAGGCCAGCCGCTCGGGACCGCCGTTGACGGTGACCGCGGCGTCGGAGGCAACGCCGCGGAGGATGACGACGTCGTCGGGCAGCTCGGGATCCGCCGCGGCGAACATGAGGGTCAGCGCTGCCCGGGCTCCGGACCGCCAGCCGTCGGCCCGGTCCCAGGGAGAGGCACCCGCTGCCAGGTCCGCCGCCGTCGCCAGTGCTGCGGCAGCCAGTTCAGCCTCTCCCGGCCGGCGGAACTCCAGATCGGGAAGCTTACGCTCGATCATGGTGGTGTCCAGGCGTCCGGCCCGCACGTCCGGGTCATTGATGAGCAGGCGCAGGTATTCAATGTTGGTGCCGATGCCCAAGACAACGGTCTGTGCCAATGCCGCGTCCAGCCGTCGCAGGGCGGTGTCCCGGTCCGGTCCCCAGGCAATGATTTTCGCCAGCATCGGATCGTAGCTGGACGACACCTCCAGGCCGGGCAGCAGTGAGGAGTCCACCCGGATGCCTTCCCCCGCCGGCTCCTGCAGGACATGCACCCGCCCGGAGGTGGGCAGGAAGTCACGGGCGGGGTTTTCCGCGTAGACGCGGGCCTCCACGGCATGCCCGTCCAGGCGGATTCCGGACTGGTCAAGGGTCAGCTTTTCGCCGGCGGCAACGCGCACCTGCCATTCCACCAGATCCAGTCCGGTCACCATTTCCGTCACCGGGTGCTCCACCTGAAGCCGGGTGTTCATCTCCATGAAGAAGAACTCGCCGGGGGCCGCATCGGAGACCAGGAACTCCACCGTGCCGGCACCGGTGTAATCCACCGACCGGGCAGCTTCACAGGCGGCTTCGCCGATCCGGGCACGCGTGGCCTCATCCAGCAGGACCGAGGGGGCTTCCTCAATGACTTTCTGGTGGCGGCGCTGCAGCGAGCATTCCCGCTCCCCCAGATGAATGACGTTCCCGTGCGTGTCTGCCAGGATCTGGACCTCGATGTGGCGGGGCACCGCGATCAGCCGTTCCAGGAAGAGGGTGTCATCGCCGAAGGCCGAGGCCGCCACCCGGCGTGCGGTGGGCAGCACTGACGGGAGCCGGTCAGCGCGTTCCACCACGTGCATGCCCTTGCCGCCGCCTCCGGCGGAGGGCTTGATCAGCAGCGGGAACCCCACGTCCGCCGCGGCGGCAATGAGCTGTTCATCACTCAGGCCCGGCTCCGCGATGCCGGGAACCACGGGGACCCCGTGGGAGGAAACATGGTTCTTGGACCGGATCTTGTCCCCCATGAGTTCCAGGGCCTTCACCCCGGGGCCGATGAACACAATTCCGGCCTCGTCCAGGGCGCGGGCAAAATCCAGGGACTCGCTGAGGAAGCCGTAGCCGGGGTGGACGGCCTGCGCGCCGGTGGCCCGGCAGGCGGCCAGGACGGCATCGGCATTGAGGTAGCTTTCCCGGGGTGCGGCCGGCCCGAGCCGGACGGCCACGTCTGCTTCGCGCACGTGGCGGGCATCGGCGTCGTCGTCGCTGTACACGGCAGCGGAGCGGATGCCCATCCGCCGCAGGGTGGCGATGATGCGGCAGGCAATCTCGCCGCGGTTGGCTACCAGGACGGTGTCAAACAGCTGTTCGGTCATTTGTGGCTCACATCCGGAAGAGGCCGAAGGAAGTCTCCGGCAGCGGGGCGTTGGCGCAGACATCCAGAGCCAGGCCCAGGACGGTGCGGGTGTCCGCGGGGTCGATGACGCCGTCATCCCACAGCCGGGCCGTGGAGTAGTACGGGCTGCCCTGGGTTTCGTAGGTGTCGCGGATGGGTGCCTTGAACGCTTCTTCGGCGTCGGCCGGCCATTCCCCGCCGCGGGCTTCAAGCTGGTCGCGCTTGACGGTGGCCAGGACCGAGGAGGCCTGGGCGCCGCCCATGACCGAGATGCGGGCGGCGGGCCACATCCAGAGAAAGCGCGGCGAGTAGGCCCGTCCGCACATGGAGTAGTTGCCGGCACCGAAGGAGCCGCCCACAATCACGGTGAGCTTGGGAACCCGGGCGGTGGCGACGGCGGTGACCATCTTGGCGCCGTTCTTGGCAATGCCGCCCGCCTCGTAGTCCCTCCCCACCATGAACCCGGAGATGTTCTGCAGGAAGATCAGCGGGATCCCGCGCTGATCGCACAGTTCAATGAAGTGCGCACCTTTGAGCGCTGATTCGGAGAACAGGACCCCGTTGTTGGCCACGATGCCCACGCGGTGTCCGTGCAGCCGGGCAAAACCGGTGACCAGCGTGGCTCCGTACTCTTTCTTGAACTCGGAGAATTCACTGCCGTCCACCATGCGCGCGATCAGTTCCCGCACGTCATAGGGGGTCTGCAGGTCCGCAGGCACCGCACCGTAGATCTCCTCCTCGGAGTACGACGGCGGCCGCGTCGGCAGGATTTCCCAGGCCGGGGTTTGTTCGGGCAGGGTTTCCACGATGGTGCGCACGATTTCGAGGGCGTGGGCGTCATTGTCGGCCAGGTGATCGGTCACGCCGCTGATCCGTGAGTGCAGGTCTCCGCCGCCAAGCTCTTCGGCGGTGACGATTTCGCCGATGGCGGCCTTCACCAGGGGCGGGCCGCCGAGGAAGATGGTGCCCTGGTTGCGGACGATGACGGTTTCATCGCTCATCGCCGGGACATACGCTCCGCCGGCGGTGCAGGAACCCAGCACCGCTGAGATCTGCGGGATCTTCCGGGCGGACATCTGCGCCTGGTTGAAGAAGATCCGGCCAAAGTGCTCCCGGTCCGGGAAAACGTCATCCTGCCTGGGCAGGAACGCGCCGCCGGAGTCCACCAGATAAATGCACGGGAGACGGTTTTCCAGCGCTATTTCCTGGGCCCGCAGATGCTTTTTCACGGTCATCGGATAATAGGTGCCGCCTTTAACGGTGGCGTCATTGGACAACACCATCACGTGGCGGCCCTGTACCAGGCCAATCCCTGCGATCAGGCCCGCCCCCGGGCATTCGTCGTCATACATGCCGTTGGCGGCCAGCGGCGAAATCTCCAGGAACGGGCTTCCCTCATCCAGCAACCGGTCCACGCGTTCCCTCGGCAGCAGTTTCCCGCGTGCGGCATGGCGTTCCCTTGATCGCTCGGGTCCGCCCAAAGCAGCCTGCGCCAGGCGTTTGCGGAGGTCCTCGGCCAGGTCAGCCTGGGCGACGGCGTTGGCGGCGTATTCGGGTGAAGCGGGATCGAGCCTGGTTGCAAGGGTCTCCATTGACGTCTCTCTGCTTGGTGCGGGCAGCCGGCCGGCACATGTGCCGGAAGCTCCATCGCCGGTTAATGACGGCTAACTCAAATCAGGTTATTGGTTATTAACTCAGGTGTCCACCACAATAGAAGATGCTTGGAAATCACATTTGCAGGAAAGGGTGGCATGAACGCGGCCAAAGAAGGAACAACGCCAGCAGCCCCTTCGCAACCCGGGACATCTGTGTCCGCCCCCCGAACCACCGGACGCAGCCTGGCCAAGGCCTCCCGCAGGGCAGTCATGCTGGAGGCGGCCGCCTCCCTTTTCGCCGAACGAGGTTACAACGGCGTTTCCATTGAAGAACTCGGCGCCGCCGCCGGTGTCAGCGGACCGGCCGTCTACCGTCATTTCAGCGGCAAACCCGCTGTTCTGTCCGCGCTGCTTGTGGGAGTCAGCGAGGACCTCCTGGACGGCGGGAGGGCGGTCGTGGCGGAGTCCGCCAACGCTGAGGCAGCACTGCGGGGACTGGTGGAATTCCAGGTGGATTTCGCCCTGCGGCAGGCCGACGTGATCCGGGTCCAGGACCGGGACCTCAACAGTCTGCCCGCCGACGATGAACGCACGGTGCGGTCCCTGCAGCGCCGCTATGTGGAGGTGTGGGTTGACGCGCTGTCCGCCCTGCACCCCGACTGCGGGGTTCCGCAGCTGCGCCACCGGGCACAGGCGGTCTTCGGACTGATCAACTCCACTTCGCACACCCTGCACAACCAAATGAAGTCCGGGGAGACCCTGCGGCTTCGCTCACTCCTCGAAACAATGGCTTGGGCCGCCCTGAATGCCTAGTAGTCTGATTGAAACCCCTCGAGCAGAAAGACCTGCTGTGATTGAGCTTCGTGCCGTAGTTCCCGCCGACCTGGATGAATTCTTCTCCCATCAGCTGGACCCAAGTGCCAACCATATGGCCGCGTTTGCCGCCAAGAACCCGTCAGACCGCGGTGTCTTTGACCACCACTGGCAGACCATCCTGAACGATCCCAGCGTGACAGTCCGCACCATCGTGGCCGACGGCGACGTGGTGGGCGGCATCATGGCCTACCGCGACGGCGGTGTTCCGGAGATCAGCTATTGGATTGACACCGACCGCTGGGGCCAGGGCATCACCACCAAGGCCGTAGGCCAGTTCCTTGAGGAATTCTCGGAGCGGCCCATCCGGGCGCGGGCCGTTGCGGACAACGCCGGGTCCATCGCCATCCTGGAGAAGTACGGCTTCACCGTGGTGGGCGAGGCTCAGGGTTTCTCCAATGCCCGCGGCGCCGTGGTGCGCGAACTCGAGCTCGAGCTGCGCTAACCGCCGCCAAATACAGGCAGCACGCAAGAGCATGAAACCCGCACCCCCGGGAAGGGGATGCGGGTTTTCTGCCGTCCGGCGGTACTGCACCGCCGCCACGGGCCGGGAACTACATCATTGCAAGCGCCATTGCAGGTTCCTCCAGCACCGCTCCCACGTCGCTCAGGAAGCGGGCACCCTGTTCGCCGTCCACCAGCCGATGGTCGAAGGACAGGCTGAGGGTCATAACCCGGCGCACTGCGAGCGCGCCTTCGTGCACCCAGGGCTGCCGGCGAACGGCACCGAGCGCCAGGATTCCTGCCTCACCGGGGTTGAGGATGGGCGTCCCGGCGTCAACGCCGAAAACCCCCACATTGGAAATCGAGAACGTTCCGCCGGAGAGGTCAGCCGGCGTGGTTTTGCCGGCCCTCGCGGTCTGTGCCAGCGTTCCCACGGCGGCAGCGAGCTCACGCAGCCCCAGCGCCTGGGCATCCTTCACATTGGGAACCATCAGTCCGCGCGGTGTGGCCGCCGCGATTCCCAGGTTCACATACCGGTACTGCACGATTTCGCGGGCGGCCTCGTCCCACCGCGAGTTCAGTGACGGATGCCGCGACAGCGCCAGGCACACGGCCTTTGCCGCCAGTGTCAGCGGTGTCAGCTTTATGCCCTCGAACGTCTTCTGTCCGCGGAGCCGCTCCAGCAGCTCCATGGACTCGGTGACATCGACGGTCAGGAAGACGGTCACGTGCGGCGCGGTGAAGGCACTGGCCACCATCGCGGCAGCCGTGTGCTTGCGCATCCCGGCGATGGGAACCCGTTCCTCGCGGACCCCGGGCGTTCCGCCCCCGGCTGAGCCCATGTTGGCCGACGGCGGCGGCAGCAACCGGGTGCCGGCGTTCGGCTCTGCCGCATCGCCCAGGACATCGGCTATATCGGCTGTGTTCTCTTCCGCCGCACGGGTGACATCGGAGCGGACAATCAGACCGTCCGGCCCGGTTCCGCTGATGTCCGCCAAATCGATTCCCAGATCCCTGGCGAGCTTGCGCACCGGAGGGGTGGACCTCGGCCGTTCGGCAGTCTGCTGCGGCTGTGCAGACTCTGCTGCAGGGGCAGGGTCTGCTGCAGGGGCAGGCGCGGGCACCGAATCAGTCATCGAAGCAGCAGCGGCAGAAGGAGCAGCAGCCCGGCCGTCGGTCAGCCAGCGCCGGCGGGCCGGCCGTCCGGTCTTTTCCGGCACGGCACCGTAGCCCACGAGGTTGGGCGTCCGCTTCGTCGGCTCTTCCGGGGTGAACACCGCAGGGGCAGTGCCCTGAGCCGTGGCCCCGGACGCGCCGGTCCGGCTGCCGGCGTCCCCTCCGGCTACCTCGAAGGACACGATGGGCGCCCCCACCTCCACGACGGTGCCGGCGTCCTCATGCAGCCGGGCAACCGTTCCGGCATAGGGTGAGGGCAGTTCCACCACGGCTTTGGCGGTCTCGACATCGGCAATGACCTGATTCAGGGTGACGATGTCACCCACGGCCACATGCCACGTGACGATTTCAGACTCGGTCAGTCCTTCACCCAGATCAGGCAGCAGGAATTCCTTGATCACAGACCGGCCCCTTCCAGCACGGGAGCGGCGGCAGCGCCGAACGGACTCTGCGAGTTGGGGCGGCGCATGGCCCGGTCCACGCCGTCCAGGATCCGGTCCAGGTCCGGCAGGTGGTGGTGCTCCAGCTTGGAGGACGGGTAAGGAACATCGAAACCGGTGACCCGCACCGGTGCGTGCTCCAGATAGTCGAAGCAGCGCTCCGTGATGCTGGCGGAGATCTCCGCGCCCACGCCGCCGGACTGGCCGGCTTCATGGGTGATGACCAGGCGCCCGGTCTTGCGGACGGAGGCCTCCACCGTGGCGAAGTCCACCGGCGAGAGCGACCTCAGGTCAATGACCTCCACTGAAACACCCTCGTCCGAGGCGGCCACGGCCGCATCCACGGCGGTCATGACCAGCGGCCCGTAGGTCACCAGGGTGACGTCGGTCCCCTGGGCAACAACGCGCGCCGAACCCAGGGGCATCGCCCCGTCCAGCGTCTCATTGACTTCGCCCTTGACGTGGTACCGGCGCTTGGGTTCGAAGTACAGCACCGGATCGTTGGACGCGATGGCCTGCTGGATCATGGTGTAGGCATCCTGGGGGTTGGACACGCTGACAACGCGCAGGCCCGATGTGTGGGTGAAATAGGCTTCCGGGGATTCCGAGTGGTGTTCGGGTGACCCGATGCCGCCCCCAAACGGCACCCGGATGGTCAGCGGTATGTTGACCGTTCCGCGGCTGCGGTAGTGCATCTTGGCAACCTGGCAGACAATCTGGTCAAAGGCCGGGTAGATGAACCCGTCAAACTGGATTTCCACCACCGGGCGGTAGCCGCGGAAGGCCAGCCCGACGGCGGTGCCCATGATTCCGGATTCCGCCAGCGGCGTGTCGATGACCCGCTGTCCGCCGAAGTCCTTCTTGAGCCCGTCGGTGATGCGGAAAACTCCGCCGAGGGTGCCGATGTCCTCACCCATCAGGACAACCTTGGGATCGGCCTCCATGGCGGCGCGCAGGCCGGCGTTGATGGCCCGGCCAAAAGTCATGGTGCTCATGCGGATTCTCCGTTCGCTCCGGCGCCTTTCGCCGGGATGGTGCCGCCGTCGCCCTCTGCGCCGTACAGGGCGAGATAGCGTTCATAGTCCGCCCGCTGGGTTTCCAGCCAGGAGTTGGGTTCGGCATAAACGTGGGCAAAGATGTCCAGTGCCGGCGGTGCAGGCATATTGATGCAGGAGCTGCGCAGCTCTGCGGCGACGGCATCCGCAGCGGCGGCTACCGAGGCGGCAAACTCGTCGGTGAAGAGACCTTCGTTCCGCAGCAGCGCTTCGATCCGGGTGATGGGATCCTTGGCACGCCATTCCTCCAGCTCCGCTGCATCGCGGTACCGGGTGGGGTCATCGGCGGTGGTGTGCGGGCCCATCCGGTAGGTGACGGCCTCAATGAAGCTGGGGCCTCCCCCGGTACGTGCCCGGTCCAGGGCCTCACGGGTCACGGCCATGACGGCGAGGACATCGTTGCCGTCCACCCGGACGGAGGGAATGCCGAAGCCCGGCGCCCGGTTGGCGATCGGAACCTGAGCCTGCAGGCCCACCGGCTCGGAGATGGCCCACTGGTTGTTGGTGCAGAAGAAGACGACGGGCGTGTGGAAGCTGGCCGCGAAGACCATTGCCTCATTCACGTCCCCCTGGCTGGTGGCACCGTCGCCGAAGTAGGTGATGACGGCGTCGTCCGTTCCGTCTGCAACCACGCCCATGCCGTAACCGGCGGCGTGCAGGGCCTGCGCACCGATGATCACCTGCGTGGGAGCCATGTTGACACTGAACGGATCCCAGCCGGCTGCGGCATTGCCGCGCCAGACACGCATCAGGGATTCCGGATCCACGCCGCGGCACCAGGCAACACCGTTTTCGCGGTAACTGCCAAAGACGAAATCGCTGGCGCGAAGGGTGCGGGCGGAGCCGATCTGGGCAGCTTCCTGTCCCAGCAGCGGGGGCCACAGGCCCAGCTGGCCCTGGCGCTGGAGAGCGGTGGCTTCAGTGTCGATCCGGCGGATGACCACCATGTCTTCATAGAGGCTGCGCAGTTGATCGGCGTCCACATCCGACACCCAGTGGTCGTACGAGGAGGGTGTCCGGGAACCGTCGGGGCGAACCAGCTGGACGTAGGGGCCGGACGCGGTGGCGCCGGCGTCATGCGGGGGTCTGACAGGAGTATGCAGAGACACGTCGGTACGCATCCTTCCGTGTTGGGCCCCAGGGATGGCGGGACCGAACCGATGCCCGGGCGACGTTGCCCGGATAGATGTGACACTACTCACACTTATCAACTGGCACAACCATCGGTGCGATCACTGAGCACTATGCCCTATAAGCCGCCGGCGGGGCGTGCTAATCTTTCGCACTATGCGCCTGCTGGACAGTACCGACACCCGCCTGCTTCTGGCGATGGCCAAGGACCCGCGGCGCACTGTTGTTGCGCTGGCCACCGCCCTCGGCATCTCCCGCAACACCGTCCAGGCGCGCCTGACACAGCTGGAAAAGAGGTCGGTGTTCCTGTCCTTTGAGCGCCGGATCAGCCCGGCCGCCCTGGGCTATCCGCTGATGGCCTTTGTCCACGTCCACGTGCAGCAGCAGCAGCTGGCCGAGATCACGGCACAGCTGGCCGGCATCCCCGAGGTGGTGGAAGCGCACGGACTGACCGGCGACGCAGACATCCTGCTGCGCGTGGTGGCTGAAGATGCCGAGGATCTCTTCAGGGTGAACAAGGCGATCCTGGCCGTTCCCGGCGTCGAACGCTGCGACACCAACCTCGCCATGGGCGAACTGATTCCCTTCCGCGTGTCACCGCTGCTGGAACGCGGCGAGTCCGGGGCCTGAACCCAAAAACACCCGGGTTCCGCACCGAAGTACGGAACCCGGGTGCCCCGGCATTTTGAGGCCGGACCGCTTTAGTGGTCCACAGCCTTCTCCGCGCCCACGCCGGTCAGCGAGCGGACTTCCATTTCCGCCTGCTTCTCCGGCGACTCGTTGTCCTTGCCCAGGACGGTTCCGAGCCAGCCGAGGAAGAAGGCCAGCGGGATGGAGACCAGTCCCGGGTTGTTCAGCGGGAAGATGGAGATGTCGATGCCGGAAACCATTGACGTCTCTGCGCCCGAGAAGACCGGCGAGAGAAGGATCAGCACAATGGCCGAGATCAGCCCGCCGTACATGCTCCAGACGGCGCCCTGGGTGTTGAAACGGCGCCAGTAGAGCGAGTACAGGATAGTGGGCAGGTTGGCACTGGCCGCCACCGCGAAGGCCAGGGCCACCAGGAAGGCCACGTTCTGCCCCTGGGCACCGATGCCGCCGAGGATGGAGACGATGCCGATGACGATCACCGTGCGGCGGGCCACCTTGACCTCGCCGTCGGCATCCACTTTGCCCTTGCGGATGACGTTGGCGTAGATGTCATGGGCGAAGGAAGCAGCGGCAGTGATGGTCAGTCCGGCCACGACGGCCAGGATGGTGGCGAAGGCCACCGCGGCGATGAGCCCCAGCAGTACGGGCCCGCCGAGGGCGAAGGCCAGCAGCGGAGCGGCGGAGTTCACGCCGCCCGGAGCGGCCTTGATGGTCTCCGCCGGGATGAGTGCGGCGGCGCCGTAGCCCAGGATGAGGGTGAACAGGTAGAAGATGCCGATCAGCCAGATGGCCCAGACCACGGAGCGGCGGGCTTCCTTGGCCGTAGGCACCGTGTAGAAGCGCATCAGCACGTGCGGCAGCGCCGCAGTTCCCAGCACCAGGGCCATGCCCAGGGACACGAAGTCCAGGCGCGTGGTTCCGGTCTTGCCGTACGCCAGGCCCGGGTTCAGGATGTCCGGGTTGCCGGACATGCTCACTGCATTGCCCAGCAGTTCGGAAAGGTTGAAGCCGTTGAGGGCCAGGACCCAGATGGTCATGATGCCGGCACCGGCAATAAGCAGGCAGGCCTTGATGATCTGGACCCAGGTGGTGCCCTTCATGCCGCCGATCAGTACGTAAATGATCATCAGACCGCCAACAACGGTGATGACCAGGGACTGGCCGATCTTGGAGTCGATGCCCATCAGCAGGGAAACCAGGCCGCCGGCGCCGGCCATCTGGGCCAGCAGGTAGAAGAAGCAGACGGCAAGAGTGGTGATGGCGGCAGCGATCCGGACCGGGCGCTGCTTCAGGCGGAAGGACAGCACATCGGCCATGGTGAACTTACCGGTGTTGCGCAGCATTTCAGCCACCAGGAGCAGGGCTACCAGCCAGGCCACCAGAAAACCGATGGAGTAGAGGAAGCCGTCATAGCCGTTGATCGCGATGGCACCGACGATGCCCAGGAAGGACGCCGCAGACAGGTAATCACCGGCAATGGCAGTGCCGTTCTGCGGTCCGGTGAAGGACCGGCCGGCAGCATAGTAATCAGCCGCAGTCTTGTTGTTGCGGCTGGCCCGCAGCACCACAATGAGTGTCACTGCCACAAACAGGCCGAAAATCAGCATGTTCAGCCAGCCGGTATCCCGGACTGCCTCGGCGGACACCTCAACCGCCTCGATGTTCATGGTGCTCATTTGGTCTCCTCCGGACGGCGGACGCCCTTGGCCTCAAGTTTTTCGCGCAGGTCCGCGGCGATGGGGTCCATCCTGCGGTTGGCGTAGCTGACGTACCACATGGTGATGCCGAAGGTGGTGACGAACTGCAGCAGGCCCAGGATCAGCCCGATGTTGATGTTGTCCCAGACCTGGGTGGACATGAAGTCGTGGGCGTAGTCAGCCAGCAGCACGTACGCGAAGTACCAGAGCAGGAAAAGAACGGCCATCGGGAAAATGAAACTGCGCTGCCGCTTGCGCAGCTCCTGCAGCTCGGGAGATTTTTGAACCTCCCGGAAATCAACCGGTGCCGCATGTGCGCCGGATCCGGCGGGTTGCTGTGTTGCCATCGCTCCTCCTTGAGTTGGGCACGTCCCGGCAACCGCCCCCTGGGGACAACCGGCTCCGGACAGCACGCACGTACAAATTGTGATCAGCATCACCTTGCTATGAATGGCGGCGGTGCACCAGATTCTCCGGTCCCGCCTCGCTGAACGGTCATTTCCCTGCGGTGAGCGGTCCGGGAGGGTGCGGCTGGCGGCGCCCTTTCCACCTCCGGCTAGGCTTAGGGGCATGATCAGCCCCGCCGTCGACATCGCCGTGATCTGCGCTCTCGCGGTGTTTACCGTGGCGGCCATAGCGGTGCTTGGCTACCGCCTCAGCCGCTCACAGCGGGACCTCGGTTCGGACACTGAACGGGCTGCCTATGCGGCGCTCCACACCGCAACCCTTGCCTCGCGCCATCTGCGCACCGGGCTCACGGCCTCCGGCGCCGGCAAAGCGGCCCGGCACCTGCGCGCGCTGCTGGGCTGCGACACGCTGATCCTTGCCGACGCGGCCGCTGTCCTGGCCTGGGAGGGAACGCTGCCGGACGGCCCCGCCCCGCGTGCCAGGCTCCTGGCAGCGTCCGCCGCGGTGCTGGAGAGCGGCCGCACCCGGGTGTTCCGCGGCGCTTCGCTGCGGGCGCTGGGGTTCGACGACGCCGGCGGCCAGCTGCTGCTGTGCCCGCTGCAGGTAAACCGCCAGACCGTGGGCACCCTGGCCGTATTTGCGCCCGCCGTCAGCGCCGGACTGGTCCGGGCGGCCAATGACGTTGCCGGCTGGGTGGCTGCCCAGATGGAGCTGGCGGAGCTGGACACCTCGCGCACCCTGCTGATGGAAGCCGAGGTGCGGGCACTGCGGGCACAGATCAGCCCGCATTTTATCTACAACTCGCTCAACGCGATTGCCTCCTACATCACCACGGATCCGGTGCGGGCGCGGGAACTGGTGGTGGAATTCGCGGACTTCACGCGCTATACGTTCCGGCGCAGCGGAAACTTCACCACTGTCGCCGAAGAACTGCAGGCCATTGACCGGTATCTCCTGCTGGAACGTGCCCGTTTCGGTGAACGCCTGAAGATCAGCCTGCAAATCGGCCAGGAGGTTCTCGGCACTGCCATCCCCTTCCTGTCGCTGCAGCCGCTGGTCGAGAACTCGGTGCGCCACGGACTTGAAGCCGCGGACGGCGAGGGCCACATCACCATCACGGCCACCGATGCGGGAGCCATGGCGGTCATTACCGTCGAAGACAACGGCGTGGGCATGGACCCCGGCTACCTGCGCTCCGTCCTGGCCGGGCATGCCGACGGCGACCATGTTGGCCTGCGCAACGTCGACGTCAGGCTGCGCCAGGTTTATGGTGATGACCACGGGCTGGTCATCGATACCGCCCCCGGTGCGGGAACCCTGATCACCATGCGTATCCCCAAGTCGCAGCCGGGCCACCGCACCTGAGTCTTGTAATCTGGTTCACATGTCCGTTCAAGGTAAACCCGGTTCCCGGCAGATTTCCGTGGTGGTGGCCGATGATGAGCTGCCCGCCGTCAACGAACTGGCGTTCCTCCTGGGCAAGGATTCCCGGGTAGGCGACATCCACCGGGCCTCCAGCGGCGCCCAGGCGCTGAAGCTTGTGGAAGACCATGCCGTGGACGCGGTGTTCCTGGACATTCACATGCCGGCGTTGTCCGGGCTGGACATTGCCCGTGTGCTCGGCGGCAGGGAACGCCCGCCGGCACTGGTATTTGTCACGGCGGATGAGGAACAGGCGCTGGCGGCCTTCGACCTCGCCGCGCTGGACTACCTGCTCAAGCCGGTCCGTCCCGTGCGGCTTGCTGAATCGGTACGCCGGATTTGTGACCTGGCGGCGGAGGCGGCGGCCGGGGACAGCGACGTCGTCACGGTGGTTCAGGGCGGAACCACCCGCATCATCCGGCGTGAAGACATTCTCTATGTGCAGGCGCAGGGCGACTATGCGCGGCTGCATACGGACACTGCTTCCTACCTGATCCGTGTTCCCCTTACCGAGCTGGAAGAGCAGTGGGCGGAAGCTGGTTTTGTCCGCATCCACCGCTCCTATCTGGTATCCCGTGCGCATATCCGCCAGGTGCGGGCAGCCGGGAGCCGTGCCAGCATTACTGTGGGATCTGCCGAACTGCCGGTGAGCAGGCGCCATTTGCCGGGGGTGCGGAGCACGCTCTCCGCCAGCCGGGTGCGTGCCCGTACATGACCGGCGAACCGGCCGCCGGCGCTTCCGCTCCTTCCTCCGTCCCTTCCGCCGAATCCTCCCCCGCACCCGGCAGGCCGCCGCAGCGTGTGCGGGTCACCGCTGCCCGGTCCGTTCCGGCGTCCGCTGCGCCCTACACGGTGTCCCGGGAACTGGACGAGCAGACCGAAGTGGGTGAAGTGTTCATCGGATCCCTGATCCGCTCCCAGCTGCGGCTAGCCCTGGTGGTGGGCGGAGGTTTCATGGTGATCCTGCTGGGCGTTCCGGTGCTGCTGGCGTTCCTCCCGGTAATTTCCGGCCTGACCCTCCTCACTGTCCCGCTGCCCTGGTTCCTGCTCGGAGTGGGCGTCTACCCGCTGGTGATTGTCTGCGGTGTGCTGTATGTCCGCAGTGCTGCACGGAACGAGCAGAGGTTCCTGGATTTGGTTGATGATGCCTGATGCCAAGACTTCCTAAGCCCGGACGGGCGGCATGAACCCGGCCGCGGGCTATGCGGCTCTGGCAGCGGTCACCGCCGCCACGCTGCTGATCGGCGTGTACGGCCTGCGCATTTCCCGCACCACGGGGGATTTCTACGTTGCCTCGCGCACCGTGCGTCCATGGTGGAACGCCTCGGCCATCGGCGGAGAGTACCTGTCCGCCGCGAGCTTCCTGGGCGTGGCCGGGCTGATCCTGGTGTCCGGCGTGGATGCCCTCTGGTTTCCCATTGGCTACACGGCCGGCTACCTGATGCTGCTGTTGTTCGTCGCCGCACCGCTTCGCCGGTCCGGGGCGTACACCATTGCCGACTTTGCCCAGGTCCGGCTCGAATCGCTGCCCGCCCGCCGCATCACCACCCTGCTGGTGATCGCCGTCGGCTGGCTGTACATCGTGCCGCAGCTGCACGGAGCCGCCCTCACCATCCGGATCACCACCGGACTGCCCGGCTGGATAGGCTCCGTGGCCGTGGCGGTGGTGGTCTGCCTGAGCGTAATGACCGGCGGAATGCGCTCCATCACCTTTGTCCAGGCGTTCCAGTACTGGCTCAAACTGGCGGCCATCGCGGTGCCCGTGATCTTTGTCCTCCTGCGGCTGTCCCGGGAAGGTCTGCCGTGGACCGACGGCGGCGCAGCCTTCGCCGCCGCGCTGGATCCGGAGACCAACGCATCCCTTTACCGGAACATCTCGCTGAGCATCGCCCTGCTCTGCGGTACCCTCGGCCTGCCGCACGTCCTGGTGCGGTTTTACACCAACCCCGACGGAGGCTCCGCCCGGCGGACCACGCTGATCGTGCTGGGGCTGCTCTCGCTGTTTTACGTGTTCCCCATCATTTACGGGGTGCTCGGCCGCATCTACACGCCGGATCTGGCAGCCGGCGGAGCGGACTCCACAGTGCTGCTGCTGCCGGGCCGGGTATTCGACGGCGCCTTGGGGGACCTGCTCTCGGCGCTGGTTGCAGCGGGCGCCTTCGCGGCCTTCCTGTCCACCACGAGCGGACTCGTGGTGTCATTGGCCGGAGTCATCAGCCAGGATCTCTTCCGCGGCAGTGTCGGCGGGTTCCGGCTCTCAGCTGTACTGGCCGCCGTCGTACCCCTGGGACTGGCGCTGCTGACCAGCTCACAGGCACTGGCGGGCACCGTGGGCATGGTGTTCGCTTTTACCGCATCAACCCTGTGTCCGCTGCTGCTGCTGGGCATCTGGTGGCGGGGGCTTACCGCTCCCGGAGCCGTAGCGGGCATGGTCACCGGAGCGGTACTGTGCGGGGGCGCCATGGTGGCAGGCGGCGTGCTGGGCACTGCCGCCCGAACGGTGCCGGCGTGGCTGGAGCAGCCGGCCGCCTGGACCGTCCCTGCCGCGTTCCTGGTGACTGTGGCGGTCTCCAGGCTGCGGCCGGACCTGGCTCCTGCAGGCGCCGCCAAAATCCTGGCACGGCTGCACACACCGGAACGGCCGCACCCCCGGGAGCGGCGCAGCTAGTCGATCGACGCCATCAGTTCCACCACGCGGTCAAGGAACACGTCAACCTGCGTTTCCTCATACCCTTCGGGACCCTTGGCTTCGCGGAATACGGCACGCCGCACCACGTCCACGCTCAGCGGCTTGTCATTTTCGAAGTATCCCAGCAGTTCGTCGCAGAGCGCATCGACATCCTGGACGTCGTAGCTGGGCACCTTGCGCCGGGTGGGGCGGCGGAACCGTTCCCCGGGCTTGCGGTGGAGCCGTCCGCGCAGGACGGCCGAGGTGCGGCTAATCTGCAGCAGCCAGGCTTCCTCACCCTTGTCCTGGATCATTTCGTTTTTTTCGCGCTGGGCAAAGACATCTTCCAGCCGGTCCAGCGCGGCGTCCACGGCCTGCGGTTCATACCCGGCCTTGGCGGGATCAAAGGCCATGGACCGGACGTTTCGGCTGGTAATGGCCTTCTCGGCGGAGCTTTCGCCGTTGTAGCAGCTGCGGGCTTCCGCCAGAAACTCGTCAACCTGACGTGTGTTGTACCCGTATTCCCGACGCCCCACACGCTCGAAAGGGGCGCCGGCCTGCCGCGCTTCATCCATGTCTTACTGTTCCTCTGTGGTCATGCCGCTCGCCGAGACTGATCGAAAACCTGTCACTATCCTACGTTGCCGCACCTCAGGGACCTGTGCGGCCCGCCACAGCGGCTGACGGGTGCGGGGTGATCCGCCGGCGCTACGTTCCGGGGATCAGAAGCACCGACAGCAGGAAGACCACCGGTGAGGCAAAGACAACCGAGTCCAGCCTGTCCATAATTCCGCCGTGGCCGGGCAGCAGGTTGGACATATCTTTGACGCCGAGTTCGCGTTTGATCATGGACTCGGAGAAGTCCCCCGCAGTTGCCGCAGCAACGGTGGCGACGGCAAGGACAAGACCGAACCACCACGGCTGGTCCAGGAAGAAGAGGGCTGCAACAACTCCCACCACGGTGGCTCCGGCAGCCGAGCCCGCAAATCCCTCCCAGGATTTTTTCGGACTGATCTTGGGCGCCATCGGATGCTTTCCGAAGATTGCCCCCACGAGGTACCCGAACGTGTCATTGGAAACCACCAGGAGCAGCAGTACGGCAACACGGATCTGGCCGTCGGGCTCCCCCAGGACCAGCAGGGCGAAGCTCAGCAGGAAGGGCACCCACAGCAACACGAAAATGCCGGCGAGGATGCTCTGCACGGCATGCTCCGCCGTGTCGATGGTGCGCCACAGCAGGAGCGCCACGACGGACGCCACGAGGGCAAACGCCAACGCCTCGCTGCCGCCGAAGTAGGCGGCAAAGGGCAAGGCGACAGTTCCCGTCAACACCGGAACCAGGGGGACCTTGATGCTCCGGACTTCCAGCGCCCGGCTCACCTCCCAGACACCCACCGCGGCAAAAACCGTGGCGATCGCTACGATTGCCAACGGAAAGAAGAGCAGCCCGGCCAGGAGCGAACCGAGCAGGATAACGCCGACGGCGATGGCCGCCGGCAGGTTGCGGCCGGCTTTGGACGGCTTTGCCGGCGCCTTGGCCGCTGTGCCTTTTCCGCGCTTGGACGGCTTTCCCGGTCCAGGAGAACCGGTTCCTTCGGTAGCACTCATGTCCGTGGCCTTTGCTGCCGGATCAGTCTCAAGGGACGCACCGCCAGCCTTGCTGGGAGGCTGGTCGTTCCTCATCAGACCTCGAGCAGCTCGGCTTCCTTGCGCTTGAGCAGATCGTCGATGGCCTCGGTGTGGGCCTTCGTCTGCGCGTCGAGGTCCTTCTCGGCACGGGCGCCGTCATCCTCGCCAATCTCGCCGTCTTTAACCAGGCGGTCCAAGGCGTCCTTCGCCTTGCGGCGGATGTTCCGGACCGACACCTTGGCATCTTCGCCCTTGGTCTTGACGATCTTGACGTATTCCTTGCGGCGGTCCTGCGTCAGCTCCGGCATGACAACCCGGATAACCTTGCCGTCGTTGGACGGGTTGGCGCCTACCTCGGAATCGCTCAGGGCACGCTCAATGGCACGCAGGGCGGTGACGTCATACGGGGTGATCAGCAGGGTGCGCGCATCGGGCGTCGCGAAGGACGCCAGCTGCTGCAGCTGGGTGGGAGATCCGTAGTAGTCCACCAGGACCTTGGAGAACAATGCCGGGGTGGCACGGCCGGTGCGGATCGTCGAGAAATCCTCCTTGGCCACTTCCACCGCCTTGTCCATTTTGTCGGTGGCCTCGGCCAGGGTTTCTTCGATCATGATGTCTCCTAACACGCAAAAATTTCCACGCGGTGGTGGCTGGGCTCTCTTATTCATCCTAAGCCAAAAGCCCCGCGGTTCCCTGCACGGGCCTGCGACGCCGAGAGCAAATCCTCCCCGCCTCGCCATCGGGCGACGGCGTGGGGGCGGGAGGCAGCAGGGACCCAACCGGCCGGGGAGGCCCTGGAGGCGCCTGCGGGTGCTGGAAGGCGGGGTGCCTCGACCGCCCCGGAGGGTCTGGAGGAAGGCGGCTTTATTATTCCGGAGGCCGTCCGCGGCCGACGGAATATCGTTGCCGCCGCTCCAGGCCCGCAGGCGCCCGGCCCGGAACCACGGCAACACGGTGAAGCAGTAACGCTAGTTGGAAACGATGGTGCCGATCTTTTCGCCGCGGATAGCGCGGGTGACGTTTCCTTCGCCTTCCATACCAAAGACCACCATGTTCAGGTCATTGTCCTTGCACATGGTCATGGCCGTCTGGTCCATGACGCGGATGTCCTGGCGCAGGGCGTCGTCGTAGGTCAGGGTTTCCAGACGGGTGGCATCGGGGTCCTTGTTGGGGTCCGCGGTGTAAACGCCGTCCACCCCGCTCTTGGCCATCAGGACCTCATCCGCGTGCACCTCAAGGGCACGCTGGGCCGCCACGGTGTCGGTGGAGAAGTACGGCAGCCCTGCACCCGCACCAAAAATCACCACGCGTCCCTTTTCCAGGTGCCGGATGGCGCGCCGCGGAATGTAGGCTTCGGCAACCTGGCCCATGGTGATGGCGCTCTGGACGCGGGTTTCGACGCCGGCCTGTTCCAGGAAGTCCTGAAGGGCCAGACAGTTCATGACGGTGCCCAGCATGCCCATGTAGTCCGCTCGGGAGCGGTCCATGCCGCTCTGGGAGAGTTCAGCTCCGCGGAAGAAGTTTCCCCCGCCCACAACGATGGCGACTTCCACTTCACCAACCGTCGCTGCGATCTGCTTGGCGACGGCGCGGACAGTGTCGGGGTCGACGCCCAGCTTCCCTCCGCCGAAGACTTCCCCGGACAACTTGAGCAGTACGCGGCGTCGCGTCGAATCGGTGTCTTTCAGGACGTGGGCCATGGTGCCTCCCGGGCGTAAGCAGTTCTTAGTACAGAATTTTGAAAAAGGTTTTGGGCAAACAAAAGGGGCGGCCACCAAGGTGACTGCCCCTTTTGTTCATGATGACGTGTCCGTCAGGTCCAGTGCCTTGTGGGCTAGGCGCCTACGCGGAAACGGGCGAAACCGGACGGTGCGGTCCCGGCCTCTTCGAGGACCTTCGCAACGGTCTTCTTGGCGTCCTTCGCGAACGGCTGGTCCAGCAGGACGATTTCCTTGAAGAAACCGGTCAGGCGGCCTTCGACGATCTTGGTCAGCGCGGCTTCGGGCTTGCCCTCGGCGCGTGCCGTCTCGTCGGCGATGCGGCGTTCGTTCTCCACGGTCTCGGCGGGAACTTCTTCACGCGTCAGGTAGGTGGGAGCGTAAGCAGCGGTGTGCACGGCGATATCGTGTGCAGCAGTGCGTGCATCATCGCTGTCGCTGTCGACGGCGAACAGGACGCCAACCTGAGCAGGCAGGTCCTTGGACGTCTTGTGCAGGTAGGCGTCAACGGTCTTGCCCTCGATGCGGGCCACGCGGCGGACGACAACCTTCTCGCCCAGGATTGCGCCTTCTTCGACAACAACCTCGGACAGCGGCTTGCCGTCAACGTTGTAGGCAAGGAGGGTTTCGGCGTCGGCAGCACCGGATTCAACAGCGGCAGCCAGAACCTTGTCAGCCAGTTCGATGAACTTGGCGGACTTGGCCACGAAGTCAGTTTCGCAGTTCAGCTCGATCATGACGCCGACGGTGCCGTCGATAACCTTGGCAGCCACCAGGCCTTCTGCGGTGGAACGGCCTTCACGCTTGGTTGCGCCCTTGAGGCCCTTGATGCGGATGAGCTCCATGGCCTTGTCGGCATCGCCGTTGGCCTCGTCCAGAGCTTTCTTTACATCCATCATGCCGGCGCCGGTGCGCTCGCGCAGTGCCTTGATGTCAGCAGCGGTGTAGTTCGCCATTTGGACTCCAGTCCTCCCGTTATAAGTTTTGGTGAGATTCCGCCAGAGCGGCTGGCCGGAAAGATCCGGCCAGCCGCACCAGCAGATACCCCGGATCACCGTTGCCGGGCAACGGTGATCCGGGAACTTCTATTTACTTCTCTGTTGCGTCCGCGGCGGGGGCAGCAGCCTCGGCCGGAGCTTCTTCAGCGGCAGCTTCTGCAGCCGGAGCTTCAGCGGCGGGTGCAGCTGCACCTTCGAGGAGCTCGCGCTCCCACTCAGCCAGCGGCTCAGCCGCAGCTTCCGTGTTGCCGGACTTGTTGTGGCGGGCGATGAGGCCCTCAGCAACGGCGTCGGCGATAACGCGGGTCAGCAGGTTGACGGAGCGGATGGCGTCGTCGTTGCCCGGGATCGGGAAGTCGACGTCATCGGGATCGCAGTTGCTGTCCAGAATGGCAACAACGGGGATGTTCAGCTTCTTGGCCTCGTCAATGGCGAGGTGTTCCTTCTGGGTATCAACGATCCAGACCACGGACGGAGCCTTGGTCAGGTTGCGGATGCCGCCGAGGTTGGTCTGCAGCTTGGTGAGCTCGCGCTTCAGCAGCAGCAGTTCCTTCTTGGTGTGGCCGGAACCGGCAACATCGTCGAAGTCAATCTCTTCGAGTTCCTTCAGACGCTGGATGCGCTTGGCAACGGTCTGGAAGTTGGTGAGCATACCGCCGAGCCAGCGCTGGTTCACGTACGGCTGGCCAACACGGGTGGCCTGCTCGGCGATGGCTTCCTGAGCCTGCTTCTTGGTACCGACGAACAGTACGGTTCCGCCGTGTGCAACGGTGGCCTTGACGAACTCGTAGGCGCGGTCGATGTAGGACAGCGACTGCTGCAGGTCGATGATGTAGATGCCGTTGCGCTCGGTGAAGATGAAACGCTTCATCTTCGGGTTCCAGCGACGGGTCTGGTGTCCAAAGTGGACGCCGCTGTCGAGCAGCTGGCGCATTGTAACGACGGGCATGTCGTCACTCCTTCCGGCAGCAGTCAGGGCCGAAGCACATGGATCCTGCTGCCAATTGACGGTTGATAGCTGTACACCCGGGCGGGTGAAGCTCCTGGTGCCCATCAGCTGGATCAGCATGCATCTCCTGCCGGCTTACCGGACCGATGGAGAGGCACCCCGGCATTTCCTGAGGAAGGGCCGGAATAATTGGGGCACGCGTAGTCAGATTCCAGTGCCGGACACATGCCTGGGTTTCGGTGAAACACGGGCGGCATCCCCCTGCGGGCAGGGAACATGGCACAGCAAACTGCTTCGTCAACTATACACCAGCTGCGGGGCACTTCCGTCCTCCCCAAGAGTCGGCACCGCAGGCGGTGGGCCGGGTTTTCCACTGCCTGGCCGAAAGTCCCGCTCGGCGCAGGGCTGCCGGTTCACGATGGGGCATGAAGATTCAATCCCGGGGCTGGAGCCTGCTGGTTGCTCTTACCCTGCTGCCGGTGCCCGCGGCGGTGCCGTTCGAAGTCCTGAGCCTGCCTTCAGCAGCCGAAAGATTCACTGGCGGCACCGCTCGCGTCCCGACAGGACCCTACGAGCCTGCATGGAGCTGGCCCCTCTCCCCTGCGCCGCAGGTCATCCGGGCCTTCCGGGCGCCGCCGCAGCGCTGGCTGGCCGGCCACCGGGGAGTTGACCTCGCCGCGGTGCCCGGAGCACCGGTGCTCAGTCCGGCAGCGGGGACTGTGGTCTTTGCCGGCTGGGTGGTGGACCGCCCCGTCATGACGGTTGATCTGGGCGGCGGACTCCTGGCGAGCTTTGAACCGGTGGACGCCTCCCTGTCCATCGGTGATCCGGTCACTGAAGGCGAGGTGGTCGGCCTGCTGGCAGGTGCAGGCGCTTCCGGCCACTGTGCCCGGTCCTGCCTGCACTGGGGCGTGCGGCTGGACGGGGAATATGTGAATCCCCTTGACTACGTGACGGACCGCAGGCCCTCAGTGCTGCTGCCGCTGCGGCGGTCCCCGGGCTGATCCGCAACGGAGGACTGCGCTGCTGCGCAGTCGAGAGGGTGATGCAGCGGACCTTTAGTGCAGCGGTCCCTTAACGCAGTGCGGCCAGCCCCCTCGGGGACTGGCCACACATCCGCTCACATCAGGTCTAGACGAACGCCGCTACCCCGGTGATCGCACGGCCGGTCACCAGCGTGTTGATCTCGTAGGTTCCTTCGTAGGAGTAGATCGCTTCGGCATCGGCGAAGATCTTGGCCATGCCGTAGTCCGTGACGATTCCGTTGCCGCCGAGGATGCTGCG
Organism: Arthrobacter sp. APC 3897; assembly: GCF_030407495.1. Lineage (GTDB taxonomy): Bacteria > Actinomycetota > Actinomycetes > Actinomycetales > Micrococcaceae > Arthrobacter_B. Next base: position 29,560 of record NZ_JASDDG010000010.1, on the reverse strand, counting down.
GCCCAGGGCCACCGACTCTCGCATGCGTGCCGTAGTGAAGGCCTTGGCCAGCGCGGACTGTTCATCCTTGGCGCGGCCAAGGTCTTCCAGCTGCGCCAGGCGGACCATCATGCCCATGGAGCTGACAGTGTTGCCCAGGATCTTCACGAGCTGCTCCTGGACAAGCTGGAAGGAGGCAAGCGGCTTGCCGAATTGCTGACGCTCCACGGCATATTTGCGGGCCACGTCGAAGGCCGCCATCTGCTGGCCCACTGCCTGCCAGGCCACGGCAAGGCGGGTGACCTTGAGGACCTTGTTGGTGTCCTTGAAGCTGTTGGCGCCCTTCAGGTGGAAGTCATCGCTGACTACCACGTTGTCCAGGACAATGTCGGCGTTCTGCACCGTGCGGAGGGCAATCTTGTTTTCGATCTTCGTGGCACTGTAGCCCTCGGTCTTGGTGTCCACAAGGAAACCCTTGACCTGGTTGTCCGCAACGTCGCGGGCGTAGACGACAACCCAGTCTGAGAAGGTGGCGTTGCCGATCCAGCGCTTTTCGCCGTTGAGGATCCACTTGTCACCGTCACGGCGTGCCGTGGTACGGGTTCCGCCGGCAACATCGGATCCGCCCAGCGGCTCGGTCAGGCCGAAGGCACCGATCTTCTTCATCGAATAGATATCCGGCAGCCAGGCTGCCTTCTGCTCCTCGGAGGCCAGTGCCTCAATGGAGCCGGTGAACAGGCCGTCATGCACACCCAGGAACGTTGCAAAGGACGTGTCGGCACGGGTGAACTCGGCATGGCAAAGGCCGGCGAAGAGGTTCGAGTGGCCCTGGCGGTAGACCGGGCTCATGACATCCAGCTCGGCGATCCTGGGGATCATGTGGTGCGGGAACTCACCGGCGTTCCACCAGTCCGCAGCGTGCGGGGTGACCTCTGCCTTCAACCAGGCGCGGACCTCAAGAAGGCGGTCCCGCTCCTTGTCGGAGAGGAGCTCCTCGAATGCGTAGAAGTCGCCGTCCGCGTACGGGAGATTGTCGACGTCGATAGTTGCCATGGAAATATCCTTCGCTGCTGATCATCAGTGATCTGTAGGCTGTGAAGCCGGTCTCATCCATGTTACCCGCCAGTAACATGATGTACAACACGATTGTCTCCGGCTGGACGACGGTCAGCCGCGGGGCAAAAGAAAACACCCCGGTCCGAAGACCGGGGTGCTACCCGTGCCGCAGCTCATCCGTAAACGATGTCCCGGCTCATTACACAAAGTAGGGCTGGTGGGGCTTGAACCCACGACCCACGGATTATGAGTCCGCTGCTCTGACCAGCTGAGCTACAGCCCCTCAACGCCCGCATGCGGGCGGTGCTGCGACGAACGCAACATGGACATCCTAGTGGCAGGAATGTCCCTCCCACCAATCCGGCGGGAGGGATGCGCTGTCAGCTAGAGGGCTCCCTGGCCCAGCGGCCGTCCGTAGTACAGGTCCTCAAAGGTGGACAACGTGGCGTCCAGGCTGTGACGCTCCACCATGCAGCGGCTGTGCGCGCCCATGGCGGCGCGTTCCTCGGAGTCCAGCTCAAGGATGGACGTCAGCCGCTCACCGAGCTCATCGCTGTTGCCCGGTTCAAACAGGTAACCGTTGCGTCCCGGGTCGACCAGGTGCGGCAGGGCCATCGCATCAGCCAAAAGCACCGGGGTGGACGCGGACATCGCCTCAAGCGTCACCAGTGACTGGAGTTCAGCGGTGCCCGGCATCACGAACACATCCGCCCGGAGGTAGGCCTTCCGCAGGTCAGCGTCGGACACGAGGCCGTGGAACACCACCCGGTTTTCCAGGCCCAGCCGCTTCACCTGTGCCTGCAGGCTGCTCTTGACCTCGCCGCCGCCAATGATGTCAGCGTGGACGTTCAGGTGGGCCGGAACCTTCGCGACAGCGTCGATCAGCACGTCAACGTGCTTTTCCTCCGCCAACCTGCCAACAAACAGCACGGTGGGGTGATCGCGGGGTTCGATCCATTCCCCGGGCTGCAGTTCGTAGACCGATGCGTCGATTCCGTTGGACAGCGGCAGCACATCATGCAGGAAGGCGTGGTCATGCATGGCCTTCGCAGCCAGCGGCGTGGGCGTGGTGACAACTGCGGCACGGCCCATGACCTTACCCATGTCCTTCCACGAGTTCTTGGCAACGATGTTCTTGAACCAGCGCGGGAACGGCAGGAAAGGATCGAGGTTCGCGGGCATGAAGTGGTTGGTGGCAATGACGCGGATCCCCCGCTTCTCCGCCTCGTACAGCGTGTACTCCCCCACCATGTAATGGCACTGGATGTGGACCACATCCGGCTGCACCCGGTCAAAGAGCAGGCTGATTTCCTTCTTGATCTCCCACGGCAGGCAGATGCGCCAGTACTCGTGGGTTGGGACACCGTGGGACCGAAGCCGGTGCACGGGCCAGTCGCCGTCCAGATCGCTGCGGCTGGGGCCGTCGACGTCGTTGGGAGCCAGGACGTGAACGTCATGGCCCCGTCCGTTCAATCCGCGGGCCAGCCGGTAGCCGAACTGGGCGGCTCCGTTCAGGTGCGGCGGGTAGGTGTCGCACGCAATGAGGATGGTCAGCGGTTTGTCGGCCGATGCGTCGTCGGTCACAGGGAGCCCCTCTTTTGGTCTTTCGATGTTTTTGCAGCACCTTGCTTTTGCCGGCGCCGTGCCTCTGCCCGCCTTTGGATGACGTCCGGATGGTACCGGGACAGGGCAACGACCCCCACGATAGCAATCAAAGCTGCGACCCCCATGGCAACGCCCGCCACGGCGGGCACGTCAGGGACGAGCTCATGAAGCACCCCGATACCGATGGCGATGCCCACCATCGGATCGATCACGGTCAATCCGGCGATCACGAGATCGGGCGGGCCGCTGGAGTAGGCGCTTTGCACGAACCAGGCCCCGAGCCCGCCGGCGACGGCGATGCCCAGGAGCGTGTACCACGGAACGTTGAACAGGAACCGGCCGTTGGGATTGAACAGATCCGCCGCAATGACTTTGGTCAGCACCGCCACAAAACCAAACAGGACTCCGGCGCCCACGATGAAGCCGATCGCGCCGATCCGCCGCCCGAACAGTACGTTTAATGTGCCGAAAAACACCACGGCCACGGCGAGGAGCATCACGATGGTCAGCTCCTGTCCGGGCCGGACCTCGCGCTGGCCACGGGTGACGCCGACGGCGAGGGAGACAAAGAGGGCGCTGCCCACCACGCACGCCACGATGGCTACGACGGTGATGCGGTTCATCCGCAGGCCCTGGTCCCTGGAATTCACAATGGTGGTGATGACCAGCGCAATGGAGCCGATGGGCTGGACCACCGTCAGCGGAGCCAGCGTCAGCGCCGTGACGTTCAGGGCGGTGCCCACCCCCAGGAGAAACAGTCCCAGGAGCCAGCGGGGATTGCGCAGCAGCCGCAGCAGCTGCGATGAGCGCAGCTCCAGCCCGCCGGTGTCGGCGCTGACCGCGCTTCCCTGCCTCTGGGCGCCGAAAGCCAGGAACACCGCGCTGGCCAGAGCACACGTGATGGCAATGCCGACCATTAGCCGTTCCCGGCCGCAACGCGTTCCCGGGCATGCTTACGCCAGGCCGCGCGCAGATAGCCTGCCCCTGCAAGAACGTGGCCAATGCAGCCGAGCAGAATCACTGCCGTCCCCGCCGCAGACAGCCAGGGGTAATCGAATCCCGGAACCCGCTGGAGCAGCAGCATCGGAGCGCCGAGCAGCAGCAGGGCAGTCCGGATCTTCCCGATGTTGCTGACGGGGAGGTTGGGGCTGCCGCGGAACAGCACCAGAGCGTTGACGATGAGGACGGCATCCGGAATCACGATCGACAGGACCAGCCACGACGGTGCAATCCCGTCCACTACGAAGGTCACCGCTACAACGATCAGTGCCAGGCGGTCAGCCACCGGGTCCAGCCATTTGCCGACCCGGGACACCTGCCCCAGCCGGCGCGCCAGATATCCGTCCACCCAGTCAGTGGAACCTACGGTTACAAGGGTGATGAACGCCGGCCCGTACTCGTCACGGACAATGAACCAGACAAACAGCGGTACTCCGAAAAAGCGAAGGACCGTGATCAGGTTCGGAACGGTCCAGAAGGTGTCCAGTTCCGCTGGCGCGCGGCCCGGACGCGTCCCCGCACCGATCAGTCTGATCACGGCCCACTCCCCTTGTCAGCGATAACGGGACCTATTTTTGCGAGAGCCTGCGCAGCATAATGACCAGGGCGAGCAGCGATGCCGCCAGCACCGTCAGAGGCTGCCAGCGTTCCTTGATCAGGGCCATGATTTCGTCGCTGGACGACGCCGTGCCCTTCCCCTCGGAGCCGGAGCTGCGGTGCTGGGCGGCACGGCGCGCCTTGAGTTCCTGGATCTGTTCCTTGATGTCGGCCTTCTCGCCCAGTCCGTCCCGGACGGCAGCCATGTGTTCGCGGCGCTGCCGGGTGCGGGTGCGCAGTTCCTCGGGCGTGGCCTGCTTGGGGGCGTCGTCGTCGTTCTTCTTCTTGTCTTTGTCCTTATTCTTGTCCTTGGGCTCCGCAGGCTTCTTCTCCAGCGTGGCCGGGTCAAAGCTGCGTCCTTCCTTAAGGACCCCAAGGTCATACCGAAGGCCGTAGATCGCTTCCTCGGGAAGAAGCGGCAGGGTCTTCTTGAACCGGCTGTAACCGATCAAACCGCCCGCTGCGGCAATGATCAGGAACAGCAGGGCCACCAGCAGGGCGGCAAGCCACCCCGACATGATGGTGCCAAGGCCAAGGATGGCGGCGACAACCAGCGCAACAGCCAGGCCCGCGATGAAGAGCAGCGCAACCACCATGAATGCTGCGGCGATTCCGGCCTTGACGCCCTTCTGCTTCATTTCGGCAGAGGCCAAACCAAGCTCATCCGTCAGCTGGCGGGGGGTCAGCCGGGCCATGACTTTCGCTAAACCGACCAGCGAGGAATTCCCTGCGGTCCTTCTTGTACTAGCGGAGCGTTTCATTCGCCCAGCCTCCGTCCCCTGATTATTCTTCGCCGTTGCCATTACCCAAAATTACCATTGTCCACAGCTTTCACATTGTGAACAGCGGGATCCCGTCTAAGTGGTTTCCAGCCCTTCCCGATCCTCAAGGTCCCGGCCGGAGAACTCCGGCAGCTTTGTCTTGACGAACCAGAACGAGATCACGGCAAAGATGGTGAAGATGGCGTACATGATCCAAACCCCGAAGTTGTCGCTCACCCAGGGGAAGGACAGGGTGACGATGAAGTTGAAAATCCAGTTGACCATCGCGCCCAGACCGAGGGCCAGGGAACGGATATTGTTCGGGAAGATCTCACCGAGGGTGACCCACATGACAGGCCCCCAGGTGGCGGCAAAGAAGATGACGAAAAGGTTTGCGCCCACGAGGGCTACGGGTCCCCAGATACCGGCCAGTTCGACGCTGTCGCCAACGCCTTCGGCCTGAGAGAAGGAGACCGTTGCCATCAGCAGGCCCACGAACATGCCCGCGGAACCAATCATCAACAGCTTGCGGCGTCCAATCCGGTCCACGAAGGCAATGGCGACGATGGTCATGACGACGTTGATCACGGATGTGATAACAGACGTCGTGAACGAGTCGCTTTCGCTGAATCCAACGGACTTCCACAGCGTTGTGGAGTAGTAGAAGATCGCGTTGATACCCACCAGCTGCTGGAATGCTGCAATGGCCATGCCCACCCAAAGAATGGGCTGGAGACCGAACTTGGGTCCGCGCAGATCCCTGAACGTGGGCTTTTCAGTGTTGAAGCTCTGGCGAATCTGCCGGATTTTCAGGTCTGTGTCCCGCACCCCGGAAACGGAGCGCAAAACCTTGGCCGCATCCTCGTCCCGGTTGTGGCGCACAAGATACTGCGGGGATTCGGGGATGGTCAGGGCCAGCACGCCGTAGACAGCGGCGGGAACGACGCCCACCAGCAGCATCCACCGCCAGGCAGCCAGTCCCCACCACAGGTCGCCAAGAGCACTGCCGGCTGCATCGGCCAGGAACGCGTCGGACAGCAGGGCGGCAAAGATGCCGAGGGTAATCGCCAGCTGCTGCACGGAGCCCAGCGCTCCGCGCCATTTGCTAGGGGCAACCTCCGCAATGTAGCCGGGTGCAATGACCGACGCCGTGCCGATGGCGAGGCCGCCGACAAGGCGCCACCACATCAGGTCCCACTCGCTGAAGGCGTAGGCGGAACCCACTGAGTTGGCGGCAAAAAGTATGGCCGCACCCACCATGACTTTCTTCCGTCCCAGCCTGTCCGCCAGCTGACCGGCGAACCAGGCACCCACGGCGCAGCCCAGAAGGGTGATAGCCACGGTGAAGCCCAGCACGCCCGGGCTCAGGGTGAATTCTTCTCCGATGGCGTCCACGGCACCGTTGATGACCGCGGTGTCAAAACCGAACAGCAGGCCGCCCACTGCAGCCGCCACGGTAACTGCGATCACTTTAAACGGGTGGGCCACCTTCTCGGCTTCGCCCGGATTAGGCCCTGGCTGGCTTGCGCCCATGGAAGGTTCCCCTGTCTCTCGTATTGGCTGTGTGGAGTTCCGCCCCAAACCTACTAATCCTACGCATAACCCTAGGCACGGAAGGCCTGCGTGGGAACAGGCCGGAAGGCAGACCCATTCCCAGCACAGAACTCCAGCGACCCGCCTGCGGCCCGGGTGGCCCTCCCGCAGGCAAAAAAATGGCCCCCTGGCAGGCAGGATCTGCCGTTCAGGGGGCCTCTTGCTCCTCCGACTGGACTTGAACCAGTAACCCTTCGATTAACAGTCGAATGCTCTGCCAATTGAGCTACGGAGGAAAGCGCGAGTTCTACTATACAGGGTTTTTGGTGTGCACATGCACATCTTGGTGTGTTTCGAATCTCATGTGCGGATATCAATACCAATATCAGCCCCGGGCCCGCAAGGGCAAGAGACGGGTGGGTTTATCCGTCAACAACAGGTGTTTCTGTTGACCCGGCCGGCGGGCGTTCATACCGTTCCCCACGGCGCTGCGCGCGCTTCGAGCCTAACGCCAACTGTGGCTGCCGTCCCGGCGGTCCCGCACTGTACTCAAGGGAGAGTTCCATGAAGACACCGCGTTTACTCACCGCTCTTTTTCTCACCTCGGCGCTGGTTCTGCCGACGGTTCCGGCGGTGGCCGTGCAGCAGGACGGCAAAGGTCCGCCCGGGCAGTCCAAACATGACACCCTGCGCAAAGCTGCGCCCAAGGACTTCAAGATTGGTTCAGCCGTTGCCGGCGGAGGCCATCACGAGACCCAGGACTACCCCGACCCATTTACCTACGACAAGGAATACCGCAGGAAACTCGCGTCCGAGTTCAATTCAGTGTCACCGGAGAACCAGTCGAAGTGGGAATTCATCCATCCGGAGAAGGACGTCTACCGCTTCGCTGAAATGGATTCGATTGTCCGGTTCGCCCAGAAGAACAAGCAGGCGGTCCGCGGCCACACTCTCTTCTGGCACAGCCAGAATCCCCAGTGGCTGGAGCAGGGAGACTTCACGAAGGACGAGCTCCGCGCGATCCTCAAGGACCATGTGCAGACCGTGGTGGGCAGGTACGCCGGCAAAATCCAGCAGTGGGACGTAGCCAATGAGATCTTCAACGACGACGGGACCCTGCGCAGCACCGAAAACATCTGGCTCCGGGAGCTGGGACCGGACATCATTGCCGACGTCTTCCGTTGGGCACACGAGGCGGACCCGTCGGCGAAGCTGTTCTTCAACGACTTCGGGGTCGAAGACATCAACGCCAAGAGCAACGCCTACCTCGAACTCATCCCCCGGCTCCAGGCGCAGGGCGTGCAGGTTGACGGCTTCGCCATCCAGGGGCACCTGAGCACCCGTTACGGTTTCCCCTCACAGTTGCAGGCCAACCTGCAGCGCTTTGACGACCTGGGGCTGGAAACCGCAATTACGGAAATAGACGTCCGGATGGATGTTGCGGCCGGCACCGAGCCGACGGCTGAGCAGCTTGAGCAGCAGGCGGATTATTACCAGCGTGCCCTCAAATCCTGCCTGTCGGTTGAGGACTGCAACTCTTTCACCATTTGGGGCTTCACGGACAAGTACTCCTGGGTCCCGGTGTTCTTTGCCGGAGAGGGCGAGGCAACCGTCATGGAGGAGGACTTCACGCGGAAGCCGGCGTACTACGCCCTGAGGAACACCTTGAAGGATCCATCTTCTGTTCCTGATGAAGGCGGACCGCAGCCGCCAAGCCCGGATCCCGCCTTCATCCCCGGGGGTGCCGAAAACCCGACGACGACGCCGATCGCAGCCTCACGCGGCACGGGCAACTCCGTGTCGCTCACCTTCGATGACGGGCCCAATCCCGGTGAAACCGACGTTGTCCTCGATTTCCTCAAGGACAAGGGCATCACCGCAACCTTCTGCGTCATCGGACAGAACATCAAGGCCCCCAATGGAGCCGAGCTGCTGAAGCGGATGGTCAGTGAGGGCCACACGCTGTGCAACCACGGCACCACATACGCGGACATGGGCTCGTGGACCCGGGAGCAGATTGAAACTGACCTCTTGGAAAACCTCCGTATCATCCGTGAAGCCGCAGGCACGCCTGATCTGCAGGTCCCCTATTTTCGGGCACCGAACGGAAGCTGGGGAGTCACCGGCGAAGTCGCTGCTGCGCTGGGCATGCAGCCGCTGGGGCTCGGCAATGTCATCTTCGACTGGGACGGCAATGACCTCAGCGAAGCTACCCTCACGGCGAACCTCCGCACCGCGTTCACTCCCGGCGCGGTGGTGCTGGCGCACGATGGCGGAGGAGACCGGGCCAATACGGTGAAGGCAGTTACTACGGTTGTGACCGAGAAGCTCGCCCAAGGGTGGACGTTCGCCCTTCCGGAGGGCGGCGCCGCAGAGGAAACTCCCGGCGGTGTGTCCTCGGATTTCGAGACCGGAACCGACGGCTGGACCCCGCGCGGGGACGGCGTGCTGCTTGCACAGAGCACTGATGCCCGCACCGGGACCGGAAGCCTGCTGGTCACGAACCGTTCCCAGGACTGGCACGGCGCGGCACTCGACGTTACCGCCGCTCTGCCTGCCGGCACCGCTGTCCGCATCTCCGCCTGGGTGAAACTCGCCCCCGGACAGCAGCCGGCGTCGCTGAAGATCTCCGTCCAACGTGACAGCGGGGGCGGCACCGCCTATGAGGGCGTTGCGGGTGCGTCTGCCGCTGTCACTGCCGACGGCTGGACCGAGCTGACGGGCACCTACACCCTTGCTGCGGCAGTGGACAAAGCACAGGTGTACGTCGAAGGACCGGCCGGGGCGGATTATTTGATCGATGATTTTAGCCTCGCGGCGGTTCCCGAAATCCCCATACAAACCGATGTCCCCGCTTTGAAGGATGTCCTCGGGGCGCAGGGAATTGAACACGTGGGAGCGGCGATCGACGCACGCGAGACAACAGGCAGCGCAGCGAACCTCCTGCGGAAGCATTTCAATGCCTTCACGCCGGAGAACACCGCCAAGCCCGAAAGCGTGCAGCCCGTTGAGGGGCAGTTCACTTTCACCCAGCTGGATCAGCTGCTGGATTTCGCGGACGCCAACAACGTGCAGGTGTACGGGCATGTGCTGGTGTGGCATTCCCAAACCCCGGAGTGGTTCTTCAAGGACGGCACCCGGGACCTGACCCGCAATCCAGCCGACCGCGCACTGCTGAAGGCCCGCATGGAGGCCCACATCAAGGGCATCGCGGATCACATTAACGCCCGCTACCCGAACGGGGACAGCCCCATCTGGGCCTGGGACGTGGTCAACGAAACGATCGCTGACGGCGACACGGCCAACCCGCACGATATGCGGGACAGCCGCTGGTTCCAGATCCTTGGTGAGCGCTACGTAGATGAAGCGTTCCGGCTGGCCGACCGGTACTTCCCGGAGGCCAAGCTCTTCATCAATGACTACAACACCGAAATGCCCGCAAAGCGCGCGGACTATCTTGATCTGATCCGTTCGCTGGAGGCCCGGGGCGTGCCCATTGACGGCGTGGGGCATCAGGCCCATGTCGACGTCGCCCGCCCGGTCCAATGGCTCGAGGACTCAATCCGGGCTGTTGAAAAGATCAACCCTGATCTTCTTCAGGCCATCACTGAACTCGACGTGAACGCCTCCACCGAGAACCAGGGTGCGGATGTTGGCGGAGCTCCCGTGGATCCCTACAAGCCGGCCTTCGAGAACGACGCCGATGCCGCAGCCGAAGTGGGTTATTACTACCGTGACCTGTTCGCCATGCTGCGCCGGCAAAGCGCGGCAATCGATTCGGTGACGTTCTGGGGCATCAGCAATGCACGCAGCTGGCTGCGGACATGGCCGATGGCCCGGCCGTGGGAGCAGCCGCTCCCGTTCGACGATGACCTGCAGGTCACACCGGCCTACTGGGGAATCACGGACCCGTCACAGCTCCCGGCGAGGCCCGCTGACGTCCTGGCTCCGCGGATCGCCGACCAGCCGGACGTGGTGGCTTACGCCAAGCGTGCCGGCCGCGTGAAAGTGTCCTACCCGCTGCCCTCGGTGATCGACACCGTTGACGGAAGGGTGCCGGTGAACTGCTCTCCGCGACGCGGCGGTTCCTTTGCCGTGGGAACAACCACTGTCACCTGCACAGCTACGGATGCAGCCGGGAACACTAGGACCAACAGCTTTGACGTGGTGGTGAAGCGCAGACACCACGGAAGGCACTGACCCCCGGCCTGAAGTTCGATTCGCAGGACTCCCGGTAACCCAGAAAAAATGAGGCCCTGACCGGCACACCCGGTCAGGGCCTCATTCATTTGCTCCTCCGACTGGACTTGAACCAGTAACCCTTCGATTAACAGTCGAATGCTCTGCCAATTGAGCTACGGAGGAAAGCGCGAGTACTACTCTACAGAGGTTTTGCGGGGAAGCGAAATCGGCGCCTGCCGCCGGCTCCTACTGGTCTCCCCGCAACGCCCTGCGCTGCATTTCCAGCTCCATCAGCTCCCGGTTCAGCTGCTGGAACAGCGCCGGATCCGCCGACGGATCCAGCCGCTGCAGCTGGCCCAGTTTCTCGGCCTTCAGATGTGTCACCTGCAGTTCGAAGAGACGGTTGAGGATATCCCGGCAGTACCGCTGAAGGGCGTCATTGTCACGGGCATGCAGCGGAGTGACCGCCAGCTCGCTGACGATGTCCCGCAGGGTGTCCGGCAGTTCCTGGCGAACCTGTTCCACCCACTGTGCCGGAGCCGTGCCTGCGTGCCCGGCGGCGATAATGGCGTTGTGCACCGCCAGGTACGCCGGCACGGAGAAGCGGGCCGCTTTGAAGCGTTCCCACTGCCCCTCATCCAGCAACCCGGGCTGCTGCAGGGCAACTTCCAGTGCCTGACGCTCCATCCGGGCCGCCGGATCCCGGGGGTCCGGGCGGGAGAAGGCCGGCTGTTCCAGGACCGGTTCCGGCACGGCCTGGCGGTAACCGCCGCCGTTGTCCCGGGCCTGTTGGTAACCCGGGCGGTTCCCCTGCCGGTCCTGCTGCTGGCCCCGGCGGTCCCGGGACTCGTGCTGGGAGCCGCGGGCGTCGTCGTGCCCGGAAGACGGAGCGGTTTTGCTGTGCACACCGCCTTCCCGCAGCCGCTTGGCTGCGGAGGACACGGCGCGGGTCACGTCGTCGACGTCGGTGCCCAGCCAGCCTGCGAGCTCGCGGGCATAGGCCGGGCGCATGGCTGGATCGCGGATTTCCGCCACCACCGGTGCCGCGGCGCGCAGCGCCTGAACCCGGCCCTCGACAGTGTTGAGGTCGAATTTGCGCAGCGTCGAGCGGATCGAAAACTCAAACAACGGACGCCGGGAGCGGATGAGCTCTGCCACGGCGGTGTCCCCGTGCTTTTGCCGGATGTCACACGGGTCCATGCCCTCCGGGTCCACGGCAACATAGGTCTGTGCTGTGAAACGCTGGTCCAGGTCGAAGGCCCGCAGGGCGGCTTTCTGGCCTGCGGCATCGCCGTCGAAGGTGAAGATCACCTCTCCCCCGGAGCCGTCGTCGGACAGCAGCCGGCGGGCAATCTTGACGTGATCCTCCCCGAAGGCGGTGCCGCAGGTGGCGACGGCGGTGGTGATGCCCGCAAGGTGGCAGGCCATGACGTCCGTATAGCCTTCGACGACGACGATCTGCCGGTCCTTGGCGATGGAGCGTTTGGCCAGGTCGATGCCGTAGAGGACCTGGGATTTCTTGTAGAGCGCGGTTTCGGGGGTGTTCAGGTACTTGGGTCCCTGGTCATCCTCGTAGAGCTTGCGGGCGCCGAACCCGATCACGGCTCCGGTCAGGTCCCGGATGGGCCAGATGAGGCGGCCGCGGAAGCGGTCATAGAAGCGGGAGGCGTCCGAACCGGTGGAGAACATGCCGGTGCCTGCCAGCTCCTCGCGGGTGAACCCCTTCGCGGTGAGGTGCTTGAGGAGCGTGTCCCAGCCCTGCTGTGCATAGCCGACGCCGAAGTGGGCCGCGGCTGCGGGGTCGAAGCCGCGTTCCTGAAGGAAATCGCGGGCGGCCTGGGCGCCCGGAGTCCGCAGCTGCGCGGCGAAAAACTCAGCGGCAATCTTGTGGGCGTCCAGCAGGCGCTGGCGCTTGCCGACATCCTCGCGGCGCGGGCCGGTGCCGCCGTCTTCATAGCGCAGCTCGTACCCGAGCCGGGCGGCGAGCTTCTCCACCGTCTCCGAAAAGGTGCCGTGGTCCATCTTCTGGACAAAGGAGATGACGTCGCCGCTCTCCCCGCAGCCAAAGCAGTGGTAGGTGCCCACCTGCGGCCGGACGTGGAAGGACGGCGAGCGCTCGTCATGGAAAGGGCACAACCCCTTGTAGGAGCCGATGCCGGCGGACTTGAGGGTGACGTAGCCGTCAATCACGGCCTTGATGTCGGTGCGGGAGCGTACTTCGTCAATGTCTTCGCGTTTAATCAGGCCGGCCATGACCCCAGTCTATTCTTCCTGCTCTGCCCGTAGCCCCGGGGTGAGGCGCGGCACGCCCGGCAGCAGCGGGCGAGCCCCTCGCACTCCACCCCCTCCGCTGTCCCTGCCGCCGAACAAACGCTGCCGAACAAACGCCGCCGAACAGCCGAACAAGGGGATCCCGCGCAGCCGGCGGCTGCGCGGGATCCCCTTGACCTGTCCGGATAACTACTCCGGTCTATTGCTGATCCATACCGTTGTCCTCCGCACGGTTGGACCTGCGGCGGCTGGCCGCCAGGGCGAGGCCGCCCGCGAGGAGCAGTCCGGCCCCTGCGGAGAGGAAGCCGAGGGTTCCGTTGGCACCGGTGGAGGGCAGGTCCGGCCGGGTCGGCTTCACCGGAGCCGGGGTCGGAGCAGGGGTCGGTTTCGGCGTCGGAGCGATCACCGGGCTGTAGGTGTTGATGACAGTTGCCTCAACCCCGCCTCCGGCAGGAACGACAACCGGCTCCGGAAGCTCCGCCGCCACGGTCACCGCGCTGGTTCCTCCGCCGGCAGGCTCGGTGACCGTGCACTCGGTGCCGGTGGGCAGGCCCTCGAACCCGGTGCTGACATTTCCGGTGGTACCGGACGGGATGCTCACCGTTTCGTCCAGAATCGTGCCGTCCGGACCGCACCGCACCCGCAGGACAACCTCGCCCTGCGCGCCCGCCGCGTCACCGGTGATGACCTTGGTGACCACCAGGGTTCCCGGCGTGAACGAGTAGGTGTTAGTGACCGTGGCCGCAACGGATCCGCCAGCCGGAACCGTCACCGGATCCGGCAGATCGGTGGCCACGGAAACCTCGGTGGTGGCCCCGCTGACAGGTTCGGAGACCGCACATTCAGTCCCGGCCGGAAGATCCTCAAACGTGGTGCTCACGTCTTCCTGCGTCCCTGCCGGAATGGTCACCGTCTCGTTGAGCACTGACCCGTCCGGACCGCACAGAACCTGCAGGACTACCTCACCCTGCTGCCCTGCCGCCTCACCGGCAATGGACTTCGTAACCGCCAGGGACCCGGGAGCCAAGGTGTAGGTGTTGGTTACCGTAGCTTCGGTCCCGTCGCCTGCCGGAATGGTCACCGTCTCCGGGAGGACCGTACTGACCTGCACCGTCTCCGTAGCCCCTGTTGTCGGCTCCGTGACCGTGCACTCCGTATCGGCAGGGAGATCATCGAAGACTGCCGGCTCCGGAACAACCGTGCCCGCCGCTATCGTCACCGTCTCATTCAGCACCGATCCGTCCGGACCGCACTGGACCAGCAGGACAATCTCTCCATGCTCAAGTGCAGCCGCCCCGTCGATGGTCTTTGTGACCGTCAAGGTCCCCGGAGCGAAGGTATAGGTGTTGGTCAGAGTGGATTCAACAGTCTCGCCGGCAAGAATTGTCACCGGGTCAGGCAGGATGGTTTCCACCAGGACCGAGTCGGTTTCGCCGGTTTGCGGCTCCGTGACGTCGCAGGACGCTCCGGCCGGGATGTTGGTGTACCGGCCCGAGCTCTGTCCGGTGGCTCCGGCAGGCGCCTGGAATACCTCGTCCAGCACCGTAACCCCGTCCGAGGTGCAGATGACACGGACCTGGATCGTGTCCTGTTGGCCGGCTGCTTCGCCCGTGATCACCTTGGTGGCTACGAATATGCCGGGCCTCAGCGTGTAGGTGTTAGTCACCGTTGCAGTTGCCGTGGCTCCTGCAGCAATGACGACGGCGGTGGGCAGGTCAACGGAGACCTCGATGGTCTCGGTCTCTCCGGTGACGGGTTCCGTGACGGCGCAGGTGCTGCCTTCCGGAATGCCGGCAATGGGGGTGGCGATGGTGCCGGTGGCCTGCGCATCAATGGTGACGGTCTGCTCCAGGGTGGTGGCGCCGTTCAGGGTGCAGGTCACGAGAACCTCCACCTGGCCCTGCTGCCCCGCGGAAGCGCCGGCAATCACCTTGTTCAGGGTGAGCGCGCCGGGATTGACCGTGTAAGTGTCCGTGACAGTCACTTCCACGCCGTCGCCCGCCGGTATGGTGATGGTTCCTCCGGCGGGATCGATCACTGTGGTAACGCTGACCTCAGCGTTGGTTCCGTCCGTGGTTTCCGTGACCGTGCAGCTGGTTCCCGCCGGCAGGTTCTCATATTCCTCGGTGGTCGGTTCAGTGGTCCCCGCAGGAATGGTGATGGTGTCGCTGAGGCCGGAGGTGCAGGTAACCGTCAGGACCACTTCACTCTGGCGTCCGGCGCCGTCCCCGGCGATGTCCTTGCGGACCGCGAAGGTTCCGGGACGGAACTCGTAGGTATCGGTGATGGCGGCTTCCACACTGCCGCCTGCGGGGACAGTAACTGTGCCCTCCCCCGTGACAGTGACGCTGACTGCTTCTGTTTCACCGTTCACGGACTCCGTCACCGTGCACTCCGTGCCTGCGGCGAGGCCGGGGAACTCCGAAGCTTCCGGCTCTGTCTCACCGGCGGCAATGGTCACGGTGGTGTCCAGGACGGTGCTGCCCTCGGACGTGCACACTACGGAGATCTGCACTTCGCCCTGGGCTCCTGCAGCAGTTCCGGTCACGATCTTGCGGACTGCCAGGGTTCCGGGAGTAAAGGTGTAGGTGTCAGTCACGGTCGCCGTGACCGTGTCTCCCGATGTAATGGTCTGGGGCCCCGGCAGGTCCGTGAGGACCGAGACGCTGGTGCTGGAACCGTTGGTTGGCTCGGTGATGGTGCAGACCGTATCCACCGGGATGTCAGTGAACGTCTCGGAGGTCAAGGATCCGGTGCTTCCGGCAGGCACAGTAAAGGTGAACTGATAGTCCGGGCCGCAGTCAATGTTGATGACCACATCACCTTGGCTGCCGGCAGCGGCACCGGCGATGGTCTTGGTGACCTGGAGGGAACCTGTTTCGAAGAATTCGGCCGATGCCGTGGCGTTGGCACTGAGAACCTGCGTGTCGGCCAGGATGAGCTTTTGGGCGGCGGCTGTGCCCGGGGTGTTTCCGTCGTAGAGGAACACGTTTCCTGTGGGCACTGTCACTGCGGCCCGCGCGGTGAGTTCGGCGGGCCCGGTGCTTCCCGAGTCGCTGCGAACCCAGACCTGCGTACCGCTGGGAACAGTCTCCGGAAGCGGAACGGTTCCTGCGGCATCAGCATAGAGACTGAAGCCGTCATCCACGATGAGAGTCACCTCAGCAGCGTTTTCTGCGGCCACCGTGTACGGTCCGGCAACGCCGTTGACGGGGCCTTCAGCGCTGACGGGGGTGATGGTGACATTGGGGACCGCCGGTTCGGGCAGAGGCCCGTCGGCAATAGTCGCGGCCACAATGCTGGATACGGCAGAGTAGAGCGGATGCTGCGGGTTTACGACAAAACCGTCTGTAAAGAACCAGATTGCCGCCTGCACGGCGGCAGCCTTCCCATTGATATCCAGGTTCTCAGGAGCATTCGTAGCGGGGTAATACGTGTTCAGGATCCTTTCCACGTACCCGATGTTCGGCACATTGGATTCATCCCATGTCCCGTTCGTGTACCCGATCCCCACCCGGGTTTCCGTCCGCAGATCAATGCAGTACATCTGTGCAGTGTTTTCACCCGTGACATCTTGGGTATTGATGATGCCGGCGAAGTCCACGTCCTCCCGCTCGTAGGTTGAAGGGATTGCGGTGGGGTATTCCGTGATCGGCCAGTCGGTTCCCAACGGGGGCAGGGCGCCGGTGACAGATCGTCCTTCGCCCGTTGAGCTGATGGTGATGTCCGTCACCTCGGTTGGGGGGGAGTCTCGTACCGGACCATCCGGTGTGGCGTTCGCCGGGCCCGCCATCGGGACGAAGAACATCAGGGAGAGCAGGGCGGCCAGCAGGATGCCCCACCGGCTGCGGCTCCGGGAAGGCTGCGGAGGCCACCCGCGGCGGCGGCGGACGTTGAAATGTGGCTGGTCGCTCATGAAGAGTCCCCCGTGAGAGTTGTCCGGAAGAGGTGCTCCTGCGGCCAGTGGTAACCGAAGGGGTGGATGTTACACCTCAGAGCCGAAACACTAACGAGACACTCCGGGCCCCGCCAGAGTCACCGGGCTTTTTTCATCCAGACAACCGCATGTTCTTACCAGAGTGCCGGAACCGGGCCCACCAGCCGCTCGTGCAGGGCAAGCGCGGACCCGTCGGTGAGTGAGGCGACCTGATCCACGACCACGCGCAGCCGGGCCCCGTCGTCGGCCGCTTCCCGCCAGTCCGCAGCGAACATGGGGTCCAGGTGCCGGTCCCCCGTGGCGGCCAGCTGTGCCACCAGGGCGGTGAGGATTTCGCGCTGCCGCTCATACAGCGGCTGCCGCTGATCAGTGGTCATCACGAAGGTAGTGGCCAGGCCCTTCATGACCGCGATCTCGAGCTTGGTGTCCTCGGGAACCACCATTTCGGCGTTGTAGCGGGTCAGCGGATCGGTGCCGTAGATGCCGCGGGTGGCTTCCAGGGCGCTGTTGCAGAACCGGCCGATCAGCTGGCTGGTCATGTCCTTGAGTGCGGCCATGGACTTGCGGCTGCCGTCCGACTCCCGGACCCACACCGACTCGGCTTCCAATCGTTTGAGGGCCTCGTCGATCGCGGCTCCGTCGGTGCCGGGCAGGTACCACTGCTGGGTGTATCCGATCACCCGGGCGCGCTGGTCCGGGTTGTCCAGCCATTTGAGCTGCACATGGCCGGCCACAATGGCATCCTCGACGTCATGCACGGAGTAGGAAATGTCATCGGCCAGGTCCATGACCTGCGCCTCGAGGCAGGAGCGGCCGGCGGGGGCACCGTCGCGCAGCCAGGTGAAGACGGGCAAATCGTCTTCATAGACACCGAACTTGGTGGTCCGGTGCCCGTTGACCAGCGGAGCGTCGGCAATGGACCACGGGTATTTGCACGCGGCGTCCAGGGAGGCGCGGGTCAGGTTCAGGCCGGCCGGGCTGCCGTCGGGTGCAATGATTTTGGGTTCCAACCGGGTCAGCAGGCGCAGGGTCTGCGCGTTGCCCTCGAACCCGCCGATGGCGTGCGCAATGTCGTTCAGCGCGGTTTCCCCGTTGTGGCCGAACGGCGGGTGCCCCAGGTCATGGGACAGGCAGGCGGCGTCGACGACGTCGGGATCACATCCCAGCGCATTGCCCAGTTCGCGGCCCACCTGGGCCACTTCCAGGGAGTGTGTCAGGCGGGTGCGGACAAAGTCATCCGTGTCCGGAGCAACCACCTGGGTTTTGGCCCCGAGCCGGCGCAGCGCCGAGGAGTGCAGCACCCGGGCACGGTCCCGGCCAAACTGGGTGCGGTTGGTGTTCTTGGCAGGCTCGGTGACCCAGCGTGCAAGGTCAACATCGGTATAGCCTGCGGTTTGGAAAGCCTGCGGAAAGGTCATGGGTGTTTAGCCGCCTGAGATGTTGAGTTCAGCTGCGGAAATGATCGACTTTTGCGCGGCGTTGAGCTCCCGCGATTCCAGCCAGTTTTCCGGCAGCGCTGTCTTTTTGGGTGAGCCCGCACGGCCGCGCGGGCCTTCTGCGTCAACGCCGGGATACGGGGCCTCGGGGTCCAGCTGGTCCAGCAGTTCGCGCAGCACGGCCAGCGTTGGCACGGTGGCCAGCTGCGCACGGAGGTCTCCGCCCACTACGTAACCCTTGAAGTACCAGGCCATGTGCTTGCGGATGTCGCGCAGGGCCATCATTTCCCCGCCGAAGGTTTCCACCAGCAGTTCGGCGTGCCGGTAGACGCTCTCGGAGACTTCCTTCAGGCCCGGGCGGTGGCGGGTTTCGCTGCCCTCGAAGGCTGCCTGCAGGTCGCCGAAGAGCCACGGCCGGCCCTGGCAGCCGCGGCCTATAACGACGCCGTCGACGCCGGTCTGGCGCACCATGGCGATGGCGTCCTCGGCGGACCAGATGTCCCCGTTGCCGAGCACCGGCACGTCCGGCAGGGCCTCGCGCAGCTCGGCAATGGCGTTCCAGTCAGCCTTGCCGGAGTAGAACTGCGACGCCGTGCGGCCGTGGAGGGCAACGGCGGCAACACCGGAATCCCGGGCGATGCGGCCGGCCTCGAGGAAGGTCAGGTGGTCCTCGTCGATACCCTTGCGCATCTTGATGGTGAGCGGGATGTTGGCCTTGGAGGCTTCCTTCACCGCGGTTTGCACGATGGCGGTGAACAGGTCCAGCTTCCAGGGCAGGGCCGATCCGCCGCCCTTGCGGGTGACCTTGGGTACGGGGCAGCCGAAGTTCAGGTCAATGTGGTCCGCCCGGTCTTCCTCCACCAAGATGCGGATGGCGGCACCGACGGTCACCGGGTCCACGCCGTACAGCTGGACGGAGCGGACCTTTTCGTCTTCGTCGTGCTCAATGATGCGCAGGGATTCCGGCGAGCGCTCCACGAGGGCACGCGAGGTGACCATTTCGGAGACGTACAGACCGCCGCCGTATTCGCGGCAGAGCCGCCGGAACGCCTTGTTGGTAATGCCGGCCATGGGCGCCAGGATCACCGGCGTGTCCACGGTGATGGGTCCCAGCTGCAGCGGGGGCAGCTCGAGCTTGAGTTCTGGGGATGAAACAGTCACACCCCCATTCTCGCAAGTCCGTGCAAATCCTGCTCGGATTGTGGGTTTCCCGTCCCTGGCCGTTTTTGGTTTGACCTCAAGGGCATGCCTTGCCTCACTCTTCGAGCGGTCTTGAGGGCTTCCCGGACCTCACCGTTTCAGTTGCCCTGAGGACTTCCTTGGGAGCTTCCTGACGGTGTGGCCGTACGGGATGCCGCTGAAGGAGCGGTTGTGTGGCTTTCACATCCCGACAGCCTTCTCTTGAGCAGGTGCCGGCCATTCAGGGCTTCCAGATCCGGTCCATCGTGCAGATAACGGGCCCAAAAGCCGGTTTTCGGGCAGTTTGAGCCCCGGATCTGCACTATGGATTTCGGGAAGTCCCCTGATGTGCACGAAAGATGTTGGACCTACTCCCCGCTCCAACCGTGCCGGCCCGCGGCTGAGCCGGATCGGCAGACGGCTTATGACCCCCGGGCGCAGTGGTAGACTGACTGGTCAGATTACGCTGACCGGTCAGTACAAAAACACTGGACCGGTCTTCACCGGGAGTTCTCCCGGATTCCCTGAAAGGCACCTGTGCAACCGGTTATTAGAGCGGAAGGCCTCAGCCTGACCGCCGCCCGCGGCCCCGTTTACGGCCCGCTGAACATCGACGTCGACGCCCCCCTCAATGTGCTTTACGGCCCCGCCGGAAGCGGCCGCACCAGCCTGCTTCTGACGCTGGCCGGCCGGATGAAGGCGGAAAACGGCGGCCTTGAGGTCCTGGGCCATACCCTCCCCGGGAATGCCCGGGAAGTCCAGAAGCGCACGGCCATCGCCGGCTTTGCGGATATCGACGGCCTTGAGCCGGGCGTCACCGTCGGTCAGGCCGTCCGGGAACGCCTCGCCTGGCTGGCCCCCTGGTGGTCCTTCCTCGGCAAACCCACCGACCGGCAGGTTGCCCGCGTTTGTGCACCCGTCTTCGGCGAGGCCGAAGTTCCCGCCGCTTCCACGGTGATCTGGAACCTCGGCGAGGCCGAGCATTTCCTCCTCCGCCTGTCCCTGGCCATGCTCAGCGGACCCGGCATCCTCTTCGTTGACGACATCGAACAGGTACACAGCGCGGACGCCCGCCGCCTGGTCTGGGAACGCCTGGCCGCCGTCGCCGCATCCGGCACCACCGTCATCGTTGGCGCTGCTTCCCTTGAACCCGGCCTGTGGGAGGGCCTGAACCCCCAGCCATCCGCTCTGCTGCTCGTCCAGGAGGCCATCTGATGTTTGCACTGTTTTCGCCCGGCACCGAGCTGGCGCGGTTCCGCCGCGGCACGCTGCCGAAGATCGCCGTAGTGGTAATGCTCTTCATTCCTCTGATCTACGGTGCGCTGTATCTGTGGGCTTTCGACTCCCCGGACAAGCACGTGGACGGGCTCTCCGTGGCCCTGGTCAATGAAGACGCAGGCACCACCAAGGACGGCGAGCCCCTCAACGCGGGCGACGAGCTGGTGGACAAGCTCCTGGACGGAGCGGACCTCGAGTGGCACGCCACTGACGCTGCCGACGCGCAGCAGGGTGTTGAGGACGGCACCTACTACCTCTCCCTCACGATTCCCGAAGACTTCTCCGCCAATGCCGTGTCTGTCGGTACTGACAACCCCGTCCCGGCCCGGCTAAACGCCACGTACAACGACTCCAACAACTTCCTGGCCGGGGTGCTCGGCAAGCAGGCCATGGCTCAGGTCCAGGCGGCCGTCTCCTCGGAGCTCGGCGGGCAGGTGGCCTCCACCCTGCTGGTCGGACTGAACGACGCCGGCACCGGGCTCCGCGACGCCGCCGACGGCGCGCACGAACTCAGCACGGGCATTGACTCGGCAGTGGACGGTGCCGGTCAGCTGGTGACCGGCCTGGACAGTCTCGCCTCCGGCACCGTCACACTCCAGGACGGAGCGCTCCGGCTCTCCTCCGGCGCCGGCGAACTGGCCTCGGGACTCTCTACGCTCTCAGCGGGAACGTCGTCACTGTCAGCCGGCAGCAGCGACCTGTCCACCGGTGCGGGGTCACTCGCCGCCGGAACCGCCACCCTGTCCGAGGGTGCCGGCAGCGTCGCCTCCGGCGCGGCCACACTGAATACCGGCCTCGGAACACTCTCGGAGAAGCTCACTGCAGCTGTTCCCCAGGCTGAGACTCTTTCCGCCGGGGCGTCCCAGGTCTCCGCCGGGCTGGACCAGGTTGTTGCCGGGCTCCAGGCCGCAGACCCGGAGAACCCGCTCCTCGCCCAGCTCCAGCCGCTGGCCGCCGGAGCTCAGCAGGTATCCGCAGGCAACGCCACCCTCCAGTCGGGCATCTCCGATGCCGCTGCCGGAACCGGGCAGCTCGCGGCAGGCAGCTCTGCGCTCGCCGCAGGGGCCGGTGACGTGGCCGCCGGCGCGCAGTCGGCCGCAGCCGGCGCCGCCCAGTTGTCCGCCGGCGCAGCGGATCTTGCCTCCGGCGCCGCACAGGTGGATGCCGGAGCACACAGTGCAGAAGCCGGAGCCGGAGAACTTGCTGCCGGCGCCGCCACGCTCAGCGGCGGCACCAACGACCTCGCTGCCGGCGCGGGTGAATTGCGCGACGGCGGCACTGCATTGTCTGCAGGGGCCGAGGAGCTCTCGGCCGGCAGCCATACCCTTGCCGACGCCCTTGCCGACGGCAGCGCAGCGCTGCCGCAGGATTCCAGCGACATGATTGATACCAAGGCCTCAGTCGCCGCCAACCCGGTGGAGTTGGACGCCGAGTACTCCACGGAAGCAGCAAGCTTCGGTGAAGGGTTTGCCCCCTTCTTCCTGGCCCTTGCCACCTTTGTGGGGGCGCTGATCACCTGGCTGCTTCTGCGTGCCCTCCCAACCCGTGCCCTGGCCGCCGGTGTTTCCGGTTTCCGTGCGCTGGCCACCGGACTCGTGCCGGCACTGGCGATCGGGCTCGGCCAGGTGGTCATCATGATGGCCGTCCTCGTCTGGGGCCTGGATATCCATCCTGCCTACCTCATCGGCACCGGTGCGTTCCTGTACCTGACCACGGTCGCGTTCCTGGCCCTGCAGCAGATGCTGATCATCGTGCTCGGCACAGCGGCCGGACGCGTTGCCTCCCTGGTCCTGCTGATGCTCCAGCTCAGCTCCTCCGGCGGAACCTATCCCGTGGAAACCACCCCGGGCTTCTTCCAGGCACTGCATCCGTTCATGCCCGCAACCTACGTGGTCAACGGCCTCCGTGCCCTGATCACCGGCGGCGTGGACGCCCGGATGTGGATTGCCGTCGCATTCCTGGGCATTCTGGCCCTGGTCTGCATCGTCATCAGCTCGGTAACGGCCGGCCGGCAGCGCATGTGGACGATCAAGCGGCTTCATCCGGAGCTGCACCTCTAAGATCAAAGGGAACCAACGCTCAACAAAGGACAACATTCGATGCCACGCGTATCAGGCACCAAGCGGTCTATCCTCGATGCCGCCTTGGAGCTGGCGTCCCTGAACGGGATCACCGGCACCACCATGGAGGACGTGGCCGTGCGTGCCGGCGTGGCCAAGGGCAGCGTCTATTACAACTTCTCTTCCAAGGACAAGTTGTTTGAACAGCTGCTGCTCGACGGCGTTGGTTCCCTTGCCGAAACGCTGCGCTCGGCCCGTGCCGGCAAGACCGGTGCCGCAGCGCTCGGCGCCATGGTGAACGCCATGCTGGAGGCCATTTCCGAAAACCAGCCGCTGGCCAAACTGATTGCGGCCGAGATCTTCAGGACAGACAGGTCCTGGCAGACACCGCTGCAGCTGGTGCGGCGCGAGGCACTGGCGGAGCTGGTGGAAGTGATCCGGCAGGCACATCCGGAGCGCAGGGACGCCGAACTGGTGGCCGGCACCATCTTCGGTGCGGTCCTGGTGGGCGGCATCGAGTGGCTGGTCTTCAGCCCGGACCGTTCCCTGGCAGAGGTTGCCGATTCGGTCATGTTCAGCCTTTCCGGCCGGCTGACCCGCTAGGGCTTCCAGTCCGACCCCGCCGCCCCCTGTCCGGAACAGGCAGATCCGGCCCTGTTACGGCCGGTTCCGCAGTGAGCGGCGGGTCGGCGGGGCGGTGGGGGCGGTACCGGCATCGGACGGTTGCCCGGGGTAACCCGGCCCGGCTGAACCCGCAGCAGCAGGCTCGGCACCGGCGGCTGGAGCCTTGATGCCCACTGCCTTGACCACCAGGACGGCGATGGCCGTGGTGACCGGGATGGCGAGCACCAGGCCCACGGAGCCGACGAGCGTGCGGATCACTTCCTCGGCCAGTTCGCCGCTGGTGATGCTGTCCAGGAATGCCCGGTCGTAGAGCGAAACGAGGATCAGCACCGGAAGCGCCGCTCCGGCATAGGCAAAGGCAATGGTGTAGACGGTGGAGGCAATGTGGTCCCGGCCCACCCGCATGGCGCCGGAAAACAGCCGCTTGGCGCTCGCCCCGGGGGCCAGCTCATACATTTCCCACACGGCGGAGGACTGCGTGATGGTGACGTCGTTGAGGACACCGAGGCCGGAAATGATCAGTCCGCACAGAATGATGCCGGACACCGAGATGTTGTCCGAGGAATTGATGAGCGTGTACGCGTTCTCGTCGTCGACCCCCAC
This sequence comes from Arthrobacter sp. APC 3897, assembly GCF_030407495.1. Lineage (GTDB taxonomy): Bacteria > Actinomycetota > Actinomycetes > Actinomycetales > Micrococcaceae > Arthrobacter_B. Next base: position 5,460 of record NZ_JASDDG010000010.1, on the reverse strand, counting down.
CAGATGGGCGGCATCGGTGGCCCATGCGGCCAGGCAGGCCGTGATGGACAGTCCGAACAGCGTCCCCAGCAGCGCCGTAGAGGTCCGTGCCGTCAGGCCGTGCGCAAAGTACAGGACCCCGAACATGATCACGCTCGAACCGATCAGTCCGAGCAGCAGCGGCGGTTTGCCCTCCACCAGGCCCGGCAGGATGAATCCGGCCACCACGGCGTAGGCGCCGGCGAGTCCGATCAGGGCCCGCAACCCCCTCCAGCGCGCGACGGCGATCACCACGCCCGCGTACAGCACGGTCAGCGCGGCCATGGGAATGGACCGGACAAAGTCCACGAAGACGTACGGCGGTGCGCCGCCGCCCTGGGCCATGATGGCTTCCAGGTTCAGGTAGCGGATGGTGTCTCCGGCTTCAATCGCTCCGCCTTTGGCGATCTCGGGCGGAACTTCCACCTGGATGGTGGCGCCGCCGGAACCGGGCACCGTGTAGGCCACCAGGCACTGCTGGGCGGTACCCCCGGCATCGACCAGTGCCTGCGAGGACGGACAGTCCTCCTCGCTGACACGCTGAACCTTGCCGGTGTCGAAGGTGACTCCGTCGGCGGTGGCGTAGGGATCGGACACCGTCACCCCGGTGCGGTCCCCGGAGGGCCAGAGCAGCACCATGCCAATGACGGCGAGCAGCCCCAGCGGAACCAGGATCCAGGTCAGCAGGAGGTTCGCCCGGCGCCGGACAACCAGCGCTGCCGGGGAGGGCGGCTCATCGGAATGCGGGGCATGGCTGTGTCCCATGGGAGGAGTCCTTCGGCTTTGGCGGGGAGTTGAAGCGGAGGCAGTACGGGGTTGCAGCACCGGGGAACGGGCGCAGAAACACGGATCCGCATCATTCTCCCAAGTCCGCACGGTTTCTCCCAAGTTAGCTGATCCGGACGGGCCGGCGCCGGAAATGCCGCGCTCAACGCGGACCTCTAAGATCGAAGCAGGCCGTCACGAAGAAAGCCGTCATGAAGAAAAGGGAACGTTCCATGCCACGCCAGTCAGGTACCAAGCGCGCAATCCTCGATGCCGCGTTGCAGCTGGCCGCGGACAACGGCATCACCGGAACCACCATGGAAAACGTTGCCGAACGGGCCGGTGTCGCCAAGGGCAGCGTCTATTACAACTTCACGTCCAAGGACCGGTTGTTCGAGGAGCTGCTGCTGGAGGGTGTCGGGGTGCTGGCGGAAACGGTGCGCAGCGCCCGCTCCGCGCTGACCGGATGGCCGGCCCTGCAGGCCATGGTCCGGGCGCTGCTGGAAACGGTGGCCGACAACCGCGCCCTGGCCCGGCTGCTCGCCGCGGAAATCTTCCGGACGGACCGCGCCTGGCAGCCTTCCCTGGAGCTGCTTCGCCGTGAAGTCCTGGGCGAGTTCATCATTCCCATCCGGGAGACCGCTCCACCGGCGGAGATGGAGGGCAGGCTGGAGCTGGTGGCCGGCAGCGTGTTTGGCGCAGCTCTGACCGGCGGACTTGAATGGCTGGTCTTCAGCCCCGGGCGCTCGCTGGATGAAGTGACCGAGTCGGTCTTGTACGGGATTTCCGGCCGGCTCGCTGACTAGGCCGGCCGGGACTCTTTAGGCCGTTCCAATACTCGCTAGGGCAGATCATGGGCCTAAATGTGGCTTATGGGCCCGATATCTGTTCTGCAGACGCGGCCACGGGACCCGACACGCGGCCGACGCACCTCCGGGACGACGACGGCGGGTGCCGGCCCCCGAAGGAACCGGCCCCCGCCGTCGTCGTCATGTACCCGCTAGCTGCTGACGATCTCCGTCGCCGGGCCAACCTCGCGGGCGGCACCCTTCTCCAGCAGAGCCTGGATGATCCGTGCTACGGGAGCCATGGATTCATCCACTTCCAGCTGCACCGGATACTGGTACGTGAGCATGGCCAGCAGCGATTCCAGGGCCGCTTCCTGCTCGGACCGTTCCAGCTTTGTGTCGTAGCCCAGGAACACGTCGGCGGGCTCATCGGTGCGGTTGTGCGTGTAGCTCACGGCAAACGCAGCAATCTTTCCGCCCTTGGCCTTGGGCGCGTCGCGCAGCACCACCGCGCCGGCGGCACCCGTGGCGTCATTGAGCAGCATCTGCTGGGCCCGGCCCAGCGTCATGTCTGCCCGGTCCCAGCCGTGCACGCTGTTGTAGAAATCCGCCACGGCCTGGGTCAGTTCCACCGATCCGGTGGCTGCTTCCTCCAGCTGGGGCCCGGCGTCGTCCTGGAACACGGGCAGACTGATCCGGCCCGGTTCCACCACGACCACCCGGGACCGCTGGATCCGGGAGAACCCGGCGGCTGCGGCAAAAGCAGCACCGGACGTGCCCGGCTCCACCTTCGCCCGCAGGGCGGTAACGCCCGACGGCGCCAGCTCGGCTTCCTTGCGCAGCATCGCCAGCAGGGTTGAACCGAGGCCGGCGCGCCGGTTTTCCCGCGCCACTTCCACGTAGATCCACAGCCGGTCCGGATGCAGGGATGTTTCGTAGACGACGCCGGCGGCCACGGGAACGCCGTCATCCTCGGCCACTATGCAGCGGCTCCAGGGCTCGTTGGAGGACGGCCGCAGCACAGCCCGGAACTGTCCGGACTGCACCGTTTCCGGATCGCCCCACAGCTGGTTCAGCTTGAGGTCGTCATCTTCGCGCCATTCGCGGAACGTCAGTGCCATTACGCTCCGATCAACCGGGCGGCGAGGTAGCCCTCGACCTTGTCCAGGCTCACGCGCTCCTGGGCCATCGAGTCGCGTTCGCGCACGGTGACGGCCTGGTCTTCGAGGGTGTCGAAGTCCACGGTGATGCAGAACGGGGTCCCGATTTCGTCCTGGCGGCGGTACCGGCGGCCAATGGCGCCGGCGTCGTCGAAGTCGATGTTCCAGTTCCGGCGCAGCTGCGCGGCGAGGTCCTTAGCCTTCGGGGACAGGTCCTCGTTGCGGCTCAGCGGCAGCACGGCGGCCTTGACCGGTGCCAGGCGCGGATCCAGCTTCAGCACGGTGCGCTTGTCGACACCGCCCTTGGCGTTGGGGGCCTCATCCTCGGTGTAGGAATCCACCAGGAACGCCATGAAGGAACGGGTCAAGCCGGCGGCGGGCTCAATCACGTACGGAGTGAAGCGCTCGTTGGTGGCCTGGTTGAAGTAGCTGAGCTCAGTGCCGGAGTGCTTGGAGTGCGTACCGAGGTCGAAGTCGGTGCGGTTGGCGATGCCTTCCAGCTCGCCCCACTCGGAGCCCTGGAAACCGAAACGGTATTCGACGTCGGTGGTGCCCTTGGAGTAGTGGCTCAGCTTTTCCAGCGGGTGCTCGAAGAGGCGCAGGTTCTCCGGGTCAATACCCAGGTTCACATACCAGTTGAACCGGTTTTCGATCCAGTATTTGTGCCACTCCTCGTCCGTGCCGGGCTCAACGAAGAATTCCATCTCCATCTGCTCGAACTCGCGCGTGCGGAAGATGAAGTTGCCCGGCGTGATTTCGTTGCGGAAGCTCTTGCCGATCTGGCCGATGCCGAACGGCGGCTTCTTGCGTGAGGTGGTGAGCACATTGTTAAAGTTCACGAAGATGCCCTGCGCGGTTTCGGGGCGCAGGTAGTGCATGCCCTCTTCATTGGCTACCGGGCCGAGGAAGGTCTTGAGCAGGCCGGAAAATTCCTGCGGCTCGGTCCACTGTCCCTTGGTGCCGCAGTTGGCGCAGGCGATGTCGGCCAGGCCGTTTTCCGGGGCGTGGCCCTTCTTTTCCTCGTAGGCCTCTTCGAGGTGGTCTGCGCGGTAACGCTTGTGGCAGCTCAGGCATTCAACCAGCGGATCGGAGAAGACCTCAACGTGGCCGGAGGCCTCCCAGACCTGGCGCGGGAGGATGACGGCGGAGTCCAGCCCGACGACGTCGTCGCGCCCGCGGACCATGTGCTGCCACCACTGCTTCTTGATGTTTTCCTTGAGTTCGACGCCCAGGGGGCCGTAATCCCATGCAGAGCGGGACCCGCCGTAAATCTCACCCGACTGGAAGACGAACCCCCTGCGCTTGGCGAGGGAGATGATCGGATCCAGTTTGGATTTGGTCGAAGCCATGGAATGGTACCGCCGTTCTTTCGTGTCTGCGCAGGCCGCTGGGTGCGGTCCGCCTATGGTCCCGTTGCAGTGTGCACCGGCAGGTTGCGCGGCGAGGAACTGCAAAAGGCAAAAAGCTACAACTACCAGCTTAAGGTCACTGCGGCCAAAGCCCGGCACCGGGCACGTGGAACCGGAACAGCCGGCCCGTCACACGGCACCCTTTAGCGGCGGCGCAGCACCCCGGGCATGTTCCAGGGCAGGGTGGCCACCACAATGGCGGCGAGGGTCAGCCCGGTGCCCAGCACCGTTGCGGCGACGACGACGGTGCCCGGCGCGGGCAGGAAAATGTCCAGCAGCAGCGAGCCCACCAGCTGCCCGCCGATCATGCCCAGGCTGGTCAGCAGCACTCCCAGGCTGCGCACCAGCAGGGCGCTCAACCCGATAAACACGCAGCCCAGCGGACCGCCAAGGTACAGGTACCACTCCCCCGGCAGCGGATCACCAAACCCGGACACGGCCACCTTGATCAGCCAGCAGACCAGCAGGACGGCGGCACCGGAGATGAAGTTCACGAGGGTTGCGGTGATCGGCGTGCCGTAATGCATGCCCGTGGTGCCGTTCATGGCGTACTGGAAACTCATCAGCATCCCCGCGGTCAGGGGCAAAAGGACCGGCAGAAGGTCTGCGGCCGAGGATCCACCGCTGAGCTTGGGACTCACGGCCCAGGCGACGGCGGCGATGGTCAGCACCGCCCCCACCACCCGCATCACGGTCAGGGCTTTCTTGCCTGCGGGCCCGATGCCCAGCCGGTCCACCACCAGCCCGGTCATGGTTTGGCCCGCGACGGCGGCCACGGTGAACACAGCAACGCCGAGCACCGCCACAGTGAGGGTTTGGGAGAGCACGAAATAGCCGCCAATGGCGCCGGCCAGCACGTAGTAGCGCGGAAACCGGCGTTCCCGCAGGGCCGGGATTAGCTGGGCGGCTCCGGCGCGACCCTTAGGCAGCACTACGGATATAACGATCATGAGTAACAACCCCATGGAGAAAGCGATGAGGGCCGCCGCCAGGCCGTCGTCAATCCTCTCGCGCAGGGCGCCGTTGGCACGCGCCTGCGCGGGAATGGCCGTCCCGGCCAGGACAGCAAGGGGCAGACCGATCAGCGGATTGATTCGCACAGCATTTGGCACGGACTTACCCTACGCCAGGGCCGCCGCACGGCCGGAATCGGCGGGGAACAATATCCGGCAGAATGGAGGGATGAGTAATACCGACCCCCAAGACCTTCCCATCCGCGACGAAATGATCCGCCTGGGCCAGCTGCTCAAGCTGGCCGGCCTGGCCGAAGACGGCATCCAGGCCAAGCAACTGATCGAAGACGGCCTGGTGAAGGTCAAC
>NZ_JASDDG010000001.1 GCF_030407495.1 Arthrobacter sp. APC 3897 | reverse complement strand
AGGCCCCACCGCCCGTATTGGTGAGGCGTTCCGGTGTTCCGGCAGAAAGATCGCCGGACAGTTCGCCGGACAGTTCGAGGGCGTAGACGTCGGAGACCAGGTCCTCATCGGCTGTGTCGTGCAGCGAAGCGGTAAACAGGATGCGCTTGCCGTCGGCGGAAAAAACGGGTGCGGAGGCATCGGCGTCAGCCTGCGTCAGCTGCCGGGCGACGGGGAACCGTCCCGTTTCGGCCTTGTCTGCCAGGGTTTCCTTCATCCGTCCCGCCGGCTCGATCCACGGCTCGGCATCCAGTGCCGGCAGGTCGAGCAGGAACACCTGCACCCGTTTGTCGGCGGTGTAACCGGCAGCGTTCGCCCGGTATTTGTAGCTGCTGATCAGGCGCGGGTCCTCCGCGCCTGCGCCGACGCCGTCGACCGTTCCGTATCTGCCGTGGGCGGGAACCCTTGAAGAGAACACCACCTGTGCGGAATTCGGCGAGAACCGGAACCAGCTCACGCCCATCTTGGTGTCGGTGAGCTGTACGGGCTCGCCGCCTCCGGCGGGCATCGCGAAGAGCTGCGGCTTGCTGCCGGGGGCCGAACGCAGGAAAGCCAGCGTTTCCCCGTCGGGTGAGAACTGCGGCCGGGTGTCGGAAAAACCGCGGGTGAGGCGTCGCGGGGTAGCGCCGTCGCCCAGGGGAACGGACCAGAGTTGGCCTACATAGGCATCGGCAGCGAAATCGGGCCTGGTGGCAGACACCACGGCATGTGTGCCGTTTGGATGAATGGCAGGGGCAGAGACGGAGGTCAGGAGATCCAGATCACAAGGTTTCACGCGCTTGAGCCTACTACCGATGCCGGACCGGACCGCGGAACTGTGACTGCGGAACCGTGACTGCTGCACCCCGCGGGCCGCACCTAAGATAGAAGGATGCCTTTAACGCCTTCCCTGCTGCTGTGCCCGGTCTGCCGCGGGCCGCTGTCTTCCGTCGAGGCGGACCGGGGGCGCAGCCTCACCTGTCCCGGGGGGCACCGCTATGACGCTGCACGCCAGGGATACTTCAACCTGCTGACGGGCAGCGGCACCAAATTCGCAGCCGATACAGCAGAGATGGTGCAGGCGCGGGTGGATTTCCTTTCATCCGGCCATTACCAGCCCATGGCTCAGGAAGTTGCCCGGCTGGTTGCGGGCGCAGTTCCGGACGCACGGTCAGTCCTCGATGCCGGCGCCGGCACGGGCTATTACCTCGGCGCTGTAACCCGGTCCCTTCCGGGCACGGCGGCAGTGGCGCTGGACATCTCCAAGTTCGCGCTGCGCCGGGCCGCCCGGGCACTGCCTGCAGCCACCTGCCTTGTCTGGGACGTATGGCGCCCGCTTCCGCTGGCCGACGCGTCGGTGGACGCGGTGGTGAATGTGTTCGCTCCGCGCAATGTTCCGGAGTTCCGCCGCGTCCTGAGCACAAACGGGATCCTAATGGTCGTCACGCCGCAGCCCGAACATCTGCAGGAGATCCGCAGTCTGGCGGGGATGCTGGACATCGGCGGGGAGAAGGAGAACCGGGTAGCAGCAGCGGTGAAGGACCACTTCCGTGCGGAGCAGACCAGCCACTGCGAATACTCCATGAACCTCAGTGCTGCGGATATTCGCAACGTGGCCCTGATGGGACCCTCTGCCCGGCACCTGGACCGGGACCTGCTCGGGAACACTCTGGCGAAAATACCGGAATCCATCCCGGTGACCGCTTCCTTCTCCCTGCAGCTGTTCCGCGCCGCCTGACACCCCCGTGCTGCGGCACTATGATGGCTAGCACGGAAAGCGGCACCCAAACGTTATACCCGTCATACGGTGTCCACCGGACATAATCCGGCCGTATCGGGCACAATGGGCAGCACCGCCCGTACACTCCAACCGCCGCTGCACCGCATTCGGCGGAGCCGAAGGGGACTGACATGCAGGACGTATACCAATGGATGCTCGATTACGGCTGGGCGGTTTGGCTGGTACTTTTCCTGGCCCTGGCCGCCATTGAAACGCTGACGCTGGACCTGTTCTTCGCGATGCTGTCAGTGGGCGCCCTCGCTGCCATGCTGGCAGCGGTCTTCGGTGCACCGCTCTTCCTGCAGGTGGTGGTTTTCTGCATTGTGGCGCTGCTGATGATCGTTCTTGTCCGGCCCATAGCGCTGAAACACCTGGAGCGCGGGCCCAAGGATCGGCGCTCCAACATTGACCGGCTCATCGGCGAGCCTGCGGTGGCCCTGGAAGCCGTGTCCGGCTCCGCAGGAACGGTCAAGATCGGCGGCGACATCTGGACTGCCCGCACTCCGGACGGTTCCAGCCTCAACGCCGGCGCGCCGGCGCTTGTGACCCGTATTGACGGGGCCACCGCCGTCGTTGTGGCCGCTCCCGGCGGGGCGCACGCCACCGAGACCAGTACCAGCGGGGAACCAACCGAGGATCCCGGGGTTCAGCGGTAAGGCACAGACACCAAGATTCCGGCGGCGGGGACCGCCGACACAAAACCAGGCCCGTCCGAACGGGCGGGCCAAAACCTGAAGGGGGAATATGAGTTCCGGAGCAACCGGCCTCATCATCATTCTGGCTGTCCTGATAATTTTTGTCCTGGTCATCCTGGTGAAATCGGTCAAGATCATTCCGCAGGCCCGCGCCGGCGTCGTTGAGCGGCTGGGAAAGTACCAGCGGACGCTGTCCCCGGGCCTGACCATCCTCATTCCTTTCGTGGACCGGCTGCTCCCGCTGCTGGACCTCCGCGAGCAGGTCGTTTCCTTCCCGCCGCAGCAGGTCATCACTGAAGACAGCCTGGTGGTTTCCATTGACACCGTCGTCTACTTCCAGGTGACCGATCCGCGTGCGGCCACCTACGAGATCGCCAACTACATCCACGCTGTTGAGCAGCTCACCACCACCACCCTGCGCAACGTCGTCGGCGGGTTGAACCTTGAAGAGGCACTGACCTCGCGCGACCGCATCAACGGCCAGCTTCGCGGCGTCCTGGACGAGGCGACCGGCCGCTGGGGCATCCGGGTTTCCCGCGTCGAGCTCAAGGCCATTGAACCGCCCCTGTCGATCCAGGACTCCATGGAAAAGCAGATGCGGGCCGAGCGTGAACGCCGCGCCACCATCCTGACGGCCGAAGGCACCAAGCAGGCACAGATCCTGAACGCGGAAGGGCGCCGGCAGGCAGCCATCCTTGCCGCCGAAGGTGATGCCAAAGCGGATATCCTGCGCGCCGACGGTGAATCCCAGGCCATCGCCAAGGTCTTCGAAGCCATCCACAAGGGGAACCCGGACCAGAAGCTTCTGGCCTACCAATACCTGCAGACCCTGCCGAAGCTGGCCGAGGGAACCTCGAACAAGATGTGGATCATTCCCAGCGAGCTCGGCGAAGCGCTCAAGGGCGTCGGAAGCGCATTGGGCAATTACGTGCCCGACAGTTTCTCGGCCAATGGAACCTCCAACGGGTCTTCCAACGGCACCGGCCACAGCACTGCGGGCGAGGACACGGCGGCTCCCAAACCGGCGCCGGCCGGAGCAGCTTCGCCGGCTGCGCCCACCCTGGCCGACTCCCCCGACGCCGCTGTCTAGCCTGACGGTTACGGCAAAGCGCCGGCGCCCGGTATAATTGGTTGTTTGCCGGGGTCATCCCTTTGGCCCGCCCCTGGAGACATCAACGGATAACGTGCCGGAACATTCCGCGCGTCATCCGCGTTGACTCCAGTGGGCCGCCTTCGGGACGGCACAGCGGCTCGAACGCTCCGAACGCGTCCAAGCCGGCGTGCGGCACAAACTTTTGACGGTACCGGGGCGGAACGGTACCACCAGCACTACAGACGGATCCCCCGGGATCCTTCGGACTGAAGAGGGAGAAAAGATGAGCGATCGCAGCCTGCGGGGTATGCGCCTTGGCGCGCAGAGCATGGAGACTGAATCCGGCGTAGAGCCGGCTCCCCGCCAGCGGGTGGAATACCGCTGCGAGGACGGCGAACGGGTATTCGTGACGTTCGCCGCCGAGGCCGACGTTCCTCCGGTCTGGGTATCCAAGACCGGCAAGGAAGCCCTCCTGGTTGACGGCGAGAAGCCGGACAACAGCAATGACAAGCCGGTACGCACCCACTGGGACATGCTGCTGGAGCGGCGCAGCATCGAGGAACTGGAAACAATCCTCCAGGACCGTCTGAACATCCTTCGGGAGCGCCGCGGAGAGCGCACCACTGCCTCGAAGTAAAACGTGATCCGCTGAGCGTACCTGTGCAAGAAGGGAGGGCGGTTGCCGTACGGCAACCGCCCTCCCTTCTTGCTGCGGGCGTTCCTAGCCGCGGTGCGTCAGCTTCTTCCAGCGGGCGCCCAAACCCCACTTCGTGACGTTGGCGATGGCTTCAAAGACGATGTTTCCGCTCATCTTGGAAGCACCGAACTCGCGCTCCACGAATGTGATCGGAACCTCCTGGATCCGAAGTCCCAGCCGGGCAACACGGAAGGTCATGTCCACCTGGAAGCCGTAGCCCACCGACTCCACGGCGCTGAGGTCCAGCTTCTGAAGCGTGCTTCGGCGGAAGGCCCGGAAACCTGCCGTGATGTCACGGACTCCGATTCCGAGCATGAGGCGCGAATACGTGCTTCCGCCGCGGGACAGGATCTTGCGGTGCAGGGGCCAGTTGACCACGGAGCCGCCAGGAACCCAGCGTGAACCGATCACCAGGTCGGCACCGTTTTCCGCGGCAGCCAGCAGCAGCGGCAGCTGCTCGGGCTTGTGGGATCCGTCAGCGTCCATCTCAACGAGGATGTCGTAGTCCCGCTCCAGGCCCCACCGAAAGCCGGCAATGTACGCGGCGCCGAGCCCTTCCTTGCCCCTGCGGTGCAGCACGTGCACCTGCGGGTCCTTGGCGGCAATCTCATCCGCGTAGGCTCCGGTGCCGTCGGGGCTGTTATCGTCCGCGATCAGCACATCCGAATCCGGCACCGCCAGCCGCAGCCGCTGAAGCGTCTTGGGAAGCGATTCGATTTCGTTGTAGGTCGGGATGATGGTCAGGACGCGCACTCAGATTGCCTTTCATTGGGGACAGGCCGAGGAGAACACGGCCACTGGGGTTCTTACCCCGACAAGACTTCCCAGTATATGGTCCGCGGGTGCCCCACTCTTGCACGTGCCGGTGCAGTGCCGGTCACACCCGCTGTTCGGTGCACGCAGAGGGGCAGTGTCATCCGCCTTCGGGCCAGAGCCGGCCGGGGCCGGAACTGTTTTCTACTGACGGTTGAAACTGCCCCTCATACGCACTCAGTACCTGTAATGCTCAACGTACCTGTAGTGCCCAACACTTCGCGCGCATCGATGTGCGCGCACGACGGGCTCAGTTTCCCGTGGACCCGCCGCGATTCCCCTAGCCTACGTGTTGTCACGAATGTGTCAACAAGCCCCTCACTAGGGCATTTACTCGTTAGTGCAGGTCACGCGGGCGAGCCGCCGGGCTGTTTTGCGGGAAGTGGATCCTAGAACCCTACTGACCGGTACAGTTCTGTGCCGTTGTGCACGGTCAGCAGGCAGCGCGGCTGGTGCGCAGTGTCCAGCGCCGGGAGCAGCGGGGTTCCCGCCCGGGGATCAGTGCTCCACGCCGCTCCCTTGCCTTCAGGAGTCTGGACCATCAGCTCTTCAACCTCCCACACGGCATAGGAGGCAGGAGAACCCGGTGCCAGCTGGCCCAGCATGAAGTTCCCCGACCCTGCCGCCCGCCATCCCGCCCGGGTGTGGCCGATGAACGCGGCACGCGAGGAAATGCGTTCCGCCGGGTTGGAGTGGAAAACTGCAGCCCGGACAGCAGACCACGGATCCAGCGGCATCACGGGACCGTCGGAACCCAGGGCAACCATGACGCCGGCGGAAAGCAGGGAGGCAAACCGGTTCATGGAGCGGCTGCGCTCCCCCAGGCGCTGCTCATAAAGTCCGCCGCTGCTGCCCCAGGCAGCGTCGAAGCCCGGCTGCATGCTGGCAATGACGCCGTAGCGGACCATCTCGGCAACAGCCGCATCATCGGCCATCTCCACATGCTCCAGCCGGTGGTGGGACGCACGGATCGATTCCTCGCCCACTGCTTCCGCGGCGATGCGGAGTCCGGAGAGGACCGTGTCCAAACCGGCGTCCCCGATGACATGGAATCCGCCCTGCAGGCCCGCCCGGGTTGCCAGCTCCAAATGGCGTCCGGCCTGCTCGGCGGTCAGGTACAGCGTGCCGCTGGTATCGGGGGCGTCCGTGTAGGGCGTCCTCAGGGCTGCTGTCCGGGCGCCGATGGAGCCGTCCATGTTCAGGTCCCCGGCAAGCCCGCGCAGCCTGCCTTCGAACGGTGCCGTAACCTCGGCCAGCTCTGCCTCGGACTGAACGAGCTGCCCCCAGTAGGGCAGCACCTCGGGAAGCGGGTCAGCCCCGAGAGAGCCCTCCAACCCCACCAGCTGGCGCAGATCCTCGACCGGAGAAATGTGCGGGGCTGCCATTTCGGTGACAGCGATGATGCCCTGCGAGGCGGCATGCTTGAGCGCGGCCTGCTGGTAGCGGGAGCGCTGAGCGAGATCCAGGGAGCGGGACGCGGTCCGTGCCAGGGTGTGCGCTGCACGCACCACGAAGCCGTTGTCCCATCCGTCGTAAGCCGCGAGGTTCAGTGCGGCTGCAAGGGTTCCGGATACCACGGCACAGTGCACGTCCGTGCGGGCAAGGTAAACGGGGCGGGACCCCGAAGCCGCATCAAGTTCGGCGGCGGTGGGGACCCTGCGTTCGGGCCAGGATGACTCGTCCCAGCCGTAACCTGCGATCAGTCCGTCGGTACGGGCGGCCGCTTGGGCCACCAGGTCCAAAAGCTCGGTGAGCGATGCCGCGTTCGTCAGGTCAAGCGAGGAGAGCGCTGCACCGGTTTCCGTAATGTGTGCGTGTGCGTCCACGAAGCCGGGCGTAATGAGCGCCCCGCCCAGGTCAACCACGTCCATGCGGCTGTCCTGCAGCGAGGCGGCAGCCTGCTCGGATCCAACCCAGGCGACGGTGTCACCCTCCACCAGCATTGCTGTGGCAAACGGATCCGCGGCGCTGTAGACGGATCCGTTGCGGTACAACGTCAGCTTCGAACTGCTGGGGGCGGGATTGGCGTTCAAGGACTTACCTGTTTCTGTAGTGCTGGACTGTTTCTGCCGCGCGCCGGTAACGGACGCGGTTGTTGAGGGTTGCCCGCCGGAAGGCAGGTTGGCTGGAGCAGCGGGATTACTCGCTGACGGCCGAATAGGCGACCACGCCGCGGCGAATCAGCCCGATGGCGTCAATGCAGCGGCGGCGCAGGCCTGCGGGCAGGTCCGGCACCTTGGCCATTTGGTCGAGCAGGTCGATCACCTGTTTGGTCCACCGGACAAAGTCTCCGGCTGCCAGTTCGGTGCCGTTCAGGGCCAGCTGAAGGTGCTTCCCCTTGGCCCACTTGTACATCGGCCACACCAGGCCGAGGTCGGGCTCCCCTGTTTGGGGCAGCCGTTCCGACTCCTCCAGGTCGGTCAGCCGGGACCATTGGCGCACTATGACGTCCATGGCAACCTCGAGGGAAATGCTGGGCAGCTTGGGACGCACTCCCCGCTCTTCGCGCTTGGCCTGGTAGACCAGTGCGGTGGCCAGCGCTGCCAGCTCGGCGGCGTCGACGTCGTTGAACGCGCCGTTCTGCAGCGAGAGAGCTATAAGCAGATCCTTTTCGCCGTAGATGCGGCGCAGCTTCTGTCCGTTGGGAGTCACCACCACGCGTCCGGTTTCGTCCGGGGCCACGTATCCGTACCGGCCCAGCACATCGCACACCCGGTCAAAGGTCTTGGCAATGGTGTTGGTACGGCCGCGGATCTGGCCCGCCAGATTGTCCGTTTCGCGGCGCAGTTTCCACCAGCGTTCGGCCCAGCGTGCGTGGTTTTCCCGGTCGCTGCAGCCGTGGCAGGGGTGAGCCCGCATTTTTCGGCGCAGTTCGGTGATGGCCTGTTCCTGCCGGTTGGCGCCCCCCACGTGGAGGGCTCCGCCGCGCCTGGTCGAAGCACGCGGCGGACGGTGTTCATGCAGGGCGTTGCGCATTGATGACGCCAGATCCCGCCGGTCCTTCGTCACCCGTGAGTTGAAGGATTTGGGAATCCGGATGTGCGACACGGTTTCCACAGCGCCGTCCAGTTCCTGCGCGGTGATTCGCCGGACCTGCTTGTCCTCGGTCAGGACCGTGGTCCGCGCCTCGCGGCCTGCTGAGAATTCCTGCGGCAGGACCACGGCGTAGCCGGAATTCCGGCCGCCCGGAATCAGTATGACGTCACCCGGCACCAGCCCGTCCAGGGATGCCGCCACGGCGGAGCGGCGGTCCCTGGCGCGCGTCTTTGAGGCCTGTGCCTCGAGGTCGGACAGCTCCCGGCGCAGGGCTGCGTATTCCGTGAAGTCACCCAAATGGCAGGTCATGGCCTTTTCGTAGCCGGACAGGGATTCCTCCCGGGACCGGACCTGCTTGGCCAGCCCCACCACTGAGCGGTCAGCCTGGAACTGGGCAAAGGAGGATTCCAGGATTTCCCGGGACCGTTCGCGCCCGAACTGAGCCATCAGGTTGATGCTCATGTTGTAGGTGGGGCGGAAACTGGAGTTCAGCGGATAGGTCCGCCGGGAGGCCAGGCCCGCAACGGCAGCGGGGTCTGTGCCGGGCTGCCACAGCACCACGGCGTGGCCTTCGACGTCGATGCCGCGGCGGCCGGCGCGTCCCGTGAGCTGGGTGTACTCCCCGGCAGTGATGTCCACGTGGGCTTCGCCGTTGAACTTGTCCAGCTTCTCCAGGACAACTGTGCGGGCCGGCATGTTGATGCCAAGGGCAAGGGTTTCAGTGGCAAAGACCGCCCGGACGAGTCCTGCGGTAAACAGCCGTTCCACCACCTCCTTGAAGGTGGGAAGCATACCCGCGTGATGGGCGGCAAAGCCCCGGATCAGTCCTTCCCGCCAGGTCCAGAAGCCCAGGACTTCCAAGTCATCCTCGGGGATGTCCTGGCTGGCTTCATCCACGAGGCGCGCAATGGCGGCGCGTTCCGGCTCATTGGTCAGCCACAGGCCGGAGTCCACGCACTGCCGCACCGCTGCTTCGCACCCGTTGCGGGAAAAGATGAAGGTGATGGCCGGAAGCAGTCCGCGCTTGTCCAGCTGGGAAATCACCGCGGGACGGGAAGCCTTAGGAATCCTGCTGATGGGCGGGCCGGAATGACCGCGCCGGGACGCGTCGCGGTGGCCGTTGCGTGAGGAACCGCGCGAGCCGCCCCAGTGTCCACCGTGGCCGCGCTGGTTGATCCGGGATTCGGCGCGGGCAAGCTCCAGCAGTTCGGGGTTCACCCGGTAGCGTTCCTGGACGCCGGCGGGCTGCTCGGGTTCCGCAGCCTCGTCGAAGGAAACATCTGCTTCGAAGAGGTCCATGATGTCCCGGCCCACCATGACATGCTGCCACAGGGGTATGGGGCGGTGTTCGGAGACCACGACGTCGGTGTCCCCCCGGACAGTATCCAGCCAGGCGCCGAATTCTTCGGCGTTAGAGACGGTGGCGCTGAGGGAGACCAGCTGCACGTCGGAGCGCAGGTGGATGATGACTTCCTCCCAGACTGCGCCGCGGAACCTGTCAGCGAGGTAATGGACCTCGTCCATCACCACATAGCCCAGCTCGTCCAGCGTTGAGGAATTGGAGTAGAGCATGTTGCGCAGGACTTCAGTGGTCATCACGACGACGTCGGCGTCCGGATTGATGCTGGTGTCCCCGGTGAGCAGTCCCACACGCTCAGATCCGTAGGAGGCGCAGAGCTCGAGGTATTTCTGGTTGCTCAGGGCCTTGATGGGGGTGGTGTAGAACGCCTTGAGCCCGCGCTCAAGGGCCATGTAAACAGCGAACTCCCCCACCACGGTTTTTCCGGCGCCGGTGGGCGCAGCCACCAGAACGCCGCGGCCGGACTCAACGGACCGGCAGGCCTCTGACTGGAACGGATCAAGGTCAAAACCAAGCTGCTGCTCGAAGACTGCCAGGTGGGTCTTGGAGTGCTCGGCACGTTCTTTCGCGGCCAGGTACCGCTCCGACGGGGAAGTCATGTTTCAAGACTAGACTCTGCACGGCCGCCGCGGTGCCAAAGGGCTCCTGCTCCGCCTTGGGCTGAAACGCGGCGTGCCGTGCCCGGCCGGTGCGGGCTAGAGGTTCTCCAGCGGTGTTGCGGTGTCGGCGGAGGCGCTGACGGCGGCCTCGCGGGCGGCGTTCCGTTTCGCCCGGCGCCTGTCATTGATGAGGCAGATGCCCACGGCCAGGCCGAAGAGCAGCAGAAGCGGTGCAGCCATGTAGAACATCGTGAGGGCGTCGCCGCCCGGAGCCGCCATGGCAGCGAAGACGCAGATCAGGAAGATGGTGATCCGCCAGTATTTGACGATGAGCTTGCCGGGCAGGATGCCGGTCATGTTCAGTCCCACCAGCACTACGGGGATGAGGAATGCAATGCCAAAGGCCAGCAGGAGCCTGAGCACAAAAGCCAGGTAGACACTGGCCGTGATCACGTTGGCACTGCCCTCGGGAGTGAATCCGGTGAGCACGTCGATGGCACTGGGCAGGAGGATCCAGGCCAGCGCCACGCCGCCCAGGAACAACGGCACGGACGCAGCCATGAAGCCCAGCGCCATGCGGCGTTCCTTGGTCTTCAGGCCCGGAGTAATGAATGCCCAGAGCTGGTAGAGCCACACCGGGCAGGACATGAGCAGCCCCAGAAAGACCGAGACCTGGATCATCTGGTCGAACGGGGTCGCCACGCCCTCGAAGTTGATGGTGGCAAACCGTCCGTCCTGGTTCCCCACGTCGAGGACCGGCCGGGTCAGCGCATTGAAGGCGGGCATATACAGGAAGAAGCCTGCCACGGTGCCCAGTACAACAGCTATGCCTGACTTGAACAGGCGGTTTCGTGCCTCCCGCAGATGGTCCTTGAGGGCCATCCGCCCTTCCGGGTTGGCTTTGCGACCTTTGGTCAGCGCCACGGCCGTTACAGGCTGGTGGGCGGATTACCCGCGGGGCGCTGCTCGGTTCCCGGGTTGGCAGGAGCGCCGGGGGCTGCCGGAGGAACCGGGCCGCCGGCTGCCCCGGTGGCTGAGGGATTGTTGACGATACGTCCCTCCACCGGGTCGCCCGCCGCGGGGTCGGAGGACGGATTTTCGTCCTTCATCTGCCGGACCTCGGACTTGAAGATGCGCAGCGACTGTCCCACGCTGCGGGCCAGGCCGGGAAGCTTGGGTGCACCGAAGAGCAGGAGTGCCAAAATGACGAGAATTACTATGTGCCAGCCTTGAATGCCGTTCATGCCGGTGTCCTTTCGTTTTGAGACAGTTTACGTCAGAGGTCTGGGAAGTCCCGCAGGGCGCGGGGCTGGCCGTTGGCGAGGCGCCGGGCTACCCGGTGCTCCCGCCGCCGGGCCTTGCGCGCCTCTTTACCTTCTTCGTAGCGGGCTTTGGCGCGGGTGGGGTCATCGAAGATTCCGAGCTCCTGCTCGGAAGTTCCTGTAAGGGGCACCGCCGCTGCCGGCACTGACAGTCCCAGCCGCGACACAGCACCTTCCGCTTCACGCAGCGTAGCCATCAGTTTGCGGAAAATCCGCCAGCCAACCAGGCCGTAAAACGCTGCAGCGGCGACAATGAGCGCCGCCCATATCAAAATCCAGGACCACCAAGGCATAGTTCCAGCATAGTGGGGGAAACCCCAACCCCCGGCATTCCCGGCCTCACGGTGCTCACGGGCTACTTGTCCGGCAGGTCCGGACCGTAATTCTCCAGAGCTTCCCGCAGCCAGTCTCCGGTTTCACTGCGCAGTTCCGGGGGTGCGGCAACAGCTGCGCTGCCTCCCTGGCGGGCAATGAAGCCCGGTATCCACCGGGTGTTGCCCACCCGCAGTTCCACAGCGCTGCGACCCCGTGACAGGTCGGCGCGCCGGACGGCATCGTAGGCGCTTTCCACCCAAGCCGCGGAAGGGTCGGTGATCAGGGTTACCAGAGTGTCTTCGGCCCCCGGGCGGAAGAGACCTGCCGGAAAAACCGCATCCGCGGCGGGACCCTGCCAGGAGGCCGGGCCGCTGTCCGTGACGCGGTGGATCCGGTCCACCCGGAAGTTCCGCACGCCCTCCGAACGGTGGCACCATGCCTCCAGGTACCAAAGATCATTCACAGAGAAGAGCCGGCGGGGATCCACAGTGCGGTCTGTTAGTTCGTCCCGGCTGGGAACGAGATACCGCATGTCCAGCTGCCGGTGGCCGGTGATGGCCTGCTGCAGGGTCTCCAGGACCGCTGCGTTGGCGGTGGGCTCGGCCAGCCGCGCGGCCACCGCAGTGCCTGCCCGTGCGGATTCCCCCGCTGCTTCGCTGAGTTTTTCCAGGGCGCTGGCCAGCGCCGGAGTGTCGCCAACCCCCGGCAGGGCCGCCAGCGTGTCCAGACCCACCATCAGTGCTGCGGCTTCGTCCATTCCCAGCCGGACCGGTTCGGACAGATCATCGGCGTTGTCGATGAAAATCTGTCCATTCTCGAAATTCACGTCCATGAGGCCGTTGGGATAGTGGCGCGGACCGCTCACGAAGAGAAGGTTCAGGTCCGCGGCGAGCTGGGCCGGACTCACGCCGAAGCGCCGGGCTGTCTCCTCGAGGTCGGCGCCCTGGTTTCCCAGGACATAAGGCACCAGATCCAGCAGGCGGGTGAGATGGCTCTGCGCGGCCGTGGAACTGGCTGCCGGCGCAGGTGCACGCCGGCCCAGGGTGAACGCCGTTACGGGCCTGGTCTGCGCCTCCAGTGCCTGGCCCAGGAGCTCGGTTACAGCAGAACGGAATTCAGGCGGGTGGACGGCAACGGCCCGGGCCCCCAGAGCCGCTGTGTCGGCTGCCAGCGCGTCCAGGTCCGGGACCGTCAGCATCAGCTCTTCCCAGCCGGGCTGCTCCGCGGGCGCGGCTTCCGCCCCGGGCCGCAGCCGCAGTTCCGCCGCTGTGCCCTCCCGAACCCGGACCATGGCTGTCACCGGGGCAAAGACCGTATCCAATGAGGCAAGGGACACATCAATGCTGAAGCTCTCAGGAACCTCATAACTGCCTTCGCCGAGCGTCACGGGGGCGCTCATGCGGGACAGCCGGAAGAACCGCTCGGCCTTGCGGTCCACGTCCCATCCCACGACATACCAGTGGCCAAACCGGCTGCCCATCCCCCACGGCTGGAGATGGCGTACGGTGCTGCGCCGTCGGACGGGCTTTGCCGGGGCTGCGCCGGAACCGCGGATGCGGTCCGCCGGGCGGTAGCCAAACGATAGCGGTGTACGGGTGACTGTGGCTTTCCAGACCGTCTCAAAATGGGGGTCATTGGTGCGGATCCGGGGCTGCAGCACGCTGGCGGAAGCATCTTCGGCTTCCACGCCGCGGGCCTGGAGCTTGCGCAGCGCCCGTGCCGCCGCTGAACCCAGGGAAGCCTGTTCCCACATGCCGGCGGCCAGGGCCAGGACCGCAGATTCCTCAGGGGTGAAACGCACTCCGGGCAGACGGTACTGATCGGCGCGGATACGGTACCGGCGGACGGAATTGTCCTGGTCGTAGAGTATTTCCTCGCTGTAGGACTCCACCGGAATACCCTGTTCGCGCAGGAAGGCCTTGTCCCGGTCGAAGAGTTTTTCACGGGCAGCGGTGGACGGCGCTTCGCTGTACAGCTCAATCTCTTCGAAGAGTTCGTGTTTCGTGAAACCCCGGCGGGTGGACAGCAGGGCAATCACGAGATTAAGGAGGCGTTCGGTTCTGTTGGCGGACACGGAAGCCAATCTACCGCGCCCGTCCGGGCTGCGCGGACCTTGTCGGGTTCCGGGAGCAGGTGTCCGGGGACCAAAAAGGCGGGCCGGCAGCTGCAGTGCAGCTGCCGGCCCGCCCCGGGACGGGTTCCGGATTAGCGGACGCCCAGCAGGTCAACCACGAAGATCAGTGACTCTCCGGGTGCAACGGCCGAACCTGCGCCGCGGTCTCCGTATGCCATGGACGCGGGGATTTCCAGCCGGCGCCGGCCGCCGACCTTCATGCCCAGCAGGCCCTGGTCCCAGCCCTGAATGACCTGGCCAACGCCCACCTTGAAGTCCAGGGGGGTGCCGCGGTTCCACGAGGCATCGAATTCCTCACCGGTGGAGAAGGCAACTCCCACGTAGTGGGTGGAGACAGTGTCCCCGGCCTTGGCCTCGCGGCCGTCGCCCACCACGATGTCCTCGATCAGGAGCTCAGTGGGTGCTTCGTGGTCCGGAAAATCGATTTCCGGCTTCTGGCGGTCGTATTCACGCTTTCCAAATGACATGGTGCTCCTCGCTGCGGCGGTTTCCCGCGTTGATGCTGTGTTCAGCTCTAACGCTACTTGACTTCCTCGATGTCCACGACAAACACCAGCGGGCCGGACGGACCGCGCTGTGCGGGATCGCCGTAGGCGAGTTCGGTCGGGATGACCAGCAGTACCTTCGCGCCGGCCTTCTGGCCGGACAGTCCGTAGGTCCAGCCGGAGATAACACCGTCCAGCGGGAACTCCACAGCCTCGCCCTGCTCATAGCTGGAGTCAAAGGTTTCGCCGTCCCGCAGGCCTACGCCGAGGTAGTTCGCCTTGACGGTGCTGGTCTCGGTCAGGGCAGCGCCTTCGCCTTCCTCGAGCACCTTCACGACGAGCTTTTCAGGTTCAACAGCGTCCTCGGGGATCTCCACAGCGGGAACCCCGTCTTCACCGAAGGTCGCCTTGGGGAGCTTGCCGTCCTTTTCGAGGGCAGCAACTTCATCCTGGCCCATCAGCAGGGTGCCGTCGGCGTTGCGGGCGGCTGCTTCATCCTTCTCCAGCACCGGCACGGTGTCCTGGGCGCTCAGCACGCTGAGCACCATAACCTGGGTGGGCTGCTCCTGTCCCTCCTGTGCGCCGCTGGCCTGGGCCTGGGCTTCGGGGAAGGCGTAGGCAATCTGCGAGCCAACCTTGGCTCCGAGCAAAACCTCGTACAGAACCGGGTCCTGCTCCTTCAGCATGTCGTTGACAGGCAGCGTGGATGCGGCCTGCGAGTAGGTGTCCCCCGCCACACTGGCATCGTTGGCGTTCAGGGCCACAAACTTGAACGTGATGCTCTGGCC
This sequence comes from Arthrobacter sp. APC 3897, assembly GCF_030407495.1. Lineage (GTDB taxonomy): Bacteria > Actinomycetota > Actinomycetes > Actinomycetales > Micrococcaceae > Arthrobacter_B. The sequence continues at coordinate 233,516 of NZ_JASDDG010000001.1, read as the reverse complement.
GTCGGCTACTTCTTCGCCGTCGCCCGTGTAGACAACCTTCGCGGCGCTTTCGGTGATGTCCAGCGGAGCGTCGAACTCCACTTCCGGCTTGGTCTCAGCATCCTCGACCTTGACCTTCACGGAGTCAAAGACTCCCTCCTGGCCTGCGGACTTGCCCTCTTCCTCTGTGCCGCAGGCAGACAGGAAGAGCAGGGCGGACAAACTTACGGCTAGTACTTTTCGCACACTACTTCTTTCAGTGGTGGACAGATGGGGCCCGCGATTCCCGGCGGAACCGGGTTTTGGGCGCGGACAGTCGAGATAAGCCTAGCGTTTCTCCCTGAGCACTACCTTGGAGCCGTCCGGTGCGGACGGCTCCAAGGTAGTGCTCAACGGAAAGCCCGGCCGTCAGAGCGTGGCCAGAAGCGACTCCACCCGTTCATCCACCGCAGCGAACGGGTCCTTGCACAGGACTGTCTGCTGCGCCCGGTCATTGAGCTTCAAGTGCACCCAGTCAACGGTGAAGTCACGGTTGGCTGCCTTGGCCCGGCGGACAAAATCACCGCGGAGCTTGGCGCGGGTACTTTGGGGCGGGATATCCACCGCTTCCTTGATGTCACTGTCCTCAACCACCCGTGCTGTTTCCCCTCGGGACTGAAGCAAATAGAAGAGGCCGCGCCGCCGGGAAATGTCATGGTAGGTCAGGTCCAGCTGTGCGAGCCGCGAAGAGTTCAGTTCCAGCGAGTCGCGCTCCGCGTACCGGTCCACAAGTTTCTTCTTGATGGCCCAGTCAATTTCAGTGTCAATGCCCGAGGTGTCCTGCGCCTCGATGGCATCCAGGGTCCGTTCCCACAGGTCAAGCACCCGGGGGACGTGGCGGTTGTGGGCCCCGTTGGCGGCCACAAAGTCCTGTGCCTTGGCCAGGAAAACGCGCTGCAGCTCGAGGGCGGTCATGGTGGACCCGTTAGCGAGCTTCAGCGGCATTGAGCCGGTCAGGTCATGGGATATCTCCCGGATGCTGCGGATGGGATTCTCCAGCCGCAAATCGCGCATCACCGTTCCGGCTTCGATGACGCGCAGCATCAGGTCCACGGAACCAACCTTCAGCAGGGTGGTGGTCTCGGACATGTTGGAGTCCCCCGCGATGACGTGCAGCCGGCGGTAGTGCTCGGCGTCGGCGTGCGGCTCGTCGCGGGTGTTGATGATGGGTCGGGACCGGGTGGTTGCGGAGGACACACCCTCCCAGATGTGGTCCGCGCGCTGGGAGAAGGCGTACAGGGAGCCGGACTGCGTCTTAAGTACTTTGCCCGCGCCGACCAGCAGCTGCCGGGTGACCAGAAACGGAATGAGGATGTCCGCCAGGCGGGAGAATTCCAGCCGGCGCGGGATCAGGTAGTTCTCGTGGCTTCCGTAGGAGTTTCCCGCAGAGTCGGTGTTGTTCTTGAACAAATAGACGCTGCCGTTGAACCCCTCGGCCCGCAGCCGGTCTTCTGCCTCGTCGACAAGGTCATCCAGGATCAGTTCACCGGCGCGGTCATGCGCCACGAGCTGGGCCAGGTCATCGCATTCGGCGGTGGCGTACTCCGGGTGGGATCCGACATCGAGGTAGAGCCTGGAGCCGTTGGTCAGGAAGACGTTGGAGGAGCGTCCCCAGCTGACGACCTTCCGAAACAGGTAGCGTGCCACCTCCTCGGGCGAGAGCGGACGGGAGTCGGGGTCCGAGTAGGCAATCCCAAACTCGGTTTCAATCCCAAAGATCCTGCGGTCCATCAGTCTCCCTCCGGGCCGGACAGCAAACGGTCCAGCTCTACGGTGTTGATTCTCCGGAATGCCCGCACCGTACCCCGTGAAGACAGTGGATTCCGATCCAGGACCGCTACTTCCAGCAGCCCCGCCCCGAGCCGTTCCGCGGCAGATCCCGCGCCGTCGGCAGCATTGCCGGGGTTGCCGTAACCGGAGGAGCCGTTGGCGGTACCCGACGGCTCCGCGGGCGCGCGGGTAGCGGAGAGGGCACCAACGGCCGTGCGGATGGCGTCGGGGAAGCCTGTGTCCTGGTTCCAGGACCGGGCCAGCGCTTCGTTAACGACGTCCGCCTGGCCGCCCATGACCACATAGTTGCTTTCATCGGCAATCGAACCGTCGAATGTGAGGCGGTACAAATGGTCCTGATACGGTTCGGAGCCCACTTCGGCCACGGCCAGTTCCACTTCGAACGGCTTTCCCTCCGTCGTGAAGACGGATCCGAGGCTCTGCGCATAGACGCTGGCCAGCCCGCGGGCAGAAACGTCTTCGCGGGAGTAGGAGTAGCCGCGTACATCGGCGTAGCGGACGCCGGCCTGGCGCAGGCTCTCAAACTCGTTGTACTTGCCCACTGCGGCGAAACCTATCCGGTCATAGATCTCCCCGAGTTTATGCAGCGACGGCGAGGGATTCTCGGCAACCAGCGCGATGCCGTCGCGGCAGGTCAGCACCACTACCGAGCGTCCCCTGGCGATGCCTTTGCGGGCGAAATCCGCCCGGTCCTTCATCAGCTGCTCGGGAGAAACATAGAACTGCTGTGTCATGGTCAGCCCTCCAATCCTGCTGCGGACCGGCGGTTAACCAGTTCCTGGGCCATCATGTGCAGTTCCCGCTCCGGGATTTCCCTGGCACCGGCGCTGTTGACCACATAGACCACAGGCCACAGCTGCCGTACCAGGTCCGGGCCGCCGGTGGCGGAGTCGTCGTCGGCCGCGTCGTAGAGGGATTCCACTGCCACGGCTACCGCGCTCTCCTCATCCAGCCCCGGTTTCCAAAGCTTTTTGAGCGCTCCGCGAGCAAAGACCGATCCCGAGCCCACGCTGTGGTGTTCGTACTCCTCGTAGCGTCCGCCCGTGACGTCGTAGGAGAAGAGCCGGCCGAGGTGGCGTTCGGTGTCATAGCCGGCAAACAGCGGCACCACCGCAAGCCCCTGGAGTGCCAGCGGGAGGTTGGAGCGCACCATGGCCGCGAGCCGGTTGGACTTGCCGTCCAGGCTCATGGGCGTCCCTTCGATTTTGTCGTAGTGCTCCAGCTCAACCTGGAACAGGCGGATCATGTCGATGGCCAGTCCGGCTGTTCCGGCAATGCCGACCACTGAGTAGTTATCAGCCGGGAAGACCTTCTTGATGTGGCGGCTGGCAATCATGTTCCCCATGGTTGCCCGCCGGTCACCGGCCATCAGCACCCCGCCGGCATAGGTGAGGGCCACTATGGTGGTGGCCTGCGGCGCCGCCGCGGACGCGGCTGTGGCAGAAGCCGGCCCCAGCCGCCGCGCTGACGGCAGAAGCTCGGGGTGGTGTCGGGCAAGATGATCGCTGAAGGACGGCGGAGCCGCCCCGTTGACCGCTGACGCGGGGTCCTGATGGGTCATCCGCTACTGTCCGCCCTTCTGGATGAAACCCCGAACAAATTCCTCGGCGTTGTTTTCCAACACGCCGTCAATTTCATCCAGAAGGTCGTCCACGCCTTCGGTCTGCGCTGACGCGCCCGCTTCAGGGCCGGCCTCGGGGAGAGGCGTCTCTTCCACTTCCTCTTCCCCGGTGCGTCCTTCGGTGTTCCTGCGGTCCTGGGCTGCCATGATGCCTGCCTTCCTTGGCCGGAGTCCGGCCCTGTGACGGGTCCTGACCATCGGAACCCCAACTGCTAGTGCCTATGGTGCCACGCTATGTTCCGGGCCGGACAGGAGTCGAGTGACAAAGTCCTCCGCATCCACTGAAGCTTCGAATAATTCACCCGTAAGGGCGCGGGTTCCCTTGAGGGGTTCACGCGTGGGGATGCGCTGCAGGCGGCGGCGTGAGGGGAGCTCAAAGATGATCGAATCCCAGCTTGCCCCGACCACCTGCTCAGGGAAGCGGCTGACGCAGTTGCCGCGGAAATAGGCCCGGGTGTCATCCGGCGGCTCATTGACGGCCCGCGCAATCTCGGCATCCGTCACGATGCGCTCCATGTGGCCGCGGGCGGCGAGCCGGTAGTAGAGCCCCTTTTCCGGACGGATGTCCGAGTACTGCAAATCCACCAGATGCAGCCGGGCATCGGACCAGGCGAGGGAGTCCCGGGTGCGGTATGCCTGGAGCAGTTTAAGTTTCGCCACCCAGTCCACGGAAGCAGCGGCCTCCATGGGATCCCGCTTGAGTGTTCCCACCAGGGATGTCCAGCGGGTCAGGACGTCCTCCGTGTCCGGGTCCGTCCCTGTGCTGCGGCAGTGCCGGGCAGCGGCCTCCAAGTAGATCTCCTGGAGATCAAGGCCGGAGACCTTCCGCCCGTCTTTGAGTTCCACCAGCCGCTGCAGGGTTGGATCATGACTAATGGCCTGCAGCGCCCCCACCGGGTCCCGCAGCTCCACCAGCGGCGCGCTGCCTGCCTCGATCATGGACAGGACAATGGAGGTGGTTCCCACTTTCAGGAGGGTGGATACCTCGCTGAGGTTGGCGTCTCCGATAATGACGTGCAGCCGCCGGTACTTTTCCGCGACGGCATGAGGTTCATCCCGGGTGTTCACAATGGGACGCCGGATGGTGGTTTCCAGGCCCACTTCGGCCTCGAAGAAATCCGCCCGCTGGCTCAGCTGGTAGCCCTGGCGCTGGTTGCTGGTCCCTATCCCCACCCGGCCGGACCCGACGATGACCTGCCGGCTGACAAAGAAGGGCACCAGGCCGCGGACCAGGTCGGTGAACGGAACACTGCGCGGAACCAAGTAGTTCTCGTGGGAGCCGTAGGAGGCCCCCTTGCTGTCAGTGTTGTTCTTGTACAGGTTCACGGGCGAGAACCCGGGAGCGGCCGCAATGTAGCGCACCGCAGCCAGCACGACGGCGTCCCCGGCTTTGTCCCAAAGGACGGCATCCCGCGGGGTGGTGACTTCCGGAGAGGAGTACTCCGGATGCGCGTGGTCAACGTAGAGACGTGCACCGTTGGCCAGAACCATGTTCATCAGCACCGGATTGTCAGTGGTCTGTTCACCGTAGAGGGCGGCCGGCCCGCCGCCCTCCAGGGCAATCTGTTCAGCGTCCAGGACCGGCGGAACATCGGTCAGCTGCGTGGGATCCGCCGCCGTCCGGGGCACCGCGAACCCCCTGGCGTCATTCAGCGGCGCCTCATCCGTGTAATCCCACCGGGTGCCGCCGAAGTTTCCCGCTCCGCTCCGGCGCGACGCTGCATACGCGTTGACGATCTGGCTGGACAGGACGGTGGCGTTGGCCGCGGGCATTCCGGGCGCCAGCACACCGTACTCGGTTTCGGTGCCCGTGACACGGCGCACGCTCACAGATACTGCCCGGGGTTGGCTGCTGTTTCGATGGTGCGTCCGGGTTCCTGGCCGGCTTTACCCTGGATGATGGTGCGGATGTAAGTGATGCGCTCGCCTTTCTTGCCGGAAATACGTGCCCAGTCGTCCGGATTGGTGGTGTTGGGCATGTCCTCGTGCTCGCGGAATTCATCCACCACTGCCCGCATCAGATGGTCAATCCGCAGGCCCCGCTGGTGCAGTGTCAGCAGGTCCTTGATGGCATACTTCTTGGCCCGGTCCACAACGTTTTGGATGACGGCGCCGGAGTTGAAGTCCTTGAAGTAGAGCATCTCGGTGTCACCGTTGGCATAGGTGACTTCCAGGTATTCGTTGGACTTGTCCTCCGCGTACATCTTTTCCACGGTCCGGCGAATCATTTCCCGGACCGTCATCTCCGGGTCGTACCCGTTTTCGGCGAGGTCGTCCCGGTGCAGGGGCAGATCGGGCGTCAGGTACTTGGCGAAAATCTCCGCAGCGCCCTCAGCATCAGGCCGCAGAATCTTGATCTTCACGTCCAGCCGTCCCGGGCGCAGGATGGCAGGATCGATCATGTCCTCCCGGTTGGAGGCGCCGATGACAATGACGTTCTCCAGCTTCTCCACGCCGTCGATCTCCGAGAGCAGCTGGGGAACGATGGTGGTTTCGACGTCGGAGGAGATTCCGGTGCCGCGGGTCCGGAAGAGTGAGTCCATCTCATCGAAGAACACCACCACGGGGCTTCCGCCGGAGGCCTTTTCACGGGCGCGGGCGAAAATGAGCCGGATGTGCCGCTCGGTCTCCCCCACGTACTTGTCCAGCAGCTCCGGACCCTTGATGTTCAGGAAATAACTTCGGGTTCCCAGGGATCCGGTCTGCTCCATCACCCGGGCGGCCAGGGAGTGGGCCACCGCCTTGGCAATCAGGGTTTTGCCGCAGCCGGGAGGGCCGTACAGCAGGATGCCCTTCGGCGCCTTGAGCCCGTGCTCCCGGTACAGGTCCGGGTGCAGGAACGGCAGCTCGACGGCGTCGCGGATCTGTTCAATCTGCGGCCCCAGGCCACCGATGTCCGAGTAGGAGATGTCCGGAACTTCTTCCAGTACAAGGTTCTCCACCTCGCTGCGGGGGATCTTCTCCAGGGCGTAGCCGATCCGGGTATCGACGGTGAGAGCGTCTCCCACCCGAACCCTTTCGGCCATCAGCGGACCGTTGAGGCGCACCACCCGTTCGTCGTCGGCCCGGCCAACGACCAGGCAGCGGTCACTGCCCAGCAGTTCCTTCACTGTGAACAGCTCGCCGCTGCGCTCGAATCCGAGCGATGCAACGGCCACCAGTGATTCGTTCAGGAGCACTTCCTGCCCGGGAACAATCTGTGCCATGTCCAGCAGCGGGCTGACCGAAACGCGAAGCTTGCGTCCGGACTGAATGATGTCCAGACTGTCCTGCACCGCCGCAGTTGTTGTTTTGCCCCTGCTCGCCGGTGCCCGGTGGTTTACGGACAGGACGGTCGCGAAGCTGAAGGGCGTGGCTCCCTCGTTCTCGAGGGCATCCTTCAGCCGGATGATCTCCGCTTTTGCCGTCTCCAGCATCGCCACCAGGCGGGAGTTGTTGTGGGTGAGGGCTGCCAGCTGCCGGTCCACGTTCCGCAGCTTCTCCCGCAGCACGGCTGTCTGCTGGGCGTCGGCTCCGGGGCCGGTTGTTCCGCGAAGGTATCCGCGCGGGTCTTCAGCCCCGGATTCAACGTTGCTATCTGCTCCAGCCATGTTTGCGACCACCTTCACGTTGCGCAGGGACTCTAGCCTTGACGATAACCCAGCAACGAAGGCAAAACACGGGTTGGCACCTCTTGTTTTGCCGGGCCGGCAGTTATCCGCCAACCCGATTGCGGCTAGGGCGTTTCCGGCGTAACGTCCTGATCCGCGTTGTACTTTTCAGCGTTCTCCAGGGCACCGCGCTGCACCTTCGAGCTGGCGTCACGGGCGGCACGGCGCAGCTTGTGCGCCGAGACTTCGCGTTCCCCTACGGCTGCCGGAGTCCAGGCGTTCATGTCCTCTTCGCTGAAGTTGGTCTTGGAAGCGCGCCGCTTGGGTACCAGGCCGGTGGCGCCTTCCGCCAGGCGGCGGGCGGTCAGGAGGAAACCGGTGTGCGCCACCATGCGGTGGTCCGGACGAACGGCCAGGCCTTCCAGGTGCCAGCCGCGAACCATGGATTCCCAGCCGTCGGGCTCGGTGAACCTGCCGTCGGCACGGATTGCCTCGGCGGTGCGGGACAGCTGCGTGACGGTGGCGACGTAGGAGATCCAGACGCCTCCGGGCGCCAGGACGGTGGCTACGGCGTCGGTGCATTCCCACGGAGCCAGCATGTCAAGGACCACCCGGTCCACGCTGCCGGGTTCCTCCGTACGGACAACCTCTTCCTGGAAGTCACCCAGGGTGATGTTCCAGGCGGGGTGCGGTCCGCCGAAGAAGGTTTCCACGTTCCCCCGGGCAATGTCCGCGAACTCTTCGCGGCGTTCAAAGGAATGCAGCGAACCGTGATCTCCCACGGCACGCAGCAGTGAAATGCTCAGGGCTCCGGAGCCCACGCCGGCCTCCACCACGCGGGCACCGGGAAAGATGTCCGCCATGGTGACAATCTGGCCGGCGTCCTTGGGATAAACCACTGCGGCGCCGCGGGGCATCGAGAGGACAAAGTCGGACAGCAGGGGGCGCAGCACCTGGTACTGCTGCCCCGTGGTGTTGGTGACGATGGTGCCTTCGGAATTGCCGATAATGCTGTCATGCGGCAGGAATCCGCGGTGGGTATGGAATGCACCGCCAACAGTCAGGGTGATGGTGCTGTGCCGGCCCTTTTCGTCCGTGAGCTGGACGCGCTCCCCCGGACGCAGCGGCCCCCGGCGGTTGTCGGCGCCATGGGGCGCTGTTGCGGCAGTCTGGCCCGGAGTTTCCGAGTTCATGGGTAACGTTCCTTTGGATCGGGTGTTGCTGGTGTGGAAAGAAGGGGCGGAAATCTACCGCGGGGAGGCCGGCGGACGCTGCCGCCGCCCCGGCCTGGCCGTCATGGCGTCCAGGACAGCAGCCTGGGTCAGTAGCCCGATGACGGAGCCGTCATGATCTATGACGGCGTATTCACTGCCATGAAGTTTAGCGAGGTATTCCACCAGTTCTGAACCGGCGGCGACCACGGGAACATAGGCTCCCGGAGCCAGGGGGCGGGCTGCGGCGTCCACCGGAGTGGCCGCCGCCAGGTTGTCCGGGACCAGCGCGAGTGCTCCGCGGTCGGCGACTGCCCAGGGCTGGCCGGTAACGGCGGTGATCACCAGCGCCGCCTGCGGGTTCGCTGCCAGCAGCGTCCTGGCGCCGGCCACAGTCGAGCCGGTGGGAAGGGAAACAGCAGGGCTCATCAGCGCGCCTGCGCTGACCCCGGGCAGCCGCAGCCGTACGCGCGCGTTTTGGATGCTCGCTCCGGCACCCATCCACAGGAAGGAAGAAATCAGGGCGGTGAGCAGGATCAGCTGCAGGTCAGGGGCTTCTCCGCGCAGGTAGGGCGGAACGACGACGGCGGCAGCCAGCAGGACTGCGATGATGCGTCCGGCGTAGCCGGCGGCTACGGTACCCCGGTCCTGGGACCCGGTGGCTTTCCACACCGCAGACTCCACGATCCGGCCGCCGTCCAGGGGAAGACCGGGCAGGATATTGAAGACGGCCACCAGCAGGTTTGCCCACACGAAGATCTGGGCCAGCAGCGCCGCCACGGGATTCAGCGGCACCGCAAACAGGAGAAGCCAGCCGGCACCGGCCAGCACGAAGTTGGCGGCGGGTCCGGCCAGGGCCACCAGCAGGGACCGGCCGGGCGTTGTCTGCACGCTTCCGAACTGGGTATGCCCGCCCCACAGTGTCAGGACGATCTTTGCGGTTGGCCAGCGGTATTTCCGGGCAAGGAGGGCATGGGCCAGTTCGTGAATGAGAACGGAAACCAGGAGCAGCAGGGCGTATCCCAAAGCAACGCCGTAGGCGCCGGCCCCAAGATACGGAAAGCTGCGCCGGACCAGGGGGCCGAAGAACACCACGATGAAGGCGGCGATAATGAACCAGGAGTAGGCCAGATAGATGGGTACACCGGCGATCCGCCCCAGCGGTATCCCGTTGCGCGCGGGCGCCGGCGTCTCGGCTCCGGGGGTAGTGCTCAACGCGTTGCCCCTGCCGGGGTCGAGGTCACCAGCGATGCCAGATCCGCAGCTGACCGGCCGGCCAGGGTTTCCCATTCATGCCGGTCCCCGGCCGGAGGCAGGGGAAGGAAATGGGGAACACCAAGCGTTACCAGTCCCGCTGCGGTGGCGGAGGTGACTCCCGGAAGGGAGTCCTCAATCGCCACCACACGGTCCTTCACCAGATCCGGGACCAGCCCGCGAAGCCGGTCGAAGGCCAGCTCGTAGGGCTCCGGATGGGGCTTTCCCCGCTGGACCATGTCACCGGTAACCAGGAACTCGAAGGTCCCGGCCGGCAGCTGACGGCAAATCGCATTGGCCAGGACGGGCTCCGACATGGTCACCAGGACGCACGGGACTCCGTTCTCGCGAAGTTCGGCCAGCAGTTCGCGGGCACCGGGACGCCAGGGAATCCGGTTGCTGACGTTCTCCGTCACCTGGGAAATCAGACGGTCGATGATTTCACGCACCGTCAGCGGAACTCCGGCGTTCTGCAGCAGCCCGGCGCCGTAGGTCAAGGCCTGGCCGACCATGGATTCGGCGTCAGAATCCGTCCATGAGCCGCCGTACTCTGCCACGAGATCCTTTTCCGCCTGGATCCAATACGGTTCCGTGTCCACGATCGTGCCGTCCATATCCCACAGCACCGCTTGGAGCGGGGCGTACCGGGGATCAATCTGCAGGTCATGGGGAACAGAAGAAGACATGCATCCCAGTCTAAGGGGCCGGGGCTGACGGGTTTACTTTGCTCTCGGCGAAGGGATGTCTGCGGTCCTGACAACACAGCGTGCCGGACATATGGTGAGTCTGTGAGCAATACCGACGAAACCCCGCCCATAGGCCTCCAGGACTTTTACGGCGGCTCCCAAGAGCGCACCACTGTCATGCTGGCTGCCTTTGAAGGCTGGAACGATGCCGGCGAGGCCGCCAGCGACGCCGTGAAGTTCCTCAGCATGTTTTGGCAAAGCGAGAAGATCGCCAGCCTGAACGCTGATGAGTACTACGATTTCCAGTTCACCCGGCCGGTGATTGAGCGGCTGTCCACCGGCGGGAAACGGATCAAATGGCCAAGCACCCGCATTTCCAAGGCCGAGGTTCCCAACAGCAACCTGGACGTGATCTTTGTTTCCGGTGTTGAGCCGTCCTACAAGTGGCGGGCCTACACCGCCGAGCTGATTGCGCTGGCCAAGGAACTGGACGTTGACTGCATTCTTCTTGCGGGCGCACTGCTGGCCGATGTTCCGCACACCCGCCCGATTCCCGTAACGGTGACCTGCGAAGACAGCGACCTGCAGGAGGAGCTCAAGGTGGAGTCCTCCCACTATGAGGGACCCATCGGGATCGTGGGCGTGCTGGCGGAAATGGCCGGACTGGCCGATATACCTGCTGTCTCCCTGTGGGCGGCAGTGCCCCATTATGTGGGGCACTCCCCTTCACCCAAGGCGCAGCTGTCCCTGCTGCACCGCATTGAGGAGCTGCTCCAGGCTCCCCTGGACACGGCGCTGCTCACGGATGAAGCCGATGCCTGGGAGCGGGGCGTCGACGAACTGGCCACCGAGGATCCTGAAATTGCCGCCTATGTGCGCCAGCTGGAAGAGGCAAAGGACACAGCGGAGCTTCCGGAGGCCAGCGGCGAGTCCATTGCCCGCGAGTTTGAGCGCTACCTCAAACGCCGCCGGCGCGACTAGGAACCCGCCGCCGGGCGCCTAGAGCCGAATCCCCAGCAGGGCGTCCAGCGTGGACGCAGCCAGTTCGGCACCCTCAGCCGCCGAGGTGTCCTCAGGGGAATTCCCGGCGACCCTAACGGCCCACGCATCGACTGCGGCCAAAGCGGAAGGGGCATCCAGATCCCGGGCCATTGCCGTGCGCACCTCGGCGAGCATCTGCTCGGCCTGGGTGCGGCTGGTGCGGGGCAGGGCGCTGCGCCAGCGGGAAAGGCGCTGCTCGGCACCGGCCAGCTGCCCGTCCGTCCAGAACCAGTCGGTGCGGTAGTGGTGGCTGAGCAGAACCGCGCGGATGGCGGCCGGGTCCGTTCCCTGACTCCGCAGCCGGGAAACCAGTACCAGGTTGCCGAGTGACTTGCTCATCTTCTCGCCGTCCAGCCCCACCATGCCGGCATGCGCATAATGGCGGGCGAGGGGGCTTCCGCTGCAGGCATAGGCGTGGCCGGCGCTCATCTCATGGTGCGGAAAGACCAGATCCGAGCCTCCCGCCTGAACGGTGAACGGAGCCGGCAGGAAGCGCTGGGCAATGACTGAACACTCAATGTGCCAGCCGGGGCGTCCCTCCCCCAGTGTTGCCCCGTCCCAGAAGGGTTCGCCGGTCCGCTTCACACGCCAGAGCAGCGGATCCAGCGCGTTGCGCTTGCCCGCGCGCAGAGGGTCACCGCCGCGTTCGGCGAAGATCGGGAGCATTTGCTCAGGGTTCAGCCCGGAAACACTGCCGAGATGCCAGGCAGCTGGATCTTCCGGGCCAAGCTCCGAAGCCGCATCGACGGAGAAGTACACGTCGCCGTCGGGCTCGGTGCCGTCCCCGGGCACACGGTAGGCGAGGCCGCGGCGGAGCAGGTCCTCCACTGCCGGCACAATCCAGTCAACGGCTTCCACGGCGCCGATGTAGTGGTCCGGGGCCAGGACGTTCAGGGCTTCCATGTCATCGCGGAAAAGCTGGGTCTGTTCGAGAGCCAGTTCCCTCCAGTCCAGACCCTTGGCGGTGGCACGCTCGAGCAGCGGATCATCAACATCGGTGACGTTCTGCACATAGCGGACTGTATTGCCTGCGTCCCGCCACTGCCGGTTCAACAGGTCAAACGCTACGTAGGTTGAAGCGTGTCCCATGTGGGTGGCGTCATAGGGGGTGATGCCGCAGACGTAGAGGCTGGCCTCACCCTCGGTGCGCACCGGAACGGTGCTGTTCAGGGCGGTGTCGTGGAGGACCAGGTCCGGCGATTTTCCGGGCAGGACGGGCAGGGGGGTATTTTTCCAGGCAATCACAGGCTCAACTCTACTTTCCCTTCCTAGGCGGTCAGCACACCCAGGGCAAGCAGAACGTAGATCACAACGCCGAGAAGGATGCGGTACCAGACAAAGAGGCTGTAGCTGCGGCTGGAAACGTAGCGCAGGAACCATCCAATGATGATGAATCCCACAATGAACGCAACCAGGGTGGCTCCGGCGGTCTCCCATCCGCCGTAGACCATCGGCTCGTCCAGCGACTTGACCAGCTGGAAAAGTCCGCTGCCGAACACGGCCGGAATAGCCAGCAGGAACGCATACCGGGCGGCGGCCTCGCGGGTGTATCCCATGAACAGCCCCGCGGTGATGGTTCCGCCGGAGCGGCTCACGCCGGGGATCAGTGCCATGGCCTGCGCGAGGCCGTAAAGGATGCCGTGCTTGTAGGTGAGCTGGTCCAGGCGGCGCTGCTGCTTCCCCACGGCGTCCGCCACCGCCAGGATGATGCCGAAGACAATCAGCATGGTGGCAACAATCCACAAACTGCGGAAGGTGCTCTCGATCTGGTCCTGGAACAGGAGCCCCAGGATCACGATGGGCAGGGTTCCGATAATGATCAGCCAGCCCATGCGGGCGTCCGGATCACTTCGCGGAACACGTCCGGTCAGCGAACCGAACCAGGACTTGACGATCCGGACAATGTCCTTCCAGAAGTAAACCGCCACGGCCGTCTCCGTGCCGAGCTGCGTGATAGCCGTAAAGGCCGCCCCCGGGTCCTGCGCGCCGGGCAGCAGTTCCCCCACAATGCGCAGATGGGCGCTGGAGGAGATGGGAAGAAATTCAGTAAGACCCTGAATGAGACCGAGGAAGAGTGCTTCAAACCAATTCACAAGGAATTACTCTAGGGCACCATCAGTGGGTGCCCGAACCCAGCTAGCCTCCCGGCTGTGCCCCTGATGAGCGTTCCCCCGTGTGCCGGGGATCAGCGCCGAAGTCCCCGTCACCGTCCAGGTCGGCGTCGAAATCATCGTCGTCATCTTCGTAGATTTCCAGCGGCGTGACCTCGCCGTAGGCGTCATAGAGGACTTCCTCGTAGAGTTCAAAGGCATCCGCGATGGCCAGATAGGCCGCCTCCACCACCGGGTCCTTGTCTCCGCGGCGCTGTGAGGCCGCTGTCAGGTGTTCGTCCAGGGCGGCCACGAGGGATTGGAGCGCGACGTGCGGATCTATGCTCATGACCTAGACGTTAGCGGTAAAGTGAGCAAAATTGGAGGGAAATGCGAGAACAAATTCTTCGGCCCGGTGTCCGCCGGCCAGACGAAAATATCCGGGACTATGAGTACCTCGTGGTGTCGGTGAACCCCGGAGATTCCCTCTCCGAGGCACGCCGGATCATCACCGAACACGCCGAGTACGGCAAGTGGGAGCTCCAGCGCAGCTGCATCTACCGCGGCGGAGCCCGCCGTTTCTGGCTGCGCCGGCGGATTATGCGGGTCCGCCGCACGGCCTGATCCCGGGCCGTCTACCCCTGGTCCGGCAGCGGCCCCAGCCAGGCGCCGGCCACCGACGCATGGACGGAATCCTCGCTGGAGGGGTGGAACATGCCGGCAAGAACGTCACGGTAGAGGCGCTCCAGTTCCGCACCCCGCGAGTAGCTCCGGCCCCCGGACACACGGACAGCCGTTTCCACCACTGAACGCGCCGTTTCGGTGGCCCGGTACTTCAGCGAGGACAGTTTCGGAAACCACAGGCTTCCGTGGTCGGCACCCTCTTCCAGATCGCGGGCCATCACTTCCAGCTGCGGGTGGATCCCGTCCATTCGAATCGCCGCATCCGCAACTTTCCAGCGGGTGTGCGGATCATGCGCGCCGCTGCCGCCTCCCGCCGTCGTCCGCTGCTGTGCCGCTTGTACGGCCAGTTCGACGGCGCGGTCTCCAATGCCGGTGTAGACCGCTGACAGCAGGGTTTCGAAAAGGGCGAAGATGCCAAAGACGAAGGCGTCCGAGTGCGGCCCCACCGGAGTGCTGCGGACCAGCTGCCCTTTGGGGAGGACCGCGTGATCCAGGACTGTGGTGCAGGACTGGCTGGCCCGCATGCCCATGGTGTTCCAGTCGTCCTTGACGGTGATGCCTTCAGTGCCGCGCGGGGCGAACCCGAAAATGAGTCTGGGTTCTTCCGGCTCCGAGTCGTCACGTCCGAAAATCCCCAGCCGGGTCCACGCGGGTGAGAGGCTGGTGAAGATTTTGGTGCCCGTGAACGCATAGGAGCCGTCCCCCTGCGGAACGGCCGCCGTCTTGGAATCAAACAGGACGGCAGGATTTCCCGCCTCGGAAACCCCAAAGGCGTACAGCTCACCCCGGGCGGCATCCTCGAGGATGAAGGCCAGGGAATCGTCCCCGCGCAGGGCCAGGAGGTGGGCCACGCCGCACCAGACCAAATGCATATTGACGGCCAGAGCCGTGGCGGGGGCTGCGGTGGCCAGCAGCCGCTGGCATCGGACAACCTGCCCAATCGTGAATCCCGCGCCGCCCGCCGCCGCCGGCGTGAAGAGGGACAGGTAGCCGGCGGCGCGCAGGTCTTCAAGGTCTTCGGTGAAGAACGCGTTGTCACGGTCATAACCGGCCGCACGTCCGCGCAGGCGCTCCAGGAGGTCGGGGGTCAGGATGTTTTCGACATTCATGCGCTGGTTCTTTCTTGGGGGCTGATTAGTAACCGGTGAGCAGGCGGGACAGCACGCGGGTGCCGAATTTCAGGGAGTCCACCGGGACCCGCTCGTCCACGCCGTGGAACATGCCGGTGAAGTCCAGCTCCTCGGGAAGCCTCAGCGGCGCAAAGCCGTAACCGGTGATGCCCAGCCGGCTCAGGGACTTGTTGTCGGTGCCGCCGGAGAGCGTGTAGGGGAGCACAGGAGCACCCGGATCCTCTGCCTGCAGGGCACTGACCATGGAGTCCACCAGGTTGCCCTTGAACGGCACCTCAAGGGAGACGTCCCTGTGCTCGTAGCTGACCTCGATCCCGGGCCCGGCGAGGTCCTTGATGATGGCCAGTACCTGCTCTTCCTGACCGGGCAGGGTCCGGACGTCAATCAGCGCCTCCGCACTGCCCGGGATGACGTTGTGCTTGTAGCCGGCTTTCAGCACCGTGGGGTTGGCGGTGTTCTGCAGCGTGGCACCCACGAAACGGGCCACGGTTCCCAGTTCAGCCAGCAGCCGTTCCGGGTTGTCCGGATCGAACTCGACGCCGGTCAGTTCCGTCACGCCCTCCAGGAAGGCCCGTGTCGTGTCGGTGAGTTCAATGGGCCACACGTATTCGCCGACGGCGGCGACGGCGCGGGCCAGCCGGGTTACGGCGTTGTCTGTGCTGATCTGGGAACCGTGGCCCGCGCGGCCGTGGGCTGCGAGCCGCAGCCAGGAAATCCCTTTCTCTGCGGTCTGCAGCAGGTACGTGCGCTTGCCGCCGATGGTGGCGGAAAAGCCGCCCACTTCCGAAATGGCTTCGGTGGCACCGTCGAAGAGTTCCCGGCGGTTTTCCACTGCCCAGGTTGCCCCGTACCGGCCGCCTGCTTCCTCATCGGCGAAGAACGCGAAGATGAGATCCCGCTTCGGCTTGGTTCCGGTCCGCGCCATCTGCCGCATCACGGACAGGATCATGGCGTCCATGTCCTTCATATCCACGGCGCCGCGCCCCCAGATCAGGCCGTCCCGCTCCTCGCCGCTGAACGGGTCCACCGACCAGTCCTGCTTTTGGGCGGGCACTACGTCAAGATGGCCGTGCACCACAAGGGCCGGCAGGCTCGGGTCGGCGCCTTCCATGCGGGTAACCACCGAAGCCCGGCCGGGGGCTGCCTCGAAGAGATCCGCGTGCAGTCCGGCCTCCTCGATCAGCCCGGCGGTGTACTCGGCCGCGGCCCGCTCCCCCGGTCCGGATCCGTCCCCGAAGTTTGAGGTGTCAAAACGGATGAGCTCCCGGCAGATCCGCGTGACTTCATCTTCGGCGGTTTTTCCGGACACCGGGGACTCAGAGGCAGTGGAATCAGACATGTTTCTCCTTCGACCTAGTTGCTGCCAGCCTAGCCATCGAAGGCCTGACCAGCGCCGATTTACGGTTGCAGCCAAAACCGTGTTAGAGTTTTTCCCGTTGCTTCCGCAGCTTTTGAACGACTAAAGAGCTTGCGGCAAACACCCAAGCGCGGGTGGCGGAATGGCAGACGCGCTAGCTTGAGGTGCTAGTCCTCTAACGAGGGTGGGGGTTCAAGTCCCCCTCCGCGCACAATCAAAACCCCGGAATCCACTGGATTCCGGGGTTTTTTGTTGCTTAATCGAATCTCCGCGTTCATTATTCGTGACGTTAAACACATCTTCTCCTGCATGCGGGCTCTCCAGCTGTCCTTCCCTGTCAGCAGCGGCGGAGCGCCGGTACCCTCGGGTCTATGGAAGGCGCAACGCTCTTCAACCTGCTGCTCGTCGTGTTCTTCGTCCTGCTGGGAGGAATCTTCGCAGGAACGGAAATGGCGCTGGTCTCACTGCGGGAGAGCCAAATCGGCCGCATTGAGGCCTCCGGTGCCGGCGGCAGGAAAATCGCTGATCTTGCCCGCAACCCCAACCTCTTCCTGGCGTCCATCCAGATCGGCGTGACGCTGTCGGGGTTTTTTTCCGCCGCCTACGGCGCTTCGGCCCTCGCCCCCGCGCTGGCACCGGCACTGCAGGGGCTGGGTTTGGCCCCTGCCGCCGCGGATGCCACCGCCTTCATCCTGCTGACCCTGGCCGTGGCCTACCTGTCCCTGGTCCTGGGTGAACTGGTGCCCAAGCGCCTGGCCATGCAGAATGCCGAGCGTTTCGCCCGGATCCTCGCCCCGCCGCTCAATGTCTTCGCTGTCATCATGAGGCCCGCCATCAAGGCGCTCTCAGCATCGACGGACGCCGTGGTGCGCGTTCTCGGAGGTGATCCCAGAGTCAAGACGCCGCCGGTCACCTCCCAGGAGCTGTGGGACATGGTGGCTGCGAGCCCGGTTCTTGCCGAGGACAGCCGCCGGATCCTGTCCGATGTGTTCGGCGCCGGGGACCGCTCCCTCCAGGAAGTCATGCGCCCCCGTCCGGAGGTTCGGTTCCTCTCCGCCGACCTGACGGTGGAGCAGGCCCGCGAGACCGTCCATTCCCTGCCCTACTCCCGGTATCCGGTCATCCGGAGCTCCCCTGACGACGTCGTCGGCTTCATCCATGTGCGGGACCTGCTGCGGAAGGACGACGACGGCGCCCGGACGCAGGCGCGCACGGTCGGGGACATTGTCCGCCCCATCCTTTTCCTGCCGGGCACAGCTTCAGTGGTTCCCTCCCTGTCGAGGATGCGGCGGGACGGCAGCCACATTGCCGTAGTTGTAGACGAATACGGCGGGACGGACGGCATAGTGACCCTGGAGGACCTGGTGGAGGAACTTGTCGGGGAAATCTACGACGAGTACGACACCCTGCGGGACCCCGAGGACCGGCACCGCAGGATCCGCGGCGATCTGGTGGTTGACGGAGGCTTGATCCTGCAGGAGTTCGAGCGGCTGACCGGGTTCGCGCTTCCGGAAGGACAATACGAAACGGTGGGCGGCTACATTATGGAAAGGCTGGGCCGGATTGCAAGGCCCGGAGACGTGGTGGGGGCACCAGGATGCGGGCTGGAGGTGCTCAGCCTTTCCCGACGGCGAATTTCGGCAGTACGCGTCATTCCCGAATCCAAGGAAGCCGGCTGACTTTCCCGACGGCCGGCGTTCAGCTTCTTCGGTACGCGCGCCCCGGTCATTTCCCGTAACATTGCTATGCCGCTCCGAAGCGCAGAGAATACGGGGCACGGGCAGTTAGCCCCATTCCGCCTAGGGCCCGGACCGCAGATGCAGATACCCAGAAAGCAGGAAAGCCGTCATGGCCGAAACAAAAAACGAATCGGGAGCGCCCGAACTCAAGCGGGTGATGGGAACCAAGCTCCTTCTGCTGTTCATCGTCGGCGACATCCTTGGAACCGGTGTTTACGCCCTGACCGGCCAGGTGGCCGGCGAGATTGGGGGTGCAGCCTGGGCACCCATCCTGGTGGCCTTCTTTGTCGCCACGATTACCGCTCTCTCCTATCTTGAGCTCGTCACCAAATTCCCGCAGGCCGCAGGTGCCGCACTTTATGCGCACAAAGCCTTTGGCATTCATTTCGTGACCTTCCTCGTGACCTTTGCGGTCCTGAGCTCCGGCATCACATCGGCGTCCACCGCCGCCAAGTTCCTGGCCGAGAACTTCATTGTCGGTTTCAACCTCGAATGGGGCCAGACCGGCGTCACGTGGGTAGCCGTCATCTTCATGCTGGTGCTCGCCCTGATCAACCTGCGCGGTGTCGGAGAGAGCATTAAGTTCAATGTGGTTCTGACCATCATTGAACTCACCGGCCTGATGATCGTGATCCTGATTGGCTTCTGGGCCATGGGGCAGGGCAACGTCGACTTCTCACGCGTCATGGTCTTCGAAACCGAAGGCAGCAAGAGTGTGTTCCTTGCCCTCACCGCAGCCACCTCGCTGGCATTCTTTTCCATGGTCGGCTTTGAAGACAGCGTCAACATGGCCGAGGAAACCCGCGACCCGGCAAAGATTTTCCCGAAGGTCATGCTGACCGGCCTGGGCATCACCCTGGTGGTCTACCTCCTGGTGTCCATTGCCGCCGTCGCCATTGTCCCCGTAGGCCAACTGTCCGCCAGCGCAACGCCGCTGTTGGAGGTTGTGCGTGCCGGAGCACCCAACCTGCCGGTGGACGTCATCTATCCGTTCCTGTCGATCTTTGCGGTGGCCAACACTGCACTGATCAACATGCTGATGGCCAGCCGCCTGCTGTACGGCATGGCCAAGCAGGATGTCCTGCCCCGTTCCCTCTCCAAGGTCCTCCCCGGCCGCCGGACCCCGTGGGCCTCGATCCTGTTCACCACCGCCATCGCGCTGGGACTGATCATCCTGGTCACCAACTTCATGGGCAAGGAAACCGTTACAGCGCTGGGCGGCACCACCGCCCTGCTGCTTCTGGCGGTCTTCACCGTGGTGAATATTGCCTGCCTGGTGCTGCGGCGCACTCCGCACGAAGGCAAGCACTTCCGCTCCCCCGGCTTCCTTCCGTACGTGGGTGTTTTCACCTGCGCCTTCCTTCTGGGCCCCTGGGCGCAGGATCCGATCGAGTACCAGATCGCGGGACTGCTGCTGCTCCTTGGCCTGGCGCTGTGGGTGCTGACGTGGTTCTGGAACCGGGCAGTGCGTGCCAAGAAGACCCGGTTCACGGATGCTGAAGAGATCCGCGGCTAGGTACTTACCCCCGTCTTCCTTCCCTACGTCAGGAGCATCATGAGTATCGTTGTCGGTTTTCTTCCCACCCCGGAGGGCGCTGCAGCCCTGGAGGCTGCACGCCGTGAAGCCGCGGCTCAGTCCGCCACGCTGGTGATCGTGAACGTGGGTTCCCCGCGGCACGGGATCCACCATCAGGAGCAGGAGGAAGCCAACCAGGCCGCCGTTGAACAGCTTGAAAAAGAACTGCGCGCCGCCGGTGCGGACTTCCGTCTGGTGCACCCTGTGGGTGACTATGACCCGGCCGAGGAGATTCTCAAAGCGGCTGAGGATCCGCAGGTGGAACTGATTGTCCTGGGCCTGCGCCGCCGCACCCCCGTGGGCAAGATGCTGCTGGGCAGCACCGCCCAGCGGGTGCTGCTGCAGTCCGACTGCCCGGTCCTGGCGGTCAAGGCACACCACTAGGATCATCTCTCTGCCTGCCGCTTCCCCGGCGGGATACGGCTGTGGCCGGCATCCGAGGTTATCGGGTGCCGGCCACAGCCGTATCGCCGGACGTGCTCCGGGACCGGTTTTCTGTTTAGGTGATGGAGGCCGATCCGCGGCGCTTGTTGAAGACATCGAAGGCGACGGCTGCCAGGAGCACCAGGCCCTTGATGAGCTGCTGGTATTCGGTGCCAACCCCCATGATGGACATGCCGTTGTTCAGGATGCCGATAATCAGGCCGCCGATGATGGCTCCGGTGACCCGGCCGATGCCGCCGGTGACTGCGGCCCCGCCGATGAAGACTGCAGCAATCGCATCCAGTTCGAAGCCTTCACCGGCCTTGGGGCTGGCGAGGTTTAGCTGGGCGGTGAAGACGAGGCCGGCCAGTGCAGCCAGTACGCCCATGTTGATGAAGACGGTGAACGTGGTCCGCTTGGTGTTGATGCCGGAGAGCTCTGCGGCGTGCAGGTTCCCGCCCATGGCATAGATGTGGCGGCCCCAGACGCTGCGGTTCATGACAGCGGAGTAGCCGACGGTGAGCAGGCCCAGGATCACCAGCACGATGGGCGTGCCCCGGTAGCTGGCCAGCAGGTAGGTGATGAAGAGGACCATGGCCGCGGTCAGGCCAAGCTTGGCGGCGAACCAAAGCAGCGGCTCATCCACGAGCTGGTGGCGCCGGCGGATCATCCGCTGGCGGATGCCCGAGCCAACCAGGGCTGCGGCGGACAGCACGCCGATGATGACGGTCAGCGGCTCCAGGAAGCTCGTTCCGCCCCCGAGATCGGGAAGGAATCCGCTGCCCAGATCCCGGAACTGGTCCGGGAACGGCGAGATCTGCTTGTTCTGCAGGACAATCTGCGTCAGCCCGCGGAAGGTCAGCATGCCGGCCAGGGTCACAATGAAGGCCGGAATGCCGAAGTACGCAATCCAGAAGCCCTGCCAGGCTCCGACGGCGGCGCCAAGGACCAGGCACAGGACGGCGGCCATCCACCAGGGAAGTCCCCACTGGGTGATCATGACGCCGGCGGCGGCACCGGTGAAGGCGACCACCGATCCGACGGACAGGTCAATGTGCCCGGCAATGATGACCAGCACCATGCCCACGGCCAGAATCAGGATGTAACTGTTCTGGATGATGAGGTTGGAAACGTTGATCGGTGCCAGCGTGATCCCGTTGGTGGCGATCTGGAAAAAGATGATGATGGCGATCAGCGCGATGAACAGGCCGACCTGGCGAAGCTGCCCGGTCAGGTAGTTCAGGGCTGAACCGACAATTCCCTGCGGCTTCCCCTTCGGGGCCGGAACGCCGGTGGACGATCCCTGGTCGGTAAGAGTGCTCATTCGCTTTCCTTGTCTGTCGCAGCGGCAGGAACCCTGGCGTCGCGGGTCATGTACTGCATGAGGTATTCCGCGCTGGCCTTTTCGCGCGGGACATCAGCAGTGATCCGGCCTTCGGCGAGGGTATAGATGCGGTCGCAGATACCCAGCAGTTCCGGCAGCTCCGAGGAAATGACGATGACCGCTTTTCCCTGGTCTGCCAGCTCGTTGATGATGGTGTAAATCTCGTACTTTGCCCCCACATCGATGCCGCGGGTGGGCTCATCGAGGATCAGGACGTCCGGATCGGTGTGGATCCACTTGGACAGGACCACTTTCTGCTGGTTCCCGCCCGAGAGCTTGCCCGTCAGCGCGGTCACCGAGGGGGCCTTGATGTTCATGCTGGTGCGGTATTTGTCCGCCGTCAGATGTTCCCGGTACGGGTCCACCCAGCCGCGGCTCGCCAGTTTGTTCAGTCCGGACATCGAGATGTTGCGCTTGATGTCCTCGATGAGGTTCAGGCCGTACCGTTTGCGGTCCTCGGTGGCGTACGCCAGTCCGTGCCGGATGGCCTGGCCGACGTTCTTCATGGTGATTTCGCGGCCGTTCTTGTACACGCGGCCGCTGATGTTGTGCCCGTAGCTCTGCCCGAAAACGCTCATGGCAAGTTCCGTGCGGCCTGCGCCCATCAAGCCGGCAATGCCGACAATTTCGCCGGCCCGTACGTAAATGTTTGCCTCGGAGACCACCCGGCGGCTGCGGTCCAGCGGATGGTGGACCGTCCAGTCCTCGATGCGGAGCACCTCTTCGCCGATGGCCGGGACGTGCTCCGGATATCTGCTGTCCAGGTCCCGCCCCACCATGCCCCGGATGATGCGTTCCTCGGACACGTCATCCTCGCGCATATCCAGGGTTTCGATGGTGCGGCCGTCACGGATGATGGTTACGGCGTCGGCGATGGCCTTAATCTCGTTGAGCTTGTGGCTGATGATGATGCAGGTGATTCCGTCTTCGCGCAGGCCCTTGATCAAGCCCAGGAGATGTTCGGAGTCTTCGTCGTTCAGCGCAGCGGTTGGCTCGTCCAGGATCAGGAGCTTCACGCGCTTGGACAGGGCTTTGGCAATTTCCACCAGCTGCTGCTTGCCCACGCCGATGTCCAGGATCCGGGTGGCGGGATTCTCGGACAGCCCCACCCGCTCCAGGAGCTTGGCGGCCTCCAGGTTGGTGCGGTGCCAGTCGATGAAACCGCCCTTGGACTGCTCGTTGCCCAGGTAGATGTTTTCCGCAATCGACAGGAACGGGCTGAGGGCCAGCTCCTGGTGGATGATGACCACGCCGGCCGCTTCGGAATCCTTGATGTCCCGGTATTCCTGCAGGTTGCCTTCCAGCAGGATTTCCCCCTCGTAGCTTCCTGCCGGATAAACCCCGGAGAGCACCTTCATGAGGGTGGACTTGCCGGCCCCGTTTTCACCGCAGATGGCATGCACCTGTCCTTGACGCACATCCAGGGAGACCTCCTGCAGTGCCTTGACCCCGGGGAAGGTCTTGGTGATTCCCCGCATGGAAAGAATGTTTTCGTTCACGTTCGTGTCCTTGCCGGCGGATGCCGTGGGCGGAAGCCTCTGCTCCGCCCACGGCATCCGCGGTGGTCGGGATTACTGCAGGTCTGAGGCTTCGTAGTAGCCGCTGTCGACGAGGACTTCCTGGTAGTTGTCCTTGGTGACCACTACCGGGTCCAGCAGGAAGGTCGGAACAATCTTGACCTGGTTGTCGTAAGTTTCAGTGTCATTGACCTCGGGGTCTTCACCCTTGAGCACGTCATCGACCATGCCGACGGCCTGTTCACCGAGCTTGCGGGTGTCCTTGAAGATCGTGGAGTACTGCTGGCTGCCCATGATCGACTTCACCGAGGCTGCTTCGGCATCCTGGCCGGTGATGACGGGCAGGGCATCGGAGGCGTAGCCGGATCCGGTCAGGGCGGAAATGATGCCCAGTGAAATGCCGTCGTACGGGGAAAGGACGCCGTCCACCTTTTCGCCGCCGGAGTACGTGCTGGCAATCAGGTTCTGCATGCGCTTCTGTGCCGTGGCGGGGTCCCAGCGCAGCGTGGCGATCTGGGTGAACCCGGTCTGGCCGCTTTTGACCACCAGTGTGCCCTTGTCGATGTAGGGCTGCAGGGTGTCCATGGCGCCGTCGTAGAAGAAGTTGGCGTTGTTGTCATCGGGGCTGCCGGCGAAAAGCTCAATGTTCCTGGGCTCGGCGGCACCGGTGTCCTTGCCGTCGGCGTCGAGAATGCCCAGGCCGGTGAGCAGCGACGTGGCCTGCTGTACGCCCACGGTGTAGTTGTCGAAGGTGGTGTAGTAATCCACGTTCTCGTTGCCGGTGATCAGGCGGTCATAGGCGATGACCTTGATGCCGGCGGCTGCGGCGTTGTCCAGCTGGTCGCTCAGGGCGGTGCCGTCGATGGCCGCGATGACCAGGACCTTGGCGCCCTTGGTGATCATGTTGGAGACCTGCTGGACCTGGGTGGGGATGTCGTCGTCGGCATATTCCAGGGTGGTTTCATAGCCCAGGTCTTCAAGCGAAGCCTGAATGGAGTCGCCGTCCTTAATCCAGCGCTCGGAGGTCTTGGTGGGCATCGCGATGCCCACCAGCGCACCGGCATTGTCACCTGATTCGGCGTCGCCGGAGTCAGCGCCGCCGCGGCCGGTTCCGGAGCCGCAGCCGGCCACGGAAACGGCCAGGATTCCGGCCGTCACGCTAAGGAGGAGTTTACGGATTTTCACGAAGGAGCCCTTTCGATGGACGTCTCTGTCTAACGGGGGAATCTGCCGGTCTGTCGAAGTGGCTTGGCTTCGGCCTTCCCGAAACAGAATGAGAAGTGGATCACATTTGTGAGCGCTAACATTATGGCGCCCGAAAGGGGCCGGTTGTCAATTTGGCGTCGGTTCGGGTCTAGCGGCGCAGTTCAGCCAGCACGGCGGAAATGCCGGTGAAGGTCTCCTCGAACGAGGTGGACAGCGGGGACAATCCCAGCCTGATGCCGGACGGATTGCGGTAATCCGGGATGATCCCCTGTTCCCACAGGGCTGCCGTGACAGCTTTGAACGCGGGATGGTCAATGGTGATATGGCTTCCGCGCCGCGCCGCTTCCCGGGGAGAGGCAACAATGACGCCGTGCGGGGCCAGCAAAGTGTCCACTGCCGTGAGTGCGTACTCCGTCAGGGCCACCGACTTGGCGCGGACGGCGTCGATGCCTGCTTCGCCAATGAGCGCAATCATGTCCCGCATCGGCAGCATGCCCAGTACCGGTGGAGTGCCGGAGACGAGCCTGCGGATCCCGGCGGCTGGTTGATAGCCCTGGGCCATGCCGAACGGGTCCGCGCTGCCGAGCCAGCCCTGGATGGGCTGCTGAAAGTCCGCCTGATGCCGCGACGCCACGTACGCCCATGCAGGCGCGCCGGGCCCCCCGTTGAGGTATTTGTAGCTGCACCCCACGGCGTAATCCACGTTCCAGGCATCCAGCTGCGCCGGCACGGCACCTGCTGAGTGGCACAGGTCCCAGAGCACCAGTCCCCCGGCAGCCTGGACCACTGCCGTGATGGCACCGGCGTCGGCCAGAAAGCCGGAGCGGTAGGCCACGTGGCTGAACACGGCCAGCGCCGTTTTTGGCCCCACGGCTGCGGCCACCGCCTCAGCCGTGACACCGCCGTCGTAATCCGCGGGAACCCAGCGAAGAGTGAGCCCGCACTCGCGCGCAATGCCCTCCATGACGTACCGGTCGGTGGGAAAGTTGTCGGCGTCCAGGACAATTTCGGTGCGCCCGGGCCGGGCGGCAACCGCGGCCCGGCCCAGTTTGTAGAGCAGAACGGTGGTCGAATCGGCCACAATGCACTGCCCGGCAGCTGCTCCGAGAGCCGTAGCCCCGAGTTCGTCGCCTATCCGTGCGGGCAGGTCCAGCCACTGTTCATCCCAGCCGCGGATCAGCCGTCCGCCCCACTGCTCCCGGACAAAGTCCTGCAGGTGTTCGGCAGTGGCACGAAGCGGCCGGCCCAGGGAGTTGCCGTCCAGGTAGGAACTGACTCCGGCGGCGTCCAGGAAGTGGTCCCGGAAGCCGGCCAGCGGGTCCGCTGCGTCGAATTCCTTGGCGGCAATGAGCAGCAGATCCGGTTCAGTCATGAGCGCACCCTAGCAAACTATGCGCTGCGAACTGCGCCGGCAGCCGAAAGCGGCTGGACGGATCCATGGAAGTGGCGGCGGCGGGAGCGGTTGTTCCAGCCGACGAAGGTGGAACCCGCGTACCGGCCGTCCTCCTCCGCATCCTGGATGGAGAGGGAGACGGTTGCCGGCAGGAACACCGGGGACTCAAAGTCGATGTTCCATTCGTAGGGCTCTTCCCGGTTCTGCACGGTATCCGCCACCACGCGGGAGGCCAGGTACATCCCGTGGGCCAGGGACCGCTTCATCCCCAGGGCCTTCGCCGACAGGCGGCTCAGGTGAATGGGGTTGAAGTCGCCCGACACCCCGGCATAGTTACGCCCGGCGTCCGCCCCGAGGCGCCACATGGCAGTGGGCTGCGGCGGCACGAAGTCCGGGCGGTCGGCCCGGGCTTCCTGCCGGTCAAACCGGGGCAGAAATACCCCCTTGGCCAGATAAGTGGACCGTCCGCTCCATACCACGTCACCGGATTCGGCCGCGCTGACTTCGGCAACCAGCTCCACCTGGGTCCCGGACCGGTGCCCGGCCAGGTTTTCGGCCCAGGCCGTGACAGTCAATGGCTCGGTGTAATGGATAGGGCGGAAATGCTGCACCTGGTTCCGCAGGTGGACCATGCCCAGCAGCGGCAGCGGAAAGTCTTCCCGCGCCATCAGGCTCATGGCCACCGGGAAGGCAAACGTGTGCACGTAGCCGGTGGGCAGGTAATCGGTGGCGCTGTGCAGGACCAGCCGCTGAAAATCCGTCAGTTTGGCCAGGTCGACGACGGCGCCGCGCACCTCGTGCCGGTCAGCCGGCAGGACACTGGGCCCCTTGGCCGATGACAGGCGTGACTTTGCCGCACTGCCCACGGCGCCGGCATACAGCTTCCCGAGGGCGGGAATCTCATTCAGCGTGGTGGTGCTCATGCGCCCACCATATTCTGTCCGCACACCCGGACCACCTGGCCGTTGACTCCCGCCGCCGAATCGGAGGCAAGGAAAGCGATGGTTTCGGCCACGTCCACGGGCAGGCCGCCCTGCTGCAGGCTGCTCAGCCGGCGGGCAACCTGCCGGGTCAGGGCCGGAATGGCTGCGGTCATGTCGGTCTCGATGAAGCCCGGTGCGACGGCGTTGATGGATCCGCCGCGCGGCGCCATCAGCGGTGCCGTGGCCCGGACCATGCCGATCACGCCGCCCTTGGATGCGGCGTAGTTGGTCTGGCCGCGGTTGCCGGCAATGCCGCTGGTGGAGGCCAGCGAAACTATCCGTCCTTCCGGGCTGAAGCTGTCCGAGGCCAGCAGGGTCTCATTCATGCGCAGCTGGGAGGCAATGTTGACGGCGATGACCGAACCCCACCGGGCTTCATCCATGTTCGCCAGCAGCTTGTCGCGGGTAATACCGGCGTTGTGGATGACGATGTCCAGGCGGCCGTACCGCTCGGCGGCGTGGGCCAGGATCCGGTCGGCTGCGTCCTCGCGGGTGATGTCCACCTGCAGGGCCGTGCCGCCGATTTCATTGGCGACCCCGGCCAGCTGTTCGCCGGCCGCCGGCACGTCCACCACAATGACCTTGGCGCCGTCGCGGTGCAGGACCCTGGCGATCGCCGCACCAATGCCGCGGGCGGCCCCGGTCACGACGGCAACCTTCCCGGCCAGCGGTGCGTTCCAGTCCGCGGGCAGCGTCCCGGCGTCGGATCCTACGGTGATGAACTGTCCGCTCACGTACGCGCTCTTGCCCGAGAGCAGGAACCGGAGGGCGGCCGCTACGGACGGCGCCGTGGCCTGCACTCCGTTGGCCAGCACAATGCCGTTGGCGGTGGCTCCGCCGCGCAGCTCGTGGGCGATGGAACGCAGGGTGCCGTCAACACCCTGGCGGGCTGCAGCCGCAGCGGGGTCCAGGGCCTCGCCTGCAGGGCGCGAAACCGTAACCACGCGGCCGCCCGGCGCCAGGTCGCGCAGGGCGGAACCCGCGGCCAGCACCGGTTCGCCGAGGTCCGTCGGGGCGGCGGCGTCGTCGAGCACAATCAGGATGGCGCCGAGTTTTTCTTTCGGTGTGGCATGCCGGCGGACGTCCTGGTCCCAGGAGAGCAGCAGCTGGGCCAGGTCGTCCGCGGTTTCGCCCTTGCCCAGCACCAGCACCGGCCCCGGAACCAGCGGCTTGGCCGGGTCGAAGCGGCGCAGAATGGCGGGGCGGGGCAGCCCGAGCTTCTTGGACAGGTCCCGGGTGATGCCGCTATTGACCAGCTTGAGGTAGGTATCAGTCATGGTTAGCGCGCCTCCAGGATTGCAACGAGGCCCTGTCCGCCGGCCGCGCAGATGGAAATCAGGCCGCGGCCGGATCCCTTCTCATGCAGCATCTTCGCCAGGGAGGCAACGATGCGTCCGCCGGTAGCGGCGAACGGGTGCCCGGCGGCCAGGGAGGAACCGTTGACGTTGAGCTTGCTGCGGTCGATGCTGCCGAGCGGCCCCTCCAGACCCAGGCGGGTGCGGCAGAACTCGTCGTCTTCCCACGCTGCAAGAGTGGAGAGCACGGTGCCGGCAAAGGCTTCATGGATCTCAAAGAAATCAAAGTCGTCGAAGCTCAGGTTGTGGCGGGCCAGCAGGCGCGGCACGGCAAAGGCCGGGGCCATGAGCAGTCCGTCCTTGCCGTGCACAAAGTCCACGGCTCCGGCTTCGGCGTCAACAATGTTGGCCAGCATGGGCAGGTCATGGTCGCGGGCGTAGTCCTCGGAGCCCAGCAGCACCACGGAGGCGCCGTCGGTCAGCGGGGTTGAGTTGCCGGCGGTCATGGTGGCTTCATCGCCCAGGGACTTGCCGAAGGCCGGCTTCAGCTTGGCAAGCTTCTCCATGCTGGTGTCCGGGCGCAGGTTCGCGTCCCGGGACAGGCCGCGGTACGGGGTGAGCAGGTCATCGAAGAAACCGCGGTCATAGGCTGCGGCCATGTTGCGGTGGCTGTTATAGGCGAGCTCATCCTGCGCTTCGCGGGTGATCTTCCACTGGGCGGTGGTCAGCGCCTGGTGCTCACCCATGGACAGGCCGGTGCGCGGCTCGCCGGTGGTGGGTGCGTTCGGGGAAAGGTCCCTGGGACGGATTTTCGCGACTGCGGCCAGCTTCTGCTTGGTGGTGCGGGCGCGGGAGAGGTCCAGCAGCGCCCGCCTCAGGCCCTCGCTGACGGCAATGGGAGCGTCCGATGCGGAGTCGACGCCGCCGGCAATGGCGGAATCCAGCTGTCCCAGTTTGATTTTGTTGGCCAGGCTGACCACTGTCTCAAGCCCGGTGGCGCAGGCCTGCTGGACGTCATATGCGGGGGTTTCCGGCGACAGCGCCGAACCCAGGACGGCCTCGCGGGTCAGGTTGAAGTCGCGTGAGTGCTTCAGGACGGCACCGGCGGCAACTTCTCCGATCCGCTCGCCCTGCAGGCCAAAGCGTGCAACCAGTCCGTCGAGGGCGGCCGTGAGCATGTCCTGGTTTGAGCTGTACGTGTACTTCCCTCCGGAGCGGGCAAAGGGGATCCGGTTTCCGCCTATAACGACGGCCTTGCGAACGCCGGGAGCTGAGGTGTTCCCGCCGGTTGCGGCGGGTTCGGCCTTGGGCTGGACAGCCATGGTGTGTCTCCTAGGAAAGTGCTGCTAAGTGTGAGGGGAGTTACTGCAACCCAGCGTACCTGATACGCTGAGTATCGTGAACACCGCACTACAGGATCCCCCTTCCCCCGCACCGTCGGACGGCCGGTCGCTGCGCTGGGAGGCGCACCGGGCCGAACGCCGCCGTGAGCTGATCAAAGCCGCCCGGCGTGCCGTTCATACCCTGGGCTCCGGCGCCTCCATGGAGGAGATAGCCGCCGCGTCCGGAACCTCCAAGTCCGTCTACTACCGGTACTTCGGGGACAAGGCGGGCCTGCAGCAGGCCATGGGTGAAGTAGTCCTTTCCCAGATGCAGGACAAGATCCTCGCGGCCGGGCGCACTGCTGATTCGCCCCGGGCCGGATTGCAGGCAATGGTTTCCGCCTACCTCCAGATGGCCCAGACTTCTCCCCATGTGTACGCCTTTGTCACGGGCAGTGCCGCTGAGGGTTCGGGCAGCGCCGGTCCGGGGTTCTCCGACAGCCTCACCTCCTTCTTCGAAGCCATTACGGCCATGATGGAACGTGCTTTGCGCGCCTATCTGGACAGCCGCTCCCCCGGGGCCTCTCCCGGAAGGTCGTCCGCACCCGAGCTCGGAATTGCTGCCGGGTTCTGGCCGACGGCGGCGCTGGGCATGGTCCGCGCCGCCGGTGAACGCTGGCTTGCCACCGGCCCCGGACCGGACAAGCCCACCGAGGCCCAGATGACCGAGCAGTTGACGGCCTGGCTCTTTGACGGCATCGGCTACGAACAGGGTCCCCCGTGATTTATCCCAAACTCCCCCGGCACCGCTTCCCACGGCACCACAACCACAAGAAGGACACGCAATGACGCAGACAGTCTCCAAGTCCGCACGCCCGATCCCCGCGAGTTCAGTACGCGACGATGACAGCGCCGTCGTCGACGTGGACGCGCTGAGCCGCGCCCTGCTGGGCAAGTGGGCCGACATCCGGCTCCAGGCCCGTGAGCTCGCCGGCCGCGAAGAACTTCACACTCCCGCAGGCCTGACCCACACGGAACACCGCGAACGGGTCATGACCCAGCTGAAGGTGCTGGTCGATTCCAAAGCCGTGCACCGCGCCTTCCCGGAGTACGTGGGCGGCGAGGACAACCACGGCGGCAACGTCGCCGGTTTCGCAGAACTCGTGGTGGCCGATCCTTCCCTGCAGATCAAAGCGGGTGTTCAGTGGGGCCTCTTCGGCTCGGCCGTCCTGCACTTGGGCAACCGGGAACACCACGAAAAGTGGCTGCCGGGCATCATGAGCCTGGAAATCCCGGGCTGCTTCGCCATGACCGAGACCGGCCACGGTTCCGATGTGGCCAGCATCGCCACCACGGCCGAATATGACGTGGAAAAAGAAGAATTCATTATCAACACTCCCTTCCGTGCCGCGTGGAAGGACTACATCGGCAACGGCGCCGTGAACGGCAAGGCCGCCGTCGTTTTTGCCCACCTCATCACAAAGGGCGTGGACCACGGTGTCCACGCGTTCTACGTTGAACTGCGTGATGACAACGGCTTCCTGCCGGGCGTGGGCGGGGAGGACGACGGCGTCAAGGGCGGCCTGAACGGCATCGACAACGGCCGGCTGCACTTCGCCAACGTCCGCATCCCGCGCACCAACCTGCTCAACAAGTACGGCGACGTGGCAGCGGACGGCACCTATACGTCTTCCATCGAAAGCCCCGGGCGCCGCTTCTTCACCATGATCGGCACCCTGGTCCAGGGGCGGGTGTCCCTGGACGGCGCCGCAGTGGCCGCCAGCAAGATGGCCCTCAAGACCGCCATCCAGTACGGCACGGAACGCCGCCAGTTCAATGCCGCTTCGGACATCAGGGAAGAGGTGCTGATGGACTACCAGCAGCACCAGCGGCGCCTGCTGCCGCGCCTGGCCAGCACCTTCGCCGCTTCCTTCGCCCACGACGAACTGCTGCAGAAGTTCGACGACGTCTTCTCCGGTGCGCACGATACCGACGAGGACCGCCAGGATCTGGAGACCCTCGCTGCCGCGCTGAAGTCCCTGTCCACCTGGCACGCCCTGGACACGCTGCAGGAGTGCCGTGAGGCCACCGGCGGCGCCGGCTTCCTGTCCGAAAACCGCTTCACCGCACTGCGTGCGGACCTGGACATCTACGCCACCTTCGAAGGCGACAACACCGTGCTGCTCCAGCTGGTGGCCAAGCGCCTCCTGGCCGACTATGCCAAGGAATTTGCCGGCGCCGACTTCGGCGTCCTGGCCCGCTACGCCGTCGGGCAGGCCACTGACCGCACGATGCACCGCACCGGGCTGCGCCAGATTGTCCAGGCGTTCGCCGATACCGGATCCGAAAAGAAATCGGCCGTTGCCCTCCGCGATCCCAAGACCCAGCGCGATCTGCTGACTGACCGCGTGGGCACCATGGTGGCTGAGGTGGCCGGCGCCCTGAAGGCCGCCCGCGGACTGCCCAAGGACAAGGGCGCCGAGGTGTTCAATGCCAACCAGCATGCGCTGATCGAAGCGGCCCGCGCCCACGCGGAACTGCTCCAGTGGGAGGCCTTCACCCGCGGTCTGGAGCGGATTGAAGACGCCGGAACCCGCCAGGTCATGACCTGGGTCCGTGACCTGTTCGGCCTGTGCCTGATCGAGAAGAACCTGGGCTGGTACCTGATGAACGGGCGTCTTTCCGCCCAGCGCGCCCGCACCCTGGGTCCGTACATCAACCGGCTGCTGGCCAAGATCCGCCCGCATGCCCTGGATCTGGTCGATTCCTTCGGCTACGGTCCGGAGCACCTGCGGTCCAAGATCGCCTCCGGCGCGGAGAAGGCCCGCCAGGATGAAGCCATGGAGTACCAGCGGCTGCTGCGTGCCAGCGGCGCTGCCCCGGTGGATGAGAAGATCCTGATCCAGCGCAAAAAGCAGGCCGCCAAGGCCAGGCGCTAAGCCCTGCGCGGGGGCCCGAACCGCAGGGCGGTTCGGGCCTTCCGTGTTTAAACCCGGGAGGCAGCTGCCGGCAGCACCGAGCGGTAGACCTCCAGCGTGGACTTGGCGATGGACCCCCAGGAGAAGTGCTCCGTGGCGCGGCGCCGTCCGGCCTCCCCCATCGCCTGTGCCCGGTCCGGGTCCGTCACCACTTCGGTGAGCGCGGCGGCAAAATCACGGACAAAGGCTTCGGGATCCAGCGGAATTCCGGTGCCGTCGGTGACCTGGTCAATGGGTACCAGCAGCCCCGTCACCCCGTGGTCCACGACTTCCGGGATGCCACCCGTGGCGCTGGCGACGACGGCCGTGCCGCACGCCATGGCCTCCAGGTTAACGATGCCGAGCGGTTCGTAAATGGACGGGCACGCAAACACGGTGGCCGAGCTGAGGACTTTGATCAGTTCATCGCGCGGGAGCATCCGTTCAATGACGACAATGCCGCTGCGCCTGGCCCGCAGTTCCTCAATCAGCGCGGCGGTTTCCGCCGCGAGTTCGGGGGTGTCGGCAGCGCCCAGGCAGAGTATGAGCTGGACCTCGGGCGGCAGCAGAGCGGCGGCCCGCAGGAGATACGGGAGCCCCTTCTGGCGCGTGTTGCGCCCAACGAAGGCCACACTCGGCCGCTCCGGGTCAATGCCGAGCGCCGCAATTCCGGCAGGATCAGCGTCGGGATGCCAGAGTTCGACGTCGATCCCGTTATGCACCACGCGCACCTTGGCCGGGTCCACCTCGGGATAGCTGCGCAGAATGTCCTGCCGCATGCCTTCGGACACGGCAATGATGGCGGCTGCGGCGTCGTACGCTGTCTTCTCGACCCAGGAGGACAGTGCGTAGCCGCCGCCCAGCTGCTCGGCTTTCCAGGGACGCAGCGGCTCCAGGCTGTGGGCGCTGAGCACGTGGGGAATGCCGTACAGGAGGGAACCCAGGTGTCCGGCCATATTGGCGTACCAGGTATGGGAGTGGACCAGGTCCGCACCCTCCAGTCCCTGGAGGATTTCCAGGTCGGTGCCCAGCGTCTGAACCGCCGGGTTGGAGGCATCCAGTTCTGCCGGAACACCATAGGCCCTCACGGATGCACCGTGGTAATCGGCCGCCCTCGGAACTCCGAAGCAGTGGACGTGAAGGTCAACGTACTCAGCCAGCACACGGCTCAGTTCAGCAACGTGGACACCTGCCCCGCCATAGATTTCGGGCGGGAATTCCTTGGACACAATATCTACTCGCACTAAACCAACGTAGTGCACGGGCGCGGCAGTGATCTAGTCTGAAGAACAGCACACTTATAACCGCGGACCCAAACGCCGCAGTAATTCGTCACAAGCTGCATGAGATAACAAGTAACGAAAACAGGGGAATAACAAAATGGCGCCAAAGAAGGTCCTGGCCGTTGTCCTTGCCGGCGGGGAAGGCAAACGCCTTATGCCCCTCACCGCGGACCGGGCAAAACCCGCAGTTCCGTTTGCCGGACGGTACCGGCTCATCGACTTCGCACTGTCCAATCTGGTGAATTCGGGCTACCTGCAGATCGTGGTCCTGACCCAGTACAAATCCCACAGCCTGGACCGGCACATTTCGGAGACCTGGCGGCTCTCCACCCAGCTGCGGAACTACGTGGCCTCGGTGCCTGCTCAGCAGCGCGTAGGCAAGAGCTGGTTCCTGGGAAGCGCCAACGCGATCTATCAGTCGATGAACCTGATCGACGACGCGCAGCCGGACATTGTGGTGGTGATCGGTGCGGATCACGTGTACCGGATGGACTTCTCCCAAATGGTGGAAGCCCACATCCAATCCGGTGCCTCGGTCAGCGTTGCCGCCGTCCGGCAGCCGCTGCACCTGGCGGACCAGTTCGGCGTCATCGAGACCGACCCCGAACGTCCGGGCATGATCGGAGCCTTCGTCGAAAAGCCCGCCACCACTCCCGGACTTCCGGATGATCCGGACATGTTCCTGGCCTCAATGGGCAACTACGTCTTCAACACGGATGCACTGGTGGAAGCCCTGAAGGTGGACGCCGAACGCCTGATCACCAAGCACGACATGGGCGGGGACATCATCCCCTACTTCGTGGAACGCGACGATGCCGCGGTCTACGACTTCTCACACAACATCATCCCCGGGGCCACGGGCAGCGATCACCAGTACTGGCGGGACGTGGGTACACTCGATTCCTACTACGACGCCAACATGGACCTGATTTCTCCCCTGCCGGCGTTCAACCTGTACAACCTCCAGTGGCCCATCTACACCCGGCAGAGCATTTCCCCGCCGGCCAAGTTTGTGCGCAGCGCCTCCGACCAGGCCGGCACCGCCCTTGACTCGATCGTTTCCGACGGCACCGTCATCTCCGGCGGCACCGTCACCGGATCGGTGCTGGCCCAGGATGTATATGTGGCCTCCAACGCCGTGGTGTCCGACTCGGTGCTGATGGACAACGTGCGGGTGGGTGAGGGCGCAGTTATCCGCCGTGCCATCATCGACAAGAACGTGCAGGTTCCGCCCGGAGCCACCATCGGCGTTGACCGTGAGCTTGACCTGGCGCGCGGCTTCACCATCACCGAGTCCGGGCTGACAGTGCTCAGCAAGGGGCAAAAGGTCACCCTCCCCGAACCTGAACCCGAGGCAGCACCGGCCTAGGGCCATTCGGATACCGGAACACGGGCGGATCCGCCCGTTGTGATCTTCAACCGCGGCGGCACCCCCGATACGGGGTGCCGCGGCGTTTCGTTGTAAGGTCGGATGGCATCACGAATGCCTTCGCCGTGTCCACCGCCGGCGCCGATTCACAGCAGAAACGATTTACATGAGCACCCCCGACCTGAGCCCCGAAGACCTCGCCGCCACCCTGCGGGTCCTGTCCTCCATCCATGTCCTGGATGAGGAAGACCCGGACTACGTTGCCGTCCGACGCGCCACCGCCAAGATGTTCAAGTCCGTCAAGAAGCACCGGAAGAATGAAAAGCGTTCCGCCGTCGCCGAGGCGGACCGCGCCGTCGTCGCTCTGACGGCCACCGGAGCATCCGACCGCATTGATGACGAAACCCGCGGCGCCCAGCTGAAGACCTCGGCCCACGGGCCATCCGCCGGTACGCTGCTCAAGCCCCGCAACTGCTACATCTGCAAGCAGCCCTACACCGTGGTGGACGCCTTCTACCACCAGCTCTGCCCGGAGTGCGCCGCCTTCAGCCACGCCAAGCGTGATGCCACCACCGATCTGACCGGCAAACGCGCCCTCCTGACCGGGGGCCGGGCCAAGATCGGCATGTACATCGCCCTGCGGCTGCTGCGCGACGGTGCGCACACCACCATCACCACCCGTTTCCCGAAGGACGCTGCGCGCCGCTTCGCCGCCATGGAAGACTCGGCGGACTGGCTGCACCGCCTGAAGATCGTAGGCATTGACCTGCGTGATCCGGCGCAGGTCATCTCGCTGGCCGAATCCGTGGCCGAGGCCGGCCCCCTGGACATCCTGATCAACAACGCCGCCCAGACGGTGCGCCGGTCCTCCAACGCCTACCAGCCCCTGATGGATGCCGAGCTTGAAGCGCTGCCGGAGGCCGCGGTCATGCCGGAGCTGGTCACCTTCGGCAACACCTACAACGCCCACCCCACCGCGCTGGCGGGTTCGATTGCCGAGCATCCGGTGCTGGCCGGCGACGCCGTTACTTCACTGGCGTTGACCGCAGGCTCCTCCTCGCTGGAGAAACTGAACGCCGGAACGGCTATTGATGCCGGCGGCCTGGTCCCGGACACCGCGCCGATCAACTCCTGGACCCAGGTGGTGGATCAGGTGGAGCCGCTGGAAATGCTGGAAGTTCAGCTCTGCAACGTCACCGCCCCGTTCCTGCTGGTCAACCGGCTGCGCCCGGCCATGGCAGCTTCGCCGGCACGGCGCAAGTACATC
The DNA here is from genome assembly GCF_030407495.1 of Arthrobacter sp. APC 3897. Lineage (GTDB taxonomy): Bacteria > Actinomycetota > Actinomycetes > Actinomycetales > Micrococcaceae > Arthrobacter_B. Next base: position 197,329 of record NZ_JASDDG010000001.1, on the reverse strand, counting down.
GTGAACGTCTCCGCCATGGAGGGCCAGTTCAGCCGCCGGTACAAGGGCCCGGGACATCCGCACACCAACATGGCCAAGGCCTCGCTGAATATGCTGACCCGAACCAGTGCCGGGGAGATGCTGGAAACCGACGGCATCCTGATGACCGCCGTGGACACCGGCTGGATCACCGACGAGCGTCCCCACCCCACGAAGGTGCGTCTGGCCGAGGAAGGCTTCCACGCTCCCCTGGACCTGGTGGACGGCGCCGCCCGCGTTTATGACCCGATTGTCATGGGTGAGGCCGGCGAGGACCAGTACGGGGTCTTCCTGAAGGACTACAAGCCTTCACCCTGGTAAGCCGGAACTACGCCGCAGCCGTGTCCCGTTCCCGGAAGCGGGATACGGCTTTGCGGATCTCCGAGACCCACAGCACGGTGGAACCCACGCCGATGGCCAGGAACCACTGGCCCGAGGTCAGGTCCGTGGTGTCAAAGAGTCCCTGCAGGACCCCAAGCTGGACCACCAGGATCTGCAGGACGACGACGCCGGCCAGCGACACCCAGACGGCCCGGTTCGTGAAAGTCTGCCAGGCAAACACGCTCCCGTTCGCGGACCGGACATTGAGCAGGTTGAACACCTGGTAGAAGACAAACGTGGTGAAGGCCAGCGTGGTGGCGAAGAGCGGATCTCCCGCGCTTTCCGGGTACATCTGCGGAGCCAGGTACAAGACGGTGCAGGTGCCCGCGGCCATCACCAGTCCCATTGTCAGGATCTGCAGGATCCGCCGTCCGGTCAGCAGCGGTTCCCGCGCGGGCCTGGGCGGGCGCTTCATCAGGCCCCGGTCCGCCGGATCCACGCCGAGAGCCAGTGCCGGCGGGCCGTCCATGATGATATTGACCCAGAGGATCTGCAGGGCTGTGAAGGGTGCTCCGCCGGCCAGCGAAAAAGCAGCCGCGGCCAGGAAGATGAGCACGAACCCCCAGGCCGTGGTGAGCTGAAACCGGACAAACTTGATGATGTTGTCGTAGATCCCCCGGCCTTCCTGGACCGCGGCAACAATCGTGGCAAAGTTGTCGTCGGTCAGGATCATTTTTGCCGCACCTTTGGACACATCCGTGCCCGTAATGCCCATGGCAATACCGATATCCGCCCGCTTCAGGGCCGGAGCGTCATTGACGCCGTCGCCGGTCATGGCAACCACCGCGCCGTCGGCCTGCAGCGCGGAGACCATCCGGATCTTGTGCTCGGGCGACACCCGCGCCAGCACCCCGTAACCGGGTGCGCGCCGCTGCAGCTGCGCATCGTCGAGACGGTCCAGCTCCGCACCGGAGACAGCTTCGCCGCTGATCCCCAGGTCCCGGGCAATGGCCGAGGCGGTGACCAGGTGGTCCCCGGTGATCATGTGCACGCTGATCCCCGCTTCGTGGGCCCGGGCTATGGCTTCCGCCGCCTCGCTGCGGGGCGGGTCCATGATGCCCGCCACGGCGTAAAGGGTCAGGTCCGCCACGGAGTCCCGAAGCTCGTCGGGGTCCTCGGGCAGAGGTTCGTTCACCGGCCGGCCGGCAACAGCCATGGTGCGCAGGCCCCGTTCCGCCAGCGCTGTCACTTCATCGCTGATGCGGCGGCGGTCTTCGGGCAGGAGCTGACGTCTGCCATCGGCAGTGGCCACGAACCGGGAGCGTTCCAGGAGCACCCCGGGCGCCCCCTTGACGTAGCAGAAAACCTCGTGGTCCGGACCCGGGCCGTGTCCGGCTTCCTCATCCGCCGGCCGCCGGTTGAAGGTGGCCATGAACTTGTAGTCCGAATCAAAGGGAACCTCCGCAATGCGGGGATGTGACGCACGTGCACCTTCGGCATCGATGCCTCCCTTCTCGGCAAGGACCACCAGCGCCCCCTCGGTGGGGTCACCGGTGAGGACGCCGTCGCGCACTGAGGCGTCATTGCACAGTGCGAAACCAAGGAAGGCGACAGACAGTGCCGGCGCCGGGCGCCCGTCCGCGCTGAGCACCGCCCCTTCCGTGGAATATCCGGAACCGGAGACCCGGAACATGCGGCCGGAGGCGGTATACAGGGACCGCACCGTCATCTCGTTCAGGGTCAGGGTGCCTGTCTTGTCGGTGCATATCTGGGAGGTGCTGCCCAGGGTTTCCACGGCTGACAGCTGTTTGATGATGGCTCCGCGGGCCGCCAGGCGGGAGGCTCCCATCGCCAGGGTGAAGGCAACAACGGCGGTCAGTCCCTCAGGAATGGTGGCCACCGCCAGTGAGACCGCCGTCAGGAACAGGTCCTCCCAGCTGTCCCCGCGCAGCAGGCCAAGGATGAACACCACCGCCACCACGATCAGCGCCACGTAGGTCAGCAGCCGGGCCAGCTGGTCAATGCTGCGCTGCAGAGTGGTTTTCTCTTCCGCCGTGGAACCGAGCAGATGCGCGATCCGCCCGATCTGGGTGTTCATTCCCGTCCCGGTCACCAGCAGCTCAGCCCGCCCCCGGCTGACGTCGGTGTCCATGTACAGCATGTTGGTACGGTCCGCCACCGGCAGCTCGGGATCGGACAGGACCGCCGCGGACTTGTTGACGGGCTGGGACTCGCCGGTCAGCGCCGCTTCCGCCACCTGCAGGCGAACCGCGTTCAGAAGGCGTCCGTCGGCGGGGACCGTGTCTCCCGCCTCCAGGAGCACCACGTCGCCGGGGACCAGTTCGGTGCGCGGAACGTCCACCGCAATTCCGTCCCGGCGGACGGTGGCAACGGAGACCGCTGTGCTGCGCAGTGCCTCCAGGCTGTTTTCCGCGCGCTGCTCCTGGACGTAGTTCAGTGTGGTGTTCAGGGCGATCACCACCAGGATAACCACCGGTGTCTCCCACTCACGGGACACGACGGCGCTGATGACGGCGGCGGCGATCAGCACCAGGATCAGCCGGTCCGCCAGCAGGTGCAGGATCTTCTGCCAGGCGGGAACTTTCCGGCCCGCCGCGAGCTCGTTGCGGCCGTAACGGAGAAGCCGGCTCCGGACCTCCCCGGTGCTGAGCCCTTCGGCCGGCGAGACGTCCAGCTCCGCCGCCGCCTGTTCGGGGGTCCGGGTCCAGGGATACTCCGGTGTTTGCTGCAGATCAGCCATCGTGCCTCGAAAACTAGGGGATCTTTTCACTGTAACAAAGGCCACACAGGTCCGAATCCCCCACCGGGTCCAGGCGGCCCGGGGCCGGCCAAACACCGCCGCCGGCAGACACCGTTTTGCCGGAACCCTCTTCTGCGGCAGGGTGGAACCGTGAACGCCTCTCCCTCCCCTGCAGCTTCCCCCGCTGCCCGGACATCTGTGCTGCCCGGAGTCCTGCTTGCCGCCGCCGCCGTTGTCCCGGCCTATCTGGCACACCTGGTCCTTCCCGGACTGCCGGTCCTGACCGCAGCAGTGGTGCTCGGGCTGGTGGCCGCCAACGTGCCGGGAATATCTTCGGCTGTGGCCGGCCCGCTCAAACCGGGGCTGTCCCTGGCCGCGCGGAAGTTTATGCGCTTAGGGATCGTACTGCTGGGACTCAAAGTGTCGCTGGTGGATATTGCCGGCCTTGGCTGGGCTGCCCTGCTCCTGATCGCGGCACTGGTTGGCGTGGCCTTTGCGGGCACGTACGCGATCTGCCGGGCTTTCCGCCTCCCGGGCGCGGAGCCCCTGCTGATCGCCTCGGGCTTCTCCATCTGCGGGGTATCCGCTGTCGGAGCAGTGGCCGCTGCCAGAAGGGTGAAGCAGGAGGACACCGTAGTGCCGATAGCACTGGTCACGCTGTGCGGGACACTGGCCATCGGGGTTCTCCCGCTGCTGGGAACGCTGATGAGCCTGCCCGCCGAGACCTTCGGCATCTGGGCGGGCGCTTCGGTCCACGACGTCGGACAGGTGGTGGCCACGGCTCAGACCGCCGGTACGGCGGCGCTCGCGGCCGCCGTCGTCGTCAAGCTGGCCCGGGTGGTCCTGCTGGCGCCGGTGACTGCTGCGGCGGGGATCATTAAGCGCCCGGCTACCCAGGGAGCGGACGGAGCACCCGGGAAGCGCCCTCCGCTGGTACCCCTGTTTGTGGCCGGGTTCCTGGCGCTGATTGTCCTGCGGACCACGGGGATGGTTCCGGAAGGCATCCTGGCGGCCGCTGCCCTGGCCCAGGAAATCCTGTTCGCGGCTGCACTGTTTGCACTGGGTGCGGCGGTACGGTTCCGGGCACTGTTTGTCTCCGGGGCCAGGGCACTCTCAGCGGCGCTCGCCTCCTGGTTCCTCATCGGTGCACTGGGACTGGGCCTCGCCGTCATCCTGTCCCCGTAGCCCTGCCGGGAAGCGCCGGGTCCTTGCCGCCCACCGCCGCGCCCCCTACTGTTGCCAGCGATCAATCTGCTGCCTTCACCAGGTGCGCAGCGGCTCATGATGAGGTTGGCCCAGGGGGTATCCATGAAGGGTGTCTCCGTGAAGGGTGTCCCGGCAGCCGGCAGCACGAAAAGGCGGAGCTACAGCCTGCTCCCGGCAGCAGCCGGGCTGGCGTTCTGCGCAATAATCCTGTGGAGCCTGGCGGGCAACCTTCTGTTTCCGCGCCGTGCGGCTGCCCGCCGATTGGGATGCCCACGCCGTTTTCACGTCAGCTGCCGGTTTGGCTCTGGGGACCCGGGAGACCATCGACTACGGCTATTTTTCCCTGAATCCCAACAACATCCTGCTGACCCTGCTGCTGGCGGCCTGGTTCAGTTTCGTCACCTCCCTTGGCATCACCAACCTGGAAACGGCAACCGCCTTTTTGAACGCCGTCGTGCTCTTCGCGGGCATCGCCCTGACCTATGCGGCGGCACGCATGCTCGGCGGGCGAACCCTTGCCGCCTTCACGCTGCTGCCGTCCACCATCTTCGTGCTGCTCTCACCGTGGCTGGGAGTTTTCTACCCGGATTCCGCGGGACTGGTGTTTCCCGTCCTGATCCTGTGCCTGCTGCTGGCCGCGCAGCGTGCCGCCGGCCTGGCGGCACGGATACCGCTGTGGTTCCTTGCCGGGACGGCGGGCGCCATAGGGTACGGAATCAAACCGACAGTGCTGATCTGTCTGCTGGCTGCCGGCATCACTGCGGCCTGTTCCCCGGCACTGCGCGGACGGGGCCGCGGGGCCCCGGTTCTCCTCCTTGGCGCTATGGTGGTAGCCGGGAGCTTCTTTGCCGGGCACCGGCTCATCACTGCGGCCGAGCAGCAGGGAACGGCTGTGGGGTTCAATGTTGAAGCCAACCCGAATGCCCTTCCGCCCACCCACTTCCTGAAGGTGGGTGCGCAGGCGGTGCCCGGGAAATACGGCCCGCTGTACGGGAGCTACAACGACGCCGACGTCCGCAGCACCGCAGCCGCGGACGATCCGCGCGAGAAGTTCCAGCAGGGACTGAACGTTTATGCTGAGCGCGTCGCGGCCATGGGCCCGGGCGGATCCGCTTCTTCCCTCAACAACAAACTGTTGTGGATCACCGGGGACGGCTCGTTCTTTGCCTCGGGCGAAGGAGTCCTGGACGGGGACGATTTTGTGTCCGATGCCCCTGCTGACCAGAGCATCCAGGACATCTTCGGTTACGGGAATCCAGGATTTCCGCGGCTCTTCACGCTGTGGCAGGGAACGTGGTTCGCTGTTCTGGGGCTCGTGTCGGTGCCCCTGTTCCTCCGCGCCCCGACACTGATGCGGCCGGAAGTCTCTGCCCTGCGCATTGCGCTGTTAGGCCTGCTCGTGTTCCTGCTCCTGTCCGAAGGCCGGGCCCGCTTTCTGTACCTGTACATCCCGTACTTCATCCTGCTGGCCTCACTGTCCTTTTCCTCTGTGGTGGACCGGCTGTCAGTCGGCCGGACCCCGGGCGGACTAGGCGCGGCTCCGCCGGGGCGGACCGCGGCAAACCACGGGAGGTGATTGAATGAACGTGTGTCGAACCAAAATCTGCGCCGTGATGAAGCCGCCGCCCGCTCCGCCCTCATATCCGTTGACGCCTACGATGTCGATCTAGACCTGAGCAGTGCGGAAGATCCGGAAAGTGCGGGCTTCCGTTCCCGCAGCACCATCACCTTCCGCTGTACCGAGCCGGGTGCCTCAACCTTCCTGGACTTCATCCACGGAGGTGTCCGCTCGGTGGTCCTGAACGGCCGGGAACTTCCCCTCGACACGGCGGTTGCGGGCTCACGCGTCCACCTTCCGGGGCTGGAGTCCGAAAATACGGTCACGGTGGAGGGCACTGCCCTGTACAGCCGCAGCGGCGAAGGAATGCACCGGTTCACTGATCCGGCTGACGGCCGCACCTACCTCTACACGCAGTACGAGCCGGCCGACGCCCGGCGGGTATTCGCCAACTTCGAGCAGCCGGACCTCAAGGCCGGCTTTACGTTCCACGTCACCGCGCCGCTGGCCTGGGAAGTTGCCTCCAACGGTGTCGAAACCCGCCGCACGGAGCTCGACGGCGGCCTGGGACGCTGGGACTTTGCCCCCACTCAGCGCATTTCCACGTACATCACCACGGTTCTGGCCGGCCCGTACTTCAAAGCCGAAGACGCCTGGTCCGCCACCCTGCCGGACGGTTCCGTGCTGGACATTCCCCTGGGCGCTTACTGCCGGTCCTCGCTGGCCGAACATTTTGACCCGCAGAACATCTTCGAGATCACCAAACAGGGCCTGGCCTACTTCCACGAACTGTTTGACTACCCCTACCCGTTCGGCAAATATGACCAGGCCTTTGTGCCCGAGTACAACCTCGGTGCCATGGAAAACCCGGGCCTGGTGACCTTCACGGAGTCCTACGTCTTCCGGTCCAAAGCCACCGAAGCGCAGTACGAGGCGCGGGCCAACACGATCCTGCACGAGATGGCGCACATGTGGTTCGGTGACCTCGTGACCATGAAATGGTGGGATGACCTGTGGCTGAAGGAATCCTTCGCCGACTACATGGGCGCGCTGGCCGTGGACCGGGCCACCGGATTCACCAACTCGTGGGTCAGCTTCGCCAACCGCCGCAAGGCCTGGGCGTACACTCAGGACCAGCTGCCCACCACGCATCCAATCGTGGCGGACATTACCGATCTGGAAGCTGCCAAGCAGAACTTCGACGGCATCACGTACGCCAAGGGCGCCTCCGTGCTCAAGCAGCTGGTGGCCTACGTGGGCTTCGATGCGTTTATCGAAGCAGCACGCGGCTACTTCCGGAACCATGCCTACGGCAACACCACTCTTTCAGACCTGCTCACTGCCCTGAGCGAGGCTTCGGGCCGGGACATGGGTGTCTGGTCGCGGCTGTGGCTCCAGACGGCGGGTGTTCCGCTGCTGACCCCGGAGCTGGAAACGGACGACGACGGCGTCATCACTTCGCTCACGATCGTCCAGAACGCACCCGACCCCGTCAGCGGGGAACAGGTTCCCCGGCCGCACCGCCTGCGGATCGGCCTCTACAACCCGGATGCTGCGGGTGCCCTGGTCCGCACCGGCAGCGTGGAAATTGACGTTGACGGTCCCCGCACGGCGGTTCCCGAGCTGGAGGGCAAGGCACGTCCTGCCCTGCTGCTGCTCAATGACGATGACCTGACCTACGCCAAGGTCCGGTTCGACTCCGATTCGCTGCACGTCCTGATGCAGGACCTGGGCCGCATCCCTGACCCGCTGGCCCGCGCCGTGTGCTTCTCCGCACTGTGGAACGGCGTCCGGGACGGGATTATCAGTGCCCGCGACTATCTGCGGCTGATTGTGCACGCTGCCCCGGCGGAGACGGGCTCCGGCGTGCTGCAGGTCCTCCTGGACAACTCCCGGTTCGCCGTGGAGCGGTATGCACCGGCCGAGGACCGCAGCGATCTGCGGGAAATTCTCTACTCACTGGTGGTTGACCAGCTTCACGAGGCCGAGCCCGGCAGTGACCGCCAGCTGGTCTGGGCCCGCAGTGCCGCCATGCTGGGCCGGCACAGCACCTCCCGCACGGAGCTGCTGCGCGGTCTCCTGCAGGGAACAGTCACCGTACCCGGGCTCACCGTTGACTCGGACCTGCGCTGGCTGCTGTGGCAGGCGCTGGCCGCCGGCGGAAATGCCGCCCGTGCCGAGCTGGAAGCGGAACTGGAGCGCGACACCACGGCCTCGGGCCGGGTTGGCTACACCACTGCGGCGGCAGCCTTCCCCGAGCCTGCGGTGAAAGCCGCTGCCTGGCAGGACGCCGTGCACTCTGACGACCTCTCCAACCAGCTGCTCTCGGCCACCATTGAGGGATTCACGATCGGCAGCATCGACATGCTCTCGGCCTTCTCCGCGGATTACTTCGCTTCGCTCACACTCGTCTGGAGCTCACGCAGCATCGGGCAGGCCAGCCGGGTAGTGACCGGGCTCTTCCCCGGGGCGCAGGATTTGCCGGAGCACATGGTTCCCGCCGACCACCCTGTCCTGGTGGCAAGCATGGACTGGCTCGAAGCCAACCCGCAGGCACCGGCAGCCCTGCGGCGGATCATTATCGAGCAGCAGGACCAGCTGCTGCGGGCGCTCCGCGCCCAGGCGGCCGGCCGCTAGCCGGCCCGTCAGGCGGCAGGGGGCTCAGCGGTCCAGTTTGGCCACGGTCAGCAGCACCGCTGAGTCCTCCACGGCCTCCAGGGAGTGCCGTGCCTGGGGCACTATCAGCAGGTCCCCGGCGGATCCTTCCCAGGAGTGGCCTTCCGCCAGCAGCCGGACACGTCCTTTGAGCACATGGATGGTCGCCTCACCGGGATTGTCATGCTCGTCCAGGATGAATCCGGCGCTCAGGGCGATGACGGTTTGCCGGAGCACGTGTTCGGAACCGCCGTAAACCGTCTGGGCGCTGCGCCCGCTGGATGCTTCGCCGGCGATCTGCAGCTGGTTCCGCGCCAATGCGGTGAGGGACTTTTTTTCCATGCTCGGCAGTCTAGGGCAGGGACGGCACGGGGAACAGCAGCATCACCGTGCCGGGGTATCTGCCGGCACAATGATGCCGGGACGGTCAGGGAACGCGGTTGAGCCATTCCTCGGTGCCGAACTTTTCCGCCACCTTCTTTTCCGCCAGGGCCATCTCCTCATCCGTGATGCCGGCCGGCACCGCACCGTAGCGCGTACTGAAGGTCTCCATCATCGTCCTGATGATTTCTTCCCGGGTCAGCCCGGTTTGGCGGCGCAGCGGATCAACACGCTTCTTGGCGCTGGTGGTGCCCTTGTCGGAAAGTTTTTCCTTGCCGATCCGCAGGACTTCAAGCATCTTGTCGGCGTCAATGTCATAGGACATCGTGACGTGGTGCAGCATGCCGCCGCTGCTGAAGCGCTTCTGGGCGGCCCCGCCTATTTTGCCCTGATCAGTGGCGATGTCATTGAGCGGCTGGTACCAGGCCTTGATGCCAAGTTTCTCCAGCGATTCCATCACCCAGGCGTCCAGGAAGGGATAGGACTCGGCAAAGCTGAGCCCGTCCACCAGGGACTGCGGAACGTAGATCGAATAGGTGATGGCGTTGCCGTGTTCCATGAACATGGCTCCACCGCCGGAAATACGGCGCACCACCGTCACACCGTGCTTCTGCGCACCCTGCGGATCCACTTCGTTGCGCAGCGATTGGAAGCTGCCGATCACCACTGACGGCGCCTCCCACTCCCAGAACCGCAGCGTGGGATTCCGCTTGCCGGAGCCAACCTCTTCGGCCAGCACCTCGTCCATGGCTACGTGCATGGCGGTGGGCAGCGGCGTGGGGCCGATGATTTCCCACTGGTGGTCATTCCACCCCGTGGCCTTGGCCAGGGCCCGGCGGACGGTGGTGGCAATGGCCTCCGGAGAGAAGCCGAACAGGACGGCGTCGGACGGCAGGTTCGCCCGGACTGCTGCGGCAATGTCCGCGCCGGTTGCGTCAGCCGGGAGTCCCTCCAGCGCGGCGTTGATATCCGCCAGTGCATCGTCCGGTTCCAGGAAGAAGTCTCCGCTGAGCGAGACGTCTGCAAGCTTTCCGTCGCGGACTTCCAGGTCCACCACCACGAGTTTCCCGCCAACCACCTTGAACTCTCCGTGCAGTCGGCCGCTGTCCTGTTCTCTGCTGCTCATTTCCGTTTCCTTCTCCGCATGTAAAAAGACCCGCCCGGAAACGCCGGGCGGGTCTTCTTAGTCTAGAACCTGTGCTGTTCTTTACGAACGAATTACTTCTTGCCGCCGAAGCCCTTGAAGCGGGCGTTGAAGCGCTCGACACGGCCGGCGGAGTCCATGATGCGCTGCTTGCCCGTGTAGAACGGGTGCGACGCGGAGGAGATTTCCACCTCGATGAGGGGGTAGGTGTTGCCGTCTTCCCACTCGATCGTCTTGGCGGACGTAGCCGTGGAGTTGGTCAGGAACGAGGTGTCGGACGCGAGATCGCGGAAAACAACCGGGCCGTACTTGGGGTGGATATCAGACTTCAATGTATTACCTTCTTTTGGTGCCTGGATTTTGCCAGGCACTGGTGGTTGAAAGCTTGGAATGCCCCCGCACCGCACAGCAAAGTGCATGCACAGGGATCAGCAATTCAGCATACCGCATCCGGGGCCGCGGGTTAAGCCGGCGGACGGGCCGCGGTTAGGACGCCCAGGCGCTGTTGACCGCCGTGATGCTTGACGCGATGCCCCTGGCCTGGCCCATGAGTTCAAACCGGACCGGGCGGTACCAGTCGTCAAGCCACAGCGTTACCGCAGCGGGCATCATGTCATCCGCCGCCGCGTCCACCGAACGGTAGCCGCTGATTTTGGTGCGGACCGCACCGTCCAGGACCGCTTCATAGTCCACCTCGACGGAATCTGTGCCGTCCAGCATTTGGGCAACGCGGTCCGGATTCACGGTGAGCTCGGCAGCGTGGGCCAGCACTGCCGCATAGGCTTCCTCGGGCGTTCCGCTTTCCCTGGCGCCCACCCTGCCGTTCCCGGTATCCACGCTTGCTCCGCCAGCTCCTGACGTCACGCGCAAATTGGTGTCCGTACTCTCAAGAGTGAGTGAGAAGTCCGGTGCCGTCGTGAACTCAATGGTGTGTGTCCCCTGCGGTATCCAGCTCGACGACGTCGTGAGGGTTTGCGTTCCGCCTCCGCCGGCGGTCATGGCCGCCCGCACACAATCCCCTGCTTCCGCGGCCGGCATCCGTGCCTCATCCCGCCGAAGCAGGAACTGGCAGGCATCCTGAACCGGCTGTGACATGCCTGCCTGACTCCCGCTGACACCCACTTTCATGGGTTCCGGTGCTGGCGGCGGTTCCGGGCTTGGTGCGGCCGGCGCATCAGGCGTGGGCACAACCGTACGTGGTTCGGGTGCCTGTGGAATGGAGGCGGGACTGGTAACGCTTTCCCGTGCGTTTAGCTGCTCCGCCGTGGGCCCGCATGCAGCCATGGACAGCATCACCGCGCAGGCCAATGCCGCGGCAGCGGCCCGGACGGCATTCCGGGCAGGCCGGTAACCGGTCCGACAATCCGCACCGGACAAAGGCCGGCTCGGCGGAATCCGGCTGTGGCGTGTTCGCATGGCGGCCCCAAAACGATATACGGAGTAGTAGCAGTGACGCCGCAAGTGTTGCACTAAACCCAGCCGAGGGTAAGGGAACTCCGCCGGTTGCTGAATTCCGGAGGCCAGTTGCCTGCAGGCCTGAGTTTCGGTACGCCCGGCCGGCATCAGGAGCAGTTGAAGAGGTTACCGCCTCCGGCCTGGTCCGATACGGACTTGCCCTGCACCCACACCGTCACGGTCTTACCGCCGCCAATGTACCGGCTGTTCACTTCATCCCGTCCCCGCAGCTTGAGCATCGGCATTGATGAACAGGTCCATCCCGGGGACAACGTCACGTCATTATTGCTGTCCGCAAGATTGGCGAGGACCTTGAATTCGGGGTCTGCAAGGTTGATCTCGAGTTCCCACTCCACATCCTGGTCCCCGGAAGGGCTCTCCACCGTGGCATAGAGGTTGTAGCTGTCGATGTCCGGGTAGCCCCACGCATCGACGCGGATGTCCTTTACCTCGCAGGTCTTGGCCCCTGTCGGATCGTTGAGGACCGTGCACTCCGCCAACGGCTTTTCCGCGGGGAAGGTATAGGACCACGTTGCCGGAACACCCCAGCTTCCGACCGTGACGGCTATCCCTGCAACCTCAGCCGGAGTGTAGGCCGGAACGGTTACGCCCATTGATTCACCGTTCCCTGTCGCCACCGGCGCCCTTCCGCTGGTCAGGGCCTCGCCGCGCGCTCCGTACAGGGTCAGCTCAAGTTCCCGTCCGTCGCATGCCGCTCCCAAACCTGACAGCGTAACCGTGGTGACTTTTCCGGTGGCGGCTGTCTCGTGGGTTGCCTGCACGGATTCAGTGCACCTGTCCGCAACAGAGACGCTCGTGAAGTTCGCCGGCTCCAGGGGAAGCCGGGCAGCTGCACCCGGGGCCGCCGTCAAAGCAGGGAGCATTGCCAGCACGGCAAGGACTACCGCTAACAACAGCGGTCCGAACCGGGACTTCGCTGCAGCCGGGCGGTATCCGTTCACAGCAGTGCTCCTTTCATTTCATCGTCGACCGCCTGCGGGGACTCCGGGGGCAAGGTATCCCCTAATGGGTCAGGTTCTTTCGAAGAATCGGCCCCGCTGGGCGCCGACTCGGGCCAGAGGAAGATTGCCGCGGCGATGATGAGCAGCGAAGCCCAAACCCACGTGTTCCCCAGGCTGTACAGGATGCTGCCCAGCCCGGGGATGTGCACGGTGGCAATGCCCAGAATTTCCGAATTGTCCGGGTGCCACGGATCCAGGAAGTCGTTGTTGTCGCCCTGCAGGATCCAGCCGTCCGTGCCGTTGCCGCCGATGATCCGGTGGATCACCCTGGCGCCGTCGGCATCCGACGGCGTGTAGACCACGACATCGCCGACGGCGGGATCGCCGCAACGCGACCACACCAAGTCACCTGTGGCGTAGGTGGGGTCCATGGAATGACCGGAAACGATCGTTAGGGTGCTGCATCCGCCCAATGACGAGGGCCAGAAGAGGTACCCCAGTCCTGCGAGGAGGGCAAGCACAATCAGGCTCCGGAAGAACGGCCGGGGCCGGCGTGCCCGGGGCACGCCGGCGAAGGGCCGGTGACGGTGGATAGGCACGGTCACCCTCCGCTAGGAGTTGATAACTACCGCAACGTTGCTGACGTCTTCGGCCGAAACATCCCGCAGCGGTACATTCAGAGAAGTGCCGGCGACTTTTCCGGTTGCTTCCTGGTCGAGGGCGTTCCCGCTGCTGTCAGTGACGGTCACCTTGTAGTCCAAGCCGTTGCAGGCTTCGGCAATGGACGTCAGGTTGAGGCTGGTCGCCTTGTATTCCCCGTCGGTGGCTACAAAGCTGCTCTCGAAATCAACGCCAATCGGCTGGCCCTCAGGCTGGCAGCTGGCGACTACTGTTGTCCCTGCGCCCAGGCTCCCGGTGCCCATGTTCAGCTGGGCTGCGGAAGCCAGGGTCAAACCGCCGATACCGAGGACGGCGAGACCGAGAGCTGCGGCCTTGCGGACCTTGTTGGTGTTGGTGTTGGTGTTGGCAGAAGTCACATTGTCCTCCATCATCGAGGCGCTCCAGTGGAACGCTCAATACACGAAACACATTTGTGGCTGCGCCGCACCGCGGCTGCCAACGGACCGGTCAGATTCCGGGTCCCCGGCCTGGCGCCGCATCGTGGGGGTATTACCCATCGGTGCGATGCTCCGTAATATATAGATAAAAGACCGGGCACTGCGCCTGCAAGGGATTTTCGCGTGCTTTCTCTCACGCATCCCGGGGTCATTGCCCCCTAGGGCCGCGACGGCTGCGGCCGGCACTCCCAGAAGGCCACAGCGCTGGCGGCGGCGACATTCAGGGAATCCACGCCTGCGCTCATCGGGATGCGAACCGTGAGGTCCACGGCGGAGATGGTTCCGGCGGCGAGGCCGTCCCCCTCGGTTCCCAGCACCAGGGCGAGGCGCTCATCGCGGCGCGAACTGAGCTCGTCCAGGGTCAGGGAGTCCTCGGCCAGCGCCAGCGCAGCGGTGACGAACCCGGCGTTCCGCAGGACTTCCAGCTGGCCCGGCCACTGCGTCAGGCGGACCCACGGCACCTGAAAGACGGTGCCCATGCTGACCCGGATGGCCCGCCGGTACAGCGGGTCCGCGCAGCGGGGACTGACCAGCACGGCATCCACGCCCAGCGCGGCGGCGGACCGGAAGATCGCGCCAATGTTGGTGTGGTCCACAATGTCTTCGAGGACCGCTACGCGGCGTGCAGATGCCAGCAGGGGCTCAAGCTCCAGCGGTGCCGGACGTTCCATGGCCGCCAGCGCGCCGCGGTGCAGGTGGAAACCGGTGATTTCCTCCAGGACGTCCGCCGTTCCCACATAGGCGGGCACCTCGGGGTAGCGGTCCAGCAAATCCGAGAGGTCGGGAATCCATTTCTCGGCGAGGAAAAAGGAACGCGGTTGGTGTCCGGCGTCCAGGGCACGGCGCAGGACCTTGGAGGACTCGGCAATGTACATGCCTTCCTCAGGTTCCCGGCGGCGCCTCAGGGCAGTGTCTGTCAGGCCGGTGTAGTCGGCAACGCGCGGGTCGGCGGCGGATGAAAGATATTGGAGGCTCACTTAGAACACCATATTCCACAGGGCGAGCAGGCCCAGCAGCACAATGACGGTGCGCAGCACCACCGGGGAGAGCCGGCGGCCAACGGCCGCGCCGAGGAACCCGCCGATCAGGGACGCCACGGCGATGAGTCCCACCACGGGCCAGACAATCCGGTCGAAGGCAAACAGCAGGTAGGAGACGGCGGCAACAATATTGACGCCAAGGACCAGGATGTTCTTCATGGCGTTGGCGTTCTGAATGCTGCCGTGCAGGAAGATACCGAGAATGCCCACCAGCAGGATCCCCTGTGCCGCCACGAAGTAGCCGCCGTACACGCCTGCCAAATAGATCAGGATGATCAGGATGACGCCCTGGCGCCTGGGTTGTTGGGCGGCCGGTGATGCATCCGCACGCCGGCGGACCCAGGACTGCAGTTTGGGCTGGAAGACGACAAACAGCAGCGCCACCACGATCAGGTAGGGGGCCACGGTGCCGAAGACGCTCTCCGGCAGGTGCAGCAGCAGCGCAGCCCCCGTGATGCCGCCCAGCACCGACGCGGGCAGCAGCTTCAGGAGGGTCTGCTTTAGCCCTGCCAGTTCCCGGCGGTAGCCCCAGGACCCTGCAATGTTCCCGGCGATGAGTCCCATTGCGTTGGAAATGGTGGCAGCCACCGGGGCATACCCCAGGGCCACCAGCACCGGAAAAGTGACGAGTGTTCCCGACCCGACCACGGCGTTGATCGTGCCCGCCCACAAACCGGCAACGAAGACCAGGGCGTCATGAAAAATGTCCACGAAAAAGTGCGTGCTGTGCGACGGTCAGCGGCGTGCAGTGGCGGACCAGCGGCCGCCGTCGTGCTGTACGTTCAGCGGCACATCAAAGGCGGTGCTGAGGTTTTCCTCGGTGAAGACTTCTTCGATGGGACCCGAGGCCACCACGCCGCCGTCGCGCAGGAGCAACGCGTGGGTGAAGCCCGGGGGCACCTCTTCCAGGTGGTGCGTGACGAGCACCATGGCCGGCGCCTCTTCATCCGCGGCCAGTTCGGACAGGCGCGCCACGAGGTCCTCCCGGCCGGCGAGGTCCAGGCCGGCGGCCGGCTCGTCCAGCAGCAGGAGCTCGGGATCAGTCATCAGGGCGCGGGCAATCTGCACGCGCTTGCGCTCACCCTCGCTCAGGGAGGCAAAGTTACGGTTCATGAAGGTGGACATCCCCCAGTCATGGAGGAGGCGGAATGCGCGGCGTTCGTCCAGCTTTTCGTACTTTTCCCGCCACCGGCCGGTCATGCCGTAGGAAGCGGTCAGCACCACGTTGAGCACGGTTTCGTGTTCCGGAATCTGGTTCGCCAGGGCAGCTGAGGCCAGGCCGATCCGGGGACGGAGCTCAAAGACATCAACGGTTCCGAGGACTTCCTCAAGGATTCCGGCGACTCCGCGGGTGGGGTGCATGCGCCCGCCGGCGATCTGCAGCAGAGTGGTTTTCCCGGCGCCGTTGGGGCCCATGATGACCCAGCGCTCCCCCTCCTTGACCTGCCAGTCAACTGCATCCAACAGGGTCTTGCCGCCGCGAACGACACTTACGGCAGCAAATTCAAGAACATCACTCATAGCACTAGACATTAGGCTAAAGAAAGGGCCGATGGCTAAACGCGTGCCCCGCACTTCCCGCCCAGTCAGCAGAAACGGATACGCAATGCCCGCCCAAGACTCCTCCGAAAACAACGCAGCACCGCTCTATGGTGTCGTCAGCTACGGGCGGGAGCTGAGCGGCGCCTACCTCTCGGCGATCCAGCAGGCCGCCGGCGTTGCCGGCGCCCGCATCCTGGAACTTGAGAACGCCGCGGGGGACGGTTACGCCGTCACCAAGCTGCTGGTGGAGTACGACGGCGGCATCGAAACGCTGCGGATGGCGGTCACCGCAGCCGCGGCGGCACTTGGCGGGGATGCCCGCGGTGCCGCCAGCGCCGTCGTGCCCTCCTCCCTGCTGGAGCCGGCACGCAAACTGCTGGTCATGGATGTGGATTCCACCCTGATCAAGCAGGAAGTCATTGAACTGCTGGCCGCCCACGCAGGCCGCGAAGCCGAGGTTGCCGCCGTCACTGAAGCGGCGATGCGCGGCGAACTGGACTTTGCCCAAAGCCTGCATCAGCGTGTCAGGGCGCTGGCCGGACTGCCGGAGTCCGTCATCCCGGCAGTGGGTGCCCGCATTGAGTTGTCCGACGGCGCGGAATTGCTGGTCAAGGAATTCCTGACTGCCGGGCACGCGGTGGCCGTGGTGTCAGGCGGCTTCAGCCAGGTCCTGGATCCGCTGGCGGAGCGCCTGCAGCTCACCTATGCCAGGGCCAATCTCCTGGGCGTACAGGACGGCGTGCTGACCGGCACCGTGGAAGGCCCCGTGGTGGACCGTGCGGTCAAGGCCGAGTCCCTGCGCGGCTGGGCAGCAGCCCAGGGCATCGAACAGCGCCACACCATTGCGGTGGGCGACGGCGCCAATGACCTGGACATGCTGGCGGCGGCCGCACTGGGGGTGGCGTTCAACGCCAAACCGGCAGTGCAGGCCGCCGCGGATGCCGTGCTGAACCTGCCCAATCTGGACGTGGTGCAGCACTTTGTGAAGCTGTAGGAACTAGCCCTGCGCGGGCACCTCGCCCGCAGCGCCGAGGTAGTCCGCTCCGCCCACGTATTCGGTGTGTCCGTGGGAGACGTCCGCAATGGCCATCCGGGCCACTTCAGCGCCGAATTCCTGGACCGAGTACAGCTTTCCGGCTTCCGTCCGGCGCGCCTCGATGGCCCCGGGGTTGGCCCGGTCCAGGAGCGTGGCCGTGACAGTTCCCTCGATCATGTCCCCGGAAACCACCACCAGGGTGATGCCCTTCTGCTCAAGCTGCGGCAGCATGTCCCGCAGGGCATCCTCGCCGGCGCGCTTGCTGCGGGCCACGGGCTCGTATTCGGGCATGGTGGGCACCGAATTGATGAAGTGCGCCTGGTGGCTGGTGACGAAAACCACCCGGGATCCCGCGGGCATGACCTCCAGGGCCGCCTTGAGCATATTCACCTGCGCGTCGCGGTTGAGCTTCAGCGCATAGTCCTCCTCGACGCCGGTTTCCATGCCGCCGGAGGCGTTCAGCACCAGTACGTCCAGGCCGCCGAAGTTCTCCGCGGCGGCGGCAACCAGGGCGGCCGGGCCCTCGGAGGAGGTCAGGTCGGCACCCACTGCGACGGCGCGGCCGCCGTCGTTTTCAATGCCGGTGACAACCTTGTTGGCCCGGGGAGCCTTCTGGCGGTAGTTGACCACCACGCCGGCACCTTCGGCGGCCAGGTACTTGGCCACCTCCGCTCCGATGCCGCGTGAGGATCCGGTGACGATGGCGGCTTTGCCGTCCAGCAGGCCCATGGGTTCTCCTTTGTGAGAGTTTTGTCGAAACTGAACAAAATGATGCGCAACTTCTCCCATCCTGCCAGCCGGGAGTGATCCGCGAAGTGGTGGAAACCTCCAAGGATTCCCTTCCGGAACTTAGTGACCCATTCCCAGGCCGCCGTCAACAGGGATGACGGCGCCGGAAATGTAGGAGGCCTCGGGTCCCGCAATCCAGCGCACCACGGAGGCAACCTCTTCCGGTTCGGCGAACCGGTTGGCCGGAATGGAGGAGAGGTAGTTCTTCTGTGTGTCCTCGGGCAGGGCCTTGGTCATGTCCGTGTTGATGAAGCCCGGAGCCACCACGTTGGCGGTGATGTTCCGTGACCCCAGCTCGCGGGTGAGTGACCGGGCAATACCGATCAGGCCGGACTTGGAGGCCGCGTAGTTGATCTGGCCGGGCGAGCCGTACAGGCCCACCACTGAGGAGATCAGGACAACCCGCCCGCGGCGCAGCTTGATCATGCCCTTGGATGCCCGCTTGATGACCCGGAAGGCTCCGGTGAGGTTGGTGTCCACGACGTCGGTGAAGTCATCCTCGCTCATGCGCAGCAGCAGGGTATCGCGGGTGATACCGGCGTTGGCCACCAGTACTTCCACGGGGCCGTGGGCTGCCTCAACCTCGGTGAAGGCGGCGTCCACCGATGCCATGTCGGTCACATCCGCTTTGACGCCGAGCATGCCTTCCGGCACGTCTCCGCTGCGGTAGGTGATTGCAACCTGATCGCCGTTGGCAACGAATGCCTGGGCTATGGCCAGCCCGATTCCGCGGTTTCCGCCGGTAACCAGGACGCTGCGGCCGGTGGACGGCTGGGTGTTGTTCTGCACAGATATTCCTCCGCTGAGAGTGTGGGGGTGACAGGAATCGATCCTAGCCGGGCTGGTTCCGACTTCAACATCACAGCAACCGGTGCGACAATGGGGAAATCTGTTTGGGAGAGTGATGAACAAGGAATCCAGCCGCGGCGGTCAGGTCCCCCGGATCACGGACGCACGCACGGCGCACACTGATGAGATGCGCGAACGCATGATCAAGTATTCGGTGTCCATGGGCATCCGCCTGGTCTGCCTGTTCCTGCTGTTCGTGGTGCACGGATGGCTGCTGTGGGTGGTGGTGGCCGGCGCCGTCGTCCTTCCGTATTTCGCCGTGATCATCGCCAACGGAGGATCCGATACGCGGAACATGACCGCCTCGGAGTCCATGATTGATGAGCTCCCCGCCCCCGCGATCGAAGCACCCCGCGCCCGTCAGCCCGGTGAGCCCGACCCTCATGACTCCCCCGAAACCGCAGTACTGCACGGTGAGCTCGCTGACGACGAGCCCCCTGCTGGCCCTCACGACGATAAGGCACCACCTTCAGCATGAATCTTCTCGACCAACTGGCCCGGACCACCGGGGCTGTCCGGCCCGAATCCGCACCGTCGGATCCAGGCGCCGGCGCTGCCGCCGTCTGCTCCCGGAAGGGGTGCCGTGCAGACGCGCAGTGGCAGCTGCTGTGGAACAATCCGCGGATCCATACTCCGGAACGCCGGAAGATCTGGCTGGCCTGTGATGAACACCGCGGGTGGCTCGAGGATTATCTGCAGACCCGCGATCTCTGGAAGCAGACGCTGCCCCTAAGCGGCGCGCCTGCTCCCACGGACAACGGAAGCGGGACCGCCTAGATGTACCGCTTCCTCCTCTCCGGCCGCTGGCTGGGCTGGTTCGCCCTGACCGCTCTGCTCTCCGTTGCGTGCTCCGCCCTGGGCATGTGGCAGCTGGACCGCCGTGATGCCATCCGGGATGACATCGGCAACGTCGTCAACAACTACGACGCCGCCCCGGTGCCTTTCGAGGAAGCCGCTCCCCTCTTTGAGGACTATGACCCCGCCAGGGAATGGCTGCCGGTTTCCATGACGGGGGTTTACGACACCGCGAACCAGCGCATTGTCCGGAACCGGCCGCTGAGCGGACGCGCCGGCTATGAAGTAGTGGTCCCGCTCAAACTCTCCGACGGCACCGCAGTGGTGATCAACCGTGGATGGCTGCCGATCGGCAATGACGAAGCCGGTAAACCGGATGCCGTGCCCGCCGCTCCCGGCGGTGAAGTGACCGTCGTCGCGCGCATCAAGCCTGCCGAACCGGACGTGAGCCGCGGCGCGCCCGAGGGCCAGCTGGCGTCCATCAATCTGAGCCAGTACCAGGATGAGGTGGGCTACGCGCTGGAGCAGGGAGCCTACGGGCTGATGGCCGGCGAGGACCCGCGCCCCGGCATCGTTCCGGAAGCTGCCCCCAAGCCGTCAGTGGATGAGGGCCCGCACCTTTCCTACGCCATGCAGTGGTTCGCGTTCGGCGTCATGCTGTTTGTCGGGCTCGGCTACGCTGCCCGCCAGGAAGCGCTGAACCTGAAGTACGGCGATGACGATGAGTGGGAAGAGGACGACGACGAAATGATTGCCGCGCACCCCGCTCCGAGCCGCCCCCGCCGTCCGCGGAAGAAGCGCGGCAGTACCCAGGAAGATGAGGAAGACGCCCTGCTGGACGCGCAGGGCTACTAGGTCCTACTGGTAGGAAATAAACCAGGGCATGGGCTCGATCTGCGTGAACGTCTGCTCCGGAGTCAGGGTGGGAGTGTCTTCGTCGTAGAAGTTCTTCCAGCCCGGCCAGATTTCCGGCTGCAGCCCGTCCCGCAGGGCATTCCAAGTGTCCAGTTTCTGGCCCGGTGTTCCGTGCCCGTCAGCGTGGAGGCTGACTGCCAGCTCACTGTGGCTGACGTTGAGCTGATCCCGGTTGCGGATCATTGACAGGTTGAACTGGTGCAGCATGAACAGCTTCTGCGGCAGGACATTTTCCTGGGTGAGATCAGCAAGCCATGCAGATACTTCGTTGATTTCCGCCGCGTCCACGGACCCGATCTGTTCCAGATGCCGCTGTCCCGGAGCCAGCCTCCATTCCGCATCCAGCGCCAGTCCCACATGCGGGTACTTCAGCAGCTCCTCGTACCTCAGGGCCTGGTTCAGGAAGGTGCTGTAGCCGGGCTGGAGGTCCAGGACAACGTAGATGCCCGCCTCGCCGGCGGCTTCGATCCAGGGCAGCAGGTCCTCCGCCGCTGTCTCCTCGGAGTAGTCTCCGTCTGCACCGGGCCCGGAACTGGCTACGGTGGTAATGATCTCCAGTGCAGGCACCACCGGCTCGGAGCTGTACGGCTGGTACTGCGCAGCTGTCTCCCCGGCCCGGGTGATGGTCTCGCCCATCCCCTGCTCGCCCAGGACTCCGAGGCTTCCCCCGCTGGGGTGCCCGTAAAGCGCCACCATGCGCCGCCCCGGGAAGACGGTCTGCCCGCCGCCGGGCAACTCCGGTGCATTGAGGGCGACGTCGGTGTGTGCGGCAAAGTTCTCCCCGCCGCCGAAGGCATTGCCCGCAGCGTAGATTCCGCCGTCGCGGCGGCTGCGCAAATCCTCGATGACGGCCGGGTCCGCACGGGGATCCGCGGTCTCCACCATGCGCACCTCGGCCCCCGCGGCACGGGCCGTGGCGACTGCCGCGGCCGACGCCGGGTCCTCCGTTGCCAGCACCATGGCGTCCGTCCCGGCCCCGGCCGGCTTGTACTCCGGCAGCTGTTGAACAGGAGCATTGTCCTGCTGGTCCGCGGAAGCTGCAGCAGAAGCAGCGGTTTCTTTCGGCGCTGCGGCCTCCAGACCAGGCACCGAGAGCTCCGCGTCACGTTCCATGGCGGCAACGGCGGCCACCAGCGGCGCTGCTTCGGCCGGGACAGCATCGAGGCTCAGCAGCGACTGGAAGCCATCAGCGTCTGCGGGGCCGGGAACCTGTACCCGGTCCCCTGCGACGGCGGCCCAGCCGGCAGCCGGTGCGCCGTAGAGGACCACGGCTTCAGCCCCCAGCCGCTCAAGTTCACCGGCAACCTGCTGCTCATTTCCCGGCTCGACCACCAGCAGCGGAACACCCAGTCCCACTGCCGCGGCCGACGCCTGCCCCGCGGCTGCAGGGGCACCCGGCCCCAGTACCACCGCAGCAGGGCTGGAAGCATAGAACGCACTGCTGGCCGCCAGCGAAGCCGGGCCCGCTCCCCCGTCAAATACTCCGCGGAGAGCCCCCGGCTGCTGCAGGCTGACCGCAGGCGCTTCCGGGGTACTTGTTCCAGTTCCTTCAGTGGGTGCCGGTTGTCCGGCACAGCCGCTCAGGATGAGACCCAGGGACAAAACACCTGCAGCCAGCGAGCGGCCGAAGGGAACCATGGATGAAGAAGAAATAGCGTGCCGTCCTTTGGTGCCGAGCGTGGGCAAAACCGTGGTCCGGCCCAAAACCCCCAGTCTAGCCGGTGACCCGGCGCACGTAGTCCGCCATCCCCGGCACGGTGAAAGCGACCTGGCCCAGCGAGGGTGCGTAGATGATGCCCTTGCGGATGAGTGATCCCCGGGTCATCGTCATGGACGTCATTTTCTTTCCGGCACGGGCTGCCAGGGTTGCCGTCCCCGAGCCGCCTTCCCCGTCCACCGCCATGAGCCGCAGGAACTCACGCTCGGCCTTGGTGGACCTGCGCCAGCGCATGGGGAAAAAGCCCTGGTCCAGCTGTGCCCGGCCGATTTCCACTGCCACCCTGGCGTCATCAGGGCTGATCCGCCGGCGCGGGGCTGACTCCCACGCGGCAGATCCGTACTCCTGCAGGAAATACGGATATCCGCCGGCCGCATTGAGCAGCAGGTCCAGCGCCTCCGGATCGTAGGAGACGCCATGTTCCGCTGCCGGCGCAGTGAGGGCAGTTGCGGAGTCTTCACGGTCCAGGGCACCGACCCTGCGATAGGTGAACAATCCCTCGGCATACCGCTGCGACTGGTTCAGGACGGACGGCAGGTTAGGCAATCCGGCTGCCACCAGATAGAAAGGCCAGTCCCGCTGGTTGGCCTGGTGCTGGGCACCGAGCAGTGCCGCCAGCAGCCCCGCATCCAGGCTCTGCATTTCATCCACCACCAGGATCAGCGCCGATTTCCGTTCGGCCAGGGCAACGGCAGTGTCCTCCACCGTTTCTTCCAGGTCCACGGCAAAAGCTCCCGAGTCACCCCGCCCGTGCCGCGCACCCACTCCCACGTCGATCCCGCTGACCTGCAGGCCGGCAGCGAATGACGCGATGGTTCCCAGGGCAGCTGCCAGGGCCGGTGTATCGCTGCGGGAGTTTGCTTTGCGCCCCGCCTGCAGCAGTCCCCTGGCAAGTTTGGCGCGGACGGCCTTGGGGCCGCCTTCAGCGTCCCTTCCCTCGAGTGAAATGGCGAGGAATCCGGCGTCCTCAGCCCGTTTGCGGAATTCAGTGAGCAGCACAGTCTTACCGACCCCGTGCAACCCGTGCAGCACTATCCCCCGGTCCGTGCGCCCGGCGGCAGCACGCGAAATCAGGAGGTCAAAATCGTTGATCAAGGATGTTCTGCCAGCCAGATGGTAAGGGCGGCGTCCAGCTCCAGGTGAGTACGGATTCGAGGCACTGTGCATGCCACCCATCGTAGCGCAATATCCAGATTCTTTTATATTTCTTGATAAAAATGGATAAGAATTGTTCAGGGGAGGCGCCGCCGCCAAGGACGAGGATTTTCAATCTCTGGCCATCCGGCGCGGAGGCCGCATGGAAGCAGGTTGACACTTCTGCATTCACCGGGATCAGCCAGCCAGGTGGATGCCTGGCCCGGGCTCCGCGGCAGAACCCGGCCAACCCGTCCGCACTCCCCCGCTGAGCTTCCCTCACCATGAGAGGAGCCACCTCTCGCCCCGGGGGGAAATTGCCCGTTTAGCGCCGCCCCTCCCCTGCGTCAGAGACAGGTCGGTTTGGGAAGTGTCCGGGAAGGACCGGCGGTGATGAGCCCGGAGTGGTTGAGATGATATATCCGGAAAACCTTATATAGCTTGATAATAATGGATAGACACAGAGGACAAACCTTGAGACCAGGACGGGCTCCCCTCTTATCCTGCCAAAATGACAGAGACCCCCAAGCGCCGAACGCTCGGGGGTCTCTGCTGGATGTCAGGGCCTCCTCCGGGTGAGCCGGAGAAGCCACTGCCCTACGCCAGCGTTACCAGATCCAGGTAATCTTCGTTCCAGTGGTCCTCGTCGCCGTCGGGCAGCAGGACAACGCGCTCCGGGTTCAGTGCCGCCACTGCTCCCTCATCGTGGCTCACCATCACCACAGCGCCGGAGTAGCTGCTCAGGGCGCCGAGGATTTCCGCGCGCGAGGCGGGGTCCAGGTTGTTGGTGGGCTCATCGAGCAGCAGGACATTGGCTGACGAAGCAACAATGGTGGCCAGCGCCAGGCGGGTCTTCTCACCACCGGAAAGCACACCGGCCTTCTTGTCCACGTCATCGCCGCTGAACATGAAGGAACCCAGCACGCTGCGCACTTCGGCATCATCCATGTCCGGCGCCGAGGAGCGCATGTTCTCCAGCACGGTGCGCTCGGTATCCAGGGTTTCATGCTCCTGCGCGTAGTAGCCCACCTTCAGGCCGTGGCCCGGAATGAGCTTTCCGGTGTCCGGGGTGTCGACGCCGGCCAGCATGCGCAGCAGCGTGGTTTTTCCCGCACCGTTGAGGCCGAGGATGACCACTTTGGAACCGCGGTCAATGGCCAGGTCCACATCGGTGAAGATCTCCAGCGAGCCGTAGCTCTTGCTCAGGCCTTCGGCCATGAGGGGCGTCTTGCCGCAGGGAGCGGGGTCCGGGAAACGCAGCGCGGCCACCCGGTCGGAGGCGCGGACTGCGTCCAAGCCGCCGAGGAGACGATCCACGCGCTTGAGCATGCTCTGCGCCGCTGAAGCACCCGAAGCACGGGCCTTCATCTTATTGGCCTGGGCCAGCAGGACGCCGGCCTTCTTCTCCGTATTGGCGCGCTCCCGCTTCCGGGCACGCTCATCGGTTTCGCGCTGGATCTTGTAGCGCTTCCAGTCCATGTTGTAGACGTCAATGGTGGCGCGGTTGGCGTCCAGGCTGAAGACCTTGTTGACCGTGGCCTCCAGCAGTTCGGTGTCGTGGCTGATCACGATCAACCCGCCGGTGTGGTTCTTCAGGAACTCGCGCAGCCAGGAGATGGAGTCGGCGTCGAGGTGGTTGGTGGGCTCATCCAGGAGCATGGTTTCCGCATCCGAATACAGGATCCGGGCCAGTTCCACACGGCGGCGCTGGCCGCCGGAAAGGGTGCTCAGCGGCTGGTTCAGCAGCCGGTCGGGCAGGGCCAGGTTGGCGGTAATGGTTGCCGCTTCAGACTCTGCGGCATAACCGCCGGCGGAGAGGAACTCAGCCTCCAGCCGGTCATAGCGGTTCATGGCCTTCTGCGAGATTTTGGGGTCATCGCTGGCCATTTCATCCTGGCACTTCTTCAGCTGCGCGGAGACCTTGTCCAAACCGCGGGCGGACAGGATGCGGTCCCGGCCGAGCTGTTCCATGTCCGGCGTGCGCGGATCCTGGGGCAGGTAGCCAATCTCGCCCGAACGCTTCACATGACCTGCTGCGGGCAGGGCCTCCCCTGCGAGGACTTTGGTCAGAGTGGTTTTGCCCGCGCCGTTGCGGCCCACCAATCCGATCTTGTCCCCTTTGTCCACACGGAATGAAACCGCTTCCATGAGCAAACGTGCGCCGGCACGGAGCTCGAGATTAGATACGGAAATCACTCAGTGGACCTTTCGAGGGGTTCGGGGATAGTACATACGCTGCGATCACAGCCTTTCCAGTCTACCGTTGATCGGCAATTTGTAGAAAACCTCCAAAGGAATTAGCGGGTTGCGAGGTTAGGGTCATCTAGGATGCGGCGATGAAGAGGCGCTCCCGCTGACCCCCTGTTGTAGACGTCCTACGAAATGAGAGCTGATGAGCACTTCCTCCGCTGAAGCTGCGGCACCTTCCCGCCGGGAGCGGCTCTCCCGCCGCCGCTGGAATGCTTCGGACCTGTCCCTTATTGCTGTTTTTGCCGCCCTGGTCGCCTCGTTCTCCCTGCTCCCCGGAGTGCCCCTGGGCTCCGGGGTTCCCATTACCCTCCAAACCCTGGCCGTTATGCTGGCGGGCATTATTTTGGGACCTTCCCGCGGAGCCGCTGCTGTTGCCCTGTTCCTGGCCGCCGGATTGGCCGGGTTGCCGGTCTTCAGCGGCTTCAGCGGCGGGCTGGGCGTCCTGGCCGGACCTTCAGCCGGCTATTTGCTGGCCTTTGTACCCGCAGCCTTCGTTGTGGGACTGCTGTCCCGGATTGTCCTGCGGCGTGCCCGACGGGCGCGATTTCCGCTGCTTTTCGTCTCCGCCATGGCCGCCAGCTTCCTCTGCGTGCATCCGCTGGGCATCGCCGGGCTCATGCTCAATGCGAAGCTTGAGTTTCCGGCGGCCCTGGCCGCTGACATCGCATTCTGGCCCGGCGATGTGCTGAAGAACCTGCTCGCAGCAGCTGTGGGCGTCAGTGTCTTCACGGCCTTCCCCCGGCTGGCAGCAAAGGGCCGCTGATGGCCCGGATCCGCCTGCGGGAGGTGTCGGTGCTCCGCTCCCCCGGGCCGTCTTCCTCTCCGGCGGGTGAGCTTCCCGCCGGGAACTCTCCCGCCCCCATCCTGCACCCCTTCACCCTGGATCTGGATGAGTCCCGGATTGCCGTGGTCGGCGCCAACGGCTCCGGCAAGTCAACGCTGTTGAAACTGCTCAACGGACTGCTGGCGCCGGACACAGGAACCGTCACCGTGGACGGGCTGGACACGGTGCGCCACGGCAGCCGGATTCGCCGCCGGGTGGGATTTGTCTTTACCGATCCGCTCTCCCAGCTGGTCATGCCCACCGGGCGCGACGACGTCGAACTGTCCCTGCGTGCATCCATCCGCAACCGGAGCCACCGCCGTGCAGCGGCTGAGGACAGGTTGGCCGCATTCGGACTGCTGGACCTGGCTGACCGCAGCATCTATGACCTCTCCGGCGGAGAACGCCAGCTCATGGCCCTGGCCTCGGTGCTGGCGGTTGAACCGGATGTCCTGGTGGCCGATGAACCCAGCACGCTGCTGGACCTGCGCAACACCGCGGCGCTGCGCCGCATCCTGGCCGGGTTGCCGCAGCAGATGATCTATACAACGCACGACCTTGATTTCGCGGCGGATGCGGAACGGATCCTGGTCGTTGAGGACGGCAGGATCGTGTTCGACGGCGCCCCCGGCGCTGCGCTGGCCGCCTACCGGACGCTGGCGCTGGGCTCCGGCAGCGTCCCCGCCGCAAAGGGCATGCCG
The DNA here is from genome assembly GCF_030407495.1 of Arthrobacter sp. APC 3897. GTDB lineage: Bacteria > Actinomycetota > Actinomycetes > Actinomycetales > Micrococcaceae > Arthrobacter_B. Next base: position 170,159 of record NZ_JASDDG010000001.1, on the reverse strand, counting down.
TGAGAGAACACGCCCCGAAAGGACTGCCGTGAGGGGCTCCTCCCACCTGCTCGGCGCCTACCGGCCCGGCAATTCCCCCGTGCACCGGGCGCCGCTGGCGCTGAAGGCAGCCGCCGTCGTCATCCTGTCCGCCGGTGTGCTGGCCTTTCGAGCGCTGCCGGTGCTGGGCGCGGCTTTCTTACTGGTGCTCGGAGCCTATGCCGCAGCGCGTTTGCTGTCGGAATCGTGGCGGCCCCTGAAACTGATGTGGCCCATCCTGCTGCTGCTGGGAGTCTTCCAGGCCTGGTCCAACGGTCCGGCCGCAGCGCTTCTGGTGGTGGGGAACATTGTGGTGTGCGTAGCTGCGGCCCGGCTGCTGACCCTCACCACTGCTCTGCAGGATCTGCTGGACGGGCTTGTGGCGCTGGCGGGACCGTTCCGGTTCCTCGGTGCGGATCCGGAACGCTTTGGACTGACGCTGGCCCTGATGCTGCGCAGTATTCCGTTCCTGCTCGGTTCGGCGCAGGACGTGCGCCATTCGGCCATGGCCCGCGGCCTGGAACGGAACCCGCGCGCCCTCACCGTTCCAGTGGTGATCAGGGCCGTGGCCTATGCCCAGCAGACCGGTGACGCCCTGGCCGCCCGCGGCATCGGGGAGTCCTCGGGCAGCCCCGATGTCCCCAAACGCAGGCAGGCTGAGGGCCGGGGATAATCGGGGAATGAGTTTTAACGAAAATGCACGATTGGACTCCTCCCGGGTCAGCGACCGGCGGGGCAGGGGCAAAGGTATTGCCGTGGGCGGCGGGCTCGGCGGAGGACTCATCCTCATCCTGTCCCTGATCTTCGGCTCCGATGTGGTGGACGGCTTGGGGCTGAGCGACGGCGGCAGCTCCGCCGGTTCCGGTTATTCAGAGAGCATTTCCGAGTGCCTGGACGGGGCGGACGCGAACGAGCGCCTCGACTGCCGGATTGTCGGAACCGCCGAGAGCCTGGACAGCTACTGGGGTCCGGCGCTGGCGGCGGAGGGAATGGCCTACACCGAACCCGGCGTTGTACTCTTCAGCGGACGCACCGATACCGGGTGCGGATCCGCGACCAGCGCGGTGGGCCCCTTCTACTGCCCGGCTGATGAGCAGACGTACTACGACACGGCGTTCTTTGACGAGCTTGTGGCCCGCTACGGAGCTTCCGGCGGCCCGCTGGCGCAGGAGTACGTGGTGGCGCATGAGTTTGGGCACCACATCCAGAACCTGACCGGAGTCCTGGGTGCCTCGGCCTCCGATCCCCGCGGTGCTGATTCAGCCGCTGTGCGGACCGAGCTGCAGGCGGACTGCTATGCAGGGCTGTGGGCGGGCAATGCCGCGTCGGTACCGGCTCCCGGCAGCACTGAACCCTTCCTGGCGGAGCTCACGGCGGCAGATGTGCAGGACGCCCTTTCCGCCGCCGCCGCCATCGGCGATGACCGGATCCAGTCCATGGCCGCCGGCCAGGTGAATCCGGAGAGCTGGACACACGGTTCGGGCGACCAGCGCCAGGCCTGGTTCATGCAGGGTTACGACGGCGGGACCATCGCTTCCTGTAACACCTTCAGCGCCCCGGACCTGGATAACCCCTAACCGTCTCAGTGCCCGGACCTCTTGCGGAAGCGGGCCAGTTCCTGCCGCAGGTCCGTGCCCGGCCTGAAGTGCACCGTGTGCAGCCCAAGCTCCCGGGCCGCCCCGATGTTGCGGACGTTGTCGTCAATGAAGACAACGTCCGCCGGTACCGCTCCCAGTTCGTCCAGGACATGCGTGAAGATCCGGGGGTCCGGCTTGCTCATGCCCAGCGGTCCGCTGAAGAAGGTGCGGGTGAAGCGGGCAGGCCACGCTGCTTCCCGAAGGTACTGATCGGCCATTGAGGCGGGCATGTTGGAGAGCAGGGCCAGCCGGGCGCCTTCCTCCGACAGGGTCTCCAGTACGGCCAGGGTGTCCGCGTTCACATGGGCCCACTGGGCGGCATCCAGTTCCTCCAGTGCCCGCAGCTGTTCCGCGCCTACCGGCCGGCCCAGCACCCGGGCCCAGTACTGGGCGGGCGTGTGGCGGCCGGCGTCGTAATCATCCCGGTGATTCCAGTACGGACCCGACGCCGCCGCCAGGCCCCGGAGTCCGGTTTCGCGTTCCAGCGCAGCCCAGTCTTCCGGCTCCGGTTCGGCGGATATCACCATGCCGTAGTCGAACAGGTACCAGGTTCCGGAAGAGTCTGTCTTCTCCATGGGCCGACGGTAACACCAGCCGTCGCGCCCGGGCACCCGCAACCGCCAAGACAAGAGCAGGGCCGCTCCCCCGCTGCGCGGGAAAGCGGCCCTGCTCTTTGGTGCACGTTCTTAGATATTGAAGCCCAGCGCGCGCATCTGGTCGCGGCCGTCGTCGGTGATCTTCTCCGGACCCCACGGCGGCATCCAGACCCAGCTCAGCCGCCAGTCGTCCACAACGCCGTCCAGTGCCTGGCCAACCTGCTCTTCGATGACATCGGTGAGCGGGCAGGCAGCGGTGGTCAGCGTCATGTCGATCAGCAGGGCGCCGTCGTCCGCGTACCGAAGGCCGTAGAGCAGCCCCAGGTCAACGACGTTCACGCCCAGCTCGGGGTCGATGACGTCCTTCAGGGCCTCTTCGATGTCCTCAAGGGACGTCTGGGCCAGGTTCGGCTCACTCATCATCTGCTCCTGTGCAGTTGTATCGGTCAGGGTGGTGCCTAGGCCTTCAGGGCGTTGGCGGTAGCGGTGGCCGCTGTGGCGTTGGCACCGGTGAACCGGTCGTAGCCTTCTTCTTCCAGGCGGTCTGCCAGCTCCGGGCCGCCCTGCTCGGCGATCCGGCCGTCAACGAAGACGTGAACGAAGTCCGGCTTGATGTAGCGCAGGATGCGCGTGTAGTGCGTGATGAGCAGCGTGCCCATGTCACCCTTGGCGTGCTCGCGGTTGACGCCTTCGGAGACAACCTTCAGGGCGTCAACGTCCAGGCCGGAGTCCGTCTCGTCGAGGATGGCGAACTTCGGGCGGAAGAGCTCGAGCTGGAGAATCTCCACGCGCTTCTTCTCACCGCCGGAGAAGCCTTCGTTGACGTTGCGCGACGCGAAGTCGGCATCAATGCGCAGCTGGGACATGGCCGCCTTGACGTCCTTGGTCCAGTGGCGCAGGGAGGGTGCTTCGCCGTCGAGCGCAGTCTTGGCGGTGCGCAGGAAGTTGGTCATGGTCACGCCGGGGACCTCCACCGGGTACTGCATGGCCAGGAAAAGGCCGGCGCGGGCGCGCTCGTCCACGCTCATGGACAGGACATCTTCGCCGTCGAGCGTGATGGAGCCGCTGTCCACGACGTAGCGGGGGTGCCCGGCAATGGTGGAGGCGAGGGTGGACTTGCCGGAGCCGTTGGGGCCCATGATGGCGTGCGTCTCACCGGTGTTGATGGTCAGACTGACGCCCTTCAGGATCTGCTTCTTGACACCCTGTTCGGTCTCAATGCTGACGTGAAGATCCTTGATCTCAAGAGTAGACATACGAGTTACGCTTTCTCCTTTGCACGCTCTGGTGCGTATTTAAGCTTCAAAAAGTGTGGGTGCAGCTTCCGTTCCCCGGATGCTGCACGGCGTCCGGGGAACCGGGTGCTAGCTCTCGACTGCTGCGAGTTCGCGCTCGACGGCCTCAGTGAGTCGCTCTTCCAGTGCCGGAACCTTGATCTGCTGGATGATCTCGTTGAGGAATCCGCGGACCACCAGGCGGCGGGCAACGTCCTCGGGGATGCCGCGGGCCATCAGGTAGAACAGGTGCTCGTCATCGAAACGGCCCGTGGCGCTGGCATGGCCGGCACCCTCGATCAGACCGGTTTCGATTTCCAGGTTCGGTACGGAGTCTGCGCGGCCGCCGTCGGTGAGCAGCAGGTTGCGGTTGACCTCGTATGTGTCGGTGCCTTCTGCCTCCTTGCGGATCAGGACGTCACCTACCCAAACGGTGTGTGCATCGCGGCCCTGCAGCGCGCCCTTGTACATGACGCGGGACTTGCAGTTGGGCACTGCGTGGTCCACGAACAGCCGCTGTTCCAGGTGCTGGCCGGCGTCCGCGTAGTACAGGCCGAACATCTGGACGTCGCCGCCCGTCGCGGTGAACTTCGAGGACGGGGTCACGCGCACCAGGTCGCCGCCGAGGCTGACGACGACGTGCTTGAACTTCGCGTCACGGCCAATCCGGGCGTACTGCGCAGACGCGTGAACGGCGTCGTCATCCCAGTCCTGAACGGACACAACGGTCAGTTCAGCACCGTCTTCGACGACGATTTCCACGTTCTGGGACAGCGTTGCCGATCCCTTGTGATCCAGGACGACCACAGCTTTGGCGAACTTCTCCGCGGTAATGACCACGTGCTGGGCTGCGGGATCCTTCCCGGCACCGGTCATGGTCAGCGTTACGCTGCCGTCCACGACAGTTTCAGCCGGGATGGTCACTACGGTGGCCTCGGTGAAGGCTTCCCAGGCGGCAGCTGCCACCAGGTCCTCCGGGATGCCGGCGGAGCCGATGCGGGCATCGGTGCGCGCCACGTTTTCCACGCGGACGCCCTCGGGTGCCACAACGGCAACCTCAGGGGCGGTGCCGGTGAGTTCGGCGGTGTGCAGGCCGCGAAGGCGCTTGAGCGGGGTGAACCGCCAGTCTTCTTCACGTCCGGTCAGTTTGCCGAAATCGCTGCGGTTGTAGGAGGTCAGGCGTCCGGCGCGTGAGCTGTCCGGAATGCCTGCCCCTGCACCGTGGCTGTGGGACTTGCTGCTGTCGCCGCCAAGAACCGAGGAGGATTCATTCAGCGGAGAGAGGTTCTCTCCCTCTTCTGTGAATCCGTCAATCCGGACGCGGCTGTCCCCTGAGGGCGCACCAATCCGGGCTTTGACTTCCTCTACTGCATTGCTGACCTTTTCGGTCACGTTTTCGACGACGTCGTTAAGCTTCGACATTAACCGACGGCTCCTTCCATCTGGAGTTCGATGAGGCGGTTGAGTTCAAGGGCGTATTCCATCGGCAGCTCACGGGCGATCGGCTCAATAAAGCCGCGCACGATCATTGCCATTGCCTCGTCCTCGGGAAGGCCGCGGGACATGAGGTAGAACAGCTGTTCCTCGCTGACGCGGGAAACGGTGGCCTCGTGGCCCATGGTGACGTCATCTTCGCGGATGTCCACGTACGGATACGTGTCCGAGCGGGAGATGGTGTCCACCAGCAGGGCGTCACAGCGCACGGTGTTGGCCGAGTGCTTGGCGCCTTCGCGGACCTGGACCAGGCCGCGGTAGGCTGCACGCCCGCCGCCGCGGGCCACGGACTTGGAAATAATGGAGCTCTTGGTGTTCGGAGCAATGTGGACCATCTTGGACCCGGTGTCCTGGTGCTGGCCCTCGCCGGCGAAGGCGATGGACAGGGTCTCACCCTTGGCGTGCTCGCCCACCAGGTAGACGGCCGGGTACTTCATGGTGACCTTGGAACCGATGTTGCCGTCGATCCACTCCATGGTGGCGCCCTCGTGTGCAATGGCGCGCTTGGTCACCAGGTTGTACACGTTGTTGGACCAGTTCTGGATGGTCGTGTAGCGGACGCGGGCGCCCTTCTTCACGATAATTTCGACGACGGCGGAGTGCAGCGAGTCCGAGGTGTAGATCGGTGCGGTGCAGCCTTCGATGTAGTGGACGTAGGAATCCTCGTCCGCAATGATCAGGGTGCGCTCGAACTGACCCATGTTTTCCGTGTTGATGCGGAAGTAGGCCTGCAGCGGGATCTCCACGTGGACGCCCTTGGGGACGTAGACGAAGGAACCGCCGGACCACACGGCGGTGTTCAGCGAACCGAACTTGTTGTCGCCAACCGGGATCACGGTGCCGAAGTACTCCTGGAAAATCTCCGGGTGTTCCTTCAGTGCGGTGTCGGTGTCCAGGAAGATGACGCCCTGACGTTCCAGATCCTCGCGGAGCTGGTGGTAGACAACCTCGGACTCGTACTGGGCGGCAACGCCGGAGACCAGGCGGCCGCGCTCAGCTTCGGGGATGCCGAGCTTCTCATACGTGTTGCGGATGTCCTCGGGGAGGTCTTCCCAGGTGTTGGCCTGCTTCTCCGTGGAGCGCACAAAGTACTTGATGTTGTCGAAGTCGATGCCGGACAGGTCCGCACCCCAGGTGGGCATGGGCTTCCGGTCGAAATACTTCAGACCCTTCAGGCGAAGGTCCAGCATCCACTGGGGTTCATTCTTCTTTGCCGAGATGTCCCGGACAACTTCCTCGCTGAGTCCGCGGCGGGCGTTTGAACCCGCGACGTCGGAGTCGGCCCATCCGTATTCGTAGGTACCGATGCCCTCGAGCTCCGGGTTCTTCTCCAGGATGTCTGAAATCACAGAATCCGGCACCGCGGCGGGTGCCGTTGACTTCTGGGTTGCTTGATCCGTCATCACGGCCTTTCTTGCTGATGAATGGATGTGGACTTATTGGTTTCGGCGTGCACGGGGACGTGCGCCTCGGACCTGGTGCGGCCCACGGGTATGTGGGTCGTACAAACATGCCCGCCGCGGGAAAGCGTGGAAAGTCGACGGACATCCACGTCCAGCAGCCGGGCAAAAACTTCGGTTTCCTTGTCGCAGAAGACCGTGTAGGAACTGGCGAGTCCCTGAATGGGGCAGTGTCCCTGGCACAACTGGACGCTGAGCAGTGTGCTGGGCTGCTTCGCCGTTCCGATCAGGGTGGTCGAGCCGACAAACCCGTCCTTGGTCAGCTCTGCTGCCAGAGCTTCGGCCTTGTCCTGAACGGCGGGACCGGCCGCTTCAACAACCGGACGGTAGCGCTCTTCCATCCGCTCGAAACGTTCGGCGGCGAACTTCTCTATCGCTTCCGGCCCGGCTGCGAGGCCGAGCTGGCGCAGGGCTTCGGTGGCGATATCCAGATAGTCGTTGCCCAGATACGCCTGACCCTGCTTGCTCAAAACATACCGCCGCGCCGGCCGTCCTGCACCCGACGACGGATTGTTCACGCGCTTGACTTCGATCAGCCCCTTGGCGGAAAGCGCATCGAGGTGCCGGCGGACCGCTGCGGGGGTGAACCCCAGCCGTTCGCCCAGCTCCGCGGCGCTCACCGGGCCATGCTCCAGCACCGCGCCCAGGACACGGTCCCGGGTGCGTTCCTCCGCTTCGCGGGCTGCTGCCGGCTTGGCGACTGCCTTCGGCTCAGAGTTACTCACAGAATACACAACACAAGCATGACGTAATTTGTTCCTGCCTGCCAGTAAGGACAGGCTATCCAGCGCCCCGCTGCCCGGGGACCGCCGGCCGGGTGCAGGACGCTGTACTACCTAACGTAGAATATGACGGTGCCCAACGATGAACCCTGCCTGACCATAAAAGGCCTGATCAAGGACTGCGGCCCGGTAGCCGGTCTCGACGGCAAGATGATCCGGGTGCTGGCCGGCGTCAACTTCTCCGCCCGCCGCGGTTCAGTCACCGCCCTGCTCGGGGCCAACGGCGCCGGAAAAACCACCACGCTGGAGTGCGCCCAGGGGCTGCAGCCCATCAACGGGGGCGAAGTACGGCTGCTGGGACAGGAGCCCTACGGGGCAGGAGCTGAACTTCGCAGCAGGGTAGGTGTCATGCTGCAGGACGGCGGCCTCCCCCCGTCCGCGCGCCCGGTCCCCCTGCTTCATCACATCGCCTCCATGTACGCGGACCCCCGCCCGGTGGATGAACTGGTCTCGCGGCTCGGCATCGGCAGTTTCGCCAATTCCAATATCCGCCGCCTCTCCGGCGGGCAGAAGCAGCGGCTGGCCATGGCCGCCGCACTGATCGGCCGTCCGGAGGTTCTCTTCCTGGACGAGCCCAGCGCCGGTCTCGATCCGCAGTCCCGCCAGATTGTCTTCGACCTCATCTCCGAGCTGCGTGATGACGGCCTGGGGATCATCCTCACCACCCATCTGATGGACGACGCGCAAAAACTGGCCGACTACGTCTACATCATCGATGCCGGCAGGACGGTGGCGCAGGGCACTGTCGCTGAGCTCACGGCGCAGACCGACGAACTGGCCGATCAGCGGCTTCTCACCTTCGACGCCGCACCCGGGCTTGATCTGGCCGCCGTCGGGCTTTCCCATCTGGTGGTCAGGGAATCGGTACCCGGACACTACACCCTGCGCGGAGCCCTCACGCCCGGTGATATCGCCGGGCTTTCCGCGTGGTGGGCACGCGCCGGCATCCTTCCGTCAGCCATCCACATGGCATCCCGATCCCTGGAAGACGTCTTCCTCGACCTGTCCGGAAGGGAAATCCGATGAGCGCCCCCGCTTCGCTTCCGGTACGCATCCTGAATCAGGGACGTTATGAAGCCGTCACGATGCTCCGTAACGGCGAACAGCTGATTCTGGCCGTATTCCTGCCGCTCATGGCGCTGGTTGCATTGTCAGTGACACCGATCCTCGACGGCTACGGGACGTCCCGCGTGAACATGGCGACCCCGGGCATCCTGGCCCTGTGCGCGATGTCCACCGCGTTCACGGGGCAGGGAATCGCCACCGGCTTTGACCGCCGCTACGGCGTCCTGCGGTTCCTGTCCACCACCCCGCTGGGCAAGGCCGGGCTCATCGCCGGCAAGGCAATCGCCGTCGTCGCCGTCCTGGCCATCCAAGTGGTGGTGGTGAGCATCGTTGCGGCGTTCCTGGGCTGGGAACCGTCCTGGTCCGGAATCCCGCTGGGCCTCATATCGCTGCTGATCGGCGCTGCGGCCTTCACGGCGCTGGGTCTGCTGGTTGCCGGCACCGCCCGGCCCGAAGCAACGCTGGCGGTCACCAACCTGCTGTGGATCCTGCTGGCTGCCGTCGGCGGGATCATCATCCCCGCCGGTAACCTGCCCGACATCATGCAGCCCTTCGTGGAAATCCTGCCCTCCGCTGCACTGGGTGAAGCCATGCGCTCCGCACTCATCGACTCTTCTTTTAATTTCCCCGCCACGCTGATTCTTCTGGCGTGGACAATTCTGGGCGGCCTTGCCGCTGTCCGCTGGTTCAAATGGAGCTGAATTCCGTGTCATCCGCATCTTCCGGCCGAGCCTCATCGCCCGTCGTCCCTGCACAGGCTGACGGGACCAAACCTGCCGTGAACAAGACAGTGCGTGCTTTTGCCGTAGCCTCACTGGTGGCCAACATCGGCATCGTCGTCACCGGCGGTGCCGTGCGCCTCACCGCTTCCGGGCTGGGCTGCCCGGAATGGCCGCTGTGCACGCCGGATTCCCTGACCACCACCCCGGAAATGGGCATCCACGGGATCATCGAGTTCGGCAACCGGCTGCTGACCTTTGTGCTGGCCGCCGTGGCGTTTGCCATGGTGTACAGCGTCTGGAAAATCCGGGCCGAGCGCCGTGACCTGTTCAAACTGTCGATTGCACTGCTGGCCGGGATTCCCGCGCAGGCTCTGCTGGGCGGCATCACGGTCTGGACCGGGCTGAATCCGTGGATTGTGGGCGGCCACTTCATCGTTTCGATGGTGCTGATTGTGCTGGCGACGATTCTCGTGAACCGCGCCTGGCTTTCTCCGCAGCAGGTGGCTTCCACCAACGGTCCGCTGGCCACGCGCACGCTGCGTCCGCTGCTCGGCGCCCTCGGCGTCCTCTCCGCACTCTCCGTAGTCCTCGGCGTCATCGTCACCGGCTCCGGGCCGCATGCCGGTGACCACGGGGCGGCCCGCAACGGGTTTGATCCTGATCTCGTCACCCGCCTGCACGTGGTGCCCGTCTACCTGCTGGTCTTTGCCCTCGTTGTGGCGCTCTATCTGGTGTACCGGCACGCCGCTGACGGGCGTCTGCGCTCCTCGCTGCTCCTGCTGACCGTCGTCGTCATAATCCAGGCCGTGATCGGCTACACCCAGCACTTCATGCACCTGCCGATCCTGCTGGTGGGGCTGCACATGCTGGGCGCGTCACTGCTCACCGCTGCAGCCGCCCACGTGGTTTTCACCGGGTTCTCGCGGCAGGTTCCCGGCACTGACCCGGTTGCCCGCCAGGCCGGCGCCGCCGCTTCACGCCGGGGCTAAGCTCCCGCGGCGGCATCAGCACAAAAGCCTTGACGGGCCGGATTCTTCGGAGTCCGGCCCGTTTTTCGTGCGGACGATGATTCGTGCGGCGGATTCTTATGCGGCAGAGCCCCCGCCCGAGAGTACAGACGCTGCCGGAATCCCTGTGGTGGAACGGCATCAACGGGTCACTCGACGGGGGAAAGAACCTGGTCCGGACACTCGGCGGGGAAGGCGGCCGGCCGCAGGCGCATTCCTAAGCGTGAGAACCGAGTGGACAGGTCCTGCCGCAATCCCCGCCCGAGAGTACAGACGCTGCCGGAATCCCTGCGGCGGAACGGCATCAACGGGTCAGTCGGCGGAGGAACGTAACCGCCCGCAGACACCAGAACGGTCCAGACACCAGAACGGTCCAGAGACACAGGAAGGGCCGGAGGCGTTAACCTCCGGCCCTTCCCGGTATGTCTTGTTGGCGTCGTGTGCCGCCGGCCAGGTCCTACAGCAGCGGGCTGCCCACAAACGGGTCGATGGCCAGCGCCAGGAACAGGATGGTCAGGTAGCTGATGGAGCCGTGGAAGACCTTCATGGCGGTCTTGTCCGTGACGTTTTCATGCTGTGCCCGGTTGTGCAGGCGGTGGGTCTCGGCCAGGAACCAGACGCCGGACAGGACAGCGGCCAGGGTGTAGACCAAGCCTGCGCCTCCGGCCGGGATGAGCAGCAGCGAGCAGGCCACGGTGGCATAGGCATAGAGGACAACCTGCACCGACACCAGCTTGGCTCCGGCTACTGCACCGAGCATCGGCACTGAGGCGTTGCGGTAGTCCTCGCCGTACTTCATGGACAGCGGCCAGTAGTGCGGCGGCGTCCACAGGAAGATGATCAGGAAGAGGATGATTGCCGGCCATTCCACCTTGTTGGTCACGGCGGCCCAGGCGATCAGCACCGGCATGCAGCCGGCGATGCCGCCCCACACAATGTTCTGGGTGGTGCGGCGCTTGAGGATCAGCGTATAGAAGACCACGTAGAGGAGGATTGCACCCAGACCCAGAAGGCCGGTCAGCGGGTTGGCGCCGAACCAGAGCAGGGCAATGGAAACAATGCCCAGGGCCCAGGCGAACACGAGTGCTTCGCGCGGGGAAACTTCGCCGGTAACCAGCGGACGGTTCTTGGTCCGCTTCATCAGCTTGTCCATGTCCCGGTCGATGTAGCAGTTGAAGGCACCGGCGCTGCCGGCCGCAAGGGCGCCGCCAACCATGGTGAAGACCACGAGCCACAGGCCGGGAAGTCCGCGCTCGGCAAAGATCATGGTGGGCAGCGTGGTCACCAGCAGCAATTCGATGACCCGGGGCTTGGTGAGTGCCACGTAGGCCCGGAGCTTACGTCCTGCCGTCATCTTGCCGGTATACACCGGAAGGTCGGCTGGGGCTTGCTGCGTTGTCACGGGGCGATCACATCATCCAATCTGGGCCGGAAAAGTCCACCATCATCATAGCCTCTATCGGCTGTAGAAAACGAAGCCCTGCAGTGCGGCACCCCGCGGTACCGGCAAAACGGCCATATGTCCCGCGGAAGTAAACGATACGCCCATTGCCGCTGCCTACGGGATAAGGTTGGAGCGGACCTTTCCCGCGGCCGCCTAATAGCCGCCGGGCAGCACCGTGCGGGACAGTAAAAACAAGGAATATGCCGAATTGCGGTAAGGATTCCATTCCGCGTCCTGTTGTTGTGGTTAAGGAACCGGATGTTCTGGATAACCAGCGCATCCAGGAGTCTCCGGCGTCTAGGGCGCCGGTCAACTGTAGTGAGAGAGGGGCCCGGTAAACGTGCCACATATGGAAGAGCAAGAACTGACCTGGACAGATCTGGACCGCAAGGCAGTGGACACTGCGCGTGTCCTGGCTGCGGACGCCGTCGAGAAGGTCGGCAACGGACACCCGGGAACGGCCATGAGCCTGGCGCCGGCAGCGTACCTGCTGTTCCAGAAACTGATGCGCCACGATCCGTCAGATCCCCAGTGGACCGGCAGGGACCGCTTCATCCTCTCCCCCGGGCACACTTCGCTGACGCTCTACATCCAGCTCTTCCTGTCCGGTTACGGCCTGGAGATCGGTGACCTTGAGGCACTGCGCACCTGGGGCTCCAAGACCCCCGGCCACCCCGAGTACCGCCACACCGCCGGCGTCGAAATCACCACCGGCCCGCTGGGCCAGGGACTGGCGTCCTCCGTGGGTTTCGCCTTCGCCCAGCGCCGCCTCCGCGGCCTGCTCGACGCCGATGCCCCGCAGGGCGAGAGCCCGTTTGACCACACCACATGGGTTATCGCGTCCGACGGCGACATGCAGGAAGGCGTCACCTCTGAAGCCTCCTCGCTGGCCGGCCACCAGGAGCTCGGCAACCTGGTTGTCATCTACGACGAGAACCACATCTCCATTGAAGACGACACGGACATCTCCTTCACCGAAGATGTCCTGAAGCGCTACGAAGCCTACGGCTGGCACACCCAGCGGGTGGACTGGACCAAGACCGGTGAATATGTGGAAGACGTTGACGAGCTGTACAACGCGCTGCTGGCGGCGAAGGCCGAAACCGGCAGGCCGTCCATCATTTCGCTGAGGACCATCATCGGCTGGCCGTCGCCGAACAAGCAGAACACGGGCAAGATCCACGGCTCCGCCCTGGGCAAGGACGAGGTTGCCGCACTGAAGGAAACGCTGGGCTTCGACCCGGAGAAGTCCTTCGACGTGGACCCCGCCGTGCTGGAACACGCACGCCAGGCCGTCTCCCGCGGTGCTGAGGCACGCCGCGAGTGGGACGAACGCTTTGAGGCCTGGAAGGCTTCTAACCCCGAGGGCGCCGCCCTGCTGGAGCGCATCAGCAACGGCACCCTGCCTGAGGGCTGGGAGAACTCCCTGCCCGAGTTCGAGGCCGGCAAGGACATGTCCACCCGCGCCGCGTCCGGCAAGGTGCTTTCGGCCATCGGCCCGGTACTGCCTGAACTCTGGGGCGGCTCGGCGGACCTGGCCGAGTCCAACAACACCACCATCGAGGGCTCCCCGTCCTTCATCCCGGCCGGCCGGCAGACCGACGCGTGGTCCGGAAACCCGTACGGCCGCGTGCTGCACTTCGGCATCCGCGAACACGCCGCAGCGGCGATCGTCAACGGCATCACGATGCACAGCAACACGCGTGCCTTCTCCGGTACGTTCCTGATTTTCAGTGACTACCAGCGCCCGGCCATCCGCCTGGGCGCGCTGATGGGTGTGCCGTCAATCTACGTGTGGACGCATGACTCCATCGGCCTCGGCGAAGACGGCCCCACCCACCAGCCGGTGGAGCAGCTCGCCTCGCTGCGTGCCATTCCCGGACTCGACGTGGTGCGCCCCGGCGACGCCAACGAGGTAGCCGTGGCCTGGAAGACCATTCTGGAAAACACGGAGAACCCGGCCGGCATCGTGCTGACCCGCCAGAACATTCCCACCTACGAACGCGGTGAGGGCGCGGCAACGGCCGATTCCTTTGCCTCGGCAAACGGCGTCTCCCGCGGCGGCTACGTCCTCGCCGAAGCCGTGCGCGACGGAAACGTTGTCACTCCGGACGTCATCCTGATTGGCACCGGCTCAGAGGTCCAGCTGGCCGTTGAGGCCCGCGAAGCCCTTGCAGCTGAGGGCATTGCCGCCCGCGTGGTTTCCATGCCCAGCATCGAATGGTTCAACAGGCAGGACGCCCGGTACCGCGAGTCGGTTATCCCCAAGGACATCAAGGCCCGGGTTTCGGTGGAAGCCGGAATCGCCCAGGGCTGGCGTGAGCTCGTGGGCGATGCCGGACGCAGCGTCTCCCTGGAGCACTTCGGTGCATCCGCGGATTACAAGACCCTCTACCGCGAGTTCGGCATCACCGCCGACGCCGTCGCCGAGGCGGCACGCGATTCGCTGGCAGCCGCACACGGCGTGGACACCCCGCCGTCGGGCACCACTGCCGCACCGTCCGGCGGGCAGTCCACCGAGACCGGCGACCAGAAGTAAATCCAGCTACAAGGAGACTATTCATGACTTCCACACCCACCGCACGGCTCTCCGAAGCCGGCGTATCCATCTGGCTGGACGACCTGTCCCGCGAACGCATCGTCTCCGGGTCCCTCAAGGACCTCATGGACACCAAGAACGTGGTTGGCGTAACCACCAACCCGAGCATCTTCGCCGCCGCCCTGGCCAACGGCGAGTCCTACGCCGCACAGGTGCAGCAGCTTGCGCGCTCCGGCGCCGACGTGGACAAGGCCGTTTTCGAGATCACCACCGACGACGTCCTGCAGGCCTGCGATGTCTTCGCCCCCGTGGCTGAAGCCACCCACGGCGTGGACGGCCGTGTCTCCATCGAGGTTGATCCCCGCCTGTCCCGTGACACCGAGGGCACCATCCGGGAAGCCAAGGAACTGTTCAACAAGGTTGGCCGCTACAACGTGCTGATCAAGATCCCGGCAACCAGGGAAGGCCTGCCGGCCATCTCCGCCACCCTGGCCGCGGGCATCAGCGTCAACGTCACGCTGATCTTCTCGCTGGAGCGCTACCGCGAGGTCATCAACGCCTACATGGTGGGCATTGAACAGGCGAAGGAAAACGGACATGACCTGTCCAAGATCCACTCGGTTGCTTCCTTCTTTGTGTCCCGCGTGGATGCAGAGATCGACAAGCAGCTGGACGCCGTCGGCACCGACGAAGCCAAGGCACTGAAGGGCAAGGCCGGCCTGGCCAACGCCCGCCTCGCCTACCAGGTGTTCGAGGAGCAGTTCGCCACCGAGCGCTGGCAGGTCCTGGCAGCGGCCGGCGCCAACGCACAGCGTCCGCTCTGGGCTTCCACGGGCGTCAAGGACCCGGCACTGCCGGACACCCTGTACGTCACCGGCCTGGTGGCACCGCACACGGTCAACACCATGCCGGAGAAGACCCTGAACGCCACCGCGGACCACGGCGAGATCACCGGCGACACCATCACCGGGACCTACGCGGAGTCCAGCGCCGTTCTGGATTCACTGGACGGCCTTGGCATCTCCTACAACGACGTCGTCGAGCAGCTCGAAACCGAAGGCCTGGACAAGTTCGTGGTCAGCTGGGGAGAACTCCTCGAGACCGTTCAGACCGCTCTGGATACCGCGAAAGAGGCATAGGAAAAATGACCACACTGTCCTTCGAAGCAGCCGGGGCCGCGCTGGCCGCCGTTGAAAAGAACGTACCTGCCCTGGTGCGTGATGAGGTAGCCGCCCGTCTCCTTGCCCAGGACCCCACTCTGTGGGGACCCGATGCAGAAGCAGAGGCCTCGATCCGCCTTGGTTGGCTGAACCCCTCCGAGGCCTCCCGGCCGCTCGTTGGACAGATCCGCGGGCTGCGGGAAGAACTGGCCGCCGAGGGAGTGACCCGCGTGGTCCTCGCCGGCATGGGCGGTTCTTCCCTGGCCCCGGAGGTTATTACCCGCACCGCCGGCGTGGACCTGACGGTCCTGGACTCCACGGACCCCGACGTCGTCCGCGCCGCCCTGGCATCCGGTCTGGAGGAGACCGTCATTGTGGTGTCCTCCAAGTCGGGCTCCACGGTGGAGACCGACTCCCAGCGCCGCATTTTCGAACAGGCGTTTACGGATGCCGGAATTGACGCCAAGTCACGCATCGTCGTCGTCACCGACCCGGGTTCGCCCCTTGACGGTGCCGCCCGCGAAGCCGGCTACCGCGCCGTCTTCAACGCCGATCCGAACGTGGGCGGCCGTTATTCCGCCCTCACCGCCTTTGGGCTGGTCCCGTCGGGCCTGGCCGGCGCGGACATCGAAGCACTGCTCGATGATGCCGAAGACGCCCTGGAGATCCTCAGCGACAATGCAGCCGATAACATCGGCCTGCAGCTCGGTGCCGCCCTGGGCGGAACCGACCCGCTGCGCAACAAGGTGGTCATTGTGGACGAGGGGTCGGGACTGGCCGGATTCCCCGACTGGGCCGAGCAGCTCATTGCCGAGTCCACGGGGAAACTGGGCACGGGCCTGCTGCCCGTAGTCGCCGAAGCCGGTGCCCCTGAGACGACTTCCGGTGCCTCCGACGTGCTCACCGCGCGCCTGGTGGCCGTGGACACGGATCCGGAACCGGAAGGCGACCAGGTTGTCGTGGCCGGTTCCCTGGGCGGGCAGATCATCCTCTGGGAATTTGCCACCGCTGTAGCCGGCCGGCTGCTGGCCATCAATCCTTTTGACCAGCCCGACGTCGAGGCAGCCAAGAAGGCAGCCCGCGGCATGCTGGACGCCCGGCCGGAGCCCACGGAACCCAACTTCGTTGACGGTGCTGTGGAAGTCCGTGCCCCGTCCGAACTGCTCGGCAGCGCCGGCACCCTGACCGCAGCCCTTTCCGCCCTGCTGGGGCAGCTGGGAGCCGACGGCTACCTCAGTGTCCAGGCCTATCTGGACCGGAACCGTCAGTCGGAACTGGAGTCCATCCGCCCCGAGCTGGCCGCGGCCACCGGCCGTCCGGTGACGTTTGGCTGGGGACCGCGCTTCCTGCACTCCACCGGACAGTTCCACAAGGGCGGGCCCGCCCAGGGCGCCTACCTGCAGATCACCGGCACGCCGCAGGAAGACCTCTCCGTTCCCGGCCGTCCGTTCACCTTCGGGGAGCTGATCTCTGCCCAGGCAGCCGGCGATGCCTCCGTCCTGGCGGACCAGGGCCGGCCGGTCCTGCGGCTGAACTTCACGGACCGTGAACAGGGTGTCCGGGAACTGGAAGCAGCCGTCCGCAGCCTGGTATCGGAAGGCGGACGCAGCTAGATGCCCGCAGATGAAAAGACGGGTGCCGCCAACCCGCTGCGGGACCCCCGGGACCGCCGGCTGTCCCGCATTGCCGGACCGTCCTCGTTGGTGATCTTCGGGGTCACCGGGGACCTGGCCCGGAAGAAACTCATTCCGGCGGTCTACGATCTCGCCAACCGTGGGCTGCTTCCGCCCAGTTTCTCCCTGGTGGGCTTTGGCCGGCGGCCCTGGAGCAACGAGGAATTCGCCGCCCAGGTGAAGGACTCGGTGCAGAGCCATGCCCGCACAGATTTCAACGAGAACGTCTGGAAGCAGCTGGCGGAAGGCATCCGCTTCGTTGAGGGCGGCTTCGACAGCGATGAGGCCTTCGCCAAGCTCAAAGACACCCTGGAGACGCTGGACACCGAGCGCGGCACCCGGGGCAACCATGCGTTCTATCTGTCCGTTCCGCCGAAGTCCTTCGAGCAGGTCTGCCAGCAGCTTTCCAGGCACGGCCTGGCCGAAACGTCTGAGGGCAAGTGGCGCCGTGTGGTCATCGAGAAGCCGTTCGGCCACGACCTGCAGTCCGCCCGGGAACTGAACAACGTGGTGGAGTCCGTCTTCCCGGCAGATTCGGTGTTCCGCATTGACCATTACCTGGGCAAGGAAACGGTCCAGAATATCTTGGCACTGCGCTTTGCCAACCAGTTGTTTGAGCCGATCTGGAACGCGAACTTCGTTGACCATGTCCAGATCACGATGGCTGAGGACATTGGCATCGGCGGCCGCGCCGGGTATTACGACGGCGTGGGTGCAGCCCGCGACGTCATCCAGAACCACCTCCTGCAGCTGCTGGCGCTGACGGCGATGGAAGAGCCCATCTCCTTCGACGCCGATCATCTGCGCGCCGAGAAGGAAAAGGTGCTTGCCGCCGTCCGGCTCCCCGAGGACCTGTCCAAGCACTCAGCGCGCGGACAGTACACCGGCGGCTGGCAGGGCGGAGAACGGGTCACCGGTTTCCTGGAGGAAGAAGGCTTCAACCCGGATTCCACCACCGAGACCTTCGCTGCCATCCGGGTGGACATCAATACCCGCCGCTGGGCCGGGGTTCCCTTCTACCTTCGGGCCGGCAAGCGTCTGGGCCGTCGGGTCACGGAAATTGCCGTGGTGTTCAAACGTGCACCCAACCTTCTTTTCCGCGACCACAATGACCATGACTTCGGCCAGAACGCCGTGGTGATCCGGGTGCAGCCCGATGAGGGCGCCACCATCCGGTTCGGTTCCAAGGTTCCCGGCACGCAGATGGAAGTCCGGGACGTGTCCATGGACTTCGGCTACGGACATTCCTTCACGGAGTCCAGTCCGGAAGCATACGAACGCCTGATCCTGGACGTCCTGCTGGGTGAGCCTCCTTTGTTCCCGCGGCATCAGGAAGTGGAACTGTCCTGGAAGATTGTGGATCCGTTCGAAGAGTACTGGGCCTCCCTGGGCACCCAGCCGGAGCCCTATGCTCCCGGGAGCTGGGGCCCCGGCTCCGCTGATGAACTGCTTGCCCAAGACGGAAGGACCTGGAGAAGGCCGTGATTGTAGATCTGCCGGACACAACAACATCCAAGGTGTCCAAAGAGATTGTGGCCATGCGGGAAAAGGGCGGGGTGGTCACCCTGGGCCGCGTCCTGACCCTGGTGGTGGACACCGAGCCCGATTTCGTGGAGGAGGCCATCGCCGCCGCCAACGAGGCGAGCCGGGAGCATCCCTGCCGCATTATCGTGCTGGCGGGCGGCTCCGCCGATGACACCACCCGGCTGGACGCCGAGATCCGCGTGGGCGGGGACGCGGGTGCTTCCGAGGTGATTGTCCTTTACCGGCACGGTGAACTCGCCGGGGAAAGCGTGTCCCTTGTCTCGGCCCTGCTCCTGCCGGACGCTCCCATTGTGGTGTGGTGGCCCCACGGTGTTCCCGTGGATCCGGCGCAGACACCCCTGGGCGGCATCGCGCACCGGCGCATTACCGACGCCGCAACCGCGGACGATCCCAAACGGGCTCTGCTGGCGCTGGGCGAGGCGTATGCGGACGGTGACACCGACCTCAGCTGGACCCGTTTGACGGATTGGCGGATCCAGCTCGCAGCGGTGCTCGATGAAGCCGGCACTGATCCGGTCACCGCGGTAACCGTTGCAGGTGCCTCCGACTCGGCCAGCACCTTCCTGCTCGCCGCCTGGCTGAAGTACGCGCTCAAGGTTCCCGTGAAGATTGTCGAAGGTGAGCCGGGAACCGGCATCGGGTCCGTGGTCTTCGAGCGTGACGGCGGTAACGTGGAATTGTTCCGTCCGGACCAGCTTACGGCGTACCTGACGCAGCCCGGCCAGCCTGAGCAGCAGATACCGCTGCCGCGCCGTAATCTGCGTGACTGCCTGGCTGAGGAACTCCGCCGGCTCGATCCTGACGAAGTCTACGGTGAAGTACTGACACAGGGGCTGGCAGCCTGCCTGTCCCAGGAAGGGATAACCGCATGATGCATTCTCCCAACGGCGTGAGCATTCACCCCGACGTGCAGGCCCTGACCGCTGCCACAGCGGCCCGGTTGATCACCAAGCTGGTGGACGTGCAGAGCCGGCGCGGAGTCGCCACCGTGGTACTCACGGGCGGGACTGTGGGCATCGCGGTCCTCGACGCTGTCTCCACGGCGCCCGCGCGCTCCGCGGTGGACTGGTCCAGGGTGAACTTCTGGTGGGGTGATGAGCGGTTCCTTCCTGCTGACTCCCCCGACCGCAATGCCGCCCAGGCTGCGGATGCCCTGCTCTCCCGGCTGCCCGTTGATCCGGCCCGGGTTCATCCCGTGCCGGCCGCCGATGAGGTGTCCAGCGCCGGAGAAGCCGCTCTGGCCTATGCACGGGCGCTGGCGAGTGAAGCGGCGCAGGAAGAGCTGGCTCCGGGGTTCGAATCGATCGATCCACGGCTGCCCCGCTTCGATGTGCTCCTGCTGGGTGTCGGTCCGGACGCCCATATTGCGTCGCTGTTTCCCGAAATGGCGGGCGTGCGGACCACGGGTGAAACCGTGGTGGCGGTGTCCAACGCGCCCAAGCCTCCTGCTGAGCGCGTGTCACTGACCATGGAAGCCATCAACACCGCCGAGGAGGTCTGGCTTACCGTGGCAGGCGAGGACAAGGCCGGAGCGGTGGGCCTTGCGCTGGCCGGTGCCGGCTCGGTCCAGGTTCCGGCCGGGGGTGCGCACGGGCGCACCAAGACCCGCTGGCTGATTGACCAGGCGGCTGCCTCTCAGCTGCCTGAACGGCTCCTGGACCCGGAAGGAACGGGCGCCGCCGCAGCGGACTAGTTTCCCCCGGGCACATAGAAGCCCCGGAGGTCCTGGCGGATCTCCGGGGCTTCTGTGGTTTAAGTCCGCTGGCCGGGGGCCGTGGAATACCTAGGCTTCGCCGGAAAAGCGCTGGATTAGGCCGAGGGCAATGATGACCAGGCCCCAGGACAATCCGAGCGCCACGGTAAAGCGGTTCAGGTTGCGTTCGGCAACCCCTGATGAGCCCATGCTGGACGTCATGCCGCCGCCGAACATGTCCGACATGCCGCCGCCGCGTCCCTTATGAAGCAGGATGAGCAACGTCAGCAGCAGGCTGGTGATGGCTAGAAGAACCAGCAGGACAATCTTCAGAATTTCCACGTACGGCCTTTCGGGGGTGACTCACGGAATGGAGACGTGCACTGCGGTGCAGGTCAGCTGCAAATCAGTCGGTCACCAGATGTTGTTCGAACCTGACAATATTAGCAAATTCGGTCACATCCAAACTGGCACCGCCAACAAGCACGCCGTCCACGTCGCGTTCCTTCAGAATGCTGGCGGCATTCTGTGCCTTGACGGAGCCGCCGTACAGCAGCCGGGTTTTGGCGGCGACGGCATCGTCGTACAGGTCCGCGATCTCGGCGCGGATGGCCGAGCACATTTCCTGTGCGTCGGCGGGACCGGCAACCTCACCGGTGCCGATGGCCCAGATGGGCTCATAGGCGATGACCAGTGCGGAGACCTGGTCTGCATCAAGGCCGGCGAGGTCGCTGCGGACCTGCTCCAGGGTGTGGGCAACGTGGTTGCCGGACTGGCGGATTTCCAGTCCTTCGCCGACGCACAGTACCGGCACCAGATCATTGCGGTAGGCGGCCTTGAGCTTTTCGTTGAGCAGCTCATCGGATTCACCGTGCACGGTCCGGCGTTCGCTGTGGCCTACGAGGACGTACTTGCAGCCCAGCTTGGAGAGGAACTGGCCCGAGATGTCACCGGTGTAGGCACCGGAGTCCTTCGGCGACAGGTCCTGCGCACCGTATTCGATGTCCAGCTTGTCACCGTTGATCAGCGTCTGGACGCTGCGCAAATCGGTGAACGGGGGAAAAATAGCCACCTCCACGCGGTGGTAGTCGTGCTGTGCATCCTTGAGTGTCCAGGCAAGCTTTTGCAGCAGGGTGATGCCCTGGACATGGTCCATGTTCATCTTCCAGTTGCCCGCGATCAGCGGTGTCCGATCAAACTTGCCGTTGGTCGACGTAGTCATTATTGCTCCGCTTTCAAATATTCGTCATCAGTTGGCTGTGGGGAAACATGCAGCTGCCGTACGGCAGGCGGACATGGGAGTGCGGGCCGCCGCCGGATGGCAGCGGCCCGCACCGGGGCTTTACTGGTCCAGGACCGTCAGGCCGGGCAGTTTCTTGCCTTCCAGGTATTCCAGGGAAGCACCGCCGCCGGTGGAGATGTGCCCGAAGTCGCTGTCGCTGAAGCCCAGCTTCCGGACAGCCGAGGCGGAGTCGCCGCCGCCAACCACGGAAAAGCCGGAGGAGTCCTTCAGCGCCTGGGCAACCGTGCGGGTGCCGTTGGCGAACGCATCAAACTCGAAGACGCCCATGGGACCGTTCCAGAAAATGGTCCGGCCCGAACCGATCTTCCCGGCAAAGGCCGCAGCAGAGTCCGGGCCAATATCCAGGCCGATGCCGGAGGCACCAAACCGGCTGCTCTCCATCGCATCCGCGGGAACCACCTCGACGTCGGCGTCCGCAGCGAACTTGTCCGCCACCACGATGTCGGTGGGGAGGACAAACTCGCAGCCAACCTCTTTGGCACGGCTGAGGTAGCCCTTGACCTTCTCGATCTGGTCCGACTCCAGCAGCGATGCCCCCACGTTGTAGCCCTGGGCAGCCAGGAAGGTGAAGACCATTCCACCGCCCACCAGCAGGTAGTCGGCGCGCTCCATGAGGTTCTCGATGACGGCCAGTTTGTCCGAAACCTTGGAGCCGCCCAGAACGACGACGTAGGGCTTCTCGGGATTCTCGGTAAGCCGCTTGAGCACCTCAACCTCGGTGTGCACCAGGTCGCCCTCGTATGCAGGGAGGATCTCGGCAATGTCGTACACACTGGCGTGTTTGCGGTGTACGGCACCGAAGGCATCATCAACGTAGGCACCGTTGTCTCCGGTGAGCCCGGCAAGTTCGCGTGCCAGGGCCAGCCTCTCGTCGTCGTTCTTGGACGTTTCGCGCGGATCAAAGCGGATGTTCTGCAGCACCAGGACGGAGCCCGCGGCCAGGGAACCGGCCAGCTCATGCGCGCTCTCCCCCACCACGTCGGCGGCAAATTCGACCGCGAACGGTGCGAGCTCGTCCAACCGGTCTGCGGCGGGCTGCAGCGAGTACTTTTCATCCGGTGTGCCCTTGGGCCGTCCCAGGTGCGCCATGACGATCACCTTGGCGCCGTGTTCCACCAGTTTCTGAAGGGTCGGGATGGACGCACGGATGCGTCCGTCATCGGCCACCGTGCCGTTGTCCAGCGGCACATTCAGGTCCGAGCGGACCAGCACATACCGACCATCGACGCCGTCGTTGATCAGTTCCTCAAGAGTCTTGACTGTCATGTCTACCTTTACATCCCTTGCGGGCATTGGGGGCTTGTGGGATTTGCAGGGCAGCCGGCACGGCCGGACGGGGGCCTTACAGCGTGGAGGCAACCAGCTTGGTCAGGTCCACCATGCGGCAGGAGTAGCCCCACTCGTTGTCATACCAGCCGACCACCTTGACTTCGTTGCCCATGACGCGGGTCAGCCCCGAATCGAAGATGCACGAGGCCGGATCCGTCACGATGTCCGAGGACACCAGCGGCTCATCGGTGTACCGGAGGTAGCCGTTCAGGGCACCGTCGCTGGCGGCCTTGTACGCGTCGTTGATCTGCTCAACGCTGGCCTCCTTGGCCAGGGTCACCGTAAGGTCGGTAACCGACCCGGTGGGGACCGGCACCCGGAGGGCAAAGCCGTCCAGTTTACCGTCGAGTTCCGGAATCACGAGGCCGATGGCCTTAGCGGCACCGGTGGTGGTGGGCACGATGTTCAGCGCCGCTGCCCGGGCCCGGCGAAGGTCCCGGTGCGGACCGTCCTGGAGATTCTGGTCCGCAGTGTAGGCGTGGACGGTGGTCATGAGTCCGCGTTCAATTCCGAAGGCATCGTTAATGACCTTGGCCAGCGGCGCCAGGCAGTTGGTGGTGCAGGAAGCGTTGGACACAATGTTGTCGGTCTCCGGGTTGTATTCACCGTCATTCACACCCATCACGATGGTCCGGTCCGCTCCCTTGCCGGGGGCGGAAATCAGGACCTTCCTGGCGCCGGCGTCGAGGTGCTTTCTGGCATCTTCGGCTTTGGTGAAGAACCCGGTGGACTCGATCACGACGTCAACGCCGAGATCCTTCCAGGGCAGGTTTGAGGGGTCCCGTTCGGCCAGGACCTTAATCGTTTTTCCACCCACCACCAGATCTCCGCCCTGCACTTCCACATCTGTGCCGATGCGGCCGGTGACGGAGTCGTACTTCAGGAGGTGGGCAAGGGTTTCGGGGCTGGTGAGGTCGTTGACGGCCACGATGTCGAGGTCGGCGTTCTGCTCCAGTGCTGCGCGGAAGTAGTTTCGACCGATGCGTCCGAAGCCGTTGATTCCAACACGAGTAGTCACTTTTCTGTCTCCTTGATTGCGGTGTACCGAAGAGCGTGACCCTGTGTGCGTAGGCCACTGGTCTGGCAGGGACGGGTTGCCGGGACAATCCTGGGACGAACGGCGAACACCTTCCCCGTGACTCCAAGAGGTTCCCGCCGAGCCGTGCGGCAGGGCGGGAACCCTCGGACTCATCCTACGCGCCGGGTCCCCTGAGCGAACCGGTACGGAGGCAGAAAGCGGGCCGGAGACCTGAATTACGCGGGGAGCACCAGCGAGTGGGCACCGTTGCGAGCAGCATCGAACCGGGTGGCGACATCCGCCCAGTTAATGATGTTCCAGAAAGCCTTGACGTAGTCTGCCTTCACGTTGACGTAGTCGAGGTAGAAGGCATGCTCCCACATGTCCAGCATCAGCAGCGGGATGGTGCCAACCGGCACGTTGCCCTGCTGGTCGTACAGCTGCTCGATGACGAGGTTCTTGCCCAGCGGCTCGTAGGCCAGCAGGGCCCAGCCGGAACCCTGAAGCGAGGTGGCGGCAGCGGTGAACTGGCCGCGGAACGCATCAAAGGAACCGAAGAAGTCATCAATGGCTGCTGCGAGTTCGCCGACCGGCTTGTCGCCGCCCTCGGGAGAGAGGTTGTTCCAGAAGATGCTGTGGTTGACGTGGCCGCCAACGTGGAACGCCAGGTCCTTGGAGAGCTTCGGGATGCTGGCGAAGTCGCCCTTTTCCCGTGCTTCTGCCATCTGTGCCAGCGCCGTGTTGGCTCCGGCTACGTACGTCGCATGGTGCTTGTCGTGGTGCAGCTCCATGATGCGTGCGGAGATGTTGGGCTCCAGCGCGGCGTAATCGTAGGGAAGTTCCGGCAGTGTGTATTCGTTCACAAAAATCCTCCAATGAAAGTCGGATCGGTTATCCGGACGGGGTTTTCCACCCGGAAACTTGAGCGCCGCCAATAGGCAGCATGCTTAGCCCATCTTATGCTTGGGTGCTACTCATCAAGCATCTCAGGAGTCACATTCGCCTCAGTGCCGGGGATGCCTAATTCAGCTGCCCGCTTATCCGCCATGGCGAGCAGGCGGCGGATCCGGCCGGCAATGGCGTCCTTGGTCATGGGCGGATCAGCCAAATGGCCCAATTCGTCCAGGGAAGCCTGTTTGTGTGCCACGCGCAGCTCGCCGGCATAGCGAAGATGATCCGGAACGTCCTCGCCCAGGATGTCCAGTGCGCGGTCCACCCGCGCCCCGGCGGCGACGGCGGCCTGGGCCGACCGGCGCAGGTTGGCGTCGTCGAAGTTGGCCAGCCGGTTTGCCGTGGCGCGGACTTCCTTGCGCATGCGCCGTTCTTCCCAGACCATCAGGGCGTCATGGGCCCCCATGCGGGTGAGAAGGGCGGCAATGGTGTCGCCGTCGCGGATCACGACGCGGTCGATGCCGCGCACTTCCCTGGCTTTGGCGGCGATGCCGATCCGGCGGGCGGCGCCCACCAGTGCCAGCGCTGCCTCGGGGCCGGGACAGGTGACTTCCAGGGAGGAGGAACGTCCGGGCTCAGTCAGCGAACCGTGGGCCAGGAACGCACCGCGCCATACGGCCTCGGCGTCAGCTGCGGAGCCGTTGACCACCACTGAGGGCAGGCCCCGGACGGGACGCCCGCGGGCATCCAGGAGGCCGGTCTGCCGCGCCAGGGATTCACCGTCCTTGACCACCCGCACCACGTAGCGGTTGCCGCGGCGCAGTCCGCCGCCGGACACGACAATGATGTCCGCGGCATGCCCGTACACCTCGGCAATGGCGGCCCGGAGCCGCCGGGCTGTGGACGCCAGGTCCACTTCTGCTTCAATCACAATACGGCCGGAGATGATGTGCAGTCCTCCGGCGAATCGCAGCAAGGCCGATACTTCCGCTTTGCGGACGGAGGACTTTTTCACATCCAGTCGTGAAAGTTCCTCTTTTACTGCTGCGGTCAACGCCACAAATACACTCCTAGTTCTCCCCAAAGATATCGTGGTATGCGGTTGCCAGGCGCAGCGGATCATGGATCGGCCGCCCCGTCGCAGCCCCCACCTTACCGAAAACGGGCCGGCCGCCCATGCCTGCTACGGCCTCGCCGAAAGCGTCCGGGTCCTCAATCACGCCGGGGTCGGCCAGCACGGCGTCTACCTGCAGCTCCGGAGCATACCGCCGGATCTCCGCCAGATGGTCCAGCGCCGACATGCCCGTTGTTTCTTTGGTCTCATTGCTCAGGTTCATGGTCAGGCACACCTTGGCGCGGCTGCTGCACAGGGCGTTGCGCAGGTCCGGCAGCATCAAATGCGGCAGCACGGAGGTGTACCAGGAGCCCGGTCCCAGAATAATCCAGTCCGCCCGCTCGATGGCCGCCAGCGCTTCCGGGCAGGCCGGGGCATCCGCCGGAGTCAACCTGACTTCGCTGACCTTTCCCCGGACACCGGCAGCGGCAAGCCGGGCCTGTCCGGTGATCAGTTCCAGCCGACCGCCGTGCTCCGGGCGGCGCTGGACGTCGCCTTCAATGGTGAGCGGCATGGTGGACATCGGCAGGACCTGGCCGCGGGCACCGAGCAGGGCGCCGGCCCACTGCAGACCGGCCACCGGGTCCCCCAGAAGTTCCCACAGGGTCACGATCAGCAGGTTGCCCAGGGCATGGTTGTCCAGCGAACCGGTCACACCGGGCCGGGACTGGAAGCGGTGCTGCATGACGTCGCGCCAGGTGCGGCCCCAATCCGTGTCATCGCACAGAGCTGCCAGGGCCATCCTCAGGTCTCCCGGCGGCAGGACGCCCAGCTCCTCGCGCAGGCGGCCGGAGGATCCGCCGTCGTCGGCCACCGTGACGACGGCCGTCAGGTCAG
Organism: Arthrobacter sp. APC 3897; assembly: GCF_030407495.1. Taxonomy (GTDB): domain Bacteria; phylum Actinomycetota; class Actinomycetes; order Actinomycetales; family Micrococcaceae; genus Arthrobacter_B. The sequence continues at coordinate 143,558 of NZ_JASDDG010000001.1, read as the reverse complement.
TGGTAAGCAGGCGCAGTGCGGAGAGCGACGCAGACAGTCCGTGACCGCCGCCCAGGGCCACCACAGCCCGGGAATCCTGCCCGCCCGTTCCGCGGTCCGCTGCGGGCTGGGGAAGGATGGGCAGGGATCCGGTCAGGAAGTTCATCTACTCGCGCCCGAGATCACGGTGATGGGCGCTGACGGTGACATGCGGCAGCTGGGCGAGGCGCTTGGCCAGTTCTTCGGTCACGGCAACAGAGCGGTGCTTCCCGCCGGTGCAGCCGACGGCAATGGTGGCGTAGTGCTTGTTCTCCCGGCGGTATCCGTCGATAACCGGTTCGAGTGCGTCCACATAACGGTCCAGGAAATCCCGCGTGCCGTGGGCACCCAGGACGTAGTCCCGCACGTCGGTGTCCAGACCGGTGTGGGGCCGCAGCTGCGGAACCCAGTGCGGGTTGGGGATGAAGCGCACATCGGCCACATAGTTGGCATCCACGGGAAGGCCGTATTTAAAGCCGAAGCTCATGACGTTCAGGCGCAGCACAATGGGACCGGATTCGGTGAACAGTTCGGTGATCGTGGTGGCCAGGGCGTGGACATTGAGTTTGGAGGTGTCGACGATGACGTCCGAAGAGGCACGCAGTTCCTTCAGCACATCACGTTCCGCGGCAATGCCGTCAAGGATGCTGCCGTTTTCCTGCAGCGGGTGCGGACGCCGTCCCTGCTCGAAGCGGCGGACCAGGGTGTCATCCTCGGCATCGAGGAACAGCAGCCGGTAGGAGACACCCGCGGCGCGCAGCCCGCTCAGCGCCTCCCGGATGTCCTGGAACAGTTCCTTGCTGCGGACATCTATCACCACGGCCAGCTTGGGAATGGAATGAGGCATGCGCGAGACCAGCTCGGTCAGCGTTCCCAGCATCAGCGGCGGCAGGTTCTCCACCACATACCAGCCGTGGTCCTCGAGCGCGTTGGCGGCCGTGCTGCGTCCGGCACCGGACATGCCGGTGACCACCAGCAGCTCCGATTCGGCGGGCTTGACCGGGGTCAGCGCGTCCTCTTCCATCATTTCAGTTGTCCTGTTCCTTGCTGGTTTTCCGGCTGCGGCCGGGGAATGAGCCAATTACCCAGCCTAGCTAAGTTTCGAGGATTTCGCCGGTGGCCATATTGACAGCCGGTGCGCCCGTTTCGGTCTTCGCCGAGGCCAGCTGGGCGTGCACCGATGCGGCAAGCGCGGGCCCGATTCCCGGAACGCGCTGCAGGTCCTCAACCGATGCAGCCCGCAGTTTTTTGACCGAACCAAATTCCTTGAGCAGCGCGGTCCGCTTGGCCGGCCCCAGTCCGGAAATATCGTCCAGCAGCGACGCCGTCATGGACTTGGCCCGCTTCTGGCGGTGGAACGTGATGGCAAAGCGGTGCGCTTCATCGCGGATGCGCTGGAGCAGGAAGAGTGCCTCGGAGGCCCGCGGCAGGATGACCGGAAAATCACTGTCCGGCAGCCAGACCTCCTCGAGGCGCTTGGCCAGACCCACCACGTAGATATCCGTGATACCCAGGTCTGCCAGCGCCCGTGAAGCCGCGGCCACCTGCGGCTGGCCGCCGTCGACCACCACCAGGTTGGGCGGGTAGGCGAACTTGGCTTTAGGGGCGGCGGTGAGGGTGTCCGTCAGCGGCTGGACGTCGGTTCCGGTACGGTCCGCGGGCAGGTCTGCAGGCGCCTCGGACCGGGCGTCCGGGTCCGCTGCGGGGTCCGCGTTCTCGGCCAGGTAGTTGCGGAAGCGGCGGGAGATGACGTTGTACATCGCCGATGTGTCATCCCGTGCGGCGTCGCCGGTGATGGAAAACTTGCGGTAGTCAGATTTCTTGGGGAGTCCGTCCTCGGCAACCACCATGGACGCCACCACGTTGGTGCCCGAGACATGGGAAATGTCGTAGCACTCGATGCGCAGCAGTGCCACCGGCAAATCGAGTGCCTCCTGCAGTTCCTGCAGGGCGGCCGACCGCGTGGTGATGTCTCCGGCGCGGCGGCTTTTGTGCAGCCGCAGGGCGTCGGAAGCGTTCCGGGCCACGGTTTCCATCAGGGCCTTTTTGTCTCCGCGCTGCGGAACCCTGATGTCCACCCGTGCCCCGCGCAGGCCGCCCAGCCACTGCGCCAGCTCATCCGAGTTGGGCGGCAGCACCGGCACCAGGACCTGGCGGGGAATCCGGTCGGTTGAATTCGCTTCGCCGTAGACCTGCTGGATCAGGTGTTCCACCAGATCGGCGGTGTCATTGTCCTCAACCTTCTCCACAACCCAGCCGCGCTGGCCGCGGATGCGTCCGCCGCGGACGTGGAACACCTGGGCCGACGCTTCAAGCTCGTCTTCCTCCAGGGCGAAGATGTCCGCGTCCGTGTCCTCACTGAGCACCACGTTGTTGCGTTCAAAGACTTTCCGCAGGGCGGAGATGTCGTCCCGGAGCCGGGCAGCGGTTTCATAGTCCAGTTCAGCAACGGCTGCCTGCATCTCCTTTTCCAGTGAAGAGATGAAGCGCTTGCCCTCCCCGGACATGAAGTCGCACAGCTCCGCCGCCAGCCGGCGGTGGTCCTCCGCGCTGATCCGGCCCACGCACGGTGCCGAACACTTGTCGATGTAGCCGAGCAGGCAGGGCCGCCCCGTGCGCTCGGCGCGCTTGAAGACTCCGGAACTGCAGGTGCGGACGGGGAAAACGCGCAGCAGGGTGTCGAGGGTTTCCCGGATGGCCTTGGCGGGATAGAAAGGACCGAAGTAGCGGGTGTCCTTGCGCCGGTCACCGCGCATCACCTGCGCCCGGGGATACTTCTCCCCCATGGTGACGGCGAGATAGGGGTAGGACTTGTCATCCCGGAACATGATGTTGAACCGGGGATTGAATTCCTTGATCCAGGTGTACTCGAGCTGCAGCGCCTCAAGCTCGGTGCCCACCACCGTCCACTCCACGCTGGCGGCGGTGTGGACCATGGCCCGGGTCTTCGGCAGCAGGCCGCGCGGATTGGCAAAGTAGGAGTTCAGGCGGGAGCGGAGATTCTTGGCCTTGCCGACATAGATGACCCGGCCGTGTTCGTCACGGAAACGGTAAACGCCTGGAGCGGTGGGGATTTCCCCTGTTTTCGGCCGGTATGTTGCTGGATCTGCCACTGTTCCATCCTACGGTCGCCCCGGGGGCGCTCCGCGCCGGACCCGCCCTTTTCGCGGCACGCTGAACTGCGGGACCTATCCCTCAGGCTTGTTCTGGTTGTAACTGCCCGCGCGTTGCTGGCCGCTGAGTTCCGCGATCGCGTCCATGACCCGGTCCGTCGCCTGCCGGCGTGCGGGCAGGGCATGGTCCGGCCCGGTCCTGGAGAAGTAGAGCGGCCGTCCCACCTTCATGGTGAAGTGCTGCGGCTTGATCCACTTCTTGCCCGCCGGCTGCAGGTTTTCAGTGCCGATGAGCCCCACGGGCACCACCGGCGCCCCCGACGTCAGGGCCAGCCAGCCCACACCGGTGCGTCCGCGGTACAGCAGCCCGTCCCGTGACCTGGTGCCCTCGGGGTAGATGCCAATGCCGGAGCCCTCCTCGAGGCGGTCCAGCAGGGTTTTCAGCGCAGCCACCGATGCGGCCTGCTGGCCGCGCTCCACGGGAATGGAGCCCACGCCTTCGAAGAAGGTGCGCATGGCGGCACCCTTCACTCCGGTTCCGGTGAAGTATTCCGCCTTGGCGAAGAACGCCACGGGCCGGGGCATCAGGGCCTGGGTCAGGACACTGTCCAGGAAGGACAGATGGTTGGCCGCCACAATGAAGGGACCCGTAGCCGGCACGTTTTCCAGGCCAATCACGGTGGGCCGGCACAGCGAGGCAATAAGTCCGCGGGTGGAGGCCCGGGTGAGGTCATAGACTCCCATGTGCGCAGGTTCCTTCCTGCGCGCGGAAGCGCTCCAGCTCCGTCAGCAGCTCATCGGCGGAGTGCACGACGGCGGCAGCGCCTTCGGCTTCCAGCTCACCGGCCGCCGCGAACCCCCAGGCCACTCCTATGCAGTCCAGGGCGTTGCCGGCGGCGCCGTGTACGTCGTGCATCCGGTCCCCCACCATCACGGCGCGGTCGAAGGAGCCGGCGTGGCGGTTCAGGGCGGCACCGATGATGGTCCGCTTGCCGTCCAGTTTCGCGGCCGCCTGCTCATCGGCCGGTGAACCGTGAACGGAATCGAAAAGGTTGAGCAGTCCCTGCAGGCGAAGCAGTTCAACGGCAAGCGGTTCAGGTTTCTGCGTGGCCACGGCCAGCAGGCAGCCGGATGCCCTCAACTCTTCCAGGACGCCGCGGATGCCGGGATAGGGGCGGCTCTGCGCCATCCCCGCCGACCGGTAGCCCTCCCGGTAGCGGGCAATGACTTCGGCCAGCCGTTCTTCGGGAACGCCGGCAATGTCGCGGAGGGAGGTGACCAGGGCCGGGCCCACCATGCGCTCCAGATCCTCGGCTGCCGGAACGGGAAAGCCGCCGGCTGCGAGGGCGGCGCTGATGCCGCCGGTGATGCTGCCGGCCGGATCCACGAGGGTTCCGTCGAGGTCGAAAAGCACTAGTAGCCGGGATTCTTTCACCGGGACAGTTTCCCACACCTACTCCCCGGTACGAAAAAAGGCATTCCCCGCAGGGAATACCTTTTTTCGCTTCCGGACCAGGAAAGGGGAAATGTATGCCGGTCAGTTCTGCTTCTCGAACAATTCCGCGAGGAACCTGCCGGTGTGGCTGACCTCGGACTTGGCGACCTTTTCCGGCGTGCCCTGCGCGATGACCTGACCGCCGCCGTTTCCGCCCTCCGGCCCCATGTCGATGAGCCAGTCGGCGCTCTTGATGACGTCCAGGTTGTGCTCGATGGTGATAACGGTGTTGCCCTTGTCCACGAGTCCCTGCAGGACCAGCAGCAGCTTGCGTACATCCTCGAAGTGCAGGCCGGTGGTGGGTTCATCCAGCACATAGACGCTGCGCCCGTTGGACCGCTTCTGCAGTTCGGCAGCGAGCTTGACGCGCTGCGCTTCACCGCCGGAGAGGGTGGTGGCGGGCTGGCCGAGCCGCACATACCCCAGCCCCACGTCCACGAGGGTGTTCAGGTGCCGGGAAATCGGAGCAAACGCGGCGAAGAATTCCGCGGCTTCCTCGATGGACATGTTCAGCACTTCGGCAATGTTCTTGCCCTTGTAGTGCACCTCGAGCGTTTCGCGGTTGAACCGGCCGCCGTGGCAGACCTCACAGGGCACGTAGACATCCGGCAGGAAGTTCATTTCGATCTTCAGCGTGCCGTCACCGTGGCAGGCCTCGCAGCGGCCGCCCTTCACGTTGAAGGAGAACCGGCCGGGGAGGTAGCCGCGGACCTTGGATTCCGTGGTCTCCGCGAAGAGCTTGCGGATGTGGTCCCAGACGCCGGTGTAGGTGGCCGGGTTGGACCGCGGGGTGCGTCCGATCGGGCTCTGGTCCACGTGGATGACCTTGTCCAGGTTCTCCAGGCCGTCAATGCGCGTGTGCCGGCCGGCAACATGCTTGGCACCGTTGAGCTTGGCGGCAAGTGTCTTGTACAGGATGTCGTTGATCAGGGTGGACTTGCCGGAGCCGCTGACGCCGGTCACCGCTGTAAAGACACCCAGTGGAATGCTGACATCGATGTTGCGCAGGTTGTTCTCCCGGGCGCCCACAATCTTCAGCTGCCGGGACTTGTCCACCTTGCGCCGCTTGGACGGAATCTCGATCCTCCGCCGGCCGGAGAGATAGGCACCGGTCAGGGAGCGCTCATTCTTCAGCAGGCCCTCCAGGGAGCCGGAGTGGACCACTTCGCCGCCGCGCTCACCGGCACCCGGTCCGATGTCCACCACCCAGTCCGCTTCATGGATGGTGTCTTCGTCATGCTCCACCACAATCAGGGTGTTGCCCAGGTTCCGCAGGCGGGCCAGCGTTTCGATCAGGCGGCGGTTGTCCTTCTGGTGCAGGCCAATGGAGGGCTCGTCCAGGACATAGAGGACCCCCACCAGGCCGGAACCGATCTGCGTGGCCAGCCGGATGCGCTGAGCTTCACCTCCGGAGAGAGTTGCTGCGGGGCGGTCCAGGCTGAGGTACTCAAGTCCGACGTCGAGCAGGAAGGTCAGGCGGGCCAGGATTTCCTTCAGGACCTGGTCGCCGATCTTGGCTTCGCGGGCGGTGAGCTCAAGGCCCTGGAAGAAGGCGGCGGCATCGCGCAGGGGAAGCGAGCCCGCCTCTGCGATGTTCTTGCCGTTGATCAGCACGGACAGCGAAGCGGGGTTCAACCGCGCTCCCCCGCAGGCCGGGCAGGCAATCTCCCGCATGTACTCTTCGTACCGGTCGCGGGCGCTGTCCGACTCGGTTTCGAGGTGCTTGCGGTGGATGTACTGGATGACGCCTTCGAAGCCGGTGCTGTACTTGCGCTCGCGTCCGAAGCGGTTCTTGTACTGGACCACCACTTTATGGTCCTTGCCGTTCAGGATGGCTTCGCGCGCCTTGGCCGGAAGCTTCTTCCACGGCACATCCATGGAGAAGCCCAGCTCCTTGGCCAGACCGGCCAGCAGACGGTTCCAGTACTCCAGGGTGGCGTTGCCCAGGGCCCAAGGAGCCACAGCTCCGGCGGCGAGGCTGAGGTTCGGGTTGGGGATGACCAGTTCTTCGTCAACTTCGAGCCGGCTGCCGATGCCGGTGCACACCGGGCAGGCACCGAAGGGGTTGTTGAAGGAGAAGGACCGCGGTTCAATCTCATCGATGGCCAGCGGGTGCTCGTTGGGGCAGGCCAGGTGCTCGGAGAAGGCCCGGACCCGTTCATCGCTCTTCTCGTCGATGTCCACAAAATCGGCAAGGATCCGGCCGTCGGCCAGCGCCAGGGCCGTCTCCACCGAGTCGGTCAGGCGCTGCCGGATGCCGTCCTTTGCCACCAGCCGGTCCACCACAACTTCAATGGTGTGCTTGTACTGCTTGCCGAGCTTGGGCGGATCAGCGAGCTGGATCTGCTCGCCGTCGACCTTTGCCCGGGAGTAGCCCTTGGCGGCGAGCTCCTTGAACAGGTCCACAAACTCGCCCTTGCGGCCGCGCACCACAGGAGCCAGGATCTGGAACCGGGTGCCCTCTTCAAGCTCCAGCAGCTGGTCCACAATCTGCTGCGGGGTCTGGCGGGAAACCGGCTCACCGCAGACGGGACAGAACGGCGTACCCACACGTGCCCAGAGCAGGCGCATGTAGTCGTAGATTTCGGTAATGGTGCCAACCGTGGACCGCGGGTTCTTGGAGGTGGACTTCTGGTCGATGGACACCGCCGGGGAAAGGCCCTCAATGAAGTCGACGTCCGGCTTGTCCACCTGGCCCAGGAACATCCGGGCGTAGGAGGACAGCGATTCGACGTAGCGGCGCTGGCCCTCGGCGAAGATGGTGTCAAAAGCCAGAGAGGACTTTCCGGATCCGGAAAGCCCGGTGAAGACAATCATCGCGTCACGCGGCAAGTCCAGATCCACGTTCTGCAGGTTGTGCTCCCGTGCGCCCTTGACGATCAGGCGGGAGAGATCGTTGCCGCTGTGCGGCTCGTTGGCACTATCGGCCATCAAAGAGGTAGCTGTAGACACATTTTCCACTGTAGTTCACCGTTTGGTTCGAAGAAGTATTCGACGCCGCGGTTTCACCGCAGGCGAAGAGCCGTCTCGACGTACGTCAGCGCTTCCTTCGGATCCAGCCCGTTGGCGCGGACCGAATCTGCGAAAACCCGGGCCGCTTCGGCCACCCGCCGCCTGCCGTTGTCTCCGGCCGCAGCAATCACAGTGCCGGCCCGCGAGCGCGTGGTCACCACTTCGGCCTGTTCAAGTTCGCGGTAAGCCCTGGCAACGGTGTTTACCGCCAGGCCCATACGGGCAGCGAGCGCCCGGACCGGAGGCAGCCGGGTACCAACGGCAAGCCTTCCGTCATTGGCGGCGTCAAGGATCTGAACCCTGAGCTGCTCAAAGGGAGGTACTGAGCTTGCCGCGTCGATGCGGACCCAGGACAGGACGTCGTCACTCACGGGACCGCCTTCAGGTTGGAGAATGGATGCCGGTTCCATTTTGACATGGGGGACCCGTCCGGTCAGTCAGGCGGGTCACGGTGTCCCGGCGTCAGAGTGTCCCGGCGTCAGGGTGTCCCGGCGAACTGGGAGCGGTACAGCTCCGCATAGAACCCCTCAGCTGCCAGCAGTGCCTCGTGGGTTCCCTGCTCCACGATCTCCCCGTGCCGCACCACCAGGATGACGTCCGCATCCCGGATGGTGGAGAGCCGGTGGGCGATGACAAAGCTGGTTCGTGCTTCCCGCAGCGCATTCATGGCGAGCCTGATGGAGATCTCGGTTCGGGTGTCCACGGAACTGGTGGCCTCGTCCAGTATCAGGATGGACGGGTTTGCCAGCCAGGCCCGGGCAATGGTGATCAGCTGCCGCTGCCCCTGGCTCAGCGAACCGCCGTCGTAATCCAGGACCGTGTCATACCCCTCGGGCAGCGAGCGCACAAAGTGGTCCACATGGGTGGCGCGGGCTGCCTCGATGATCTGCTCGTCAGTGGCATTCGGCGCCCCGTAGGCCAGGTTCTCCCTAATGGTCCCCTCAAACAGCCAGGCATCCTGGAGCACCATGCCGATCAGCCTGCGCACATCGTCGCGCCGCATGCGCGAAATATCCGTGCCGTCGATGGTGATCCGGCCGGAATCCACCTCATAGAAGCGCATCAGGAGGTTGACCAGGGTGGTCTTTCCGGCTCCCGTGGGACCAACAATCGCCACTGTCTGCCCGGGCTCCGCAGTAAAGGACAGGTCCCGTATCAGGGGAGCTTCCGGGGAGTAGCTGAAATCCACGTGCTCAAAGGCAACGAGGCCCTCCACGTCCCTGATCGTGAGTGCATCCTCCGGGTCGGGGTCCTGTTCCCTGTCATCCAGCAGTTCGAACACACGTTCGGCTGACGCCACACCTGACTGCAGCATGTTGATGAGGGAGCCGATCTGCCCCAGCGGCTGGGAGAACTGCCGGCTGTACTGGATGAAGGCCTGCACTCCCCCGATGGACAGGCGCCCGTTGGCGACCAGCAGGCCTCCCGCCACGGCTACGGCCACATAGTTCAGGTTGGAGATGAACTGCATGGTGGGCATGATGATGCCGGACACGAACTGCGCCTTGAAAGAGGAGCGGTACAGCGTCTCATTGGCGGGCCGGAAGCCCTCCACCACCCGCTCCTGCTGCCCGAAGGCCTTCACCACGTCCTGGCCGCTGAACATTTCCTCGATGTACCCGTTGACTTCCCCCGTGGATTTCCACTGCTGCATGAACTGCACCTGCGAGCGCTTGGCGATGAGCACGGTGACAACGGCGGACACCGGAACGGTAATCACGGCGATGAGGGCCAGCAGCGGCGAGAGCCACAGCATCATGCCCAGTACCCCCACGATGGTCAGTGCTGAGGTGATGATCTGCGTCAGGGTCTGGGACAGCGTCTGCGCCAGGTTGTCGATGTCGTTGGTTACGCGGCTGAGCACGTCGCCGCGGGATTCCCGCTGGAAATGGGACATGGGGAGCCGGAAAAGCTTGCCGTCCACCTGTTTACGGAGCCGGTACATGGCGCCCTGCACCACCCGTGCGGTCACGCGCGCCTGCAGCCAGCCGAAGAAGAACGCCGCCAGGTAAATGGCCAGCACTCCCAGCACCAGCATTCCGAGCCGGCCGAAGTCCAGTCCCTGCCCCGGCACCACGTCCATGGCGGCGAGCATGTCCGCCAGCTGGTCCTCCCCGGAGTCCCGCAGCGCCTGCACCTGGTCGGCCTTGCTGATTCCCGGCTGGAGGCCGGCACCGATCACGCCGTCAAAGATGACATTGGTCGCTTCCCCCAGGATCCGGGGAGCAGTGACGGCGAGCGCCACGGACACGACGGCGGCAACCATCACCAGCGCCACCCGGAGCCGGTCCGGGCTCATCAGGCCCAGGATCCTTCGGACGCTGGAACGGAAGTTCAGCGGTTTGGCAGCCGGCCCGCGGGCACCCGGCCCGTGTCCTGCCCGCATCCCGCTCACTGCACTTCCTCCGCCGTCAGCTGGGATTCAACGATCTCCCGGTACGTGGGAGAGGTTTCCAGCAGTTCCTCATGCGTTCCCTGCCCGGCGATGCGCCCCTCCTCCAGGACTACTATCCGTGCAGCGTCGGCAATCGTGTTGATCCGCTGCGCCACGATCAGGACCGTGGAGCTGCGTGTCCTTTCCCTCAGGGCAGCGCGCAGCCGGGCGTCGGTGGCAAAGTCCAGTGCGGAGAAACTGTCATCGAAGAGATAGATCGCCGGACGCACCACCAGGGCGCGGGCAATGGCCAGCCGCTGGCGCTGCCCTCCGGAGAAGTTGCCGCCGCCCTGTTCCACCCGGTGCTCCAGCGCCCCTTCGGACGCGCGGACAAATTCCGCGGCCTGGGCGATCTCCAGCGCTTCCCAGAGCTCGGCATCCGTGGCGCCGGGGCGTCCGAAGCGCAGATTTGAGCCAATCGTGCCTGAGAACAGGTAGGCCTTCTGCGGCACCAGGCCAATCCCGCTGCGCAGCGAGTGCAGCGTTACCGCCTCAATGTCCTGTCCGTCGATGGAGATTCCCCCGGAGGTGGCATCCAGCAGCCGCGGAACCAGGTTCAGCAGCGTGGACTTGCCCGCTCCGGTGGATCCGATGACGGCCGTGGTCTGCCCGGACCGGGCCGTGAACGTGATGTCGTGCAGCACCGGGTCCTCGGCTCCCGGATACGTGTAGCCGACGTTCCGGAAATGCAGGGTGCCGCCGTCGTACACCAGGGGCGCGGCAGCATCCGCGTCCCGCACCGTGCTTTCCGTATCCAGGACCTCGTAGATACGCTCGGCGCACACAGCGGCGCGGGGCAGCATCATGATCATGAACATCGACATCATGACCGCCATCAGGATCTGCATGATGTACGCGATGAACGCGGTGAGGGCACCGATCTGCATCTGTCCGGCGTCAATCCGGTAGGCGCCGAACCAGACCACCGCCACGGATGCCAGATTGGCCACCAGCATGGCAGCCGGAAACAGCAGGGCCAGATACTGGGCGGTCCGCAGCTGCGTCCCGGTCAGATCCGCGTTGGCGGTGTCGAAGCGGGCTTCCTCGGTGCGCTCGCGCACGAAGGCCCGGATGACCGCCACCCCCATGATCTGTTCCCTCAGCACCGAGTTCACCCGGTCAATCTGCTTCTGGGCCCGTCGGAACAGGGGAATCAGCCGGCGCAGGACCAGCCCGATCACGATAAACAGCACCGGCAGGATCAGCAGCAGGATTCCGGAGAGGGGCACATCCTGGTTCAGCGCCAGCAGCACTCCGCCAACTCCCATGATCGGAGCTGAAACCATCACCGTGAAGGTCATCAGCAGGGCCATCTGCACCTGCTGCACATCGTTGGTGGTGCGGGTAATGAGGGAGGGGGCGCCGAACACCCCCATTTCACGCGCGGAAAAGGATTCCACCGTGGTGAAAAGCTCATCCCGGATGTTGCGGCCCACACTCATGGCCACCCGGGAGGCAAAGTAGGTGGCAGCGATGGCGCAGACCACCTGTCCGGCCGTGATCACGAGCATCCAGCCGCCCAGATCCAGGATCACGCCGGTGTCCGCCTTAACGACGCCGCGGTCAATGATGTCGGCATTGAGGGTGGGCAGGAACAAAGTGGCAGCGGTTTGCAGGAACTGCAGGACGACGACGGCGGCAACGGCCCCCTTGTAGGGCGCCAGGTTCTGCCGGACAAGCCTTAGGAGCACGCTTCCTCCAGGAACAAGCCGGAGGGGTTCCCGGCACCCTCTGAACGTACGCCCGCCGCCCCGGACAGACAAGACTTTTGGCCTGTGACTGTGGGGTTAACATCTGCGAGCGCGGAACTAGACTGGCGGCATGTTTGATTTGAAGAATGTCACCATTCGCAGCTGCTCCGTGTCCAGCATGGACAACAACATCTACCTCCTCACGGACAAGGACACCGGAGCGCAGGTGCTCATTGACGCCGCTGCCGACTTTCCGGCGGTCAGCCGAATGCTGGGCGAAGCCGCCGCAGACGCCGCTGTCCCGCCCAAGGTGGAGCTGATTGTCACCACGCACAGCCACTGGGACCATGTGCGGGCCCTTCCCGAGGCCGTGGAATCCACCGGGGCACGCACCGCTGCCGGCAGCGAGGATGCTGCGGACATAGAGGTGCCCACCGATGTGCTCCTGGACCAGGGGGACACGCTGCGTTTCGGCAACTCGGAGCTCACCGCCATCAAGCTCCGGGGCCACACTCCCGGCTCCGTGGCCCTGCTCTACCGCGATCCGAGCGGCCCTGCCCATCTGTTTACCGGCGATTCCCTCTTTCCCGGCGGACTGGGCAACACCCAGCAGGATCCGGAACGCTTCGCGTCGCTGTATGCGGACACAGTAGAACGTGTGTTCGATTACCTGCCGGATGACACCGTGGTCCACCCGGGCCACGGAGCAGGAACCACCCTGGGCGCCGAGCGGCCGCACCTTCAGGAATGGAAGGAACGCGGCTGGTGACAGGCCTGCTGCGCCTGCTCCGTTGACCCCTGCCATTTGAGGGTTTTACGCTCAACAAGGGACCTTTCGGAGACCGATGAGAGCGTGCAAACCGTGGCCACAGTACCGTCGTCGTCAGCTTCCGGGCCCTCAGCCGCCGTCAAACCCCGCATCGGACTGACTGCCTGCGTAGCCTTCGGTGTCGGCACCACGGTGGGCGGCGGTGTCTTTACCCTCTCCGGAACGGCCATCAACCTGGCCGGACCCGCAGCGGTCCTCAGCTACGTCATCGCCGGCATTGTCATGGCCCTGTGCGCCATGTGCTTCATTGTGGTGTCCACGCGGGCGAAGGACGGGGAATCCGGTTACGGCCCCGTAGGGGATATCCTCAGTCCGTTTTGGCGTTTTGTGGTGATGTGGGCGTTCTACCTCAACGGAGCCACCATCATCGCCTATCTGGTGGACTCCTTCGGCGACTACCTGCACGAGTATTTCCTGCCGGCTGCCGGAGCTTTGGTGCTGGGGCTGGCTGCGACAGTGCTGGTGACGGCACTGAACCTGGGGCCGACGGCGCTGGTGGCCAGGGCGGAGACCTGGATTGTGGGCATCAAACTTGCACTACTCGTACTCTTTGCCGTCTGGGGCCTGACGGAACTGACACCGGAAAAGGTTGACCGGCCGCTGCCGCAGGGCACCGGCGGCGTCTTATCAGCGGCAGCGCTTCTGTTCACCGCCTACACCGGCTTCAACGTCATCACCAATATGGCCGGCTCCGTGGAGAATCCGCGCAAAACGGTGCCGCGCGCCATCCTGCTCACTCTGCTGGTATCAGGAATTATCTACCTGGGCACGGCCCTGGCCATGGTGGCCAGCGGAGTGACGGTCTTCACCGCCACCGGTGTCTCCCAAGCCGCAGAAATCGTCATGGGCACCTGGGGCGGCGTCCTGGTGGCCTTCGCTGCCTGCCTGTCCACCCTCTCGGGAGCCAATGCCAATGTGCTCGGCGCCTCGGAGATCATGCTCCGGATGGTGGCCCGCGGAGATGTTCCGCCGGCGCTCGGCCGCCAGACCCGCACCGGCCACCCCTACGTGAGCGTGCTGCTGCTGGGGGCGATCACCGTTCTTCTGGTGCTCCTCAACGACACCACCTTCGTCGTTTCGATCGCCAACGTGGCGGCCATTATTGCCATGATCGTGGTGAGCGTCGCGGCAGTTGTGCTGGGAGTGCGCAAATGGCCGGGCCAGGGTGCCAAACTTCCCCTGGGTCCCGTCATCCCCGTCCTCGCCGTCCTCGCCGCAGCCAGCCAGCTGCCGTCCCTGGACCCCGCGGCCCTGATCACCGGCTTCCTGCTCCTTGCCCTCGGCGGGGCGCTGTACCTGGCCCGGCACTACCAGCGCGGCGGAGCCGGCCGCCGGGACCACGCGAATGCACAAATCACCGACCTCAACACGCCGCTGATGAAGGCGGCGAAGACCAGGCGCGCCGGCCGGCGGCGACCCGCCGGTTAACCCGTCTTCCGGCCAACCATGAAGATCCGGCGAAACGGAAAGACTGTGCCCCAGGCATGCTGCGGATAGGCCTCCCGCAGCAGCGCGGCGTACTCGGCTTCGAACCGCCGGAAGTCATCCGGGTCCAAAGCCGCAATAACCGGCCTCAGGGCCGTTCCGCGCACCCATTCGAGCACCGGGTCCTCTCCCTGCAGGACCTGCGAGTAGCTGGTCTCCCACACATCTGCCTCAAACCCCGTCTCGGTCAGCAGGCCCAGGTAATCCTCCGGCTCATCCACTGCGTCGGCGTGGCGCAGCACGCCGTCCAGCTTGTGCGACCAGGCAGCGCTCGCAGCCAGTTCACGCATCAGCGCATGTGACGGCGCCCCGAAGTTGCCGGGAACCTGCACGGCCAGCCAGGCTCCGGCGTCGAGCTGTTTCGCCCAGCGGCGCATGAGGTCCTGGTGGCCGGGCACCCACTGCAGCGCAGCGTTGGAAACCACCACATCGGTTCCGGCCTGCGGTTCCCATTCCTCGATGCCCGCGCGGACAAATTCCAGGTTCGCGGGAGCACCCTGAAGAGCGCCCGCCTGTTCCACCATCTCGGCAGAGGAGTCGACGCCGGTGACCCGGGCTTCGGGCCAGCGGGCGGCGAGCGCCGCGGTCAGGGTGCCGGGTCCGCAGCCCAGGTCCACGACGCGGCCCGGGGCATCGGCTTCGATGCGCGCGGTCAAATCAAAAAAGGGGCGGTCTCGGTGCGAGGAGAACTGTGTGTATTTCCGGGGATCCCATTTCATGCCGCCGAGCCTAACAAAGGGACGGGGCCGCCAGCGGGCGGGTGTTCATCGGGGGTCATGCCGGGTGTCTGCGGCGCACAGCCGCGCCCGATACTCTGGTAGGGACATGAAACTTCTTGAACAGCTTGCCTCCGGCCCGTCCAGCACCCGCACCATCGACCCCGACGAGACGTACACGTCCTTCCTCGAGTGGGTCGAGAGCCGGGGCATGTCGCTGTACCCGGCACAGGATGAAGCGGTGATGGAGCTGGTGACCGGCAACAACGTCATCCTCGCCACTCCCACCGGCTCCGGTAAATCGATGGTTGCCATTGCCGCGCACTTCCACGCCATGGCGCACGATGAACGCAGCTACTACACGGCACCCATCAAGGCGCTGGTGTCAGAGAAGTTCTTTGCCCTGTGCGAGATCTTCGGCGCCGAGAACGTGGGCATGGTCACCGGCGACTCGTCCGTGAACAAGGACGCCCCGATCATTTGCTGCACCGCGGAAATCCTGGCGAACATTGCCCTGCGTGAGGGACCGGACGCGGATCTGGGCACCGTGATCATGGACGAGTTCCACTTCTACTCCGATCCGCAGCGCGGCTGGGCCTGGCAGGTGCCGCTGCTGGAGCTGCCGCAGGCGCAGTTCCTGCTGATGTCCGCCACCCTGGGCGACATGACCCGGATCGCCAACGAACTCAGCGAGCTCACCAACCGCGACACCGTGACGGTCTCCTCGGTGCAGCGGCCCATCCCCCTGCACTACTACTACGTGGAAACCCCGGTCCAGGAATCCCTGGAAGAGCTGCTGGCCACCAAGCAGGTTCCGGTCTACGTGGTGCACTTCTCCCAGATCGAAGCGATCGACCGGGCGCAGGCCCTGATGAGCATCAACGTGTGCACCCGGGAGGAAAAGGACAAGATCGCCGAGCTGATTGCCGGGTTCCGCTTCGCCCCCGGTTTCGGCAAGACCCTGAACCGGCTGGTCCGGCACGGCATCGGCGTGCACCACGCCGGCATGCTGCCCAAATACCGGCGCCTGGTGGAGCAGCTGGCCCAGGCCGGACTGCTGAAGGTCATCTGCGGCACCGACACCCTGGGCGTGGGCATCAACGTGCCCATCCGCACCGTGCTGATCACCGCACTGTCCAAGTACGACGGCACCCGCACCCGCCCGCTGAAGGTCCGCGAGTTCCACCAGATTGCCGGCCGCGCCGGACGGGCCGGGTATGACACGGCGGGCACCGTCGTCGTGCAGGCACCGGAACACGTGATTGAAAACGTCAAGGCCATGGCCAAGGCACACGCCAAGTTCGGTGATGACCAGAAGAAACTGCGCCAGGTGGTGAAGAAGAAGCCGCAGGCCGGATTTGTATCCTGGGGCAAGCCGACCTTCGAGAAGCTTGTTGACGGCACCCCGGAGCCCTTGACCTCCAGCTTCAACATCACCCACTCCATGCTGCTGAACCTGCTGGAGCGTCCCGGGGATCCGTTTGCCGCAGCCAAGAAGCTGCTGACCAGCAACCACGAGACCCGCTCCTCGCAGCTGGCCCTGATGAAGAAGGCCCTCAGTATCTACCGGGAGCTGAAGACCGCCGGCATTGTGGAAGTCCTCCCCGAGCCCGACGCTGACGGCCGCACCGTGCGGCTGAAGGTCCATCTGCAGCCGAACTTCGCCCTGAACCAGCCGCTCTCCCCGTTTGCCATGGCCTCCCTGGAAATCCTGGACCCGGAGAGCCCGTCCTACGCCCTGGACGTGGTCTCAGTGATCGAAGCGATCATGGAAAAACCGCGGCAGGTCCTCTCCGCCCAGGAGAAGAAGGCCCGCGGCGAGGCCATTGCGGCCATGAAGTCACAGGGCATCGAGTACGACGAGCGGATGGCCCTGCTCGAAGAAGTCACCTATCCGCAGCCGCTGGCTGAACTGCTGGAGCAGTCCTTCGAGGTGTACCGCTCGGGTGCCCCCTGGCTGGGTGAATTCGAACTCAGCCCCAAGTCGATTGTGCGCGACATGTACGAACGGGCCATGAGCTTCGGCGAGTACATCCAGTTCTACTCCCTGGCCCGCTCCGAGGGCGTGCTGCTGCGCTACCTCTCGGACACCTACAAGGCCCTGCTGCACACCGTCCCCCCGGAGCGGCTGCGCGAGGATCTGGAAGACATCATCGAGTGGCTCGGCGAACTGGTCCGCCAGACCGATTCCTCGCTGCTGGATGAATGGGAAGAGCTCACCAACGGCATCAACCCTGCTGCCGGCGACGAACCGGTCCTGCCGCCGGTCCCGGACAAGCTCACGGCCAATGTGCGCGCGTTCCGCGTCATGGTCCGCAACGAAATGTTCCAGCGGGTGAAGCTGTTCGCGGATGAGGATGACCGCGCACTGGGCGAGCTCGACGGCGGCTCCGGCTGGGATGCCGACCGCTGGGCCGACGTGCTGGATGCGTACTTCGAAGAGCACGAGGACATCGACGACGGTCCCGACGGACGCGGACCCAACCTGCTGATCATCAAGGAACTGCCCGGCAAATGGGAGGTCCGGCAGATCTTCAAGGACCCGGCCAACCATCTGGACTGGGGGATCACCGCAGAGGTGGACCTGGCAGCCTCGGATGAAGCCGGCAGCCCCGTCATCAAGGTCATCACGGCAGGTCGCCTGGATTAGGCTGGAGGGCATGCAGATACGTCCCGCCCGCCCCGAAGATGTCCCCGTGATCCTTGAACTCATCCATGACCTGGCGATCTATGAAAAAGAGCCGCACGCCGTCAAAAACACGGTTGAGGCGCTGGAGAAGAACCTTTTCGGTGAGCATCCAGCCATCTTTGCCCACGTGGCGGTCGAGTCCGGAACGGTGCAGGGCTTTGCCCTCTGGTTTTTGAACTATTCCACGTGGGAGGGCGTCCACGGAATCTATCTGGAGGATCTCTACGTCCGGCCCGAGGCACGGGGCACGGGCATGGGAAAGGCGCTGCTGCGCACCCTGGCGGAAATCGCCGTCGAGCGCGGCTACGCCCGCGTGGAGTGGTGCGTCCTCAACTGGAACGAGCCGTCCATCCGCTTCTACAAGGCCCTCGGTGCCGTGCCGCAGGATGAGTGGACCACGTTCCGGCTCACCGGTGACGCCCTCACCGCGTTTGGCGGTGCCGGCGCATGAGCGTTCCGCACACGGCTTCGGCACCCTATGAGGTACGCGGCATGCGCGTCACAGACCATCGTTTCTCCGTTCCGCTGGATCATTCAGTGCCCGACGGCGAAACCATCACCGTCTTCGCCCGTGAATACAGCGACGCCGAGCTGCCGCAGGCCGAGGCCGAGCAGCTCCCCTGGCTGCTCTATCTGCAGGGCGGGCCCGGCGGCAAGGGCTCCCGGCTGCTGTCCCTCAGCGGCTGGACCAAAGCCGCGTCCAGGCACTTCCGCATTTTGATGCTGGACCAGCGCGGCACCGGCCTGTCTGCTCCAGCCAACCGGCAGACCCTCCCCCTGCGCGGGGACGCGGCCGCACAGGCGGAGTACCTGACGCATTTCCGGGCGGACTCGATCGTAGCGGACGCGGAAATGATCCGCGGAGCACTGGGCTCGGAACCGTGGACTACGTATGGGCAGAGCTACGGCGGCTTCTGTACCCTGACCTACCTGTCCTTCGCTCCGCACGGGCTGCGCGAATCGCTGATCACCGGCGGGCTCGCTCCGCTGACCGGCCCCGCGGACCGTGTCTATCAGGCGACGTTTGCCCGTGTGGCGGCGCGCAACGCAGAGTACTTCGCGAAATATCCGCAGGACCGCGCCCTTACCACCCGGATCGCCCGGCATCTGGACAACGTTCCGGAATACCTGCCCTCGGGTGAGCGGCTGAGCGTCCGGCGCTTCCAGATGATCGGCTCCTTCCTGGGCGGCAACACCCGGATGGACGGCCTGCACCTCCTGCTGCAGGAGGCCTTTGTGGCCGCTCCGGACGGGGACCGGCTGTCCGATACGTTCCTGGAGGCCGTCCACGGGCTGGTCAGCCGGGCAGCGAATCCGCTCTACGCGGTGATGCATGAATCCATCTACGGCCAGGGTGCTGCCACCGGGTGGGCTGCCGAGCGGGTGCTGAGGGAGTTCCCCGAGTTCGAGCCGGACGCGGCGGAACCCCTCTACACCGGCGAAATGGTCTACCCCTGGTACTTCGACGAGGATCCGGCCCTGGTGCCGCTGAAGGAGACGGCCGGGATGCTGGCCGCCAAAGAAGACTGGCCGGCGCTCTATGACACCGCTGTGCTGGCCCGGAACACCGTGCCGGTGGCCGCCGCCGTCTACACGGACGACATCTACGTGGACCGGGACCTGTCCCTCGAAACCGCCGGTGCCGTGCGGGGCCTGCAGGTATGGGAAAGCGCCGACTTCCACCACGACGGCATTGCCGACGACGGCGAGGGCATCTTCAACCGCCTCCTGGCCATGGTGCGCGGCGAATCACCGCAGGCCGGCTAAAGTACGCCAAGCGCCGCTCTTCCCACGGGAAGAGCGGCGCTTTTGCCGTCGGGGGCTTCCTACTTGTCGGCCTGCTCGGCCTGGTCCTTCACCGGGGCAGGGTTCTGCCGGCGCGGGTTGCTCGCCCGGAACTCAGCGCGGGCATCGTCCGAGATTTCCGGCATTTCGACGTCGTTGCGGTCCTTGGCCACTGCGGTGGCGTTGCGGTAGGTTTCGGTGACCTTGTCATAGGCTTCCACGCGCTCTTCGTGCGGGGCGTCCTCCTCAAGGTTCCGGTACACCTTCAGTGCGTTCTCCAGCGAAGCCACAGCCTGGACGGCCTTTGCCTTGGGGCTGAGCAGCGATGCCACAGTGGCGATCACGATCGTGCCGAGGATGACTGCCAGGGACACGAACGTGGGGATTTCCGGAGCCCAGGCAACATGCTCGCCGCCGTTGATGAACGGCAGTTCATTCACGTGCAGCGCATGCAGGATCAGCTTCACGCCGATGAACGCCAGGATGACGGACAGGCCGTGCTTGAGGTAGATCAGCCGGTCCATCAGGCCGCCCAGCAGGAAGTACAGCTGGCGCAGGCCCATCAGGGCGAAGATGTTCGCGGTGAAGACAATGAAGGCGCTCTGCGTCAGGCCGAAGATCGCCGGGATGGAGTCCACAGCAAACATCAGGTCCGTGACGCCAATGGTGATGAAGACAATCAGCATGGGGGTGAAGACCTTCTTGCCGTCCACCACGGTGCGGATCTTGCCCTGGTCAAACTTGTCGGTCATCGGAAGAACACGGCGCAGCTTGCCGATCAGCTTGTTGTCGCTGCCCTCTTCTTCGTCCTCACCGTTGTCAGTGGCCTGCTTGTAGGCGGTCCAGAGCAGGAAGGCACCGAAGATGAAGAAGACCCAGCTGAAGTTCTCGATGACTGCGGCACCGATGATGATGAAGATGCCGCGCAGGATCAGGGCAATGATGATGCCGAACATCAGCACTTCCTGCTGGTACTTACGGGGTACCGAGAAGCGGGCCATGATGATGATGAAGACAAAGAGATTGTCGATGCTCAGGCTGTATTCAGTGACCCAGCCGGCAACGAACTGGCTTCCGTACTCGGGGCCGGTGAACACGAACATGGCAGCGGCGAAGAGCAGGGCCAGCCCTACATAAAACCCGACCCACAGGCCGGCTTCCTTCATGGACGGCTCGTGCGGGCGCTTGACCACCAGCAGGAGGTCAAACAGCAGGACAAGTCCGAGGACGACAAAAGTGCCGACCTCAAAGACGACGGGTAACTCGGGCATTTTTGGAAAACCTTTCGGGCACGACACTAAACGCAGGTCTCTCCGACACCCGCAGCAGATCATTGCTGCGACTGCCCGCTGCACCCGGCGGAACGATGACGCCCCGCGTGCTGACGGGTACAGCGACAAAGGATACTCCCCTGCGCCGCCCAAGAAGTCTACCGCAGCACCCGCCGGGTGCACCCGCGTCATCTGCGGAATCGGCGGCGGCAATCCGGCGTTCGCGGCCCCGGTGCCGCTACGTTTGGAGGCATGAGTACTGAGCCTGAACACTATTTGGTGAGCACCGCCGGTAACCCCAATTTCGGCGACGAGTTCATCACTGCCGCCTGGCTCCGGTTCCTGGCCGTGAACGCCCCCAACGCCGTTGTGTGGCTTGATTGCCCGAACCCCGGTGCGGCGTCGCTGTTGTTCGAAGGGCTGCACCCGGGGCTGCGCATCACCGACACCCTCTGGCGTGCCGTCCGGGACTCCGGCGGACTTCCGCCCGGCGAGGCGGGCCCGCGGGTCTCCCATCTGGTGCGGCACCTTGGTTCACCCCGCTATGACATGGGCCTGGTGCGGCTTCGGCGGGCAAGCTCCCTGCACCTGCTTGGCGGCGGGTACGTCAACGGGATGTGGCCGCACCACACGGCCCTGGTCAGCGGCATGAAAGCCGTCAAAGAGCTCACCGGCGCCCGGTTGTACGCAACCGGGCAGGGACTGATGCCTCTGATCGGCACCCCGCGGGAAGCCGCCGACCTCTTTCTCGGCTTTGACCACGTAACCGTGCGCGACGCGGAAAGTGCCCGGGCTTACTCACTGAACGCCGGTCTCGATGATGCCTTCCTCGGCCTGCGCCCGGCTGCCCGGCTGGCCGTCAGACGCCCGGCAGCCACGAATGTCTGCATCCAGGCCGACATGATGGATGCGAACCGGTTCGATGAGATAGTGGCTGCCGTCCGTCTCCAGATCAAGGCCGCCCTGTCCGAGGGCAGGCAGGTGAACTATCTCGAAGCCATCCCGGGCATTGACCGCCGCGCGTACGACCAGCTTTCCGATTTGATTGCCGAAGAGAACTTCTTTCCCTTCACGCGGGTGTGGGACGAAGGTATTCCGGCGGGGCCGGACCAGCAGTGGCTCACCACCCGGTTTCACTTTCATTTGCTCGCCTCGGCAGCAGGATCACCGGGGATCGCCTATGCCGCCCGCGAGGGTTACTACGACGTTAAGCACCAGTCGCTGATCCGGCTGGGAACCGGCTGGGCCCTTGACACCCGGGCTTCTCCGGCCGAGGACTTTCCCTCCGGGAAGAAGACGCTGCGCACCAAGGCGGACACTCTCACCGCGTTGAAGCTGGCTGAAGCGCGGAAAATCTATCCTTCCCGGGCGTGCGGCCTTTAGGCGTGGCCGGCGTTCTGCATCTGCCGCAGTTCCTTCTTCAGGTCGCCTACTTCGTCGCGAAGCCGTGCCGCCAGTTCAAACTGCAGTTCCGCGGCGGCAGCGTGCATTTGCTCGGTCATGGAGGCGATCAGTCCGGCCAGGTCCTCCGCGGGGGCGGCAGCCAAACCGTCCTTTCGGATGCCGCCCTTGCCCTTGCCGGTGGTCTTGCGGTTCTTCTTGTCCGCCGCCTCGGCCAGCAGCGCCCTGGTATCGGCATCCTCACGGGCGAGGGAGTCCGTGATGTCAGCAATCTTCTTGCGCAGCGGCTGGGGATCCACCCCGTGGTCCTCGTTGTACTTCACCTGGATGGCACGGCGGCGGTTCGTTTCATCAATGGCTTTGGCCATTGAATCGGTGATCCGGTCGGCGTACATATGAACTTCACCTGAGACGTTACGGGCGGCACGCCCAATGGTCTGGATGAGCGAGGTGGAGGACCGGAGGAAGCCTTCCTTGTCCGCATCGAGGATGGACACCAGTGACACCTCGGGAAGGTCCAAACCTTCACGGAGCAGGTTGATGCCCACCAGTACGTCGAAAGTACCCATCCGCAGTTCGCGCAGCAGTTCCACGCGGCGCAGGGTGTCGACGTCGGAGTGCAGGTATTCCACTTTGACGCCGTGCTCCATCAGGTAACCGGTGAGGTCCTCGGCCATCCGCTTGGTCAGCGTGGTGACCAGCACGCGCTCGTTGCGCTCAGTCCGGGTGCGGATCTCACCCAGCAGGTCATCGATCTGGCCCTTGCTCGGCTTCACGATCACCTGCGGATCCACCA
Source organism: Arthrobacter sp. APC 3897 (assembly GCF_030407495.1). Classification (GTDB taxonomy): domain Bacteria; phylum Actinomycetota; class Actinomycetes; order Actinomycetales; family Micrococcaceae; genus Arthrobacter_B. Next base: position 120,823 of record NZ_JASDDG010000001.1, on the reverse strand, counting down.
GACCCGTGGGACGGATAATCTGCTCGACAAACCCGTCCGACTTGGACAGCTCGTACTTGCCCGGTGTGGCGGACATGTACACGGTCTGGCCAATCCGTTCCAGGAACTCGTCCCACTTCAGCGGCCGGTTGTCCATGGCCGACGGGAGCCGGAAGCCGTGGTCAACGAGGGTCCGCTTGCGGGACATGTCCCCCTCGTACATGGCGCCGATCTGCGGGATGGTCACGTGCGATTCATCCACCACCAGCAGGAAGTCATCGGGGAAGTAGTCCAGCAGGCAGTGCGGGGCGGTACCCGGACCGCGTCCGTCAATGTGCCGGGAGTAGTTCTCGATGCCGTTGCAGAAACCCATCTGCTGCATCATTTCCAGGTCATACGTGGTGCGCATCCGCAGCCGCTGGGCTTCCACCAGCTTGTTCTGCGATTCGAGTTCGGCCAGCCGCACCTGCAGCTCGTCCTCGATCTGGCGGATGGCGCGCTGCATGCGGTCTTCTCCGGCCACGTAGTGCGATGCCGGAAAGACGTACATTTCCGTTTCCTCGCGGATCACGTCACCCGTGAGCGGGTGGAGGGTGTAAATGTTCTCGATCTCGTCGCCGAAGAATTCGATCCGCAGGGCGTTTTCCTCGTACATCGGAATGATCTCGACGGTGTCGCCGCGGACCCGGAAGGTGCCGCGGTGGAAGTCCATGTCATTGCGGGCGTACTGCATGTTGACGAAGCGGCGCAGCAGGTCATCGCGGTTCATCTGCTGACCCTTGCGCAGCGTCACCATGGCTTCGATGTACTCTTCAGGCGTTCCCAGGCCGTAAATGCAGGACACGGTGGCCACCACGATGACGTCGCGGCGGGTCAGCAGCGCGTTGGTGGCCGAGTGCCGCAGCCGTTCCACTTCCTCGTTGATGGAGGAGTCCTTCTCGATGAAGGTGTCAGTCTGCGGAACGTACGCTTCAGGCTGGTAGTAGTCGTAGTAGGAGACAAAGTATTCCACCGCGTTGTTGGGCAGCAGTTCACGGAACTCGTTGGCCAGCTGTGCCGCGAGGGTTTTGTTCTGCACCATGATCAGCGTGGGCCGCTGCACCTGCTCCACCAGCCAGGCCGCCGTCGCGCTCTTACCGGTACCGGTGGCGCCGAGGAGGACCACGTCCTTCTCGCCGGCCTTGATCCGCTCGGCGAGTTCCCTGATGGCGGTGGGCTGGTCGCCCGCCGGCGAGTAATCGCTGATTACTTCAAAGGGGGCGACAACTCTGTTGATGTCCTGCGCAAGACTCATGATTAAAAGCTACTCCGCACCGAGGTCAGGATGCGTCCGCAGTGCGCGCGGTTAGCTCAGGGCTGAACAGTATCCGCCGGCCCGGAGAAGGTCACTGCGCGGCCCGGAGCAGCTCCTCGTTCAGCGGCACCAGCCGGGTTTCCCACAACTGCCGCACCGCCTTTACGAGCTCACCGGCAGTACTGTCATTGGTGAGGACGACGTCGGCCGCCGCTGCCCGTTCCGCCGCCGAAGCCTGCGCTGCGATCCGTGCCCGCGCCGCGTCTTCGCTCATGCCGCGGTCTGCTGCCATCCGCCGGATCCGTTCCTCCTCCGGCGCGTCAACCACCAGGACAAAGTCGAAGTTCCGGTGCTGCCCGGTTTCCACCAGCAGCGGCATGTCGTGAACCACGATGGTTTCCGGAGCCGCGGCCTGTTCCAGTTCCGCCGCCCGGGCGCGCACTGCGGGATGGACAATGCCGTTCAGGGTCTCCCGCCTGGCCTCGTCGGAGAAGACCACTGCCGCCAGCGCCGGCCGGTCCAGCCGGCCTTCGCCGTCGAGGATGCCCGGCCCAAAGGCGTCGACGACGGCGGCGAGCCCTTCCGTACCCGGCTCCACCACTTCGCGCGCCAGGGCATCGGCATCGATGACCAGGGCCCCAAGATCCCGGAGCGTACGGGCGGCCAATGATTTTCCCGCGGCGATCCCGCCGGTCAGTCCTACTCTCAGCATGGACTCAGGCTATCGTGCGCCGACGCCGGACGCGGACGGCGGCCGGCGCCCGAACAGCGCCTAAACTGAAGAGGTGAGTGACATCGACGCGGCGGCGGGGCGCTACACCACCATCGCCGGGGAACACCGTTCCGAACTCGAGATCAGGCGCTCACGTTTCATCACGGTGCTCCGCCGCACCGAAACCGAGGAACAGGCCCGCGCACTGGTCGCGGAGCTGCGCCGCGAGTTCCATGACGCCCGGCACCACTGCAGTGCGTTTGTGCTCGGTCCCGGACGCGAAATCCAGCGTTCCAACGACGACGGCGAACCCTCCGGCACCGCCGGCCTGCCGATGCTGGAAGCCCTGACAAAGCGCGAGACATTTGACGGCGCCACGGACCTGAGCGACATCACAGCGGTGACGGTGCGATACTTCGGCGGAATCCTGCTGGGCGCCGGGGGCCTGATCCGCGCCTACTCCGAGTCGGTTTCCTCCGCGCTGGCAACCGCTCCGCTGCTCCGCCGGCGCCGCATGCAGCTCTACGCAGTGCCCGCCGGACATGCCGAGGCAGGCCGGCTTGAAAATGACCTGCGCAACGCCGGCATCAGCGTCACCGGCACGGACTACGGGGCGCTGGGAGCCACCATCACCGTGGCGCTGCCGGACACTCCCGGCAGTATCGATCTCTTTTCCGAACGCCTGGCCACCTTCACCGCCGGCGGCAGCACCCCCGAACACCTGAGAACAGAATGGATCGACCTGTGACGCATGACCCTGCCCGGCGCCTCCCCGGAGAAGCGGCTTTTTCCTTCGAGTCGCTGAGCCGGCAGCCCGATGTCGAGGCTGAGAACCTCCAGGCCCACGACGCCGCCGACCGTCTGATCCTGGACACAGCGGCGGAACGGCTGCGCGGCAACGGAAGCGGCGTCGTCGTCATCGGGGACGCATACGGTGCACTCACGCTCGGTGCTGCCGCCCTGCACGGTGTGCGCGGCCTGCGGGTTCATCAGGACCCGTACTCGGGGGAGCTGGCGCTGGGGCGCAACGCCCGGGCCGCCGGCCTGGCGGATGCTTACCGGCCCCTGCCGCTGGATGCTGAACTGCTGTCAGGGGCGCGGACGGTGCTGCTGCGCCTGCCGCGCTCGCTGGACGCCCTGGAGGAGATTGCCGCACTCATCGCCGCGCACGCCGCACCCGATGTGGCGGTGTACGCGGGCGGCCGGCTCAAGCACATGACCATGGCGATGAACAGCGTGCTGGAGCGCTGGTTCGGCTCGGTGGCGGCCGGCCTGGCGCGGCAGAAGTCCCGGGTCCTGACGGTGTGCGGTCCGCTGCCGGCCGCGGAACAGCCGGCGAACCGTTTTCCGCTGGCCCGGCGGCACGACGTCGGGCTCCCGGCCCCGCTGGAGCTGCGGGCCCACGGCGCAGCGTTTGCCGGTGCGGCGCTGGACATTGGCACCCGGTTCCTGCTGCCGCACCTTGCCGGCGCCCGGCAGGCACAGACCGCGGTGGACCTTGGCTGCGGAACCGGGGCCATCGCCGCCTACCTGGCGCTGACCCGGCCGGACCTGCGGGTCATCGCCACTGACCAGTCAGCGGCTGCGGTTGCTTCCGCAGCCGCCACCATGGCCGCCAACGGCGTCACGGACCGGGTGCAGGTGCGGCGCGGCGACGCCCTGGCCGGGCATCCGGACCGTTCGGCGGAGCTGATCGTGCTGAACCCGCCGTTCCATATCGGTGCCAGCGTTCATGCCGGCATTGCACTGAAGCTGTTTGCCGATGCCGGGCGTGTGCTGGCTCCGGGGGGCGAGCTCTGGACGGTTTGGAACAGCCACCTGACCTACAAGTCCGCTTTGGCGCGGCTGGTGGGACCCACCCGGGAAGTGGCCCGCAATCCCAAGTTCACGGTGACGGTCAGCACCCGCCGCTAGCCGCGCCTCACCAGCCTCCACGCCCGCGGCCCCATCAGGGCCGCACCGAGGGCGAGCAGCGACAGGCCCAGCCAGACCAGCCGGAGGTTAGCGCCGGTGTCTGCCAGCGGACCGACCACCTTAAGTTCAGCACCCGCATCCAGGCCGGAAGCCAGCCCCCTCATGCGGATGGAGTGGGATCCAAGTTCGGTGTCGGCGGGAATGGTGACCTGCACAGCAACCGACCCGTCAGCATCCGCCGTCCGGGCGCCCAGCAGCTTCGGTGTCGACTCGATCCAGACCTGTACCGTCTCTCCCGCGCCGAAGCCTGTGCCCTCAGCCGTGATGGTGTCGCCGGGCCGTACTGTTCCCGTGCTGAGCGTCACGGAGGGTTCGGCGGGTTCGGGATCGGCCGGACCAGGATCGCCCGGACCGGGATTTCCGGGCCCGCCGGGCACTTCACCCTGGGGATCCAGGAACACCGCAACGGTACGGCCCGGCACGCTGACCGTTCCCGTTGCTGCCGTCCAGCTGCTTTGCCTCACCACGGGATCCGCTCCCTCCTGCTGGACCTGAGAGAGTGCATAGCCGCGGCCGGCAAGTTCCGGGACCGTCTGCTTGGCAGCTTCCGGGGCTGCGTTGAAGACCACCAGTGCGCCGTCAAGGGCGGGGTCGGCGTCCGGACCCGCCAGATCATCGATACTCATCACAATGAGGCCGGGGGCAGCCTCCGGGCCTCCGCCGGGAAAGGACACCTTCTGCCCGATGAGGTCGGCGGAGCCCAGCCGCAGCAGTTCAACGCCGGACCGCAGCCGCAGCAGGTCCAGTGCTCCGGCCTCCGCCGAGGCGATGTCCGCCGCGGTGGGGGTAAGGGCCGGATCGGCGAGCAGGGGGCCCATGATCGGCCACTTCTCCTCGTTGTCGGCCGCCGGCGGAAGGCCGGATCCGAAGGTTGATTCGGTGCCGGTCCAGTCAATGCGGTTGAACCAGTCTCCGGAGTTATAGCTGTTGCGGTCCAGCGATTTGGAACGCAGCAGCTCGGTTCCCGCGTGCCAGAACGACGGCGACTGCGAGAGGGCTGCGGTGGCCAGCGACAGGGTGTTCATTCGTACCCGGTCCGCCATCGGCGTCCGGACCGGCAGCTTCAGCACCCCCAGGTCATAGAGCGTCTCGTTGTCGTGGGCATCCACATAGTTGATGGTCTCCTGCGGCTCGTCGGAGTATCCCGCCGCCTGGCCGTTGTAATCCAGCGCATCTCCGCGTTTCACGCTGCCGTCCGCCGTCGTCAGGGAATATTCCTTGAGGTTGCCGGCCAGGCCAAGCTTCACCAGGTCGGTGTGCCGCGCCAGCGCCGCGGCGGCCTCCCCGGGGGATCCGTTGATCGCATCCCCGTTGGGGTCGGTGGCCAGGCCGGTGCCGTACCCCTGAACAAACGTGGTTCCGGCATCCACCGGGCTGCCGCCGTGCACGGCATCGCGCAGCCGGTCATTAAAGGTGCCAATACCGGTTCCCGCGAGGTTTCCCTGGGTAGCCTGTTCAAACAGGGCGTTGTCGGCCACCTCGCCGAAGTTCCAGCCCTCTCCGTACAGGTAGACGGCCTTCCCGTCGACGCCGTCCGCGGCGGGCGTCAGCTCATCCAGGGCTGCGCGGACCGCAAGCATGTTGGCCTTGGAATGGTGTCCCATCAGGTCAAAGCGAAAGCCGTCCACCTTGTAGGCCCTGGCCCAGAGCACCGTGGAGTCCACCATCAGCTTTTCGGCTGCCGCGTGCTCGGTGGCTACATTCTGGCAGCAGGTGGAGGTTTCCACGCTGCCGGCCGCGTTCAGCCGGTGGTAGTACCCGGGCACCACGCGGTCCAGCACGCTCTTGGCGCCCTGGCCGGCCTCAGCCGTGTGGTTGAAGACCTGGTCGAGCACCACCTGCAGCCCGGTGGCGTGCAGGGCACCCACCATTTCCCTGAACTCGGAAACCCTCTCCCCGCCGTTCGGGTCAACGGCGTAGGAGCCTTCCGGCACCGAGTAGTGCAGCGGATCGTAACCCCAGTTGAAAGCATCGGCGTCCGCTGATGCAGCAATGCAGGCCTGCTGTTCCGGAGAATCCGGTCCGTAGCCTGCGAGGTCACACTCCGGCTCCCGGCGGGCCTGCGGGTCCTCGTCAATGGAGGCTATATCGAAGGTGGGCAGCAGGTGCACCGTATTGATGCCTGCCTGCGCGAGCTGGCGCAGCTGCAGCGTTCCGGCGCCCTCTCTGGTGAAGGCGCGGTAGGTTCCGCGCTCTTCGGCCGGAACCGCCGGGTCACCGGCCGAGAAGTCACGCACGTGCAGCTCGTAGATGGAGCGGTCGGCCGGCTTGTTGACGATGGGGGCCGGGGTGTCTTCCCAGAGCTGCGGTTTCCAGCGGTCGGCGTCGAGGTTGATCACCACGGAGCGTTCCGAGTTTCGCGTGAGGCCCACGGAGTACGGGTCGGTCACCGAGTTGGTTTCGACGGCGCCGGTTGAGGGCGCGTAGACACGCACCGACCAACGGTATTGGGTTCCCTCGGAAATGGCCGGGTCCGTCACCGACCAGGTTCCGCTGAAGGCGTTCCACTCAGCGGGAAGCACTGCCGGCGCACCGGACCCGCCGCCGGAAAAGACTTCCAGCGAAACATCGCGGGCGGTGGGTGCCCACAGCCGCAGGGTGGGAACATCGGACTGCCAGCTGATCCCCAGCGCAGCGGAGTCCAGGTTCTCGGCATACAGGTCGTCCAGCACACCGGGAATCTGGACACCGGTGAGGGCCTGAAGCCCGCTGCCGTCCGACCGGGAAACCTGCAGCTGTTCAGTCAGAAGACTCTGCACCGCCGCGCGGTTCAGGCCTTCCGGGCGCAGGGCCGCGTATGAGGCCAACGCGGGAAAGGCAGCCTTTTCCCCGGCGGAGAGTCCTGACGGGTCATAGCGCAGCTTCACGCTCCCGCCGCCGGATACACCTGCCGGAGCTGCCGCATCCGGTGCGATGCCGGCCTCTGCTGAGTGGTGCAGCGTCCAGCTCGCCTCCGCCGGATCCGTTTCGCCCAGCAGGGACACCGGCCAGGCGATTGTCTCCGCGCTCACCCAGTGGGCACGCAGCTCACCCGAACCGGCAACCGGCGGATCGGCCAGCACAATCTCCAGTTCGCGGGTGGCAAGCGTATAGCGGAAAGTGACAAGCTCGCCGTCCACCGCTGTGAAGGAATAGTTGTCGCCGCCGGCCTCTCCGCCAACACCGTAGTTCTCGTCCCAGGAAAGACCGTGAGCCGCCTTCACCTCATAGCTGCCCGCGGGGATCCGGTCGCTGGACCATTCGTAGACGCCGTCGCCGTCGCCGTCCTGCAGCCAGCTCGCGAGGCAGTCCGGCTGCCAGTCTTCCGGACAGCCGATCTCGCTCTGGTAGCTGCCGGGAGCGGTAATCACCGGACCCTGTGCAGTGTTCTGGACCTGATGGGTCACGGGATCAAAATAAAACGTGACCGGACCGCCGGGTGCTGTGTAGGCGATGTTGGGACCGTCCACGGCCCCGTTGGCGCCGTAGCTGAGATCCCACGAGCCGTTGATGGCCACCTTGTACTCGTAGTCTCCGGCCGGCAGGTCGAAGGTGCCCGAGTAGATCCCGTCGGCACGCTTGGTGAGCTTCGCCGCCTCACACGCCGGTGTCCAGTCTCCGGCACAGCCCATTTCACTGTTGTGGCTCCCCGGAACGGTAACCAGGTTAATCTCCGGTTCCCCAGGCTCCACCACAACGGTGGTCACCGCGTTGCCCACCGATGCATAGGTCGACGCCGCAGCATGCCCGCCCGCCGCGTCCGTGGTCACCGCCCGGTACTCCAGCAGCGTGCCGGCGGGCAGCGCGTCCACGTCGTGGAAGACACGCGGCGCCGTTGTTTCCGCCGTGCCGAGATTGGTCCACTCGGTACTGCCGACCTCCCGCCAGGCAAAGCTCGTCTGGTGCCAGGTGCTGTCCGGGACATCGGCTTCCACGGCACTGGCGCCGCTGATGCCGGCGCCGGCGGACGGAACACTCACGGTGATGGCTTCGGGGGCCGCCGGAACGGTCACTGTGGTGCCGGCTTTCCATACTGCAGATCCGAGGGCCGGAACGGTAACGGAGGCAACGCCGCCGGCATCCGACTGGACCGCTGACTCAGTGCCGTACACGGGGGTGAAGGCCGCCTGCCCGGTCAGCGTCGGCACGCTCACCGTCTTGGCCTGCGCCGAATTGTTGACGGCCACGAGGTACTCCGTCTTCTCCGTCTGGTCCACCCGGGAGAAGGCGTACACCCCCGGGCCGTCATCTGCGTAGCGCTCAATCTGCGCTCCGGCGGAGAGTGCCGGGTGGGCTTCACGCAGGGCGGCAAGCCCGGCGATGGACGTGTAGAGGGGTGCGGCCTTGTCAAAGCGGTCCCGTGAACCGGCCTGCCCGCCGGTAATCAGCAGCTGGTCCGTGTATTCGCTCACCCGGCTCGCGAACATGGACTGGCGCGCGGCACGGTCATTGCCCTGGCCGGCGCCGGCGAAGCCCTGTTCGTCGCCGTAGTAGACAACCGGCTGGCCGCGGGTGAGGAACATCAGTTCGTGGGCCAGCACGTCCCGCTGAAGTGCGTTGTCCGTGTTCTGGAGGAAGTATCCGACACGGCCCATGTCATGGTTGCCCAGGAAGGTGGGCAGCGCCGTAGCGGAGCTGTGCGGGGTGGTGTAGTAGTCGTCGCCGGCGAAGAGGTTCGCCAGGCCCCGGGCCGAATTCCCTGACGCGTAGCCCACAGCCTGGGATTGGAACGTGAAGTCCAGCACGGAGTCCATATCGGTGCTGCGCACGTAGGGCGACGTCTTTTTTGGATCGGCGTCATAGACCTCACCGAACATGAAGAAGTCCGGCTTCCCCACTGATGCGGCGTAATCCTTCACCTGGGTGGTCCATTCCTCCCAGAACTCAAAGTTCACGTGTTTGACGGTGTCGATGCGGAAGCCGTCGATCCCGAGATCAATCCACCGGTTATAGACGTCGGCGAATCCGTCCACCACGGCCGGGTCTTCGGTCATCAGATCATCGAGCCCGGAGAAATCGCCGAACGTCGTGGACTCGCCCTCAAAGGTCGAGTCACCGCGGTTGTGGTAGACGGCGGGATCGTTGAGCCAGGCCGGAACTTTGACGTCCTTCTCGGCGTCGGCCACCACGGGCACATACGGGAAGCTCGTCGCCGGGTCCAGCTCCGGGAAGTCCCCCGTTCCCGCGTAATCCGCCGGATCAAACACCATGCCGGCGGCGTCCCTGTACGGGGCAGTTTCCTTGTCGATATAGGAATACTGGCCGCCCTGGTAGGAAATCACGTCGGCGGTGTGGTTGGTAATGATGTCGAAATACACTTTCATGCCCTTGGCATGTGCCTCGGCAATGAGTGCTTCCAGTTCGGCGTTGGTCCCCAGATGCGGATCAATCTGGGTGAAGTCGGTAATCCAATAGCCGTGGTATCCGGCAGAGGCGTCGGCCCCGGACCCCTGCACCGGCTTGTTCTTGAAACTCGGCGTCAGCCAGATGGCCGTGGTGCCGAGGTCATGGATGTAATCCAGCTGTGAACGGAGGCCGGCAATGTCTCCGCCGTTGTAGAAGCCCGTACTGGCGGGGTCGTAGCCCGTGGCCAGCCTGTCTCCGGTGACACCGCCGGTGTCATTGGCGGGATCTCCGTTCTCAAAGCGGTCGGTCATCACAAAGTAGAAGACGTTGTCCGCGCCGGCTTGGCGGACCGGGGGTGCTGTCAGTCCGTCGTCGTCCGCCGAATAGGCGTCACGCAGGTCCAGCGGCGTTAGCCCGGCGCGGTGCGTGTTGTCATCGAACACGAAGCGGATGCGGGAGCTCCCTGCGACGGACAGCGGAATATTGTCTCCCCCGCCGTCCAGTCCGTAGGCCTCGTCCCAGGCGTCATTCACTGACACCTTGTACTCATAGCTGCCAGCGGGAAGGGTGAACTCCGCCGCATAGACACCCGGCACATCGGTGGGAGCCAGTTCAGTGTCCCCACACGCCGGATCCCAGTCGGCGGCGCAGCCGAGTTCAGACTGCAGGCTGCCCGTCAGGGCGAACGTTCGTCCCTCGTCAGCCGCCGCTTCCCTGACCGGCAGCACTGTCAGTCCGGCGATGGCAAGCGCGGCGATCATTCCCTGAGCAATCCAGCCGCGCGTGCGCGTATCCCTAGTCACCATTGACTCCCGTTTTCGGGCACGGCACCGTGCCACCGACAATGCAGGTGACACTAGCAACGTATGTGCGGAGCTGCCAATGCCCGCAATGCCTATGCCCCTCGAATTCGGTGGGCAATGCCGGCCCCAATGCGCACTTGTTGTCCTGCGGCCGGACGACGGAATACTTTTCACATTCGAGAGAGCGCTCTCTTGACAGTGATCCCCATCACTCCTACAGTGAAACGAACGTCAAGAGAGCGCTCTCTCGGCCCGGATAGGACGGCCAGGAGCGCAAGACTCTGTTCCAGCTTTTATGTGCTTTTTCCATCCCGCTTCCGTCGATCAAGCCTGCCCAGATAAGAGGCACGGTCCGCTGCTCCGGGATTCCACTGCTCTATCCGTACACAAAGGAGTGACCGTGAAGAATTTCCGATTTCCCGCAGCGGCAATTGCAGGTGCCGCTGCCGTGGCGCTGCTCGCCTCAGGCTGCGGCGGCGGCGACCAGGAAGCGGCAAGCCCCGACAATCCCGTCGAACTGAGCGTGACGACTTTCGGCACCTTTGGCTACGACGACCTTTACGCCGAATACGAAGACGCCAATCCCGGCATCAAAATCAACCCCAATAACATCGACCGCGGCGAAAACGCACGCACAGATGCCTTCACCAAGTTGTCCGCGGGGTCCGGTCTGAGTGACGTGGTTGCCATTGAAGAGGGCTGGCTCGGGTCCATCATGGAAGTGTCCGACCAGTTCGTTGACCTCAATGAATACGGGGCCGAAGACATCAAGGACAACTGGGTCGACTGGAAGTTCAAGCAGGGCACCGACTCCGAGGGACGCGTCATTGGTTACGGGACCGACATTGGCCCGCAGGGCCTGTGCTACAACGGCAAGCTCTTCGAGGACGCCGGGCTCCCGAGCGACCGTGAGGCGGTCGCTGAACTGTTCGGCGGAGATGACGCCACCTGGGACAAGTACTTCGAAATTGGCCGGCAGTATCACGACAAGACCGGCCTGGCCTGGTACGACCAGTCGGGCTTCGTGTGGAACTCCATGGTGAACCAGATGGAGGAGGGCTACTACACACCCGACGGCGAGCTGAACATCGAAGACAACGCCGCCATGAAGGAACAGTTCATGCAGCTCGCCGCGGGCACCGAGGCCGGACTGTCCGCCAATGAGAAGAAGTGGGACTGGGGCAAGGGCAAGGCTTTCGCCGACGGATCCTTCGCAACCTTCGTCTGCCCGGGCTGGATGCTGGGCACCATTCAAACCCAGATGGAATCCGCAGGAGCAGGCCCGGAGGCCGGTTGGGACTTCGCCGATGTCTTCCCCGGCGGCGCCTCGAACTGGGGCGGCGCCTTCCTCTCCGTTCCGGAAACTTCCGAGCACAAGGAGGAAGCAGCGAAGCTGGCGGCCTGGCTGACGGCCCCGGAGCAGCAGGTAAAGCAGTCGGCAGCAGCAAACAACTTCCCCAGCACCGTGGAAGCCCAGGAACAGCTCGCCGCAGAGGCAGCACCCAATGAACTCTTCAACAACGCACCCACCGGGGCGATCCTCGCATCACGCGCCGAGGGCGTCACCGCACAGTTCAAGGGTCCGGAGGACTCTGTCATCCAGGACAAGGTCTTCAGCCCCGCGCTGGGCCAGCTTGATGCCGGCACCACTGACGGCGAAGGCTCCTGGAACGAGGCCATGAAGCTCCTGAACGAGCTCGTAGTCAACAACTAGCAACTAGTCGAACGGGGCCTCCGGAACTTCCGGAGGTCCCCAGACGGACTGCGAGAATCGCCATGACCGTAACTCTCAAACGCCCCGCGCCCGCGGCGCCGCCCACCGGAGCCGTGTCCCCGTTCAGGCACCGCCTCAGCGCCTGGGACCAGAAATTCTCCCCCTACCTGTACATCTCCCCCTTCTTCCTGCTCTTTGCACTGGTGGGCCTCTTCCCGCTGCTCTACACGTTCTGGGTGTCGCTGCATGACTGGCACCTGCTCAAGGGCCAGGGCGAGTTTGTTGGGCTGGCAAACTTCACCAACGTCCTCCAGGACAGGTTCTTCTGGAACTCGCTGGGAAACACCATGAGCATCTTCCTGCTTTCCGCTATCCCGCAGCTCATCGGCGCCCTGTTCATTGCCGCGGTGCTTGATCAGAACCTGCGGGCCAAGACGTTCTGGCGCATGAGCGTCCTCCTCCCCTACGTTGTCACTCCCGTGGCCGTAGCAGTGATTTTCACCAACATGTTCGGCGAGGACCCGGGCCTGATCAACAATCTGCTGGGCAACTTCGGCATTGAGCCGATTAAGTGGCGGACCGATACCCTGCCGAGCCACATAGCTATCGCCACCATGGTCAACTGGCGGTGGACCGGTTATAACGCACTGATTCTCCTGGCAGCCATGCAGGCTGTTCCCCGCGATATCTATGAGTCGGCCGCACTCGACGGAGCCGGTGCCTTCAGGCGGTTCTTCAGCATTACGCTGCCGAGCATCCGGCCCACCATGATCTTTGTCATCATCACCTCAACCATTGGCGGCCTGCAGATCTTCGCGGAACCGCGGCTCTTCGATCCGACCGATCCGGGCGGCCCGCAGCGCAACTTCCAAACCACCGTGCTCTATCTCTGGGAGATGGGCTTCCAGCGGAACAACTTCGGCAAAGCCTCTGCCATTGCCTGGCTGCTCTTCCTGATCATCGTGATCATCGGACTCATCAACTTCTCCCTCTCCAGGAAGATTGCGTCCGCTGATACCAAGAAGCCCGGCAACCGGGCACAGCGCCGCGCCGAAGGGAAACGCAAATGAGCCTCCTCGAAAAGGGCACAGCCCGGAAAGACTCCCCGGTATCCGGCAGACCTGCCCGGCGTCCGCTCCGCCAGCGCATTTTCGGCAATGGACTGAAGCCCGGCTATCTGACCTACGGGTTGCTCCTGGCGTTCTTCCTGGGTTCCTCCTATCCGTTGTGGTGGTCTGTCGTCGTCGGCAGCCGAACCAATGAAGCACTCGGGCTGGACTGGCCCCCGCTGCTGCCCGGAGGCAACTTCTGGAACAACGTCTCGGAGGTCTTTGACACCATCCCGTTTTGGACAGCCCTCTGGAACAGCATCCTCATCTCCACGATCATCACCGTGTCGGTGGTGACGTTCTCCACCCTGGCGGGATACGCCTTCGCCAAACTGCGGTTCCGCGGCAACACCGTTCTTATGGTGGCGGTGGTGGCCACTATGGCCATTCCCACCCAGCTGGGCATTATTCCGCTGTTCATGGTGATGCGCACGCTCGGCTGGACCGGCGAAATCGGTGCGGTGATTATTCCCAGCCTCGTCACGGCCTTCGGTGTGTTCTTCATGCGCCAGTATCTGGTGGATGTGATCCCTGACGAACTGATCGAATCAGCACGCATGGACGGCGCCAACATGATCAGGACCTTCTGGCATGTCGCCCTGCCGGCAGCCAAGCCGGCCATGGCCATCCTCAGCCTGTTCACCTTCATGATGGCCTGGACCGATTTCCTCTGGCCGCTGCTGGTTCTCACCGCCGGCAATCCCACACTCCAAACCGCACTAAGCCAGCTCTCATCAGCCCGCTACGTGGACTATTCGGTGGTGCTGACCGGCGCGGTCCTGGCGACCATACCCCTGCTGGTCCTTTTTGCGGCCGCGGGCAAACAACTTATTTCCGGAATCATGCAAGGAGCAGTGAAGGGCTAATGACCACCACAACACCCCCGGGGAACAACTGGCCGGACGGCTTCATCTGGGGATCAGCCACAGCTGCAGCCCAGGTTGAAGGTGCTGCCCGGACGGACGGCAAGGAAGACTCCATTTGGGATGCCTTCGCCGGTGCGCCGGGAAATATCCTGAACGCAGACACCCCCGAGACTGCCGTTGACCACTACCACCGCATGCCGGCAGACGTTGCCCTCATGAAGGACCTTGGACTCGACTCCTACCGGTTCTCCACCAGCTGGGCCCGGGTACGCCCCGGCGGACGAAGCACCAATGCCCTCGGTCTGGACTTCTACTCCCGCCTGGTGGATGAGCTTCTCGAAGCGGGCATCCTCCCCTGGCTCACCCTCTACCACTGGGACCTGCCGCAGGAACTGGAGGAGGCAGGCGGCTGGGCCAACCGCGATACGGCCCACCGCTTCCTGGAATACGCGGATGACGTCTACTCGGCCCTGGGCGACCGGGTGCAGCACTGGACCACCTTCAATGAGCCGTTCTGTTCGTCGCTGCTGGGCTACGGCTCCGGCGTGCATGCACCCGGAAGGCAGGAACCCCGGGCAGCCGTCGCTGCGGTTCACCACCAGCATCTTGCCCACGGACTCGCCGTCACGCATCTGCGCGACCGCGGCGCGCAGCAGCTGGGCATCACCCTCAACCTGAGCAATGCCATCCCCAGGGATGCCTCCGATCCCGTCGACCTTGAGGCCGCCCGGCTCTTCGACTCCCTGCAAAACCGTATTTTCCTGGACCCGATCCTCCGCGGAGCCTACCCGGAGGACTCCCTGCGGGACCTTGAACGGTTCGGCCTGCATGACGTGATTCTTCCGGGCGATATGGAGACCATCGGTGCTCCGATCGACTTCCTGGGCGTCAACCACTACCACGATGACCTGATCAGCGGCCATCCGGACAGCACGGGAGGCGACGGCCACTCCGGCGGCTCCGGCCGCCAGCCGGCATCCCCGTGGATCGGTGCCGAACACATCACCTTCCCAAGCCGCGGGCTGCCCCGCACCGCAATGGACTGGGAGGTCAACCCGGACGGACTGCGCAAGCTGCTGGTCCGCCTGGGTGAGGAGTTTCCTTCCCTTCCGCCGCTGTACGTTACCGAAAACGGCGCTGCCTATGACGACGAGGTTCTCGCAGACGGCAGCATTCCGGATACGGAACGCACCCGGTACATCCTGGACCACATTGCCGCAGTCGGACGGGCCATTGAGGCAGGAGCGGATGTCCGGGGCTACTTTGTCTGGTCCCTGCTGGATAACTTCGAGTGGTCCTGGGGCTACAGCAAGCGTTTCGGGATTGTGCGGGTGGACTATGACACCCTTGCCCGCACCGTCAAGGACAGCGGCCACGCCTACAGCCGGCTCATTGCGGCCTCGCGCTCCGGGGACCGCAGTACGCGGTCCGTGGCACCTGTAGTCTAAGCCGACCTAAGATGGACAAACCGCCGCGGACCATCCCCTGCAGAGGCAGAACATACCTGGAGAAGACTCTTGAGCACTGAATCCGGCCAGGCCACGCCTGCTCCCACCCTGGAAATGGTGGCGGCCCTGGCCGGTGTCTCCAGGGCCACGGTCTCCCGTGTGGTCAACGGAGCCCCGTCAGTTGACCCGCAGCTGGCCAGTTCCGTGGAAAAAGCAGTCCGCACGCTGAATTACGTACCCAACCGGGCGGCCAGGACCCTGGCCAGCCGCCGCACTTACACGGTCACTCTGCTTGTCCCGGAATCGACGTCGAAGGTTTTCGCCGATCCGTTTTTCGCAACCGTTGTGGAAGGTGTTGCCCGGTACCTCAACACCACCGAGTACATGCTGAACATGGTCACGTCCTCCGAAGCCAACCCCGAGAAGACCCGGCGCTATCTGATGGGCGGGAACGTGGACGGCGTCCTGGTGGTGTCCCACCACACCGGCGACCATTCCTGGGCACACCTGAACGGGTCACTTCCACTGGTGTTTGCGGGGCGGCCGCTGATCAACGCCAAAGACAGCTACTTCGTGGAGGTGGACAACGAGGAAGGGGCCGTTGCCGCCACTGCACGCCTGGTGGAAAGCGGGCGGCGCCACATCGCCACCATCGCCGGGCCCCAGGACATGCCTCCGGGCGTGGACCGGCTGGCAGGGTGGCGGACCACTGTGCTGGAAGCAGGCCTGGATGATGCACTGGTGGAGACCGGCGACTTCACCGTCACGTCCGGGGCCGCCGCCATGCGCCGCCTGCTGGGCCGCGGGAAACCGCTGGACGGAGTCTTTGCGGCCAATGACCAGATGGCAGCCGGTGCATACTCTGTGATCAAGGAACGCGGGCTTCGCATCCCGGAGGACATCGCCGTCGTAGGGTTTGATGACGATTACTATGCCACCAGCGTCAGCCCCGCCCTTACCACCATCCATCATCCAATCGCGGCACTCGGCGAGAAAATGGCCGAGCTCCTGGTGGAACTGATTGAAGGGCGGCCGGCTGAACGCATCCACCGTCTGCCCACATCCCTTGTTGTCCGAGAATCCGCCTAGGAGCCACTCCGTTGTCCTTTCCTGCCGGCCACCCCGTCACCGCCGCCCCTGTTACCGGCATCCGGCGCTTTGTCCGTCCTCCCGGCGCACAGCAGGGCGCGGCCTCTCCCCTGGCCTCCACCGGCCGGCCGCTGAACTGGGCGGTCGTGGCCACGGGCAGCATTGCCCGTACCGTTACCGCAGACCTCTCCCTTCTGGAGGACTCGGTCCTGCACGCAGTGAGTTCGCGCAGCCAGGCCCGGGCAGCCGAGTTCGCTGACCGTTTCGGGTTCGCCGCTTCCTACTTCGACGCCGACGGCGGGCCCTCGGGTTTTGAACAGATGTTCGCGGACCCGGCGGTCGACGTCGTCTACATTGCCACGCCGCACGCCCAGCATTTTGACGTGGCCAGAAGCGCCCTCCAACACGGCAAGCATGTCCTGTGCGAGAAGCCGCTCACGGTCAACGCCGCTGAAGCTGCCGAGCTGATCAGGATCGCACGCGACCGGAACCTGTTTCTCATGGAGGCGCTCTGGACCCGGTTCCTGCCCAGTGCCAACCGGGCCTGGGACATCCTGGCCTCCGGCGAGCTTGGCACACCGTCCTGGGTACAGGCAGACCTGGGTTTCCCTGCACCGGCTGATCCGGCCGCCAGGATCTGGGACCCCGCAGCCGGCGGCGGGGCCCTGCTTGATCTCTCGGTCTATACCCTCACCTGGGCCGTGGCAGCGTTGGGCTGGCCTGATGACATCAAGGCGTCAGGTCTCCTCAACGAGCACGGCGTGGACATCCAGAACGCCCTGACTCTGCATTACGACGACGGCCGCCACGCGCAGCTGACATCCTCACTCGCTGCCTCAGGGCCGGGGACCGCCACCATTGCGTGCAGCGCCGGGTGGCTCCGCACCGGCGGCGGAGACCTCTACAATCCCGGCGAGCTGCACGTGAGCGGACCCGCCGGCGTGCGGGTGGAAAGCTTTGACCGGGCGGGCACCGGCTATACCTATCAGCTGCGCGAGGTAACCCGCTGCATCCAGCAGGGCCTGACGGAATCCCCCGCCATGCCGCTGGAGGACACCCTGCGGACCTTGGAACTGCTCGACGGCGTCCGGGCCCAGCTGGGCCTGCGCTACGCCAACGACTCACACGCTGACGCTGCCACGGGATAACAAAACCCGTCACCCCTGCGGGTCAGCTGTTCACCGCGGACACAAAAAGCCGGCCCCCACCGAGGTGGGGGCCGGCTTTCTTATCAGGCTGTTTCAGCCGGTTGGTTCAACCGGAGAAAGTTAGTTGCCCGTGAGCTTCTCGCGCAGTGCGGCAAGTGCTTCGTCGGAAGCCAGCGTGCCGGCACCCGTCTCGGCAACAGCCGGCTCGGAGGAGTAGCTCGTGGTGCCGGATTCGGAAGTCTCCGAAGCAGCTGCGATGTCCTCGGAAGCGTGCTGTGCAACCTGCTTCTTGTGGGCTTCCCAACGGGCCTGGGCGTCAGCGTACTGCTGCTCCCAAGCTGCACGCTGGGTCTCGTAGCCTTCGAGCCATTCGTTGGACTCGGGGTCGAAGCCCTCCGGGTACTTGTAGTTGCCGGCTTCGTCGTACTCTGCGGCCATGCCGTACAGAGCCGGATCGAATTCGGTGCCTTCGGGGTCTACGCCCTCGTTGGCCTGCTTCAGCGAGAGGCTGATGCGGCGGCGCTCGAGATCGATGTCGATGACCTTGACGAACAGCTCGTCTCCAACGGAAACAACCTGCTCGGCCAGCTCTACGTGGCGGACTGCCAGCTCGGAGATGTGGACGAGGCCTTCGATGCCGTCTTCGACGCGAACGAACGCACCGAACGGAACCAGCTTGGTGACCTTACCCGGCACAACCTGGCCCAGGGCGTGGGTGCGGGCGAAGGTCTGCCACGGATCTTCCTGCGTAGCCTTCAGCGACAGGGAGACACGCTCGCGGTCGAGGTCAACTTCCAGAACCTCAACGGTGACTTCCTGTCCAACTTCAACGACCTCGGAGGGGTGGTCGATGTGCTTCCAGGACAGCTCGGAAACGTGGACGAGACCGTCTACGCCGCCAAGGTCCACGAATGCACCGAAGTTGACGATGGAGGAAACAACGCCCGGACGAACCTGGCCCTTTTCCAGCTTGTTGAGGAACGTGGAGCGAACCTCGGACTGCGTCTGCTCAAGCCAGGCACGGCGGGACAGAACAACGTTGTTGCGGTTCTTGTCCAGTTCGATGATCTTGGCTTCGATCTGCTGGCCGATGTACGGAGCCAGGTCGCGGACACGACGCATCTCGACGAGGGAGGCCGGCAGGAAGCCGCGCAGGCCGATGTCCAGGATGAGACCACCCTTGACAACCTCGATGACGGTACCGGTAACGACGCCGTCTTCTTCCTTGACCTTCTCGATGTCGCCCCAGGCGCGCTCGTACTGTGCGCGCTTCTTGGAGAGAATCAGGCGGCCTTCTTTGTCTTCCTTGGTGAGGACCAAAGCTTCGACCTGATCGCCGACAGAGACAACGTCTCCGGGATCAACGTCGTGCTTGATGGAGAGCTCACGGGAAGGGATGACACCCTCGGTCTTGTAACCGATGTCGAGCAGGACCTCGTCGCGGTCAACCTTGACGACGGTACCTTCGACGAGATCGCCGTCGTTGAAGTACTTGATCGTTGCGTCAATGGCGGCGAGGAAGTCCTCGGCAGTACCGATGTCGTTGATGGCGACCTGCGGGGTACCGGACTTCTCGGTGGTGGTGATGGTCATGTAGTTGGGACTCCGATGTGGAAGTTGTTTTGTATTCCGGATGCGCTCCCACCGAACTCAGAGCAGCCGTTCAGGCCTGCCTTAAGACAGTGCTTGTTTGTCCGGAGATGGACAGAATTGGTAACTTACTGCGCAATTACGCGCCAGATCAGTCTAGCCGCAGCCTGCAACTCAGGTCAAAGCACCGGGACTACTTTGTCGGAAGTAGTCCGATGCCGGATCAGAAATGCGTGCTGCAGTAAGGTGCCGGGCCGGCGGTAAAGAGTGCATCAAGGACTTCCAACGCCGCCCGGCTGCCGCGTATTCCGCCCGCCGCCGCCAGCGTGGGCGCGCTGACACCGCCCAAATACAGGGATCCCAGGGCCGTAACGTCAATCTCGGCCTCCGCTCCCGCCGGAGCGGATCCGGCCTCAACCGGACTGGCTTCCGCATTTGAGCCGTCAACTTCCAGCCGCCACACGCCGCCGGCCAGTCCCAACGGATCCCGAACGCTGAGGACAATAGTGCCGGACCCCGGGTAATGCCGCGCTTCAAGCGCCGCCTTCGTGTCCAGGATGCGCAGCCACAGGACGTCATCCACTGACGTAACAGAGTAGCGGCGGCGGTCCGCCAGCATCCACGGCAGCGGATCAGCAACAGGTGCCGCATCGAAGGTCACCCGGTCCACCAGGTCCATGGAGCCGAGATAGCGCCAGAGTTCACGGTAGGCATCGTCGTTTGCCGCCACCAGGTCAGTGACCTTTACTGTGTGCGGCTCGGTCCGCCAGCCCAGGGACTTGTAGGCGGCGTAGCCGTCGGGGACGCCGTCGGCGTCGTAATGAAGAACACCGCGCAAAGCCTTGTCCGGCTCGAAACTCTCCTCGCTCCAGTCGCCGGAAGCACGCATCCAGTACCCGTACTGCCGGCCCAGCGCACCGTCGGTCCGATGCAGGTGGGCGCGGTAGATGTCCGGGGCCAGGAACTTCAGCTTTGCGCTGTCAGCCACGGCGATGCTTCCCGTGGCGCCGGCAGTGAAGTCCAGGCCGCCGCGGGTGTCCAGCCTGATCTCCGCCGTTGAGGTGGCGGCCCCGAATCCGAAGCGGCCGTAGATTGTCGCTTCAGAGGCCGTGAGCCCCGCCAACGCGAGCCCGGCTTCCCTGGCCCGCTGCAGGTCACTGGTGATCATGGTCCGGAGGATTCCGCGTCGGCGGTGCGTCGGCCGCACCGTCACCGCTGTGACGAGGTGCGCCGGCAGGAGGCGCCCGCCGCCTACGTTCAGCGAATTGACCATGGTGGCGTAGGTAGCCACCGGAACGGCCGGGTCCCAGGCGGATTCCGGGGCTGTGTCGTCATACACGGCGGTCAGGATGCGGCCGTCCCGCTGATAGGCGTCCACCACGGCGGGGAGGTGCTTGGCGTCGCCCCGCTGTTCATGGAACCCCAAGTCGACCGCTTCCAACCAGTTGGCGGTCCGCGAGTCGTCATTCCCCGGCGCGAAGGACTCCGTCCGCAGACCGCCTTCCACATCGCCGCTCAGCCCATTGCCCAGTGCCGCATCCTGCTTCATTGTTCCCCCGCTTGAGTTCGAGTGTGGTGCTCCTTAGTGGCCTGCCTCGTGCCAGCTGACGCCGATGCCAACAGAGACGTCCAGCGGAACGGACAGATCCGCTGCCGAGCCCATTTGCTCCCGGACCAGCTTTTCCACAGCGTCCCGTTCCCCGGCGGCCACTTCGAGCACCAGTTCATCATGGACCTGCAGCAGCATGCGGGACTTCAGGCCCTGTGCCTTCAATTCCCTGTCCACACCGAGCATGGCCTTCTTGATGATGTCCGCAGCGGAGCCCTGGATGGGTGCGTTCAGTGCGGCGCGTTCTGCCATTTCACGCAGCTGCCGGTTGTCGCTGGAGAGGTCCGGCAGGTAGCGCCGGCGGCCTTCAATGGTGGAGGTGAAGCCGTCCTTGCGTGCCTGCTCGACGACGCCGCGGAGGTAGTCGCGCACGGCACCGAAACGGCTGAAGTAGTCCCGCATCAGGGTGCGGGCTTCGTCCACGGGAATGGCGAGCTGCTTGGACAGCCCGAAGGAGCTCAGCCCGTAGACCAGGCCGTAGGACATGGCCTTGACCTTGGAGCGCATGGCGCTGGTGACTTCCTCCGGCGGGACGCCGAAGATGTGCGAGCCGACAAAGCGGTGCAGGTCCTCGCCGTCGCGGAAGGCCTGGATCAGGCCTTCGTCGCCGGACAGGTGCGCCATGATCCGCATTTCCACCTGGGAGTAGTCGGCGGTGAGGAGGGTTTCGTAGCCCTCGCCCACGGTGAAGACTTCCCGAATCCGGCGGCCTTCTTCGGACCGGATGGGAATGTTCTGCAGGTTCGGATTGGTGGAAGACAGGCGTCCGGTGGCTGCCGCAGTCTGAACGTACGTGGTGTGCACGCGCCCGTCATCGGACACCGCCTTCCGCAGCCCCTCGACGGTCTGGCGCAGTTTGGTGGCGTCACGGTAGGCCATCAGGTTGGCGAGGAACGGATGGCCGCCGGTCTTGATGATCAGGTCTGAGAGGGCGTCCGCGTCGGTGGAGTAGCCGGTCTTGATCTTCTTGGTCTTGGGCAGTCCCAGCTCGTCGAAGAGCACCACCTGCAGCTGCTTGGGCGAACCAAGGTTGATTTCCTTGCCGATGATGCTGAAGGCTTCACTGCTGGCCTGCGCAATGGTGGAGCTGAAATCGTCCAGCAGCCGGTCCAGCTTTTCGGTGGACACTGCAATGCCTGCCAGTTCCATTTCGGCCAGCACCTCGGACAGCGGCAGTTCGAGTCCGCCCAGGAGCTGATTGGCGCCGCGGTCCACGAGCTGCCCGGCGAAGTGCTCGCTCAGCTGCAGTGCCGCGAAGGCCTGCGTGACGGCCGGCGTCGCGTGGTCTTCTTCTTCAAGCTGCAGCTGGAGCTGGTTGGTGCCGGGAGCGGCCGGCGTCAGCGACATCCGCAGGTGGTGCTGGCTCAGGTCGGCCAGGTCATAGCTGCGGCGGTCGGGCTGGATGAGGTACCCGGAGATGGCGGTGTCATCCACCTCTCCGGCCAGGTGCAGCCCCCGCGCGGCCAGTGCCTTATAGCTTTCCTTGAAATCGTGGACCACCTTGGGTGCATCCAAATCCTCAAGCCAGGCGGCCAGGACCTGTTCAGTGTCCGCATCGATTTCCGTGAGCGGGATATAGGCGGCAGCATTGGCGGTAACCAAAGCCAGCCCGACGACGTCGCGCCCTGCCGCCGCGCCCTCGGTGACCAGCTGCACGGCGGTTTTGGCCTGGTTGGTGGAATCGATCCACGCCTTCAGCGCGGGAGCATCCGTGATGACCGCGTGTTCCGGAGGCAGCAGTTCGTTCCCGGCGGAAGAAGTTTCCTCTTCGCCGTAGACATCGAAGAGGCGCTTGCGGAGCGCGTTGAACTGCAGGGCGTCAAAGAGTTCTTCGACAGCTTCGCGGTCGGGGCGCTGTGCCGCCATGGCATCCAGGTCCACCGGCAGGTCAAGGTCCCGCAGCAGGCGGTTCAGGCGGCGGTTGCGCTTGACGTCCTCGATGTTCGCCCGGAGGGAATCCCCCACCTTGCCCTTGATATTGTCCAGGTTCTCGAGGATTCCCTCGAGCCCGCCGTACTGTTTGATCCACTTTGCAGCGGTCTTGGGGCCAACGCCCGGAACGCCGGGAAGGTTATCGGCGGACTCCCCCACCAGGGCGGCGAGGTCCGAATATTTATCCGGCGGAACCAGGTACTTTGCCTCGACCGCGGCGGCGTCCATGCGCGGCAGATCGGAGACGCCCTTCTTGGGATAGAACACGGTGACGCGGTCATCCACGAGCTGGAAGGCGTCGCGGTCTCCGGAGACCACCATGACGTCCCAGTTTCGGGCCGAGGCCTTTTCCGCCAGCGTGGCCAGGATGTCGTCCGCCTCGTAGCCGTCCATGGAAAGGGTGGGGATGCGCATGGCTTCCATGACCTTGATGATCAGGTCCACCTGGCCGTGGAACTCCTCAGGAGTCTTATTGCGGCCGCCCTTGTATTCCGTGTATTCCTCGGAGCGGAAGGTGGGGGTGTCAAGGTCGAACGCCACCGCCACGTGGGTGGGCTTCTCCTCCTTGATGAGGTTGATGAGCATGGAGGTGAATCCGTACACCGCGTTGGTGTGCTGACCGGTGTCGGTGGAGAAGTTTTCCGCCGGCAGGGCGTAGAAGGCCCGGAAGGCCATTGAGTGGCCGTCGATCACCAACAGCCTGCTGTGTCCGCCGGCGGAAACGGTTCCGAGCGTTTCCGGGACGGCCGTGCCCTCGGAGACGGGGGCCTGTTCCGGGACGGTTTCAGCAGGGGTTTCAGCAGCGGTTTCGGCTTGGATATCGGCCAGTTTGGTAGATTCACTCACAGGTGTAAGCCTAGTTGGCATGAGCGACATTTTCACGCCGGGCACCGGCGCACCGGCCGAGCAAGCCAACCAGTACACCGATCAGTTGAACGAGGCGGGAGTTCCGCCTGAAATGCACAGCTGGCTCAGTGCCAACGGTGTCGGGCCGCTGGTCGTGAAGATGGGTATCAAGTTTTCGGAAATGAGTGCCGAGCGGCTGGTGGCCACCATGCCCGTGGCCGGCAACGAGCAGGTGGCCGGGATTCTGCACGGCGGCGCCCATCTGGTGCTGGCTGAGACTCTGGGTTCTTTCGGCGCAGCGCTGCACGCCGGCCCCGGGCGGCAGGCCCTCGGCATCGAAATAGGTGCCACCCATCACCGTGCCATCGCTTCCGGCACCGTTACGGGGACGGCAACTGCCGTTCATCTGGGCGGCACCCTGGTGACGCATGAAGTGGTCATGACCGACGAAGAGGGCCGCCGCCTCAGCACGGCCCGCATCACGAACATGATCCGGGACGCCCGCTGAGATTCCCGCCGGCCCCGCACAATCCCTGCACGTTGTTGGCGGCGGCTGTGCCGCTCATAGGCCGGGGCGGGATGTGGTCGAGATGCCTGACTGGGGCACATTCTCCGGCTCATCAGCGCATCTGCCGCCGCAGGCCGTACCGCCGCTGCAGCACGGCACTGTCCAAGAAACGCCCCTGCACACCGGCAGGATCAACAGCTTCCACCACGTGCGGCAACCGGAGACCGCCGCCCTGGGAGACCGGCAGGACGGTGACCACCAATTCATCCACCAGCCCGGAATCCAGAAACTGGCCTGCGAGGTTTCCTCCCCCGGTCAGCATCACATCCCCCTTGCCGGCATCATGCAGGATGTCCGGATGGAATTCAGCCACATCTCCGCGCACAAAAGTAATGTCCGCCCCTGAAATCCCCGGAAACTCGTGATGGGTGAAGACCCAGACGGGAATGTCTCCCAACGGCCAGGACCCGGGAGCTCCCGCAAAAGAGCGGTAGGTTTCCGCCCCCATCGCCACGGCACCGGCCGAGGCAAGGAACTCTGAGACGAGCGCCTCCGCAGACTCCTGCGAATCCGCAGACCTCCCTGAATCCGCAAACGCCGGGCCATCCATAATCCCCGGGGCACCTGCAAACGCACGGATCCATTCCCGCGGCCCCCGCCCCTGCGCGACGTACCCGTCCTGCGACGCTGCAACATAGTAAATAGTTCCGGCCATGCGGCCCATGCTAGCCGCGCGGCGCCGCAGGCACAGGCCCCGGCGCAGGCCTCCGTCCCTTGCACCGCTGAATCCGCCCCTGCACCGCCGGATCCCGCAAAATCCCGCTGAGGAATACCTCACCCTCCCCGCCGGTTGGCAATTACTGGAGAACAGCGCAATTCCCAGCGCCGGACCTGCCTGCGGGCAGCTCGGCGCGATCTACAGAAAGACTTTTTTGTGAACCTTTTTTCACCGTTGACCCTCGGCGGCATTGAACTGCCCAACCGCCTGATCATGGCTCCGCTGACACGCACCCGCAGCGGCCGCGACGGAGTACCTACGGCGCTGATGGCCGAGCATTACAGCCAGCGCGCCTCCCTGGGCCTGATCGTCAGCGAGGGAACTTACCCTTCGTTTGCCGGACAGGGGTTCACGGGTCAGCCCGGCCTGGTGACGGATGAGCAGATTGCCGGCTGGAAGAACGTGACGGATGCCGTCCATGCCGCCGGAGGGCGCATTGTTGCCCAGGTCATGCATGCCGGCCGGGTGACCCATCCGGGAACCAACGGCGGCCGCGAGGTGGTGGCTCCCAGCGCCGTCGCGATTGACGGCGTCACCCGCACCTATGACGGCAAGCAGCCGTTCCCTGTGCCCCATGCCCTCACCGAAGCCGAACTGCCGGGCATCATCGACGAATTCGTTGCCGGTTCGCGTGCGGCCATGAAGGCAGGGTTCGACGGCGTGGAACTGCATGGCGCCAACGGTTACCTGCTGCACGAATTCCTGTCCGCGGAGTCCAACCAGCGAACGGACAGCTACGGCGGAACTCCCGAGAACCGTGCCCGCTTTGTCGTGGAGGTCTACCGGGCCGTGGCAGAGGCCATCGGTGCCGACCGCGCCGGCATCCGCATCTCCCCGGAGCACAACGTTCAGGGTGCCCTGGAAACCGAGCCCGCAGACGTTCTGGCGACGTACACCGCCCTGGTGGAGGGCATTGCGCCCCTGAAGCCGGCGTTCCTGAGCATCCTGCACCAGGATCCCTCGGACATCATGGTGCAGGCACTGCGCCGCAGCTTCGGCGGCCCGGTCCTCCTGAACTCGGGCTTCGGCGTCATCACGACCCGGGAAGAGGCCCTTGGCATGATGGAGGATGACCTGTGCGACGGCGTGGTGGTGGGCCGGCCCGCCATCGCGAATCCTGACCTGGTGCGCCGCTGGCAGGAAGACCTGCCACTGAACACCCCTGACCCGGGTACCTTCTATACAGACGGCGCTGCCGGCTACACGGACTACCCCGCGTACGCCGACGCCGTCTAAGGACACCGCGAACATTAAAGAAACGCCCGGCGGCGGCGGTCACCTCGGTGGCCGCCGTCGCCGGGCGCTGGTGTTTTCCTGCTAAAAGTGAAGTGCCGGGACGATCAGGTACACCCCGAACAGCACCGCCGCAGCGCACAGTGCAAAGCACGCGTAGGCGCCGGCCCTGACCAGCGTGGGCCTGCCCTGAGCTGCGGGGCCCGGCCCGGCATCAGACGAGATGGCGTAAAGGCGTACGCCGGTTGAATACAGCCCGACAACGAGGAGCGTCGCCACCAGAGTGACCAGGGCCACCACGAGATAGGCAAACCAGTCAATGCTCATTTGGAATGTTCCTTATCCTTGGTCCGGGCGTTTTCCTTCCGGGCTTCGGCCGAAGCCGAGCTCCTGGAGCGGGACTTGCCCTTCTTGATACGCACGGCGCCGCCGGCATTGTCGATGTTGCTCACGGCATTGTCATGGCCCACCCGGTTGCGGCGGGACCAGAGGAAAATGAAGAGGATGATGGCCAGTCCAAGGACGGCGTCAACGGTGACTCCGATCATGCCCGTGGCGGCCACGGCGGCAGCGGCAGCTCCCATGACAGCTGCGGCGGGAAGAGTCAGCAGCCAGCCGCCGGCAATACGGCGCGCCGTTCCCCAGCGGACTTCGGCACCCTTGCGCCCCAGGCCGGAACCAATGACGGAACCCGAGGCCACCTGCGTGGTGGACAGAGCCATGCCCAGGTGCGTCGACGCCAGGATGGCTGCCGCCGTGCTGGTCTCCGCCGCGAAGCCCTGGGCCGGTTTGACGTCCGTCAGACCGGTGCCCATGGTGCGGATAATCCGCCATCCGCCGGCATAGGTGCCGGCGGCAATAGCGAAGGCACAGGCCGCGACAACCCAGAACACCGGGCCTGTTCCCACCGTCTGGAAACCGCCGGAGATCAGTACCAGCGTGATGACGCCCATGGTCTTCTGGGCATCATTGGTGCCGTGCGCCAGGGCCACGAGTGAGGAAGAGAAGATCTGTGCATAACGGAAACCCCCGCGCTTGCGGGGCAGCTTGTCGCCGGAATCCGGATCATGCCGGCGGGTAATGGAGTAGGCGAGTTTGGTGGCCAGATAGGCCACGGACAAGGCGATGGCCGGTGCAATGAACGCCGGCAGGATGACCTTGGACATCAGCACCGAGTAGTCCACCGCGCCGAAACCGGCACCCACTACCGCGGCACCGATCAGGCCGCCGAAGAGAGCATGGGACGAGCTGGAGGGAAGGCCCAGCAGCCAGGTGATGAGGTTCCAGATCACGGCGCCGAGCAGGCCGGCGAAGATCATGACCGGCGTGATCTGGATACCGCCGTCGCCCTCCCGGATGATGCCGCCGGAGATGGTCTTGGCTACCTCGGTGGACAGGAAAGCCCCCACGAGGTTTAGCACCGCAGCCAGGGCTACGGCGTTCTTCGGCTTTATAGCGCCTGTGGCAATGGGGGTTGCCATTGCGTTGGCTGTGTCGTGAAAGCCATTGGTGAAATCGAAGAATAATGCGAGCGCGATCACCAGCGCCACCATGAGGGTGAGGTCCACCACGTACCCTAACTGAAATGAAAAAGGAAAAAGGAGTCCGTCAAAATGTTCGAGGCTTTGTCCGGGGCGGTCTAGACAGCGGACGACGTCGCATTTTAGGCCTGTTGGCGCCGACCGGCCCCTCAGCGGGAACCAAACCCGGAATACGCCAGATAGATACTATGCTCTGAACCAATCAGGACCCAAAGCCGGAAATGTGTGTTTGGTCTCGCGGCCGCGTTCGCCCCGTGAATTCGCGGCTCCTAGATCCGCAGCCCCGTGGTGGGCGGCGCCGTTCCGAGTTCCACGTCGATGACGGTGTTGGGCGCCGGCAGGGTGACCCGGCGTGTGTGGGAAGTGGCTCCGTCCGGCTCCACGACGGTCAGGATGTACGTTCCGGGACGGGGAAGCGGCAATTCATAGTTGCCGGCCTCGTCCGACTGCACGGCAACCGTCTCCCCAACCGACGGCCGCACCAGGACCACCAGTGCCCCGGCTGCCGGGCGGTTGTCCTGGGTGATTTTTCCGGTCAGGGTGAGGCGTGACGTGAACCGGATGTCATGGCCCGGCGGCACTCCGGGCAGAGTGAGGGTCTCGGATACGGGACGCCACTGGTGCTGGGTGGCAATCAGCAGGTACCGGCCGTCCCCCGGGAGCACGAGGGCGTAGCGGCCCCGGTCATCGGCCCGGTCCCAGTCCACCTGCCGGCCCCGGCGGTCCGTGGCCAGCACCACGCCCCCGGGAACCGGCGTCCGCCCGTCGTCCGCCAGCAGCGTTCCGGTCACCATGATCTCCTGCCTGGCGTCGACCGCGCGCGGCTCGGTCTGGCCCGGTTGAGCATGCAGCGCCGGGTGGGTTGCCTCCCGTCGCACGGCCCGGGGGATAAAGCAGGAAATGCCCGTGGCCAGCAGCGCGGCACACCCGGCCATCGCAAAGATCGCCCGGAAAGCGTCCACTCCGGGAAAGACGGTGCCGTCCACCCTCATGGTGACGGAAGCGAGAATGGTGGCGACGGCAGCACTGCAGGTTGACGTACCCACCGACCTCAGCAGGGTATTCACGCCGTTGGCTGCGGCCGTGTCGGTCAGGGGAACATTGCTCATGATGAGAGTCGGCATGGCTGCCATGGCGACGGCGGTTCCGACGGAAATGATCACGGCGCCGATGATGATCCCGGTGACGGTGTGGACGAGCATCACCCGGGACATGTAGCCCGCCGCCATGACGGCACAGCCCAGAACCATGGTGGATTTGGCACCGAAGGTGTTGGTGACAAAGGCGGACAGCGGTGCCGCTGCAACCATGGCCAGCCCGGCCGGGATCATGGTCAGCCCGGCCACCAGCACGCTCAGCCCAAAACCGAAACCGCTTTCCCTGGACAGCTGCAGCTGCTGGGTCGTGACCAGCATGTTGGCATACATGGAAAATCCCACCAGGACGGTGGCCGCGTTGGTCAGCAGCACCGGACGCCGTGCCGATGTCCGCAGATCCACCAGCGGCTGTCCCTTGCGCAGCTCCAGGGGAAACCAGAGCGCCAGAAGCACGGCGGCGGCGGCAAACAAGCCAAGGATGGCGTCGCTGGTCCAGCCCCACACACCGCCCTTGCTGATTGCCAGCAGCAGGGCCGTCATTGCGCCCGAAAGCACCAGTGCACCCTCGTAGTCGAAGCGTCCGGGCGTCCGGACCCGCGATTCCGGCACAAAGATCACGACGGCGGTGAAAATCACCAGCGCGATCAGGCCCACAACCCAAAATGTCGCCTGCCATCCCAGGTTTTCGTAGATGAAGCCCGACAAAGGCAGTCCCAGCGCGCTGCCGATGCCGAAGCTCGCGCTCATGAGGGACACGGCCCCGGCAATTTTTTTCTGCGGAAGCGCGTCGCGCAGGATGCTGATCCCCACCGGGATCACGGCCCCGGAAAACCCCTGGATGGCGCGTCCCGCCAGTGCCCAGAAAAACGTTCCGCCCAGGGAGGCGGTGAATGCGCCGACAATCATCATCGCCATGGCAATCAGCAGCATCCGGCGCTTGCCGAACATATCCGCCAGCCGGGACACAATGGGCGTCGCCACGGCAGCGGTCAGGAGCGTGACGGTGACCAGCCAGGAGACGTCGTCGCCCGTGACCCCGAAGACCCGCGGGTACTCCGGCAGCAGCGGGACCACCGCCGTCTTTTCCAGGGAAACCGCGATGCCGCCGCTGGCAAGCGTGGCGATGATGATCCAGTCCGGATACTTGCGCCGGCTGCCTGGGTTGCCGGCGCCGGCCGGCTTGGGAGGCGCGCTGGCCACGGAGTGCTGCTAGCCCCGGGAGATGGGTACCTTGGTGGTGGATGGTCCGGCCTCCGGAACCGGCACCCTGACCTCGAGGACGCCGTCGTTATAGGACGCGGTGACGTTGTCCTGGCTGGAGCCGGCAGGCAGGGGGATGTCTCGGGTGAAGGACCCGTAGCGGAATTCGCTGCGGTAACCGTTTTTGTCCCTGTGCTCGGACTCCTCCCGGCGCTCGCCCTTGATGTGCAGGACACCGTCACTGACAGAGACATCAAGGTCCTTGTCCGGATCAATGTTGGGCAGCTCCGCCCTCACAACCATGCTGGAACCGTCCCGGTATTCCTCCACCGGAAACGCCGGCACCTCCCAGTCGCCCTCGAAGAACTTCCGGACCGGTTCGGGCAGTTCAAACCGGTCACGCCGCGCTAGTGAAGCCATGGGATATCTCCTTGCAGCTTTGATGATGCGAGAGAAAACTCCGTGTGTGAAACACCATTCACACGCTACGCGCGGCATGGTTTCCCGCTCAACCGTCCGGCCCCTTCCGGGCGCCCGAATCACCGGAACAAACAATGAACCCCTCCGGCGCGGCGATGTGGGCCTTGGGTCTGGTAACCCCATTTTGCCGTGCGTAGTGTTTTTAGTGCGCGCCTCTGGGGGATTCCTGACTGCCGTTCACTTCGGCCCGATGCCGGTCTCGGTATCAACGATGAAAGGTCACAACTCATGGCACAACCACGGGACAAAAACACGCTGTCAGTAAATCCGGTCTTTGCCCGCCCGGGAGAAGACACGGTTGCATTGAAAACCAAGCTGGCCGACGGACAGATGCTGCCGGAAACGGCGTACCAGATTGTTCATGACGAAACCATGCTGGACGGCAACGCCCGGCTGAACCTGGCAACGTTCGTGAGCACCTGGATGGACGATCACGCCAACAGGCTGTACGCCGAGACGTATGACAAGAACATGATCGACAAGGACGAGTATCCGCAGACCGCCCAGATTGAGCAGAACTGCTGGAAAATCCTTGCCGACCTGTGGCACTCGCCGGACCCCGAAGGAACCATCGGCACCTCCACTGTGGGTTCCTCGGAGGCCTGCATGCTGGGCGGACTCGCGCTCAAGCGGCTGTGGCAGAACGCCCGCAAAGCGGACGGGAAGCCAACGGACAAGCCCAACTTGGTCATGAGTTCGGCCGTCCAGGTGTGCTGGGAGAAGTTCTGCAACTATTTCGACGTCGAGGCCCGGCTGGTGCCCATCAGCGAGGAGCACAAGTGCCTGGACGGCTTCGAGCTGGAGAAATACGTCGATGAAAACACCATTGGCGTGGTGGCGATCATGGGCGTGACCTACACCGGCATGTACGAACCGGTAAAGCAGATCGCCGCCAAGCTTGATGACATCCAGGCGTCCACCGGACTGGACATCTACATCCATGTGGACGGAGCGTCGGGCGGGATGATCGCACCGTTCATCCAGCCGGACCTGGAGTGGGACTTCCAGATAGACCGGGTCCATTCCATCAGCACCTCGGGCCACAAGTACGGGCTCGTTTATCCGGGACTGGGCTGGGTCGTCTGGCGCGAGCGCCAGTGGCTGCCGGAAGACCTGATCTTCTACGTGAGCTATCTGGGCGGGGACATGCCGACGTTCGCCCTGAACTTCTCACGGCCGGGCGCCCAGGTTGTCCTGCAGTTCTACTTGTTCCTGAGGCTGGGACGCGAGGGTTATGCCAAGGTCCAGCAGGCCTGTCAGGATGTGGCCGTCTACCTGTCCTCGGGCATCAGTGAAATCGGCGCGTTTGAGCTATGGAACGACGGCACCGACATACCGGTGTTCGCCTGGCGGCTGAAGGAAGGGCACACGGATAAGTGGACCCTGTATGACCTGGCCGAACGGCTGCGGACCAAAGGCTGGCTGGTGCCGGCCTACCCCATGCCCAGCAACCTGGAGAACCTGACCGTGGAACGCATCGTGGTCCGCAACGGTCTCAGCATGGATCTTGCAGACAATCTCCTGGATGACATCCGGAAGGAAACCGAGTACCTCGATCGGCTTGAATCGCCGATGCCGCAGGAGTCAGCACAGCCTGGCTTCCATCACTAAGCTCGGGAGGTGAGTGGAATGAGTGATCCCACTGCATCAAGCGGTTCATCAGCGGCGGGTTCGGGTGCCTCCGGCTCCAAGACACCTGCGCCGGCTCAGACATCAAGAAAATCCAAGCAGGCCGCCACCATTACCATCGGCGCCCTGGCCGTCATGAACATTGTGGCGGTGGTCAGTCTCCGGGGCCTGCCCTCGGAAGCAGAGTACGGACTGAGCTCAATCTTCTACTACGTGCTCGCCGCCGTCGTGTTCCTGATACCGGTATCCCTGGTAGCCGCGGAGCTGGCAACAGGTTGGCCGGAAACCGGCGGTGTCTTCCGCTGGGTCGGTGAGGCCTTCGGGCCGCGCTGGGCCTTCCTGGCCATGTTCATGCTGTTCATCGAAGTCACCATCTGGTTCCCCACCGTGCTGACCTTTGGCGCGGTGTCACTGGCCTATACCGGGGAAAACCAGAACATAGACGCGCAGCTGGCTGGCAACAAGGTCTTTGTGCTGGCTGTGGTGCTGGTGGTGTACTGGCTCGCCACGTTCATTGCCTTCAGGGGAGCAGCGGCCTTCTCCAAGGTCAGTCAGTGGGGCGGAATCGTCGGCACCATCATTCCGGCGGGCATCCTCATTGTTCTTGGGTTCTCCTACTATTTCGCCGGCAACACCCCGCAGATCAAGATGGGCTGGGGCGAACTCATCCCTGATTTCTCCAACTTCTCCAACGTGGTGCTGGCGGCGAGCATCTTCCTGTTCTATGCCGGCATGGAGATGAATGCCATCCATGTCAAGGAGGTGAAAAACCCAACCCGCGATTATCCGATTGCCGTGCTCATTGCGGCGGCCGGAACGGTGATCATCTTTGTCCTGGGCACCCTCGCCATTGCGTTTGTGGTTCCGCAGGCGGATATCAACCTGACCCAAAGCCTGCTCACGTCCTACAACGACATGTTCGAGTGGGCCGGAATCGGATGGGCGGGCCCGATCGTCGCAGTCATGCTGCTGATCGGTGTACTGGCCGGCGTGGTCACATGGGTGGCCGGTCCTTCAACGGGGCTGCTCACGGTCGCCAGGGCAGGCTACCTGCCCCGCTTCTGGCAGCACACCAACAAGCACGGCATGGGTACCCATATCCTGTTCTTCCAGGCCTTCGCGGTGACCGGGCTGGGCGTCGTCTACGTTGTTCTTCCGTCGGTGCAGGCCGCATATCAGATCCTGAGCCAGCTCACGGTGATCCTTTATCTGATCATGTACCTGCTGATGTTCGCCGGCGCCATTTATCTGAGGTTCAGCCAGCCGAACCGGCCGCGCCCCTACCGGGTTCCGGGCGGAAACGTTGGCATGTGGCTTATTGGCGGGGTTGGTTTCCTGGGGTCCCTGATGGCTTTCGTCTTCAGCTTCATTCCCCCGGACCAGATTTCGGTCGGATCCCCCGCAGTGTACGTGGGCATCCTGATCGGAGGTGCGGTGGTCTTCGTGATCCTTCCACTGGTGATTTACGCTCTGCGCAAGCCGCACTGGCGGGATCCTGAGAGCAACTTCGAGCCGTTCACCTGGGAAATCGAACACACCCATCCCGGCACGGTGTCCAAGTCCTCCGTTCCGACGTCAGTGCTTGTTGAACAGGCGCTTGCCGGCACATCGGCGGCGGCGCCCGGTGCGGACGCCGCAGCCGGAACGGCAACCGGCACGGCAGCGGGTGACTCCGCAGCGCAGCCGGGCGGGACCGGAGGCGCAGGCAAACCGCCGCTCAGGCCCCGCCCCGGGCCTGCCGTGGGCGGGAGCGCAGCGCTATGATGCCGGACAAATCAGCTATTACCCGGGCCGTCCAGGCCGCTTACAAGGACCATACCGGAGACACCGGCGGTGCCAATGCCAGTTACATTCCGTATCTGGCGTCAGTGGATCCGTCCCTGTTCGGCGTGTGCGTGGTGACGGCCGACGGTGACCTGTTTGAAGCCGGGGACACCGGATTCGAGTTTGCCCTGGAGTCCATTTCCAAAGTGTTTTCCATGACCCTGGCGATGCAGGACGTGGGGTTGCGGGAATTCCATGACAAAGTGGGCGCGGATCCCACCGGGGAGCCGTTCAACTCGGTGATGGCTGTGGCGATGCACGACAACAAGCCGGTTTCGCCGCTGGTGAATGCGGGGGCCATGTCCACGGTCTCCTTGATTCCGGCGGATTCACCGGATCAGCGCTGGCAGAAAATCCTGGCCATGCAAAGCGCCTTCGCCGGCCGGGAAATCCACATCAGTGATGCCGTCAATGATTCCGAGCAGTCCACCAATTTCCACAACCGCGCCATCGCATGGCTGCTGTACTCGGGTGGAACGATGTATTCGGATCCAATGGAAGCCTGCGAGGTTTACACCCGGCAGTGTTCCACCCTGGTGACTGCCCGGGATCTGGCAACGATGGGAGCCACCGTGGCCGCCAGGGGCCGGAATCCGGTTACGGGACAGCAGGTGTTCGATGCATCCCTGGTTCCTCCGATCCTGGCGGAAATGACCATGGAGGGAATGTACACGTCCTCCGGGGACTGGGCCTACAAAGTAGGCCTGCCGGGCAAGAGCGGCGTTGGCGGCGGGATCCTGGCGATCATGCCGGGCACCCTGGCCATTGCGGCGTTCTCTCCCCCGCTGGATCCGGTGGGCAACAGCGTCCGGGGACAGAAGGCGGTGGCGCAGGTGGCTGCTGCCCTGAATCTGAACATCTACAACGCTACGGACTACGCCGGCTAAGGGGTCCGGGCAGCAGTTACCTGACGTTGAGGTCGGCGGTGATTCTTTCAGCCGCCGACCTCAGCTGTGGAATCACGGTTTCTTCCACGGACTCGTTCGGATCCCGGTGGGTCTGCAGGGACACGTTCGCGGCGGCTACCACAGTGCCGGCGCGGAATACCGGAACCGCCACCCCGCGCAGTCCGCCTTCCAACTCGTCAGTGACCCGGCTCCAGCCGCGGCGGCCGGCAAGCTCCACCTCGGACCTCAGCTCTTCCAGGCTGGAGACGGTGTGCGGCGTCAGCGGGCGGAGTTCGACGGCGCTCAGGTGGGCTTCGCGCTCGTCGGGCTCCAGGGCTGCGATGAGGACCCGGCCCATGGATGTTGCCCACGCCGGAAAGCGGGTGCCCACGTTCACGGAGACGTGAACCAGCCGGGGCGCGGTAAAGCGTGCCACATACACCACGTGCATGCCGTCGAGCACGCAGAGGGACGTGGTTTCACCCAGATCAGAGGCCAGAGCCTTGAGATGAGGTTCCGCCACCGAGGGCAGGGACAGCGTTGCCAGAAACGCTGACCCGATATCCAGTGAGCGCGGCGCCAGTTCGAACAGCGTGCCGTCGCTGCGCAGGTATCCCAGATCGCGCAGGGTCAGCAGGAAGCGCCGTGCTGCGGCCCGGCTGAGATCCGCGGCCGCCGCCACGGCGCTGACGCTCAGGCGCGGATGCTCCGGCGTAAAAGCACTCAGGACCGCCAGTGTCTTTTCCGTCGACTTGACGTAGTACCCCTCTTCAGACCCCATGCCGTCCGTCCCGTCTGCCGGCGCCCTCCCGCTGATACTGCGAGGCCAGCCGCACCGGCGCATTGGGCGCCCCGTAGCCGTCATACCGGCCACGGCGCTCCACCACCTCGAAGAACACGCTGCCCACCGTCGCCGTATAGAAATGCAGGAATTCACCGTCCCCGTCCCTGTCATACAGCAGGTTGAGGGACTGCAGGAGAGCCAGCAGATCATCCTCCAGCCGGAACCGTGCCTGCAGGTCCTCGTAATAATTCGCCGGCACCGGCAAGAAATCCAGTCCCCGCTCCCGCGCCCGGCGTGCCAGTGCCACCACGTCACGGCAGGCAAACGCCACATGCTGCGGATACTCCGCGGACCCGTGCCGTCCCGGCTGCTGCTCAAGGACCATGGGTGCAATATTCAGGGCCAGCCGGACGGCGCCGTCACTGCTGCGCATCACCTGGCTGCGGACCAGGCCCATGGGGCTGGGCACTTCCTGCGACGCGCGCGGAAGCAGGGAGAGGGTCGATTCGTAGAAAAGGACGGCCTCGTCGAAGTGCTGCCACGGCTGGGAGAGGTTGATGTGGTCAATGTGGGTGATCAGCGGCTCGTCCCCGACGCCTGGGCCGTGCCCGCCCTGGCCCCCCGCCGGGCGCGGGGGGACAGCGAATTCGTCCGCCCACGCTACGGTGCCGTCCTCAGTGGCCTCGCACAGGAAGATCTCAGTGGAGTCAGGAGCCGAGACGGCCTGCAGGACGGCTTCATCCGCCTGGCTGCGCCTGCTGACCGGCTGTGCCTTGAGCTGGACGGCCCGGGAGGCGGCAGCCTGCGGGTCCTGCACGTCCAGGCCCAGTGCCGAAATAGCCGGCATCCCCCGGGCCTGCTGCTGGTTAATGATCACACGTGCCCGGCCGGCGCTCCACAGCTGTACCGGCTTGGTCCGGTGCCTGCCTTCGCAGTGCAGACCCAGCTGGAACAGCAGCTTTTCCACGGCACCGGTATCCTCAGCCTTCACTTCCGCGAAATTGAAGCCTGTCGGCTCGGCAACTACCGGAAGGGTGGCAAGATCCATCGGGTATGCGCGGACCTCGCCATCCTCCGCCAGGGACACGGAGGTCCGCTCTTCGAGCCACATCAGCGAGCGCCTGGCGTCCACGGCTGTCCGTTCCTCGGCGGTCTGCCGGAACACGTCGTTGAAGACCTCCAGCGACACCGGCCCGTTGTAGCCGCTGCGGACCAGGTGGGCCATGAAGGTCGTCAGGTCAAAGGCGCCTTCACCCGGAAACACCCGGTAGTGCCGGCTCCAGGAAAGCACGTCCAGGGACAGTTCCGGAGCATCGGCCAGCTGGACAAAGAAGATCTTTTCCGCCGGTATCTTTTCGATCCCGGCCGGATTCGCGCCGCGTGACAATATGTGGAAGCTGTCCAGGCAGGTACCCACGTTGGGGTGGTCCGCCAGATCCACGATCCGCTGCGCGTGCTCAAAATCGTTCACGTATTTTCCCCAGGCCAGCGCCTCATACGCCAGCCGGATGCCGTACCGGGCGGCGGCCGAACCCATGCGGCGCAGCTGGGAGGCCGCGACGCCGTCGTCATCCACGGTGGCCGTGGCCACATTGGAACAAACCAGCATGGTGTCGATACCCAGCCGGTTCATCACCCTGAACTTGGCTTCGGCGCGGTAGAGGTTTTCCCGGAGCAGTTCCTCCGTGACACCCTCAAAATCGCGGAACGGCTGGAACAGGTCCAGACTCAGGCCAAGCTCAGCAGCCAGGTCCCGGATCTCTTCCGGACTGTCCGGCGACACAATCAGGTCCTGTTCAAAGATCTCAATGCCGTCAAATCCGGCGGCCGCACAGGCCCTCATCTTTTCCTCGAGCGTGCCGCTCAGGCACACCGTCGCAATGGATGTCCGCACAGTGCTCCCCCTAGAGTCCGCGTTTGATGAGGTCGAGAAAATCCTGCCGCATGAGGTTCGGGTCCGGTCGAATCCCGGTAATCAGCTCAAAGGCGTCCACCGCCTGGCCAACTGCCATCTGGCCCCCGTCCAGCACGGCGCAGCCCCGGGCCTGTGCGGCCCGGACCAGTTCCGTCTCCAGCGGGCGGTAGACGACGTCGGCAACCCAGTGCCGCGGTGACAGCAGGTCCGGGTCCAGGGGCAGGCCGGGGTGGGAGTGCATTCCCACCGGAGTTGCGTGCACAAAGCCGTCCGCCCCGGCCAGGAGGCCGGGAAGGTCACCGCTCTGCGCGGCGGCCACTGCCTGTCCGGGAAAGAGCCTGCCCAGCGCCCGTGCCCGCTCAGCAGCGCGGGAGTAGTCGGTGTCGATCAGCGTCAGATGGGTGCTGCCCGCCTTGAGCAGGGCGTACGCGACGGCGGAACCTGCGCCGCCCACACCCAGCTGCACCACACGGTCCAGGACCGCGCCCGGCAGGCCCGCTGCCAGCGCGGAGGCGAAGCCGGAGAAGTCAGTGTTGTGCCCGATGAATTGGCCGTCCCTGATCAGGACGGTGTTCACGGCCCCCAGCCGGGCGGCGTCGTCGGACACAGCGTCCAGGCAGTCCAGGACGAGCTGTTTGCACGGGTGTGTGATGTTGAAGGCGTTGAAGCCGAGGTCACGGCCGCCGTGCAGCAGGGCTTTCAGCCTGGCCTCGACGCCTTCACCGGCCCCGAGTACCGTCAGATCCACGGGCCGGTAAATATACCGCAGCCCCAGCCGGTCAGCGGCCTGCTCATGCATGGGCGGCGAGAGGGAGGGGGTAACACCCTCCCCAATGAGGCCAACCACAAAGGATTCCGATGGTGTACTCACGAAACTTTTCCTTTCGCGGGGGCGGGGCTTCCCGCTCCGAAGAGACATGACACAGCCGCGTAAAGACATTGCAGGGGTCCACAGCTGTGAGCTACATTACTGGAACTGTTCGAACTCTGCACACGTGTGCGAACAGCGCACACTTCCCGGCACAGGAGACCCCCATGACTGAGACTGTCCCAGCGGACAAAGTCCACGCCAAGACACCAAAGAAGGCGGCGGCAGCCAGCTTCATGGGCAGCGCGGTTGAGTATTACGACTTTTTTATCTTCGGATCCGCCGCGGCCCTGATCTTCCCCTACGTGTTCTTTCCGGACTCAGGCACGCAGGCATCGATCATGTCCCTGGCAACGTTCGGGTTTGCCTACGTTGCCCGTCCGGTGGGCGCCGTGGTGCTCGGCCACTTCGGCGACCGGGTGGGCCGCCAGAAAGTACTCATGTTCACCCTGGTCCTGATGGGAGCGTCAACCTTCCTGATCGGCTGCCTTCCCGGGTTCGACGTCATCGGGTGGTGGGCTCCGGCACTGCTGGTGGTGTGCCGCCTGATGCAGGGCCTGTCGGCCGCCGGCGAGCAGGCCGGAGCCAGCTCCCTGACGCTTGAACATGCCCCGGACAACCGCCGCTCCTTCTTCACCTCCTGGACCCTCACCGGAACCCAGGGCGGGCAGATCCTCGCCGCGCTGGTCTTCATCCCGGTACTGGCCCTCCCTGATGACATCAAGTACGGCATCGGGTGGCGTATTCCGTTCTGGCTCAGCGCAGTGGTGGTCCTGGTGACCTATTTCATCCGGCGCTCGCTGCATGAAACGCCCACCTTCGCCGCCGCGAAGGCCAACAACGAAATCTCCCGGCTGCCCGTGGGAGACCTGCTGGCCCACCACTGGCGGGACGTGCTGCGGGTCATCTGCTGTGCGTTCATCGCCGCGGTGTCCACCGTCTACGGCACGCTGGCGATCAAGTACGGCACGGACGTGGGCGAGGTGGATGCCAGCATCACGCTGTGGCTCGTCGTGGCCGGCAACGTGGTAGCCCTGGGAACGCAGCCGCTGTTCGGAATGCTGGCCGACCGGATCGGCCGCAAGCCCGTATTCATCTACGGCGCGCTGTCCTCGGCCGCAGTGATGCCGTTCTACCTGTTGTCCATGGAATCGGGTAACACCCTGCTCCAGTTTGTGCTTTCCGTGACGGTGTTCTCCTGCGGCTATGCAGCTGCCAACGCGGTATGGCCCTCGTTCTACGCCGAAATGTTCAGCGCCCGGGTCCGTTTCTCGGGGCTGGCCATCGGCACCCAGCTGGGATTCCTCATGGCCGGATTTGCGCCGTCCATCGTGGCAGCACTGGGCGGGTTGGAACCCGGAGGCTGGGTGGTCATCAGTCTGTTCACCGCAGCGATCAGCATTATTGCTTCAATCTCGGCCCTGACGGCACGCGAGACCTACCGCACCCCCACGGCAGACCTGGGGGCGGCCCGGCCGGCGCGTCAGTAGCTCGCCAGCCGCTGTTTACGGGCAGTCCAGGCCAGGTAGCCGCCCAGTGCCCCGGTGGAGGCCAGGCCGGCTGTCATGAGCGGAGCCTGCCAGGACTTCCAGCGCTCAGCGTCCCCCAGCGCCAGCTCCCCCACCCCGCGGATGAAGGCGGCCGCAAAAATGGCAGCAACCATCCGATTGCCCACTTTCTCCAAGCGAACCACCAGCGGGGCGAGTTCTTCGGCGCGCAAGTGGATCTCCAGGCCTTCAAAGTCCAGCGTGGTCAGGAGCCGGCGGACCTGATCCGGGAGTTCGGCGCTGAGCTCGAGCGTCTCGACGCCCGCCTGTCCCAGGCGCCGGACAAAGGTGATCGGATTCATCTGCCGCATGGTCATCCGCCGGGCGTACGGAGCGAGGGTCTCCCCCATGCTGAAGTCGGGATCGAGCACCTCTCCCATGCCTTCAGTCATGATCAGCATGCGCAGCAGCAGGGCCATCTCCCGGGGCAGCTGCAGATGATGGGTGCGGATGATCGCCATTCCTGCATTGATGATGCGTCCCACCGGCGCGTTGCCGAGCGTCTTGCCCGCGTAGAGCCGGATCAGCTGCTGCAGGTCCAGCCGGAGCTGGATCCGGTCCACGCGGCGGGACATGGGGCACATCCGGATCAGCGCCGAAGCCATCCGTTCCGCGTCCTTGCGCATTACCGCCACAAAGAGCGCCGAGAGCTGGGTGCGGAGCCGGTCATCCACCTCCCCCACCATGCCGAAATCGATGAGTCCGATCCGGCCGCCCTTTTCCACGAAGATGTTTCCCGGATGCGGATCAGCGTGGAAGAACCCGTCCTCGAACACCATCTTCATTTCGGCGTTGGCCGCATCGGCGGCGAGCACCCTGCGGTCTATCCCGGCGGCGTCGATGGCGGCGGTGTCAGTTACTTTCAGCCCGTACAGCCGCTGCAGGGTCAGGACTTTGGAGGTGCTGACATCGGAATACACCACGGGAATCTGCACCACGGGACTGTCCTGGAAGTTGAGGGCAAACCGGTTGGTGTTGCGGGCTTCCTGCTGGTAATCCAGCTCCTCCCGCAGGGTCTCGGCGAACTCGTCCATCAAACCCTTGAGGTCATAGTCGCGTGCCGCTTCCCAGTGCCTGCCGGCATATCCGGCCAGCCCCTGAAGAATATCCAGGTCCTCATTCACCTCCTCCTCCACCCCCGGACGCCGGATCTTCACCACTACGTCGGCACCGTTGCGCAGTTGGGCGGCATAGACCTGTCCAATGGAGGCACTGGCCAGCGGCGTGGTGTCGAAGGCGGAGAATTTTTTCATCACGTCCGAGCCCAGTTCCGCCTGCAGCACCGGCTGGATTTCTTCCCAGGGCACGGGGCCAGCTTCATCCTGCAGCTTAGCCAGTTCCTCCTGGTATCTGGGCGGCAGCAGGTCCTGCCGGGTGGACAGCAGCTGCCCTATCTTCACAAACGTGGGACCCAGCTCCTCCAGCGCCCGGCGCAGGTACTCAGGGGCATTGGCGGAGCCCTGCGGCCGGTCTGTTGCCTGCGGCCTGCGCCGGAAAGGCAGCCGGTTTTCCAGTCCCGAGGCGGCAACCAGGTAGCCAAAGCCGTTGCGGTACAGGATTTCGGCGATCTGCCGGTAGCGGTCGAGGTGGGTCTTCATGCGTGGGCTCCCGTCCCGGAGGCAGGTCATGGCAGACTGCAACCGTAGTTGAAACCCTACGGCCGGCCGGGGAGCTTCTAACAGGGTGCACCTGCCCTTTTCCAGCCCCAGGCACGCGCTTTAGACTCTGAACCCGCGGATGAGGGAGCCATCATGGATATTCCAGCCGTACTCCGGGACCTGAGCCTGGAGGACAAGACTGCACTTCTGTCCGGAGCTGGTTTCTGGGAAACGGTTGCCCTGCCCGGACGGGGAATCCGCCCCCTGGTGCTTTCGGACGGTCCGCACGGCGTGCGGAGGCCGTCAGGCGAAGCCGTGCTGGGCCTGGGTGAGTCCCTTCCGGCCACCTGCTTTCCCGCCGAATGCGCCACCGCCTGCTCCTGGGACCGGAGCCTGCTCGCCGAACTTGGCGCCGCCGTCGCCCGCGAGGCCCGGCTCCAGGGCGTGGACGTCCTGCTCGGACCCGGGCTCAACATCAAGCGGACTCCCCTGTGCGGCCGCAATTTTGAATATTTTTCCGAGGATCCGCTCCTTGCCGGGGAGCTGGGTGCCGCATGGACGGCGGCGGTCCAGGCGGCCGGTGTAGGGACCAGCCCCAAGCATTTCGCCGCCAACAACCAGGAGGCGGACCGGATGCGGGTGGACGCCGTAGTGGACCAGCGCACCCTGCATGAGATTTACCTTCGCGCGTTCGAGATTGTGGTGCGGACGGCAAAACCGTGGACCATCATGGCGGCCTACAACAAGATCAACGGACTGCATGCCGCTGAAAACCCGTGGTTGCTCGGGGAGGTGCTCCGCGGAACCTGGGGTTATGAGGGAGCCGTCATGTCGGACTGGGGTGCTGTGACCAACCGTGCGGCCGCGCTCGCTGCCGGACTCGATCTGGAAATGCCCTCCAGCGGCGGCCTGGGCGCCCGGGAAATTACCGCCGGACTGGACGCAGGGATGGTCACTGAGGAACAGATCGACACTGCGGCTGCCCGGATCCTGCGCCTCGTGGACCGCATGCCGCCCCGGACCGGCGCAGGAACAGGAACGGCCGGCGCAGCAGGGACGGCCGGCAGCGACGCGGCAGTGTATGCGGCCAGCCACGATCTGGCACGGCGGGCAGCAGCAGCATCGATGGTGCTGCTGAAGAATGACGGCGGCCTCCTTCCACTGCAGGCCGGAGGCTCCGTGGCCGTGATCGGCGAGCTGGCCCGCACCCCCCGGTACCAGGGAAGCGGATCCTCCAGGGTGAACCCGGTTCGCCTTGTCAGTCCCCTCGATGCCCTGCAGCATGACCTGCCCGAACTCCTGTTTGAACCCGGATACGCGCTCCCGGCCGGTCCGGATCCGGAATCCGCAACCGCTCTGGTGAGCCAGCCCGGGGCCGGGCCGGCGGACCTGATGGAAACAGCCGCGGCGGCGGCAGCAGCTGCCGGTACCGCCGTCGTTTTCCTGGGCCTGCCCGACGCGGCGGAGTCCGAAGGTTATGACCGCACCACCCTGGACCTGCCCGACGAGCAGC
Source organism: Arthrobacter sp. APC 3897 (assembly GCF_030407495.1). Taxonomy (GTDB): domain Bacteria; phylum Actinomycetota; class Actinomycetes; order Actinomycetales; family Micrococcaceae; genus Arthrobacter_B. The sequence continues at coordinate 77,983 of NZ_JASDDG010000001.1, read as the reverse complement.
TGGAGCTGCTCACCGCCGTCCTGGAAGCTAATCCGCGGACCGTGGTGGTGCTCTCCAACGGCGGGGTGGTGACCACGGCCTGGGCACAGAATGTTCCCGCGCTCCTGGAAGCCTGGCTGCCGGGTGAAGCCGGCGGGTCGGCCCTGGCCGATGTCCTGCTTGGTCGCACTGACCCCGGCGGACGGTTGGCTGAAACGATTCCCGTCCGGTTGTCGGACACCGCCGCTTACAGCAACTACCCCGGCGAAAACGGCACCGTGCGGTACGGCGAAGGGGTGCTGGTGGGCTACCGCTGGTATGACACCCGGCAGCTGGAGGTCGCCTTCCCCTTTGGGCACGGACTCTCCTTCACCAGCTTCGGGTACACGGATTTGGCGATCCGCAGCACCGGAGCCGGCGGGGACCAGCAGGTGCACGTGGAACTGACCGTCACCAATACGGGCAGCCGCGGCGGCAGCGACGTGGTGCAGCTGTACGTCGGTGCTCCGGATGACGACGCCGCCCAGCAGCGTCCGCTGCGTCCGCTGCGGGAGCTGCGCGGGTTCGAAAAAGTGCACCTGGCTCCGGGGGAATCCCGCCGTCTGAGTTTTTCCCTCGATCCCCGCGCTTTGTCGCGGTTTGATCCGCTGAGCATGTCATGGGTGGCCGACGCCGGGGAGTACCGCATTGAGGTGGGAGCGTCTTCCCGCGACCTCCGGCTGGCCGGGGTTGCCGCACTCGACGGGACCGTTCCCGAGCCGCCCCTAAGCACGGCCTCCTCCATTCAGGAGTGGCTCGCCGACCCTGCCGCTGCCGCGGAACTGGTGTCCGCGCTGACAGCCGCGGCCAGGACGGGGATGGAAGCTGCAGGCCGGGACAGTGCAGGCCAGGACAGCGGCGGCAGCATGGATTACGCCGGCGGCCTGGCGGCTTCGCTGGCGCTGGTGGGCAACATGCCGCTGAACCGGATGGCACGGTTTCCGGGCAGTCCCATAACGGCGGATCTGCTGAAGCAGCTGGAAGGGTGGCTGCAGGGCACCGGCGGTGATCAGTAATGTGAAGTGATGCTCCCGCGCGAACCAGCTTCTAGGCGATGCCCCAGCCTTCATCTGCCGGGAGGATCGCGCCCGTGACATTGGCGGCGTCGTCGCTCAGCAGATAAGTCATCGGCGAAGCGATCTGCGCCGACTCGATGTCCGGTGATGTCAGAGACAGTGACGGAACCGGGCCGGCATCGCCCAGGGACCCGTAGTTCGATTCAAGTGCTGCAGTGGTGGGCCGGGGGATGACTGCGTTGGCCCTGATGCCGCGCGGACTGTAGCTAAAGGCCGCGCTGCGGGTCAGTCCAATCACCGCATGTTTGTAGGCAGTATAGGCAGCACCCGCAATCGATCCGCGGAGCCCGGCCTGGGAGGACACGTTGACGACGGACCCGGACCCCCGGGAAAGCATCACCGGAAGCAGCGCCGCGATAAACGGAACGGTCCATCCACGTTGATCCGGAAAACGCTCTCCCACAGGTCGTCTTCCACTTCGTGCAGGGCAACCATGTTGTCGGCAATTCCCGCCGCGATGGCGAGTCCGTCCAGCCGGTTTCCCACCTCCACCGCAATCTTGTCCACACCGGCCTGGGTAGAGATGTCCGCTACGACGCCGGCAATGTCCAGGTCCAGGTTGCGCTCCAGCAGCGCTTCCATGCGCAGGGTACTGAGATCAACGGCCAGCACATGACCGCCTTCCCGGGCTACCCGCAGCGTGGTAGCCCGGCCAATTCCCGACCCGGCGCCGGTCACCACCACTGTTTTGCCCGCAAACCGGCCTTCGACCAGGGGTTCCTGCCAGTCATTGGGCGCCGGAGGCGGGGCAGACGGAAAGAGGTGGGCCGTTGCCGGATGAACCGACGGCTGATCGATGAGCCGGTTGGCGGCTTCCACCATGCGGTCCAGAACTTCCTCTGTGATGACGCCGTTACTGAGCGACACCAGGGTGGAAAGCGGCAGCATGCGAATCGCATACAGTGCCCGCGCGTCAGGACTGCGGCGGTCCAGCAGGTCGATCAGGACGGAGCGCCCCGTGGGGTGGTCAAGCCAGTCGCCAATCAGGGATTCAGTGCTGAGGTGTGGTGCGGGATCCGGTATCAAAGCTCCGTTCCGAGCGGCGTCAGCCATGGCCCGGAAGGGGGGGGCGGCCCCGCCCACCGCCGCAGCCGCACCTTGCATCCATGGGCTACGATGTTTTGTCGAATATCCCACGGGGGCTGTCCTGCGGCTCCTGCCCGGACCGCAAAGGCAGCCCGATACGGCAAAAACGCACCGCAGCCGCGGCCGGCGGCTGTTAGGCGTCGAGGCTTACGGGAAGGTGCTCAGCAGGCAGCCGGTCCCGGTCATAGGTGATCTCGGTAAATCCGTGCGGGGCGGGATTGCCGTCTGCGCCAAGGTTCACAAAGACAATGCGGTCGATCGTCAGGATGCTGCGGCGGGTCACCATGTTGCGCACCTCGGCCCGCATGGTCAGTGACGTGCGGCCGAATTTGGTGGCGCGCAAACCCATTTCGATCAGGTCGCCCTGCTGGGCGGAGCTGACGAAGTTGATCTCCGACATGAATTTGGTGACCACGCGGCCGTTGCCCATCTGCAGGATGGCGTAGATGGTTGCTTCTTCGTCGATCCATCGCAGAAGGCTGCCGCCAAACAGTGTGCCGTTGGCGTTCAGGTCTTCAGGACGGACCCATTTCCGGGTATTGAAATTGATATTCTGGAGATCCATATTTCAAGGTTAGTCACGTATTGCGGGCGGGGACGGCCTGCTGTGACGGCCCCGATGGACGGCTGTCGCATCCGTCACGCCGGTAAATGCCTGGTGCCGCGGCACTGCGGCGTTTCCTCATCGCCCGGTGACTAAAAACACGGGCCCGGAACTCTTCTCCGCCGGCCATGGTTTGCCTCCGGAGGATGCGTTTTCCACTGTTGACCGGGCCCGGACCCGGTGTTAGTTTCAGGCTTCACAACCGCCCTGGCCTACCTGGGCGCAGGCCCGCAGGAAGAAAGCCCCCCCATGACCCTTTCCGTTGCACAGATTGCCCTGGACGCCGTGGATCCCCGCCGCCTGGCCGAATTCTGGACCCAGGCACTGAACTACCGGATTGACGGGGAAGAAGAAGAGGAGGGGGTCATCAGTCTGGTCCCCGAGAACGGCGACGGCCCGCCGATCGATATCCTGGCCGTGCCGGAGCACAAGTCAGTAAAGAACCGCCTTCATCTGGACCTGCGGGCCCCGGGCTCCACCGCCTCCGAAGAAGTCCGGCGGCTGCTGGATTTAGGCGCAGTCCGCGCGGACGTCGGCCAGGGCCCGGACGTCACCTGGACGGTGCTGGCCGATCCCGAGGGCAATGAATTCTGCATCCTCGGGACCGGCTGACCGGTCTCCCCGCGATCACCACTCTCCCTGCGCAGTTCCCGCCGGATCAGAAGTTGATCATGTGCCCGGTCAGGCCGTGGAACGCCTCCTGCAGCGCCTCACTCAGTGTCGGGTGCGTATGCACATTCCGCGCCAGCTCATAGGCGGTCAGGTCCCATTTCTGCGCAAGCGTCAGCTCAGGCAGAAGCTCGGACACATCCGGCCCGATCAGGTGTCCGCCCAGCAACTCGAGGTGCTCCTTGTCCGCCACCAGCTTCACGAAGCCAACCGGCTCCCCCAGCCCGTGGGCCTTGCCGTTGGCCGTGAACGGGAAGGTGCTCACCACCACGTCATGGCCCTCGTCGCGGGCCTGCTGCTCGGTGAGTCCAAAGCTGGCCACCTGCGGCTGGCAGAACGTGGCCCGGGGCATCATGCGGTAATCCCCCAGCGGCATGGTTTCGGCCTTGCCGATGGTTTCCGCCGCCACAACACCCATGGCCTCGGCCACGTGGGCGAGCTGCAGCTTCGCCGTCACGTCGCCGATGGCGTAGATGTGAGGAACGTTGGTCCGCATGTAGTCATCAATGGCGATGGCCCCGCGGTCAGTGAGCTGCACACCGGTCTTTTCCAGGCCGTAGCCCTCGGTCCGCGGCGCAAAACCGATGGAGAGCATGACCCGGTCCGCTTCGATGGATCCGTCCTTGCCGTTCTTGTCCTTATACGTCACGGTCACCGAGGAACCGTTGTCGGTCACAGTTTCCACCTTGGTGGAGGTCAGGATCGGTATCCCCAGCTTCTTGTACTGCTTGGTGATCTCCTTGGACACGTCGGCATCCTCGTTGGGCAGCGCCCGGTCCAGGAACTCGATGATGGTCACATCGACTCCGTAACTGCGCAGCACATAGCCAAACTCCATACCGATGGCGCCGGCGCCGACGATGACCATCTTTTTCGGCAGGTCCCGGTCCATGATCTGAGCTTCGTAGGTCACCACGTTCTCCGAGAGCTCGACGCCGGGCAGCAGCCGAACGTAGGTTCCGGTGGCGATGATCGCGTTGTCGAAGGTGATGGTCTCGGAGCCGCCCTTCGACAGGGAGACCTCCACGGTGTGGTCATCGGTGAACACGCCGTGCCCGTCGTATTCGGTGATCTTGTTCTTCTTCATCAGGAAGTGGACGCCCTTGACCCGCCCGTCCGCCACCTGCCGGCTGCGGTCAAAGGCAGCACCGAAATCGAAGCTCACGTCGCCGCTCATGCCGAACGTCTTCGCCTGGTTCGTGAAAATCTGGGCCAGTTCGGCATTGCGGAGGAGCGCTTTGGAGGGGATGCACCCCACATTGAGGCAGACTCCGCCCCAGTACTTTTCTTCCACCACTGCCACGCTCAGGCCCAGTTGCGCGGCTCGGATCGCCGCCACATAGCCGCCCGGACCGGCTCCCAGGATAACGACGTCGTAATGTTCACTCATGCTGCCAACTCTCCTTATGCACACTGCTGTGGATCGAGGACGGGACTAAAGCTGGGTTAACCCTCCCACAGGGAGTCTGCGGACTCCATCACAAATAGCCGCGGTAGCCGGCCCAGGCACGGCGGCGCTCGGGAAAGGGATCGGATTCAATCCGGTCTTCACGGTCGAAAATCCGGGTCCGCCGCTCCACCGGCTCGTAAGGCGGCCAGTCCGGCCCCGGATCACCCGTTTTTGCCAGGCTCAGCAGGGTTCCCTGGAACCGCGCCGAGAGTTCCCGCAAAGCAGCGGCACCGCCGAGCAGGGACAACGCACGGGTGATGGGCTCGCGGGTTTCGCCGAACATCACGGGCACATCCATGGCGTGGGTCGCGCCGAAACCCAGCAGGTTCATCATCGGCGTCGCAAAGTCGTACCGGTAAGACCAGGTGGGGGCCACCAGGGAGTGCGATTCGGCAACCACGGTGGAGGGATACCAAAAGACCAGATCTCCGCTGATCTCCACCGACCGTTCCTTGGACGGATATCCCGGATAGGCGGCCAGCACCCGGGACTGAGCGGACGGATCGGTGCCGGCGAACATTTTCTCGATCCGGTCCGGGGTGGAGGGGAGAATGTCCACGATTTTGGCGAACAACGCCCCTTCCCTGGCCATGGTTCCCAGCACCAGCGGCACGGGAGCCGATTTGCCCTTCATGAAGATGTCCAGTGGATGCTCGGGCAGGAAATCGCCGTCGACCACGGGTGAGACACTGAGCGATCCAGGTTTGTCTGCCGGACCGATTTTGGATGTCAGGTGGTTGGTGGCCCGCACCAGGGCTGAAGCCGGAAGGGTTGACAGGGCCTCGGCGGCATCCGAGAGAGGTACGTTGAGGATCTGCAGCAGGTCCCGCGCCCAGGAGGCGTGCAGTTCCGGTGAGTATGCGCTGGAGGGTGCTGCGCTCTGCGCGTAGGCCCGGTGAAACAGACCCCTTGCCGCAGGGATGCACATCAGCGATGTCACGGATATCCCGCCGGCAGACTCACCGAAGATGGTCACGTTTTCCGGATCACCGCCGAAATTAGCGATGTTGTCCCGAACCCACTCCAGCGCCGCCACTTGATCCCGCAGTCCCAGGTTGGAATCGAACACCCTCCGGGGACCGGAGAACGAGCTGAAATCCATGAAGCCCAGGGCACCGATGCGGTAGTTCAGGGAGACATAAAGGGCTTCCCCGGTTTGGACCAGGTGGGCACCGCGGTACGTCTTGACCATCGAGGAGCCGGAGCTGAAGGCTCCACCGTAAAAATAGACGAGGACGGGAAGCCTGTCCCGTGCCTGCTCCAGCGGAGCCGAGACGTTGAGTGTCAGGCAGTCCTCGTCCATCGGAGCCCGCCGCCGGGAACCGGTCAGTGAGGGGTTCCGCGACTGGGGCGGCGCCGAACCGAAAGCACTGCCGTCCAAGACACCGTTCCAGCGGTCCGGCCGCTGCGGGGACCGCAGCCTCAGCTCCCCCACCGGCGGTGCTGCGTAGGGGATCCCCCGCCACGTGCGTACGCCGTTTGCCACAATTCCACGGACCATGCCGTTATCCGTGGGGATCAGCAGGAGTTCCATGTGAGTGCTCATGAACCGCTCGATTCCTGGAGGGAGTCAGGTGCGACCTTTTACGTTAGACCTGTTCCCCGCTCGGCTCCTAGAGCCCGGCACCGCTCCGGGGCCGGGAGTCACCAACTGCCCAACACTTAAAAAACGGCAGGTCCCGCAGCTGCGAACCGCGGGACCTGCCGGAAGATGGTGCGCTAGGCTGCAGCCACTGCGTGAGGGTAATCCGCGGAACGGCCCTGGAAAGCCAGGACCGCCGGATTCAGGATCCGCCCCTCCCGGATTTCAATCGCACGCCGCACACTGGAGTCCTTCTCCCAGGCGTCAGGGCCGGACATCACCGTACGGATGAACGGCAGCACGGCTTCACTGATTTCCCACGTGGCCGAGTCCCACAGGTGAGACGGACTGTGGTCCACGGAGTAATAGCGGATTCCGTTCCCCACCTCAAACACGGGCTCAGCGAAAGTGGTGGGTTTGGCCCAGGAGAAGCCCATGCCTTCGTCACAGGAAACGTCGACGATCAGGCTGCCCGGAGCAAAGGCGGCCAAATCGTCTTCCTGCAGATAGGTCAGCGGGGCGTTGGGATCCTGCAGCGTGCAGTTGACCACCAGGTCGAAACCCGCGAGGTACGGCGCCAGCGCTTCGCGGCCGTTGTCGGTGATCACGTGGCTGAGATGGGACAGGACGGCGTCCCGCTCAAAGTGCAGGATCCGGGCGGAATGAATGGGCGAACCCACGGCGGCAGTGTCCCGGTTGGTGAGCACCTGCACATCATGGACTCCCAGGGCGTTCAGGGCGGTGACGGCTCCGCGGGCAGTGGCTCCGAACCCGATGACGACGGCGCTGAGCCTCCGGCCGTAGTCTCCGGTGGCACCGGCAAGTCCTAGGGCGTGAAGGACCGAGCTGTAACCCGCCAGTTCATTGTTCTTATGGAATACATGAAGCCCGAATCCGCCGTCCGCGTTCCAGTGGTTCATTGCCTCAAAGGCAATGAGTGTCAGCGACTTGTCCACGGCCAGCTGGGTGATGACCCTGTCCTGAACACAGTGGGGCCAGCCCCACAGCGCCTGACCATTAGAGAGTTCACGCAGGTCCTGCGCCTGCGGCTTGGGCAGCAGAACCACATCGGAGGCGGCGATGACCTCGGCGCGCGGGGCCACCCGGCCCACCAAGGGAGCCAGCTGATCATCACCGAGGCCAAAGCGCTCGCCATAGCCCTGTTCAAGGATGATCCGCGACCGCAGATCCGCATCGATCCGTTCCAGGTGGCGCGGATGCAGCGGAAGTCGCCGTTCATCAGTCTTGCGCGAGGTGGCAATGACCCCCAGAGTCCTCAACGAGCTGTCCGTAGCTGTGCTGCTCATGCGTACTCCCCAAGTTTCACCCGGCAAGATGCCGGGGCTACTCAGACTACGCCCTGCACCGCGCTGGCCTGCGGTACGTCTAGGCGGCGGCGAAAGCCAGTTCGCGGGAACGGGAGGCGCCCGGCCGCGCCGCGGCGGCAGCCGTCCGCTGTAACCGGCGGTGAACCCGGAACTCCTTGAAACACAGGAGGGCAACTGCGGCTATGTTGAGGGCTGCCTTGGTGCCGGTGGACCAGTCAGTGGTGACACACAGGACCCAGACGCTCAGCAGGACAGGGATGTCCATGATACGCAGGGCCTTCACTGTTCCGGTCCTTCAAGCAGCTGCTGTGACGCCATGATAACTACTCCCCCCAAAGACCGAGACCATGCGGTTGTGTCGCCTGTCCGGACACACACCGTCCGTTACATTTATCACAATTCCGCGGATGGCTGGTACTCAGGGAAGCCTCACTGAACGGTGACGGATCCTCCGGTGACATCCCAGCGGGCATCGAGCCGAACATTTTCCAGCATCCGCCGGTCATGGGACACCAGCAGCAGGGCTCCCTCGTAGCTCTCCAGCGCCTCTTCCAGCTGCTCGATCGCCGGCAGGTCCAGGTGGTTGGTCGGTTCGTCGAGCACCAGCAGGTTCACTCCGCGGGCCTGCAGCAGCGCCAGGGACGCCCGGGTCCGCTCGCCCGGGGACAGGGAGGCCACCCGGCTGGTCACCTGATCTGCCTTGAGCCCAAACTTGGCCAGCAGCGTGCGGACCTCGGCGCTGTTCATTTCAGGAACGGCCGCCTCAAAAGCGTCCCCCAGAGAGAGATCATGCCGCAGCTGTCCGCGGGCCTGGTCAATCTCCCCCACGGCCACGGAGGAGCCCAGCGATGAACTGCCATCGCTCGGTTCCAGACGTCCCAGCAGCAGCGCCAGCAGGGTGGATTTTCCGGCACCGTTGGGGCCGGTGATGCCGATCCGTTCCCCGGCGTTGATCTGGACTGAAACCGGTCCCAGCGTGAATGATCCGCGCTCCGCGACCGCGTTGTTCAGGGTTGCGACGACGGAGCTGGACCTCGGGGCAGCTCCGATGGTGAACTGCAGCTGCCATTCCTTCCGCGGTTCCTCCACCTCGTCCAGGCGTGCGATCCGGGATTCCATCTGCCGCACCTTCTGTGCCTGCTTTTCGGAGGATTCCATCGACGCCCGGCGCCGGATCTTGTCATTGTCCGGAGATTTCTTCATAGCATTGCGGACACCTTGGGAACTCCATTCCCGGGTGGTGCGGGCACGCGAGACCAGGTCCGCTTTCTTGTCAGCGAATTCTTCATACGCCTCGCGGGCGTGCCGGCGCGCAACGCTGCGCTCCTCCAGGAACGCGTCGTACCCGCCGTCGTACACCGCAACCTTGTTCTGCGCCAGGTCCAGTTCCACCACCGTGGTCACGCAGCGGGCCAGGAACTCCCGGTCATGCGAGACGAGGACGACGCCGCCGCGCAGCCCCTGAACAAACTCCTCCAGCCGGGCCAGCCCGGCAAGGTCCAGGTCATTGGTGGGCTCATCCAGCAGCACAATATCGAACCGGCTCAGCAACAGGGCCGCGAGCGCCACCCGTGCCGCCTGTCCGCCGGACAGCGACGTCATCAGCGCCTCTGCGCCCACGTCCAGTCCAAGCTCGGCCAGCACAGCCGGAATCCGGTCCTCGAGGTCCGCGGCACCACTGGCCAGCCAGTGGTCCAGTGCGACGGCGTAGGCGTCGTCGGCCCCTTTGGCACCGGATCCGAGCCCCTCCGCCGTAGCTTCCATCGCTTCCGTGGCGGCCGCAGCACCGGTGCGGCGCGCAATGTAGCCGGCCACGGTCTCGCCTTCCACGCGTTCGTGCTCCTGGGGAAGCCAGCCAATGAAGGCGTCGGCGGGTGCGGTGGACACGCTGCCGGCCAGGGGTTCCGCGGCACCGGCCAGCAGGCGAAGGAGGGTGGATTTCCCGGCGCCGTTGGAGCCCACCACGCCCACGACGTCGCCCGGGGCGACAGTCAGATTCAAATGCGAGAAAAGGGTGCGGTGTGCGTAGCCGCCGGACAGATCCCGGGCTACGAGTGTTGCAGTCATACCTCCATCCTATTTTGTTTGCGGCCGCCGGTTTTTCGGCGGTGAATTTTGCCGTATTGCCTGCCCGCCCGCCGCCGCACCCTTATCCGCGGCGGCCGTCCGGCGTAAGTTGGGCCCATGAACTCGACCTCTCCCGCCGGTCCCGGCGCCTTGCGCCTGATCTTTCCGCAGTGGCAGGGTGCTTCAGGGCCCGCCGCCCACCAGCTGCATCGGGGGGTGGACGCGCATGACACCCAGCTGACCTACAACCTTGGCCCCGCCCTCCTGCAGCTCATGGCTCCGGACCATGACGGGCCCACAGCGTATGTGCCCGTCAGCACGGACACCGCGGATGAGGCCCTGGCAACGGTCAACGGCATCTACGCGCGCGATGCCGTGGTCCGCCAGCTGCGGGAAGCCCTGAAGATTCTGCGGGATGCGGAACCGAGGTCGGTGGTGACGTTCGGCGGTGAGTGCTCGGTCAGCGTGGCTCCGTTCAGCCATTTGGCCTCTGTGTACGGTGACAGTCTTGCGGTGCTGTGGATCGATGCCCACTCGGACACCGGCGTCCCGGGCGACACCTACACCGGATTCCGTTCCATGGCACTGGCTACCCTGGCGGGCGAGGGGGATGCCGGGATTATCGCTGAACTGCCCGCACTGATACCCCCGGCAAACATCCTGCAGGTCGGACTTCGGCACTGGGATGACGAGGGCATTGCGGTCAAGGAGCGTCTGGGTATCCAGACCGCCGGCATGACCGGCACTCCCCGCGACAACCGCCGGGTGCTGGAATGGATCGCCGGCACCGGCGCACAGCAGCTGGCCGTTCACATTGACCTGGACGTCATTGACCGCCGCGATTTCACGGGTTCGGTGGGCCAAAACACTGACGGGATGCGGATGTCCGACGTCGTCAGCCTGGTGAACGACGCCGCCGCGGCGGCGGATATTGTCGGCCTCAGCCTGACCGAGCACATTCCGACGGAACTGATGCGGCTCGGGGGGCTGCTGCGGGATCTGCCCGTATAAGCTGCACCATAAGCTGCACCGGCACCTCCGTTTTTATTCCCGGCTCACCGCAGTTCACGGGACACTCCGCGCATAGCGGAACAAGTGGGCAGGGCAACCATCAGCGTGCTTATGGTGGGGACCGACACTGATCCCCACGAAAGGACTCACCATGTCACGCATTGCCATCATTGGAGGCCACGGCAAGGTTGCCCTGCACCTCGCCAGGGACCTGAGCGCCAACGGCCACCAGGTCACCTCGCTGTTCCGGAATCCCGATCACACGGCCGATGTTGAAGCCGCCGGAGCCGCCGCCGTCGTCGCCGATGTCGAAAACCTCTCCACAGACGAAATTGCGCAGAAGCTCGCTGGCCAGGACGCTGTAGTGTGGTCTGCCGGCGCAGGCGGCGGATCGGCTGAACGCACCTACGCCGTGGACCGCGATGCCGCCATCCGCTCCATGGACGCCGCCAAGGCTGCCGGTGTGTCGCGCTATGTCATGGTGTCCTACTTCGGTGCCGGACCCGACCACGGAGTTCCGGAAGATGACGGCTTCTACGCCTACGCCGATGCCAAGGCTGCGGCTGATGAATACCTGCGCAGCAGCGGACTGGACTGGACCATCCTGGGACCGAGCGCCCTGACCCTGGATCCGGGCACCGGAAAGATCGAAACCGGCCCCGGCGTCGAGGGCACACAGGTATCCCGCGAGGACGTGGCGCTCGTCGCCGCCGCCGTGCTGGACCGTCCCGCCACCATCGGGCAGACTATCGAATTTAACAACGGTTCGGTCCCGGTCGACGCCGCCCTTGACGCTTTGAAGGAGCAGAACTCATGAGTCTTGTTGTAGTTGCCACGATGGTGCCGAAGCCGGAGTTCCGGGACGAAGTGATTGCGACGCTGGACGAAATCATTGCGCGCGTCCATGCCGAAGATGCCGGCTGTGAGGTCTACAGCCTGAACGAAGGCCGCGACCGCCTGGTCATGATCGAGAAATGGGCCAGCCAGGAAGACCTGCAGGCTCATTCCGTCAGCCCGGCGTTCCAGGCCCTGACCGCCGCACTTGACGGCAAGATGGCACAGGACATGGATGTCCAGATCCTTCAGCCCCATCCGGCCGGCACTCCCGGCCAGGGCCAGGTTTAACCGCAGCCGCCTAGTTGACGGCCCCGGAAACCCCTGCTCAGGAGTTTCCGGGGCCTTTTCATGTCGAAGGCAACGTCAGGCATCCGGTGTGATCAAGGTCCTCTGCCAGTCCACGCGCAGCCCGATAAAATGAGGGAGAAGAAGCCTGGATTCAGATGAAAGTCAGGAGCCCTTGGACCTCACCACCACCCTGCGCCGCATTGACTACGGCCAGCCTTCGGAGCACGGAGGAAGCAGCTATGTGCTGCATACGGCCGACGGAACGTTCCGCACCCAGCCGGACAACATCCGGCCGCGGTCCCTGGCCCTCGCTGTGCCTCTCAATTCCAATCTTGCTGCCCGGCCGCGCCTCACACTGGTGCTCGACGGCGAACGCACCGTGGTGGACTGGCGCCCTGCCGCCGAAGAAGAGCAGCCGCCGGCTGAAGTGTCGCTGCAGGGCGTTGAGTGGGACGGGCACTTTGGCCTGGCCGTGGACTACTACGACACTGCCGCCGCGGCCGCAGCCGCCCCGGACACCCGCTGGGCGGTGGTCCGCAGCGGCCCCGACCGCAGGTTTGTGATCGGCCCCACGGCCGACTATGCCGCAGCTTTCCGGGCAGCACTCGATCACAATCTCTCCGACGACTACCGCGCCGACACTTTTGACGACCGGTACATCGTGATCCAAGCTGCACTCGCCCAGTGGGCCTGCTATGCCGCCGAAGGACCGCGCGAGGAGAGCTGAGCCCGTCCCGGGGCTTCCTGCCGCTGGGCATCTTCCTGCCGCTGAGCATTTTGCTGCCGCTCAGCGAATGCTCTCGTAGGCCTCAAGGGCGTGCCGGCGGGACTCCGTGAGGTCCACCAGTGGTTCGGGGTAGGCGGGAGTCAGTGCCTGGGGAACCCAGCGGGCAATGTAGGCGCCGTCGGGGTCAAAGCGCTTGGCCTGGGTCTGCGGATTGAAGATCCGGAAGAACGGTGCGGCGTCCGCACCGGAACCGGCAACCCACTGCCAGTTGGCAGGATTGCTCGCAGGGTCTGCATCCACCAGGGTCTCCCAGAACCATTCCTCGCCCACCCGCCAGTGGATGCCCAGATTCTTGATCAGGAAACTGGCGGTGACCATCCGCACACGGTTGTGCATCCAGCCTATGCTCCATAGTTGCCGCTGGCCGGCGTCGACGAGCGGAATGCCCGTTCTTCCGGCCTTCCAGGCATCGAGGGGGTCCAGCTCTTCCGGCCGGGATTCCAACGGTGCCTGCGCCTGCTTTCCGCGCAGGATCGCCGGAGTCCGGGGCCCTGCTCCCTCCGGATGGTCCCAGGGAAACCCGTCGAAAGCCGGCCGCAGGTTTTTGGTGGCCAAATCCGGGTTGTGGAAGAGCTGGTGCCAGCAGAATTCGCGCCAGCCAATCTCGGTGCCGAACACGTCCGGTCCGGGTCCTTTCCCGCGCACCCGGGACAGCTCATGCCAAACCTGGAAGGGACTCACGTGCCCCCACCGCAGATAGGGGGAAAGCCTGCTGGTGCCGGGCTTCGCCGGACGGTCGCGGCCGTCGTCGTAATTCTCCACCGGGCCGCCCAGGAAATCACTGAGGGCGGACATTCCGGCTTCTTCACCCGGAATCCAGGCTTCCGCCAGTCCTGCGGTCCAGTCCGGGTGCTGCGGCAGCAGGTTCCAGTCATCCAGGTCCACTCCGGAGGGGATGCCGGCCGGCGGAGCTGCGGCTGGCTCCGGGGCCGAGAGCGGCGCCCGGAAATCCATGGCCGAGACGGTCCGCCAGAACGGGGTGAACACGCGGTACGGCCCCCCGCTGCCGGTCCGCACGGTCCAGGGTTCGTGCAGCAGTGAAGCCTGGAAGCTCTCCGCATGCACCCCCTCCGCTGCAGCCCGCTCCTTGACCGCTGTGTCCACTTCCCGTTCCGGGCCGCCGTAGCGCCGGTTCCAGAAGATCTGTTCCGCACCGGACTGCTGCACGAACGCCGGTACAACCTCGCCGGCAGGTCCCCGCAGCAGTACCAGCGGAATGCCCAGGGCGTCGAGGTCCTCCCGCAGGGACTTCAGTGCGTGGTGCAGCCACCATTTTGCGGCCGCACCCAGCGGCCGAATGCCCGGGGATTCCTCATCCAGAACGTAGAGCGCTGCCGCTTCGCCGCCGTGGACGGCGGCCAGCAAAGCCGGGTTGTCCGCTGTGCGCAGATCATCGCGGAGCCAGACGATGGAGACCACGGGCAGGTCCTTTCCTTGGATACCACGACACTACCCGCCGCCGCCCCGACCCGGCCCTCAATATCATTCATCGAAGTCTCCCGCCCGGCGCCGAAACCGGGTCAGGATGCCGATCAGTGCCGTGAGATCCTCCTGGTCGAACCCCGTGCGGGAAAACACTTCCTCGTTGAGTGCCGAAGCGGCCAGAGGCACAAGTTCCCTGCCGGCAGGAGTGATTTCCACCAGTACGGTCCGCCCGTCGGACGGGTGCGGGCGCCGTGCGGCCAGCCCTGCCTGCTCCAAACGGTCCACGGCATTGGTGACCGATGTCGGGTGCACCTGCAGCCGTGCCCCCGCCTTCGCCATCGGCAGTGCCCCGGTGGCGGTGAAACTCAAAAGGGCCAGCAATTCGAAGCGGGAGAAGGACAGGCCAAACGGCTTGAGGACGCCTTCGACCCGGGTCAGCAGGATCTGGGACGTGCGCATCACGGCAGTCACCGCGGCCATGCCGGCGGCCGCATCACCCCACCCGTGTTCCTCCCAGTGCCGCCGGGCCTCGGCGACGGGGTCCTGACCCAGCGGTTTCGGTGTCACCCGCGCAGCTCCGGAAACTCATCATCCCGGTACTCAATCCCGGTCCGGTCGGCGCCGCCGTCGTTCTCCAGGGCGCGCAGCTGAACCCGGCGGATCTTCCCGGACATGGTTTTAGGCAACTCGTGGAATTCCAGCCGCCGCACCCGCAGGTACGGAGCCAGATGTTCGCGGGCATACCCCAGGATCGCCAACGCGGTGTCCCGGTTCGGTTCCCATCCCTCAGCGAGCGCTACGTAGGCCTTCGGCACCGCCAGGCGCAGCTCGTCGGGAGCGGGAACGACGGCGGCCTCGGCCACCGCCGGGTGCTCGATCAGGACACTTTCGAGTTCAAACGGGCTGATCTTGTAATCAGAGGCCTTGAACACGTCGTCGGTGCGCCCCACATAGGTGATGTAGCCCTCCGGGTTGCGGACTGCCATGTCTCCGGTGTGGAAGTATCCGCCCTCCATCGCCGCTTGGGTGCGTTCCGGATCGCCCCGGTATCCGGTCATAAGGTTCAAGGGGGTTCCGGCGAGGTCCAGGCAGATTTCGCCCTCGTCTGCCGCCTGGCCCGTTGCGGGATCGATGATTACCACCGGAACGCCGGGCAGCGGACGCCCCATGGAGCCCGGGTGCAGCTCGGCGCCGGGAGTGTTCCCCACCAGGGCGGTGGTTTCGGTTTGGCCGAAGCCGTCACGGATGGAAAGCCCCCAGGCCGCCTGCACCTTGGAAATCACTTCCGGGTTCAGCGGCTCGCCGGCACCAATGAGTTCCCGCAGGTGTTCGGGACGTTCCCCGAGGCTGGACTGAATCATCATCCGCCACACCGTGGGCGGAGCGCACAGGCTCGTCACCCCGGCCCGGTGCATCTGTTCCAGCAGTGCCGCCGGACGGAACCGTGCGTAGTTGTAGATGAAGATTGTGGCCTCTGCGTTCCACGGGGCAAAGAAACTGCTCCAGGCGTGCTTGGCCCAGCCCGGGGAGCTGATGTTCAGGTGGACGTCCCCGGGCTGCAGTCCCAGGAAGTACATGGTGGACAGATGCCCCACCGGATAGGAGATCTGGGTGTGTTCCACCAGCTTCGGCCGGCTGGTGGTTCCGGAGGTGAAATAGAAAAGCAGCGGATCCGCGGCCTCGGTGACAGTTTCCAGCGGAACCGGCTCGGCGCTGTAGGCCTGCGCGTAGTCCAGCCATCCGCTGTCCGGCGCCGCAGCGTCCCCTCCGCCCACCAGGATTTTCCGGAAGGACCCGGGCACGTCGTCGAACTTCGCTGCATCACCCGCATTGGCGATCACCCAGCGTGCTCCTCCGCGGCTGATCCGGTCCGCAAGGTCCGTGCTTCCGGCGGCAGAGGCCGTTGGCATGATGACGGCGCCCAGCTTCATGGCCGCGAGCATGGTTTCCCACAGTTCCACCTGGTTACCCAGCATCAGCATCACGGGATCGCCCTGCCTGACCCCCTGGGCCGAGAGCCAGGCGGCTGCCTGGTCTGAGCGGCGCACCATGTCATCGAAGGTGTACTTCTGCTCCGATCCGTCCTCTTCAACGATCCACAGGGCACACGCATCGTTGCCGCGGGCCATGGCGTCAAACCAGTCCACAGCCCAGTTGAACGGCCCTTCCAGCTGCGGCCAGGAAAATGATTCCACGGCCTTTTCATAGCTGCCGGTCAAAGCAAGCAGCTCGTCACGCGCAGTACGGAACATTGTGGTGGCACTGTTCTGGTTCATCGTGCTTTTTCCTCGTCTTTGGGGGTGTCAGCTGTGATTTTTGGTGTGCGGTCCGGCCCGGTCCAGGTGAACTCCGGCTCTTCCTTGGCCAGGAAGGCGCGGACACCGATGACCGGATCCGGTGCCTGCGCCATGTGCGTCTGCCACCGGTTGCTGGCCTCTTCCACCGCGGTCCTGCTGCCGGGGGCCGCAATAACGTCCACCAGTTCCTTCATGGCCTGCAGGGAGAGCTGGGACCGGCCGGCCAGCCGTTGGGCAAAGGCGGCAACGTCGGTCCAAAAATCGGCCTGCGGAATAACGCGCTCAACCAGGCCCAGCCGCAGTGCCTGTTCGGCCGGGACAAAGTCTCCGCTGAACAACAGGTATTTGGCGGCACCGGGGCCGGCCAGCCGGACCAGCCGCTCGATTCCGGAGAGCGGATAGACAATGCCGATCTTGGCCGGAGTGATGCCGAAAACGGCCCGGTCCGAAGCCAGCCGGAAGTCACAGGCTCCGGCGACCTGCCAGGCGCCGCCCAGGCAATAACCGTCCACGGCGGCAACAACCGGCTTGGGGAACGAGGCAATGGCCTCCTCCCCCGCCGTGACGTCGCCGCCGTCGTGCAGTCCGTTGTCCGGATTGTGCAGGATGGCCTTCAGGTCGGAGATATCCGCACCCGCAGAGAAATCATCTCCGCCGCCGCGGATGATGACCACCTTGACGGCGGGGTCATCCGCCAGCGGAGCGAGCACGACGGCGAACTGCCGCCACATCCGCGAGGTCAGGGCGTTGCGGCGGCCCGGGTTGGACATGCTGACCGTGGCCACCGGGCCGTCCACCGCAACCTGCAGAGTACCTTTGCTCATGGAGTTCCCCGCCCGTTCCCCAACGCCTCAGCCGCGCAGCTTAACGTTGATCTGCTTGGTCTGGGTAAACCCTGCCAGCATGCCCTCGAGCGACACTTCACGGCCGATGCCGCTCTGCTTGTAGCCGCCGTAGGACTGGCCGACCACCTGGCCGCCGCCCTGGTTCACCTGCACCCAGCCGGCGTCCACGCGGTGGGCGGTGTTCAGTGCGTTGTCCAGGTTGTGCGACCAGACGTAGGCCGCCAGCCCGTAGTGCGAATCATTTGCCATCCGGATCACGTCCTCGGTATCCCGCCATGGAATGGCGACAAGCACCGGTCCGAAAATCTCTTCCTGTGCCAGACGGAAATCGTTGCGTCCTCCGCCAAAGACGGTGGGCAGGTGGAAGTAGCCCTCGGTGAGCGGCCCTTCAGCGGGAACGTCACCGCCCAGCAGGGTCTTCATTGAGCTCCGGCCGTCGTCGAGATAACCGCTGATGGAGGAGAACTGGCTGTTGTTGATGATGGCGCCCATGTCAGTGGCCTCATCCAGCGGGTTGCCCACAACCAGGGCGCCCAGCTTGACGGTGAGCCGTTCCAGGACTTCGTCGTAGATGTCTTCGTGCAGGAACAGCCGGGACCCGGCGGTGCAGCTCTGGCCCTGCCGGGTGAAGCGGGAGGCCAGGAGCAGCCCGTCAATGAGGTCCTCATCGACGGCATCGGGAAAGACGATCGAGGGGTTCTTTCCGCCCAGTTCCAGCGAGACATGGGCCAGCCGTTCACCGGCGGTCCGGGCGACGCCGCGGCCCACCTCGGTGGAACCGGTGAAGGAGACCTTGTCCACGCCGGGATGCTCAGCCAGGGCCGCGCCAATGACGCTTCCGCGGCCGGTGACGGCGTTGACGGTTCCGGCCGGAAGGTGCCGCGAGCAGATTTCGGCCAGCAGCAGGATGGTGAGCGGTGCGTCGTCGGCGGCCTTCAGGATGACAGTGTTTCCGGCTGCCAGGGCAGCCGGCAGCTTGAAGCCGGCAATCATGAGCGGAGAGTTCCACGGAAGGATGCAGGCCACAACGCCCAGCGGTTCCAGCCGCGTGTACTGCAGCTGTCCGTCCCCGGCCGGCAGCGTCACGCCCTTGACCTCACCGGAGATGCCCGCAAAGTAGCGGAACAGCGCCACCAGCGTGGTGACTTCCGGACGGGCCTGGGTGCGCAGGGCGTTGCCGGTATCCAGGGCAGTCAGCCGGGCAAAGTCCTCGGCCCGCGCTTCGATGTCGTCCGCGATCAGGGACAGCGCCCGCGCCCGGGCGGTGAAGTGGACGTTGCGCCAGCCGGGAAACGCTTCCCGCGCGGCATTCACCGCCCGGTCAATGTCCTCGGGGCCCGCGGCCGGAACCCGCGCGATGACGGTTTCCCGCTTGGCGGGATTCATCACGTCCCGCCATTCACCGGAGGCGGCTTCCACCGGTTCTCCGCCGATCCACATGGGCTGGTCGACGCCGGACAGAAACGAGCTGTAGTCCGAAGTCTCGTGAGCTGGGGCCGCCGAATCCGACGGAATGTTGAGCTGGGTCATGATGCCTCGTTCTCGAGTGGGAGGGGCGGGGAAACCGGCGGTGTCAGTTGGCGGTGGTGTCAGTTGGCGGTGGTGTCTGCTGCTGGTGGTGCCTGCCGGCGGTTAGCGGTTCTTGAAGTCCGGCTTGCGCTTCTCAATAAACGCGGCCATGCCTTCCTTCTGGTCTTCGAGCGCAAAGACGGAATGGAACACGCGGCGCTCCAGGCGGATGCCGGAGTCCAGGCTGGTCTCAAAGGCGGCGTTCACCAGTTCCTTGCCGAGCATGGCCACGGGAGCTGACATGGAGGCGATCGTCTCGGCGGTGGACCGGGCGTCGTCGAGCAGGTCGGCGGCAGGCACAACACGGGAGACCAGCCCTGCGCGTTCGGCCTCTTCGGCGCCGATGGTTCGACCGGTGAGGATCATTTCCATGGCCTTGGCCTTGCCCACGGCACGCGTCAGCCGCTGCGAGCCGCCGATGCCGGGGATCACGCCGAGCTTGATCTCAGGCTGACCGAACTTGGCTGTTTCGGCGGCAATGATGAAGTCACACAGCAGTGCCAGTTCGCAGCCTCCGCCCAGGGCATGGCCGGCGACGGCGGCGATCACCGGGGTGCGCACGGCCGCGAGGGTATCCCAGCCGCGGAACCAGTTGCCCAGATACATGTCCATGTACGTTTTTTCGGACATTTCCTTGATGTCCGCGCCGGCGGCAAAAGCCCGTTCGGATCCGGTGATGACAATGGCGCCAATGTCCGGATCATTGTCCAGCTCCGTCGCGGCAGACACCACGTCCTGCATCATCCCGAAGTTCAGGGCGTTCAGCGCCTTGGGCCGGTTCAGCGTAATGATGCCTACCCGTCCGCTGCGCTCCAG
Organism: Arthrobacter sp. APC 3897; assembly: GCF_030407495.1. Lineage (GTDB taxonomy): Bacteria > Actinomycetota > Actinomycetes > Actinomycetales > Micrococcaceae > Arthrobacter_B. The sequence continues at coordinate 58,228 of NZ_JASDDG010000001.1, read as the reverse complement.
GAGGATGTTTTCGTACTCGTTCATACTGCTCCGCTCTGTTCTGCCGGCTGCTGACCGGCGGTATTGCTGTTAAGGTCGCTGCTGCTGTTGGGGTCGCTGCTGCTCATGTCACCGGTGCCTGCACGAATGGTCTTGATGACGGCTGAAAAGTCTTCTCCCCCGCTGCCGGATTCCGTCAGTTCCCGGAAAATCTCACCGGCTCTGCGGCCCAGCTCGGCGCGGACACCGGTGGAGTCCAGCGCATCGGCGGCCAGCCCCAGATCCTTCGCCATCAGGGCCGCGGCGAAACCCGGCCGGTAATCACGGTTGGCCGGACTGGTGGGAACCGGACCGGGAACCGGACAGTTGGTGGTCAGCGCCCAGCACTGGCCGGATGCCGCCGAGGCAACGTCAAACAGTGCCTGGTGCGTCAGGCCGAGCTCTTCACCCAGGACAAACGCTTCGCTGACGGCAATCATGGATACGCCAAGAATCATGTTGTTGCAGATCTTTGCTGCCTGGCCGGCTCCGGGACCGCCGCAGTGAACCACGCGCCCGCCCATGACTTCAAGCAGGGGAAGCGCCGCTGCAAAGTCTTCCTCCGCGCCGCCCGCCATGAAGGTCAGGGTTCCGGCCTCGGCACCTACCACCCCGCCGGACACCGGAGCGTCCAGGCCGCGGTGGCCGGTCTCCAGCATCAGGGCGTGGGCCGTGGTGGCGTCGTCCACCGATATGGTCGAGCATTCCAGGAACAGGGCATCGGGAGCTGCTGCCGCAAGCAGACCCACCATGGTGCCGTCTCCGGACAGTGCATTGAGCACATGGGTTCCGGTGGGCAGCATGGTGATGACGACGCCGGCACCGGACACCGCTTCGTCAGCGGAGGCAGCCATGCGAATCCCCGCCGCGGCGGCTTTCTGCGCTGCGGCCGGAACCGGGTCATAGCCGGTGACGGAATAACCGGCGGCCACCAGGTTGGCGGCCATGGGACCGCCCATGTTGCCCAGCCCGATGAAACCTATCTGCGGGCCCTGCCCTTGCATCTGCGTACCCTGCTTGTCCGTCATCGCTGCTCCTGGCTGATCAATTCGTCGCTGCTTCCACTGGTTTGCTGCTTTTCCCACAGGTCGGGGCCGTCGAGCGGGGCAAAGTAGGAATCCACGTCCGTCTGGCGAACCTCCGCGAGGGTAGCCGGGGTCCACTGCGGGTTGCGGTCCTTGTCGACCACCTGGGCGCGGACGCCCTCGGCGAAGTCGGGTGCAGTCAGGGCATGGAGGGAAACACGGTACTCCTGCTCCAGCACGCTGCGCAGTTCCGGAAGTTCCCGCGCCCGGCGCAGTGACTGCAGCGTTACCTTGAGCGCAGACGGGGACTTTGTCAGCACGACGGCGGCAGCCTTCTTCGCCTCCCCGGTTTCCGAACGGAGCAGTGCATCAACGATGGTCTCCACATCCTCGTGGGCGAAACACTCATCAATCCATTCCCGGGCTGCAGCCAGCGGGGCCTCCGGGGGCTCCTGCGCAAAGTCCCGCAGGACGTCCTCAGCCTGCCGGTGCTCCAGCTCAGCTGAGAGTTCCCCAAGCCGGGAGCTGTCCACATAAATGTCTGCCAGGCCCAACAGCAGGGCGTCGGCTCCGGTCATGGTTCCCGCGGTGAGGGCAGCGTAAGTGCCCAGCTCACCGGGTGCCCGCGACAGCAGGTAGGTGCCGCCGACGTCGGGCACAAAGCCGATTCCCGTTTCCGGCATCCCCACTTTGGTGCGTTCAGTAACAACCCGGTGCCGGGCATGTGCGGACACGCCGACGCCGCCGCCCAGCACAATGCCGTCCATCAGGGCCACATACGGCTTGGGGTAGCTGCTGATCCGGGCGTTGAGCTGATACTCCCCGGCCCAGAAGCTCGCCGATTCCCTGCCCCCGTTGCCGGCATCCCGGTACAGGGCCACAATGTCACCGCCTGCGCAGAGCCCGCGCTCTCCGGCACCGGACAGCAGGACGGTGGCCACGCCGTCGTCGTGCTCCCACTCGTCCAGGGCGCCCGCGATCAGGGAGACCATATTGGCCGTCAGCGCGTTGATTGCCCCGGGCCGGTTGAGGATGATGTGGCCCAGATGCCCGCGGCGTTCGAGGCGGACCTCGGGCTCGGAAGACCGGGATGTTTCAGCGGCGCTGGGTGTTTCGGCCATCTCAGGCCTCCGCCAGCGTTCGCCCGACAATGAGCTGCATAATCTCGTTGGAGCCTTCCAGTATTTGGTGGACCCGCAGGTCCCGGACAATTTTCTCCAGGCCGTATTCGGAGAGGTACCCGTAGCCCCCGTGCAGCTGCAAAGCCTCGTTGGCGACCTTGAATGCGTTGTCAGTGGCAACCCGTTTGGCAATGGCACAGAGTTTGACGACGTCGTCAGTACCCCGGTCCAGCGCGTCGGCGCCGCGCCACAGCATGGTGCGTGCCGTCTGCAGATCCATTTCCATATCCGCCAGCCGGAACATGAGGGAGGACTGTTCAATGAGCGGTTTGCCGAAAGCCGTGCGCTCCTTCAGGTACGCCACGGTTTTGTCCAGCGCTGCCTGGGCTCCGCCCAGGGAACACGCTCCCATGTTGAGGCGTCCGCCGTTCAGGCCCTTCATGGCAATGCCGAAACCGGCGCCCTCTTCGCCGAGCCGGTTGGCTACCGGCACCCGCAGATCGGTAAAGATCACCTGGGCGGTGGGCTGCGCGTTCCAGCCCATCTTGCGTTCGGAGGGCCCAAAGGAAAGCCCCGGTGTGTCAGCCGGCACGACGATCGCGCTGATGCCGCGGGGACCGGCCCCGCTGGTGCGGGCCATGACAATGTAATAGCTGGAGGACCCGGCCCCGGAAATGAACTGTTTGACGCCGTTGAGCACGTACTCATCACCGTCACGTTCAGCCTTGGTGGCGAGCGCCGCCGCATCCGAGCCTGCACCGGGTTCCGTCAGGCAATAGCTTCCCAGCGACTGCATGGAGGCCAGCTCCGGAATCCACCGGGCGCGCTGATCCGCGCTGCCGAAGGTGTCGATCATCCACACCACCATGTTGTGGATGGAAATGTAGGCGGCAATGGAAGGGTCCGCTTTGGAAAGTTCCTCGAAAATCAGGACGGCATCCGACCTGGACAAGCCTGATCCGCCGTATTCCTCGGCTGCGTAGATGGCACCCATGCCAAGTTCTCCGGCCTGGGCCAGGACGTCCACCGGGAAATGCTTCGTTTCATCCCATTTCGCCGCGTTTGGGGCGAGGGCGTCGGAAGCAAATTCCCGAACCATATCCCTAATGGCCTGCTGGTCCTGCGTCAGTTCGAACATGGTCCGCCCTTCATTGGTGCCGTGACGCCCAACATACTTGGACTCCCTAGTAATTACTAGGGGTTCCAAGGACTCTTTCTTCCGGGCCCCTGTGCCCCGTCTCGAATTAACTGATGTTTCTTTCCAGCCGGCGTCACATTTGGACCGCCACCGGCAGCGTCTGCAAGAATTCCCGAACCGGCTGTTACTGCCGGAATTACGTTGCGCGCCGCCGTTGAGTGCGGCCCCTAAACGTTCTGAATTTCCTCCTTATTCCCGCCCTGTCACAGGGCTTCATGCGCGTTCACGCGGCGCCATGATCCTTGGCGTGCCCCCGCTTCCGGGCCTAGCGTTGCCAAGCTGCGGGCAGTTCTCCCGCAGCCTCAGGAACCCCGCTGGAATTCATCCCCCGGGATTCACCTCCCCCGCAAAAGGAGTACCCATGCTTATCTCCGGCCTTTTTGTCGGCATGGCCCTGGGCTTTGTCATGCAGCGAGGGCGCTTCTGCGTCACCGGTGCCTTCCGGGACATCTGGGTCACGCGCAACACGCGCTGGCTGACCGCCTTTCTGGTGGTGGTTGCGGTCCAGAGCGTAGGTGTTTTCGCTCTGGACGCCGCCGGCGTCATTTCCCTCAATTCCGGCCCGTTCCCGTGGCTGGCCACCATTGTTGGCGGTTTCATTTTCGGATTTGCCATCATTCTGGCCGGCGGGTGTGCCACCGGTACGTATTACCGTGCCGGTGAAGGCCTGGTGGGGAGCTGGCTCGCCCTCATCACCTATGCGCTCTTTGCCGCCGTCATGAAGACGGGACCGCTGTCCGGCTTCAATACCTCCATGCGCTCGGTGACCGTTGAACAGAGCAACTTCTATTCAGTGCTCAATGTTTCACCCTGGCTCTTTGTCGCCCTTCTGGTGGCTGGCGTTGCCCTGGCAGTCCGCCATCACCTGAACAAACCGCAATTCAAAATGGCCACACCGCCGGCCTCAAAAACGGGACTGGCACACCTGTTGTTTGAAAAGCCGTGGAATGCGTTTGCCACCGCAGTGGTCATTGGACTAATCGCCATTGCGGCGTGGCCGCTGAGCTGGGCCACCGGCCGGGAGGCAGGGCTGGGGATCACCACGCCCTCCTCCAACGCGGTCAATTACTTGGTCACAGGAGATCCAGAACTTGTGGACTGGGGCGTACTGCTGGTTGCCGGCATCCTGCTGGGGTCCTACATCGCCGCAAAGGGCAGCGGAGAATTCCGTATCCGGGTTCCCGACGCGGTCACAGTGCTGAAGAGCCTGGGCGGCGGTGCCCTCATGGGTATCGGAGCCGCACTGGCAGGCGGCTGCACCATCGGCAACGCCATGGTGGAGACCGCACAGTTCAGCTTCCAGGGCTGGACGGCGATGGTGTTCATGATCCTGGGCACCGGTTTGGGTGCGCGGCTCACCATCATGAACCGCCGGCCATCCTCAGGATCCGGCCAGGCAAGGGTTCCCGCCCCCACCGCAGCACGCAGCTAATCCGCTAAATCCCCCGACAACAACCAACCCGCCCTTGAACCGGCGGTTCCCGAAAGGAAGTATCCCGATGGCACAGGTAACCCTCGAAACCAACGGACAGGTCTGCCCCTTCCCCCTCGTCGAAGCCAAGGACGCCATGACCACCCTGGCGGCAGGCGACGAACTGGTGATCAACTTCGACTGCACCCAGGCCACCGACGCCATTCCGCGCTGGGCCGCTGAAAACAACTATCCGGTCACCGATTTTTCCAAGATCGGTCCGGCGGAATGGTCCATCACGGTCCAAAAGGCCTGAGCCTCCTGAACTCCGGTGCGGCACCCCGGGACCCCGGGGTGCCGCAGCCGGTTCTAGGTGCTGGACCGAGCGGCAAAGACTGCAAGCCGTTCCCGGGTGTCCGCTGAATCGGCCATCGACGCGATGGTTTCAGCTTCCTCCTGCAGGTGCGCCTCATAGCCTGCCAGGCTCCGCGCACGCAGCAGCCGCTTGGTGGGCCCCAGCACGGCAACGGCTCCGGCGGCCAGCTGCCGTCCCAGCTCCTCTGCCCGGCCGGCGAGGTCCTCAGCGGCCGCCACTTCATTAATCAGGCCCCATTCCAGGGCTTCGGCATGGTTGGCCACCCGTCCCGTGAGACACATTTCGGCAGCGCGGCGCGGCCCGGCCAGTTCGGGCAGCAGATAGGACACCCCGCAGTCAGGTGTCAGTCCCACTCCGGCATAGGCGCTCAGGAACCGGGCCCGCGGCGAGGCAAGAATGAAATCCGAGTTCAGCACCAGGCCCAGGCCCGCACCGGCTGCCGGGCCGTTCACCACCGCGATGCTGATCAGCCGCGACTTAACCAGAGCCATGACTGCCTCGTGCAGTTTGCCTGCCAGCTCCTTCAGGAACCCGCTCTGATCCGCAGCGGCCGCCATCGCAGCCACATCTCCTCCGGCACAGAAGAACCTGCCGCTGCCCTGCAGCAGCAGGACATGGCAGTCCGCGCGGGTTTCCGCCTCAGCGAGGGCCGCGCACAGCTCCTCTGCCAGGACCAGGCCAAGGGCATTCGCCTGGTCCGGCCGGTTCAGCGTCAGCCGCGCCAGCGCGCCGTCGTACTCGAGCGTGAGATGGCGGTAGGTCATGCGGCAGTTCTCCTCGTGTGTGGGCGGTCATCCGGCTGCGTGCCAGTCTAACCGGGGCGGACAGCATCTTCCCCCCGGCCGCCGGCTGGGACAGAATGTGGGCCAACAGGTCCGCGGAAGCGCATGGGTGCCGACGCGGCAAGCAGTCGATTATGGGGGTTCCGTGTGTCCGTCAGTCCGTTTGTTTCACTGTCCCGCAGCCAGACGCTGGGCGATCTCCCCCGGCGAAGCGCCCGGCGCTTCCCCACCCGGACCGCCGTCGTTGACGGCACCACCCGTCTCACCTTCGCGGATTTCGAGCGCACGGTAGCCGCGGCTGCAGCCGCCATCCAGTCCCGCGGCATGGCGCCGGGAGACCGCCTGGCCCTGCTCTCGCGCAATACGTGGCAGTTTGCGGCGCTGGCCTTTGCCACGGCCCGCGCCGGTGTGGTCCTGGTGCCGATCAACTTCATGCTCGGAGCGGACGAAGTGGCGTACGTGCTGGACCACAGCGGTGCCACAGCATTTGTGGCCCAGGATGCGCTGGTTCCGGTGGCCGAAGCCGCCATGGAAGCCGCGGAAACCGACGTCGTCGTTGTCCGCTCCAGCATCTGCAGCGGCCCGGTTCCGGCCGGCTGGGAGAACGTGCAGGACTGGTTCGAATTCGACCGCGGGACCGTGGAGCCTCCCCTGGTGGCGGATGATGATCCGGTGCGGCTGATGTACACCTCGGGTACCGAGTCACGGCCCAAGGGAGCGCTCATGTCCAGCCGGTCGCTGATGTGGGAGTACGTCTCCGCGGTGGTCGACGGCAGCATGACCGCCAATGACGTTGATCTGCACACTTTGCCGCTGTACCACTGTGCCCAGCTGGACTGTTTCCTGGGCCCGGACATATATCTCGGTGCCACCAGCATCATCCTTCCGGCTCCCGATCCGACGGCCATCCTGGCGACCATCGAACAGGAAAAGGTCACCAAATTCTTCGCTCCTCCGACGGTTTGGATCTCCCTGCTGCGCTCGCCCCTGTTCGACTCGGCCGATTTGTCCTCTCTGCGCAAGGGCTATTACGGGGCATCCGCTATGCCCGTCCAGGTGTTGAAGGAGCTGCAGGAGCGTCTGCCGGACGTACGGTTCTGGAACTTCTACGGCCAGACGGAAATGGCGCCGGTGGCCACCATTCTCGGTCCGGAGGACCAGCTGGCCCATGCCGGGTCAGCCGGCCGGCCGTCCCTGAACGTGGAAACCGCCGTGGTTGATGACGAGGACCGTCCCGTGCCTGCCGGAACGGTCGGCGAGATCGTCCACCGCAGTCCGCACGCCACCCTGGGCTATTACCGCGACCCAGAACGCACCGCCGAGGCTTTCGCCAACGGCTGGTTCCATTCAGGCGATCTGGGATATTTCGACGACGAAGGTTACCTGAGCGTGGTGGACCGCAAGAAGGACATGATCAAGTCCGGCGGAGAGAACGTAGCCAGCCGTGAGGTGGAAGAGGCCATCTACCGCCTTGAGGGAGTTGCCGAGGCTGCAGTGTTTGGGGTCCCCCATCCGCACTGGGTGGAAGCCGTTGCCGCGGTGGTGGTTCCGCGGCCCGGCGTGGAAATGATGCCGGAGGACGTGATGGCACACACCCGCAGCCTGCTGGCCGGGTACAAGACACCGAAATACGTGATCATTGCCGAGTCGCTTCCTAAAAACCCCAGCGGCAAAATCGTCAAACGGCAGTTGCGGGACCAGCACACGGGACTGGGTACTGTTGGGGCATGAAACCCGGACGCAATCACCGCGAGGATCAGGTTAGCGCTCGATGGCGGCTGAGTCTTTGACTACACCCCTTCCGTTCACCGGCCGCACGGCGGTCATCACCGGGGTCAGCCGGCGGCAGGGGATCGGCTTTTCCGTAGCTTCCCGGCTGGCCCGGATGGGTGCGAACCTCTATTTGGCGCATTATTCTCCGCACGATGCGGACCAGCCCTGGGGTGCGGATTCGATTGACGACGTCATCGGCGCACTACAGAGTTACCTCACCGACGGGGCGCGCATGGAACACTCCAGCGTCGACTTGGCCGATCCCGGGAGTGCCGAACAGTTGATTCGGGACGCTGCCGCTGCGATGGGTCATCTGGACATCTTGATTTGCAACCATGCGCGCAGCGGCGGTGACGGCCCGCTGGCAGTGATGACAGCCGATACGCTCGATGCCCACTGGCAGGTCAATACCCGTTCCACCCTTCTGGCCACCCGCGAGTTTTCCGGTCAGCACGACGGGCGCCCCGGAGGACGGGTTATATGGATGACGTCGGGTCAGATTAACGGCGGGGTCATGGAGGACGAGATTGCCTACGCAACGTCGAAGGCCGCTCTGGCCGGAATCACACCGTCCGTAGCTGCGGACCTGATTCGCCGCGGGATTGTCCTGAATACCGTGAACCCGGGTCCGGTCAATACCGGCTATCTGGACATCGGGACCGCCGACCGTTCCCCCGAAGTCCTTGCCGAGGTTCTTTCGCGGTTTCCCGGCGGCCGGTTCGGTGAACCGGATGACCCGGCACGGCTCATTGCTTGGCTGGTCAGCGATGAGGGACGGTGGATGGTGGGACAGATACTGACCAGTGACGGCGGGTTCCGCTGAGCAGCCGGCTAAGTGTTCGCCCCTGTTACAGCAGGTAAGCGCTCAGCTCTGTAACAAGTGATCAGGTGGGTGACAGGCCATCCGTTCGGCGGGTCATGAGCCAGGCCTAGAAGGGTGGTGGGTCGTCGCCGTCGTCAGGGAGCTCGTCGGCAGGGATCCAGCCCGACATCGGGATAAGTGCGGGCTTCGCGGCGTCTTTGTCCGGTTCCCGGCATGATCCGGTATCCAATCGCATGGTCGGTCCCGTAGCTGGTCGCGTGGTCGTTCCGGCGGCGGCCAGGGTGAGGTGCGGATCGGTCCGGTAGGTCAGCCCGCCGGGCGACGTCCACTCAATAATCCCCGGGACACGCTGCCGGGCTTTCCAGAAACCCCGGGACTTGAACATGTGATGCCGCCGGCACAGATACTCCAAATTGTCGTGGTCCGTGGCCCCGCCGCGGGACCACGGTGTGGTGTGGTCAATCTCGGAGATCACGGCATTGGTCCGGCATCCCGGGAACCGGCACGTCCCGTCCCGGGCCCGGAGCCAGCGCTGCAGCCCGGGAGGAACTTTCCGCCGCCGTCCGACCCGCAGAACCTCATGGGTGTCCGGGTGCCGTTCCACCGGTGTCCAGCGGGCTGCTTCCCGGGCCAGCCGGCGGGCGGTTTCGGCGGTGATGGGTCCGTATCCGTGCAGTTCCGCGGGCTGTTCATCGGCACCGAAGAGTGTTTCGGCGGTGATCAGCACCAGAATCTCAGCCCGCGCCCGCGCCCGGGCATGGGCCTTGTTCTTCCTGCCCGCGGCCGTGCCGCCGGCACGGCTGCCTTCGTTGCAGCTGCCTTCAATACCGCCGTCTTCGTCTCCGTTGTTTTCGGTTCCGCTGCCTTCGTTACGGCTGTCTCCGTTACCGCTGGCATCCTCATCCCTGTCGCCCTCGAGCAGGTCAGTGAGGATGTCAGCCCGCAACTGATCCACACCCCGCCGATCCCCAGCACCCTGCTCACCCCGCGCCGCAGTACTCAACTGCGTGAAGATCAGCTGGGCGCGTGCTGCCGGCAACAACGCCGAAAGCCAGGACATGCCGTCCTCATCCGGCGCCAAACACACCCGCCGCGCCTCGAACGCACTCTTATGCCGGACCGGGATAGTCTCCGGGTACCGGCCCTCCCGCAACCTGCGGGCCTTCACCCGGAACTGCGACACTGTCTGCCCCGCCGCTGCCAGCTCCAGCAGATCCGCCTCAAAACCGGCCAGCTCAGCCGCCGGAACATTCAGGGACTGGTCCAACACGGTCTGGACCTGCCCGTACCCCAGCACCCCCTCCTCCAACCGGCCCAGGGAGGCGGTGTGGGTGGTGCACAGCCGTCCGGCGTCACTCATCAACATTTTCGCGGTGTTCGTGGGCACATGCAGGATCGCGGCCGCTTCCTCCGCTGCCAGACTGAAGGTCAGGGCCGGATCCTCCCGGCCCACTTCCTGAAGCAGATCATCGCGGAAGAGGATTTCCATCCGGTGCAGGACTTTAGCCTGCTGGGCCTGAGCCCACCGGGTCAGGGAATCCAACCGGGACAACACCGCCCCGGCCTCATCCTGGGTTAGGAACTGAACACCCTGCACCGCCAGCGAACCCGTGAACCCGTCACGGTTAGACGCACCCGGGTGAATGTTCTCGGTTCCCCGCGCAGCGGTGGCTGGCCCGGCCGTGAAAACTGACAAGCTCGCACCCACTCCTGTGCCTTCGCGTCGGAAAGATCCGTCCTGATCCATGTCTTGAGGCTTTCACCCGGCACCGACATTTCCGGCGAGAAAAGGCCCCGAAAATCCCCCTGACAGGGCATTCTCGGGGCCTTCACATACCCGTCTTTTCCATACAACTACCTGGGCCCCGGAGGGAGCCCGCAAGAAGGCGGAAAAGGACCTGCTAGTACAGCTTGATGCTGCCTCCGTCGGCCATCAGGGTCTGACCCGTCAGGTAGCGGGACTCATCACTGGCCAGGAACGCCACGATGGGAGCAATATCCGTTTCCGGGTCGCCCAGGCGTCCCAGCGGAACACCGTTGACAACTTCCTGGTAAGCCTCGGGGTAGGCCTTGCTCCACTGGACAATGCCGGGAGTGAGCGCCACGGGGCTGACAACGTTGACGCGGATACCGTCTGCGGCCCACTCGTTGGCGGCCGTCCGGGTGATTGCCCGGATAGCTTCCTTGGCGGCGGCGTAGGCAACCTGGTTGGGCAGGCCCTTGATACCGGCGCCGGAGCCGAAGTTGACGATGCTGCCGCGGGTCTTCTTCAGCTCGGGGTGTGCTGCCTGCATCAGGTACAGGGTGGCCATGGTTCCTGTGCCGAAGGAAAGGTTCCAGATTTCCGGAGTGGTCTCCAGGATGGGTGCCTGCTTGGAGGCATGGGCATTGTTGACCAGGATGTCCAGTTGGCCAAACCGCTCCACGGTCTCGGCCACAATCTCCGCAGCGCTTTCGGGCAGCGAGATGTCCTTGCAGATGAAGATGGCTTCACCCAGTTCCGCCAGGTCCGCCACCAGCTTGTCGCCCTGTTCCTGGTTAATATCGACGATCGCCACCTTGGCACCTTCAGAAAGGAAATGCCGGACGATGCCCTGACCGATCCCGCCGGCTCCGCCGGTGACAATGGCCGTTTTGTTGCTCAGTTTCACTGTTGCTCCTTCTTAGTGGGCGGACGGCGGCTGTTGCGCTGCCCGGGGTTGTTCGATGCGTGCCTGAATGCCGCGCAAAAAACTGTCCACGGCAAAGTTCAGGGACCTGCGGGATGCGTCAAAGGTGATGCCGCGCCTGCGAAAGGCGGCGGCCAGACCCGCATCGGCTTCGCCCTTGTCTCCGGCGCTGCCGACGTCGCCTTCCAGGCGTACGACGGCGTTGGGCCGCGAGGGCCGGTTCACACCGGGTCCGGGGTTGGCAGCGAGAGCGAGAGTGGAAGTCCCGATCACGACGGCGGAAATGCCCACGACGCAGTCGAAGCACTCCTCGGAGGACAGCCCGGCGTCCTGCAGTGCACTCAGCAGATGTTCCAGCTCAGCCGTTGGAGCCATGTCGAGTAGGCGGCTGGGTCCAAGGACAATCTGCAGCAGCCAGGGATGCTGAACGAATCCTTCCCAGAGCGATACCGCAAGCCGGCGGAGCATCTCCTGCCAGGACGCCGGTGGAAGCGGGATCAGTGCAGACCGGCGGGCGGTTTGGCCGGCCATGGCAAGCAGGAGTGCTTCGCGGTTTTCGACGTGGCGGTACAGGGCCATCGCAGAGACGCCAAGGGTCTCGGCAACACGCCTCATGGAGACGGACTCGAGCCCTTCCCGGTCCGCCAGGGTGACTGCGCACGCAGCAATGGCCTGCGCAGACAGCTCAGGGCGGCGCTGCTCGGAAGTCGACATGTATACAGCGTATACCTGAAAGACCCTCAATCACGCCGGACCCGGCACCTCAATGTGATCTTTTTCTCAGGACCGTGTCGCTGCAGCACCGTCTGTCAGCGGGGAAACGCATGCGGGGCAACGAAAGAGGGCAAGGTTCTACATCCGCAACACGGCCTGCGTCAAGATGAATCCACAGAAACGCGTTGTATCTTGGGCGGATGCGACAAAACAACTCCTCCATGCTGGGCAGACTCGGCACCTCCGGCCGGCTGGTGTTGTTCCTGCTGGTCAGCGCCTTCTGCGGAGCGCTAGTGGCAGGAATTTTCATTCCCACTGCAGCCGTCGGCGCCTCCGGCGCAAACATTGTCCTGAACGCCATGGAAGACCTGCCCGACGAGTTCCAAAACGGACCGCTGGACGAGGGCTCCAAGATCTACTCTGCTGACGGTGTGCTGCTTGCCTCCTTCTACGCGCAGAACCGGATCCCGGTCACGCTGGACAAGATCTCACCGGCCATGCAGGACGCAATTATCGCCATTGAGGACAACCGGTTCTACGAGCACGGCGGAGTTGACGCCAAGGGCGTTGCCCGCGCACTGGCCTCCAACCTGACCAAGGACAGCACCCAGGGTGCCTCCACGCTGACCATGCAGTACGTCAACAACGTCCTCATTGACCAGGGTGTTGCGGAAGGCAAGAGCGGTGATGACCTCACCATCAGCGGAACCAAGAACATCACCGACAAGCTCCGTGAAGCAAAGCTCGCCCTGGCTGTCGAGAATGAGTACTCCAAGGACCAAATCCTGGAGGGGTACCTGAACATCGTGCTGTTCAGCGGCCGCACCTACGGCATTGAAGCAGCGGCCCAGAACTTCTTCGGCATCCCCGCCGCGGACCTCAACATTGCGCAGTCAGCCATGCTCGCCGGAATGGTCCAGTCCCCGAACAACTTCAACCCCTTTACGAACCCGGAGGGCACACGGGACCGCCGTGACACCGTTCTCGCAGCAATGCTGCGCTACGAGAAAATCACCCAGCAGGAGTACGACGCCGCCGTTGCCTCCGATCTGCAGCTGAACCCCCAGCCCGCAGCGGACTCAGGGTGCGTGGGAGCCAATATGGCCGATTACTTCTGCAGCTACGTGGAGCAGGTCATCCTGTCTTCCGAGGAGTTCGGCGTGGATGAAACTGCCCGCGCCAAGCTGCTGGCCCGCGGCGGGCTGACCATTACCACCACACTGGACTCACGGCTCCAGGAACAGGCCCAGACCCAGATTGAGGCCCAGGTTCCCGTGGGCGACGCCTCAGGAGCGGGTTCCGCCATGGTGTCTGTGGAACCGGGCACAGGAAAGATCCTGGCCATGGCCCAGAACACCAATTACACCCCTGAGGAAGGCGCCGGCAACACTCAGCTGAACTTCAACGTAGATTCGGATATGGGCGGGACCTCGTACGGTTTCCAGCCCGGCTCCACCATGAAGCCGTTCACCACGGTTGCGTGGCTTGAGGCCGGCGGCAGTATTGACGACGTCATTGATGCCTCACGCACCACGTATCCCGCCGGTTATGACTGGACCGCCAGCTGCCTGCCGGAGGACGCGTACTTCGATGAATGGAAATTCAAGAACGCCCAGGACGGTTATGAACGCAGCATGACCGTCGGTGACGGACTGACCTGGTCTGCCAACACGGCCACAGTGGCACAGGCATCTCAGCTGGACCTGTGCGACATCCGTGACGCCGCCACGCGCATGGGCGTGCACCGCGCCGTCGACGGCGAAGCCCTGGAAGTGAATAATCCGTCCTTCGTCCTGGGCGGGCAGGAAGTGTCGCCGCTGACCATGGCGGCCGCCTACGCCACCTTCGCCAGCGGCGGGGAGTACTGCGAACCCATCGCCCTCACCCAGGTAAGCGATTCCCGGGGCAACGCCTACGCCGTCCCCGAGGAACAGTGCGAGCGCGCCATCTCCGAAGAGATCGCCCGGGAAGTGTCCGAACCGCTGCAGAACCTGGTGAACAGCGGCCCCGGCGCCCTGGAGCCGCTGGGTGTCCCCGCGGCTGCCAAAACCGGCACCACTGACGTTTCCGAGCAGACTTGGACCGTGGGTTACACCCAGGGCATCTCGACCGCCTCATGGGTGGGCAACTGGACGTCCTATGCATCGCTGAACAACCTGCCTATCAACGGCGTTGCGCGCAGCTATGTGGACGGCTCCACTATTGCAGGCGCCCAGTGGACTGACTACATGCGGGCCGTGGCTGGGCTTTATTCCACCGGTGAGCTGACCGATCCGAACCGGGTCCCGGTTCGGTCTCCGCTGCCGGAACAGTGGCAGGCACCGCAGGAACAGCCGCGGGAGGATCCTGCGCCTTCCCCGGAGACTCCGTCGGAGCCTGAGCCGGCCCCGGCTCCAACCAGTGAACCGGCAGCTCCCGCCGTCCCGGAGACCCCGGAACCGTCGGAGCCGGCAGCCCCGGCCCCCACGCTGAGTCCGGCGCCTGCGGAGCCGCCTGTCGAGCCGGCACCGGCGGTTTCACCGACTACCGGGCCTTAGCAGCACCACTTCTCACCGCAGCACCAGTCATCAACGAATGCTCCGCAGCCTCAGGGCTGCGGAGCATTTTGCTGTGCCCACACGAGCGGAAACGTCTGCCCTTGTGCCGGGGTGGAACTCCCCGCACTCTGGAGGCATGAAACTCATGCGGCACCATGGCGATTTGCCCAGCCCGTCCGTGAGTCGGGGACTCGTGCTGCCCGCCGTCAGTGCCGGGACTCTGACCATCGGTGCCCTCTCGCTGGAAGTTGCTGCCGTGGGCGCGGTGGCGGTGGGGGCACTGGCTACCAACAACCCCCATTCGTGGCCCGGGTCCGGCAGCACATACGATGGTCAGGGCACTTAGTACCCTACGGAGGCTCCGCGGGGTCCGGACCCCTCAGTAAAGGAAGACACCATGATCGGTTTCATTGTTGCAGGACTCGTTATCGGCGCCCTCGCTCGCCTGATCAAGCCGGGAAAGCAGAACCTGAGCCTGCTGGCCACGCTGCTGCTCGGTCTCGCCGGATCCGTGATCGGCGGCGTGATCGCCAACCTCGTGGGCACCGGAGACATTTTTGAGCTGAATATCTTCGGCTTCATTGTTGCCGTGATTGCGGCAGTCCTGCTGATCGGCGTTGCTGAGAGCATGTCCGGCCGCGGCAAAGGCCAGGTCCGCCGCTAGCTTCAGCTGAGAACAGTCCGCGTCAGGAACGCATTGGCGAACTTGCCCTGCGGATCCATGCGCCGGGCAAGGGCGGAAAAGTCCTCGAAGCGCGGATAGAGTTCCTCCAGCTGCGGCCGACGGAGGGTGAACAGCTTCCCCCAGTGCGGCCGCGGCTGCAGCGGAGCAAGTGCGGCCTCCATTCGCGCCAGCAGAGCCTCGACGTCCGCCTGCAGCGGCTTCCACGTGAAGTGGAACGCCACCGAATCCGGTCCGTAGTTCGTGCTGAGCCACAGATCGTCACCGGCCATCGTCCGGATTTCACACACCTGAATCAGGGGAGCGATCTCCCCAGCCATTGCGCGCAGGATTTCGATCCCTTGCACGGCAAACCGCCGGTCCATCAGGTACTCGCTCTGCAGCTCGTCCCCGTTGCTGGGAGTAAAGGCGAGCCGGAAATGTGACAGGCGGTCCGACCAGGGGCCGGCCACGCCCATCTGCTGCGAGCAGTTCACGGCGCTGATACCCGGCAGCGGGTGCATCGGTTCGGCAGCGGCGGTTCCGCCGAAGAAGTCCGGTTTCCCGGCGTACGGCAGTTCGGCATCCGTGCGGCTCTTGAGCCACACCTGGGAAGCGTTCGGGCCGGCCAGCGAACTGAAGATGCTCACACTGTAAGCCGCCGACGTGATCTCCTCGAAGTGTTCTTCCACCGAGCTCCAGGGCACATCGGTAAAAACGTCCTGGCGCACCTCGTAGGCCGGTTCAATCCTGAGCGTTACCCGGGTAACGACGCCCAGCGCGCCAAGCGAGACCACCATGCCGTTGAAATCGGGGGCAGACTTATCCACTTGCAGGAGCTCGCCGCCGGCGGTCACCAGCTCCAGTGCAACCACGGCGGTGGCCAGGTTACCGTTCCCGTTTCCGGATCCGTGCGTCGCCGTCGCTATTGCCCCGGCAACGGAGATGTGCGGCAGCGAGGCAAGATTGTGCAGGGCATACCCGCGTTCGACCAAAAAACCGGCCAGATCCCCGTACCGGATAGCGGCCGGCACAGTTACGGTCATGGCAGCCTCATCCAGCACCGGAGCGCCGTTTAGCTTCTCCAAGTTGATCATCAGAGAGCCCGAGTCCGCTATGTCGTTGAACGAGTGCCGGGTGCCGACGGCCCGCACGGACGGCGCGGAAGCCACGAGGGCCTGCAGTTCCTCCACGGTGGCGGGCTGTGCAATCTCGGCAGCGGAGTAGCGCAGGTTGCCGGCCCAGTTGTATTCCTCAAGCATGGTGATGCCCTTCGTCTGTGCAGGCCGGCAACCCGGACTGATGCAGCTGCTAAATAGGGTGGTGCAGACCTAGAATCCCTGCGCCAGGCGATAGTACGCCTGGTTCAGCTTCAATTCGTTGACGAACGCGGACGTGGTGGTGGAGTCATCGATCATGGCCAGCTCCACATCTGCGATCTGCGCGAAATCCTCCCACACTTCCCGTCCCAAAGCCGTGGACATGACGGTGTGGTGCGCGCCGCCGGCGGAGAGCCAGCACTCAGCAGAGGTCTCGAGATCCGGTGCCGGCTTCCAGACCGCGCGGGCCACGGGCAGGTTGGGCAGATCCTGCTCGGGAAGCACGTTCTCCACCAGGTTGGCGGTGAGGCGGAACCGCTCGCGCATGTCTGCCAGGGAGACGACGACGGCGGGGCCCGGGTCCGCGGTGAACACCAGGCGAACCGGGTCATCCTTGCCGCCGATGCCCAGGGGGTGGATTTCCAGGGCAGGCTTGGCGCTGGTCAGGGACGGGCAGATTTCCAGCATGTGGGCGCCGAGGATCACTTCACTGCCGGGAACCAGGTTGTAGGTGTAGTCCTCCATCAGGGACGCTCCGCCGGGCAGGCCCTCACCCATTACCTTGGCAATGCGGACCAGGACGGCGGTCTTCCAGTCGCCCTCGGCTCCGAATCCGTAACCGTCGGCCATCAGCCGCTGAACGGCCAGGCCGGGGAGCTGCTGCAGGGCGCCCAGGTCCTCGAAGTTGGTGGTGAAGGCACCAAAGCTGCCACTCTCCAGGAAAGAGCGCAGCCCCAGCTCCTGGCGCGCGCCGTAGCGCAGGGACTTGTGGCGGCCGCCGTCGCGCCGGAGCTCGGGAACAACGTCGTACTTTTCTTCGTATTCGGCAACCAGGGCGTCGATGGCCTCTTCGGTCACTGCGTCCATGGCCTCGGCGAGCTCGTTGACGGACCAGGTGTTGACGGAGACCCCAAACTTCACCTCGGCCTCGGTCTTGTCACCTTCGGTGACGGCGACGTTGCGCATATTGTCGCCGAAGCGGGCCAGTTTGAGGTTCCGGATTTCATGCCAGCCGGCTGCGGCACGCGCCCAGGAATCGATCTTGGCCTGAACGCGGGGGCTGGAGACGTGGCCTACTACTGTCTTGCGGCTGATGCCCAGGCGGGAGGCCATGTAGGCGAACTCGCGGTCGCCGTGGGCGGCCTGGTTCAGGTTCATGAAGTCCATGTCAATGTCCGCCCACGGCAGCTCGACGTTGTGCTGGGTGTGCAGGTGCAGCAGCGGACGCTGCAGCTTCGTGAGGCCGCGGATCCACATTTTCGAGGGGGAGAAGGTGTGCATCCAGGCGATGAGCCCAATGCAGGCCTCGGAGGAATTCGCCTCCAGGATGGTCTCCAGGATGGCGTCCGAGTCCTTGAGGACGGGCTTGAAGACAATGCGGTAGGGGACGGCGTCGGCGTCGTCCAGCTGACGGGCAATGTCGCCGGCCTGTTCGCGGACCTGGGCCAGGGTGTCTTCTCCGTAGAGTCCCTGGCTTCCGGTGAGGAACCAGATTTCGCGGGCGGGGGCAGTGTCTAGAGTCATGGTGGTGTCTTTCGTGAGCAGGGAAAAGGGCGCCGGCGCTATTTCTGGCCGTAAACGTTCTGGTAGCGCTGGTACAGATGATCGATGTCCGCCTGCGGGATCGGCAGCAGTTCACCGACCTGGCGGCTGATGTGAACCGTACGGGCTACTTCTTCGCACAGGACGGCGGATTTCACGGCGGACCGGGCGTCCTTGCCGATGGTGAAGACCCCGTGGTTCTGCATAAGGATGGCGGTGGAGCGGTGGCCGTCCAGGATGTCCACGATGCCGCGCCCAATGGAATCGTCACCGATCAGGGCAAACGGGCCCACGGGAATCTCTCCGCCGAATTCGTCGGCCATCATCGTCAGGACGCAGGGAATAGGCTCTCCGCGGGCGGCCCACGCCGTGGCGTAGGTGGAGTGGGTGTGCACCACTCCGTGGACCGCCGGCATGTGCCGGTAAACGTAGGCATGGGCGTCAGTGTCCGACGACGGCGAGCCCCCGCCGTCGACTGCGGTGCCGAAAAGGTCGGTGAGAACCATGTTCTCGGGGGTGAGGTCGTCGTAGGAAACGCCGGAGGGCTTGATGACCATCAGGTCCCGGCCCGGGACGCGGGCGGAAATGTTGCCTGCGGTCCACACCACCAGTTCATTGCGGGTCAGTTCTGCGTGCAGATCACTGACCTGACGGCGGAGCCGGTCGACAGTGCCGAGGACGTCGGAGGTGGCCGTCACAGTGCAGGTTCCATTTCTTCTGAAGCAGCGGTCGGGGCATGGCCGGCAGTTGCCGTGCGCTGGATGGCCTTGAGCCGGTGCATCACGTCATTGGCGCCGCGGCCAAAGTAGTCATGCAGCGTCTTGTATTCCGTGAAGAGGGCGTCATAGGCCTGAACGTTTTCGGGGATGGGCTGGTAGACCCCGCGCTTGACCCGGCCCATGGCGGCAGCGGCCGTGCGGACGTCGGGGTACGCTCCAGCGGCAACGGCGGCGTGGATGGCGGACCCGAGGGCCGGTCCCTGCTGCGAGTCGATGACGGACAGCGGCAGGTTGATGACATCGGAGTAGATCTGCATCAGCAGGGGGTTTTTCAGCAGGCCGCCGGCCACCACGAACTCTGTGACCGGAACACCGCTGGCGTTGAATGCCTCGATGATGGTGCGGGTGCCGAAGGCCGTGGCCTCCAGCAGGGCCCGGTACATGTCCTCGGGACGGGTGGCCAGAGTCTGGCCGACAAAGACGCCGGACAGTTCGTGGTCCACGAGGACCGAGCGGTTGCCGCTGTGCCAGTCCAGTGCCACCAGTCCGTGCTGGCCGATGGCCTGGGCGGAAGCCAGTTCGGTCAGGTACTCGTGGACACCGAGGCCGGCTTCAGCTGCGGCTTCCACGTACCGCGGCGGAACGCAATTGTTTACGAACCAGCCGAAGATGTCCCCCACTCCGCTCTGGCCTGCTTCGTAGCCCCAGAGACCGTCCACGATGCCGCCCTGCACTGCTCCGCACATACCGGGGACTTCGGCGAGCTCCCCGGCATTCATTACGTGGCAGGTGGAGGTGCCCATGATGGCGACCATCTGGCCCGGCTGCACGGCGTTGGCTGCGGGAGCGGTGACGTGGGCATCCACATTTCCGACGGCGACGGCAATGCCCTCGGGGAGTCCCGTCCAGCCTGCGGCACGGGCGGACAGTGTTCCGGCGGCGGAGCCGAGCTGGCCGATGGGGTGTTCCAGCTTGTCCCGGACAAATCCGGCAAAGTCCGGGTTGAGGGCGGCCAGGTACTCCTCCGAGGGATACCGGCCGTCCTGGTAGATGCCCTTGTAGCCGGCAGTGCACGCGTTGCGGACGTAGGTATCGGTGAGCTGCCAGACAATCCAGTCCGCAGCCTCAACCCAGTGATCCATGGCGGCGTACACCCCGGGGTCCTCTTCAAGAACCTGCAGGCCCTTGGCGAACTCCCACTCAGAGGAGATCAGGCCACCGTAGCGTCCCAGCCACGGCTCGCCCCGCCCGGCGGCGAGGGTGTTGATGCGGACAGCCTGGCTCTGGGCGGCATGATGGCGCCAGAGCTTCACGAAGGCGTGGGGCCGGGAGGCAAATTCGGGGAGCTCATTCAGGGGTGTTCCGTCTTCGAGGACGGGAACCATGGTGCAGGCAGTGAAATCGGTGGCGATGCCAATGACATCCCCGGCGTCCACGCCGGCACTGCGCAGGGCTGCCGGAACAGCGCTCTGCAGTACCTCCACATAGTCCTGCGGAACCTGAAGTGCCCAGTCCGGCGGAAGGCGGATGTCCGAGCCGGGAAGGGTTTCGGTAAGGACCGCGTGCGGATACTCATGGACTGCGGAGCCGATTTCAGTTCCGTCCGAGACCCGCACCACCACGGCACGTCCGGACAAGGTGCCGTAATCGACCCCCATCACGTATTTCTCGTCCGGTCGGGGGTTGGTCATGGTGCCTCCTGGTGCGGGTGGTCCGCAGAAATCGTCATTGATCCGGTCGTGTTAGCGCTAACAATTAGACGTGGGCTGCGTCACGATGTCAAGGCCGGGGTGGGGGCTCCTATTTCTGCCGGGGCCGCGGGGGAGCGGTACTGGCCCGGATGACAAGCTCAGGAAGCGGTATGCCGTGCCCCTCGGAGGTCCGCTTTTCCGGGGTGCCGCCCGCATTGATCTCCTCCAGGAGCAGGTCGATGCAGTAGCTGCCCATCCGGCGGTAATCCTGGCGGATGGTGGTGAGCGGCGGCAGGAAGTACGCCGCCTCGGGCTGGTCGTCGAACCCCACCACGCTGATGTCCCCGGGCACGCTGATTCCGCGTTCATGCAGGGCGCGCATGAAGCCCAGAGCCATCTGGTCATTGGCCACGAAGACCGCGGTATGCGCTGTCGCATCAAAATCGAGGCCGATCCGGTAGCCGGATTCCGCACCCCAGTCACCGGCGGCGGGGGTGTCGGCGGCCAACCCGCGTTCCTCCAGTTCGTCCCGCCATCCCGCGGCCCGCCGCTGGGCATCCATCCACTGCGCAGGACCGGCCAGATGGGCAATGGAGCGGTGTCCCAGATCAGCCAGGTGGGCCACGGCCATCCGTGCGGCGTGCTCCTGGCTGCCCTCGGGCGCCAAACCGCTGGCTACAATCTCGAGCGGGATTTTCAGTTCCAGGGTGCGGAACAGATCCACCCCGGCCTGGACGGGAGCCACCACCACTATGCCGTCCGGGGCCTGGTTGAGCAGATGGTTCACAGATTCCACCATTGCGGTGCGGGTCATCTCGCGGAGCCCGGCCACGCTGACGAAGTATCCGTTGCGGAAGGCCGCCTCCTGCAGTCCGAGCAGAGTGCTCGCCGGTCCGTACTGCTCCAGTTCCGTGATGATCACGCCAATGACCCTGGAGGAGCGGGTCACAAGTGACCGGGCCGCCGCGTTCCGCCGGTACCCCAGTTCATCAATGGCAGCCGCTACCCGTTCCTTGGTGTCCGGCCTGACGTTGGGATGATCGTTCAGCACCCGTGAAACTGTCTGGTGGGAGACACCGGCAACCCGGGCAACGTCTTCCATTGTCGGGACAGAGCGGGATGGGGCGCGGCGTGACGGGGGCATTGATATCTTCCGGTTGGCGCAGCCGGAATCAGCCGGTGGCTGTCATCCAGTGCGGATTTGGGGTGGCGGTCCGGCGAAGGAGTTATCCGGCGCTGATCGAATACGAGAACCTGTGTTCATCCCCGGGTTCCAGCACGATCAGGTCCGTACCGGTGTTGAAGGCGTCCGGCGGGCACGTCATCGGCTCAACGGCCATGCCGCGCCGCCCGAGCTCCTCACCGGAATAGACCTGCAGCCAGGCGGATCCCTCCGGGCCGGCCGGAACCGAGAGAACAGTGGCCGCGCCGGTGGCGGGATCGCGCAGCGTGACCTGCCAGCCGTCGTCGGGCAATCCCGTGAACGCGTGGTCCAGGCTCATTCCGCCCAGGACGCGGGGACGGGAAAAATCGAACTCCGACCCCGCGGTTTCCTTCAGTTCCAGCGGCAGGAGCCGGTCATCGGTCATCAGGACCTGTGCTGCGGTGAAACTGACCTCGCAGTCGTCCACCGCTTTGTCTCCTGCGGTGAGGTACGGATGCGATGAAACGCCGTACGGCGCTGCCGTGCTGCCCGCATTGGTAGCCCGGATGGTCACGGTGAGGCCGGTATCCGCAGTCAGGGAGAACTCAGCCTCCAGCATCAGCTGGTGCGGATAGCCGGGCTGCCCGTGCAGCGTGTTGGCCAGCACGGCTGATTCGGCAGACTCCGAAACGACCTGCCACTCGTCCCAGACCACGAGGCCGTGAAGGGCGGTACCGGTGGAAGCCTCATTGACCGGAACCTCATAGCTCCGGCCCCGAAAAACGTACCTGCCGCCGTCAATCCGGTTGGGCCACGGAGCCAGCGTCTTCCCGGCATAGGCATGCGGCACCTTGTCCGGATCAAAGGGCAGCACCAGGGACCGCGCGCTGTGGGTGAGGCTTTGAATGCCGGCACCCACGGTTGCGATTCCAGCCGTATAAGGACCGGCCTCCAGCGAAATGATCCTTCCATTGGGACTGATTGCACGTTTCAAGGCGATTCCTGTCAGGGCGGGGCGGGATGTGAAGGTGCGGGAAGGGCGCATTCTCCGCGCACTTTGGAGTTTACCTGTGCAGACCATACCCCTGCGCCGCGGCGGGCGTCATGACACCGGCGCTAAGGCAGCCGTCACGCATGACCGCCACGGCATCGGTGAGCGGGACAAAGTCCGTGTCATGCGTGACCATAACCGTCCCGAAGCCAAATTCCCGGGTCAGTTGCACGAGCAGCTTCACAATGCTCTCGGAGCGTTCATGGTCCAGGGCTGCAGTGGGCTCATCCACCAGCATCAGCGCCGGACTTCCCATCAGTGCGCGTGCAATGTTGACCCGCTGCCGCTGGCCGCCGGACAGCTGGTGCGGGCGCTTGTTCGCTGCCGAAGCCAGTCCCACGAGGTCCAGCAATTCCATTGCCCGCGCGGCGGACGCGGACGCGTGCACACCGCGCAGCCGGTCGGTGATAATCAGCTGTTCCGCCGCGGTGAGGGAAGGCAGCAAATTGGGCTGCTGGAAGATCAAGCCCACTTTGCCGCGCCGCAGGGTTGTGCGGCCGGCGTCGTCCAGCGTTGAAGTGTCCACGCCGGCCACCTCGACCCGGCCGGCCGTGGGGCGGATAAGGGTGGCGGACACTGCCAGCAGAGACGATTTGCCGGAGCCTGAGGGGCCCGTCAGGGAGAGGATCCGGCCGGCCGGAACGTGCAGGCTGACATTATCCAGTGCCTTGAGCGTTCCTTCACCGTCGGGATATTCCAGCGTGACGCCGGTCAGGGACAGAGCAGCGGATACAGGCATGGAGTGGTCCTTTCGGGAGGGGTTTGTTGAGGCGGGCATCGTCAGTTCCCGCCCAGGGCGGTCAGCGGGTCGACTTTGGTGACACTGCGGACGGCGAGCGCAGCCCCGGCCAGCCCCAGCACGATGATTCCCAGAATGGGCAGCACCGTGGTGGCTGTGCTGGCGAGGAACGGGGCAACCTGTGCTGCAACAGCACCGATTCCCACACCCAAAAGGCCGCCCAGGAGGGCACCGCTGACCAGGACAATGGCTGCCTGCGCGAGCGCATCCCTGAGCAGGTAGGACGAGGAACCGCCCAGCGCCTTGAGCACGGCAATGTCCCGGGTGCGCTGTACGGTCCAGACGGTCAGGAACGCCACGATCACCAGCGCGGAAATTCCATAGAGGAACGCCTGCATCAGGAGCAGCGATCCGTTTTCGGAGGTGTAGGAGCCCAGGGCGCTGAAGGAGCCGCGGACGTCAGTGGAGACCGTCCCGGCAGCAGCGTCAGCGGATTTCGCTGCGGCGTCATCCGCGTCGGCGACGATGACGGTGGCAACCGGCGGTTCGGACAGGGACGCATCATCGGTATGGGCCACCTGCTGCCAGGTGTTCAGCGAAGTCCACGCCACCGGGGTGTGGCTGTACCAGGAGTCTCCGGTGACCGCGCTCACGGTCAGGCTCCGGCCGGCCAGGGCAACTGTGCCGCCCACCTCCACGCCGAGATCTTCGGCCGTGGAGGAACCGAGGATCACACCGCCGTCGTCCACGCTGTACGGAGCCAGCGCCGAACCGGACTCGACGCCGAAAACGGCGACATTGGCCGTGGACCCGGCCACGGCCCGGGTTTGGGTGATGCCGAGCGGCTCCGCGTGGCCCACGCCTTCACTGCTGCGCCACTGCTGCAACTGCCCGGCGGTCACCGCGGACTCGGTGTAGGAGGCCTTGGGCTCATTGTCGCCGGGAGCGCCAAACGCAACGGAGCTGATCCCCTGGTCCGCAAGCCCTGCCACGGCCGCAGTATTTTGGTTGCCCAGCCCGGCGGTGAGCCCGGAGAGCAGCACGAGCAGCAGGGAGATCAGTGCCACCACGCTGCCCATCAGGGCAAAGCGCCCCTTGGCGAAGCGGATGTCACGGAGTGCGAGATACACGATGCTTCCTTTCAGATCATCGGCCGGGATGTCCGGCCGGGTGTCCTTGTTCCACCGTCCCGCGAAAGCCCAGCCGTTCCATCGGGCGGACGGTCTATCCGTGCCGGCTGTTGGGCTGAGGCCGCGCTCCACCAAACGGTTGATGTGCGGAGGAACCGGGCGGCCTAGGCTGGAAGATATGAGTGCCCGGATTCCTACCCAGCGGCGGCCGGTTCCGCGACCTGCGGTTCCCGATGCTTCCCCGGGAGACATGGTGCTGCAGGCACTGCGGATTGCCCTGCACACGGCGTTCGGCGGCCTGCTCCTGCTGGCAGTCATCCAGATGAGCCTGACGGCGCTGCCCTGGCCGGCGCGTGTATCCGCCTACGTCCTCAGCGCACTGCTGGCCGGGGTCTATCTGGCGGGCACCGTCGCTGAGAGCCGGCATGCCTCCTCCGGCAGCGGACCGGAGCCGCGCCGGTACGGTGCGGCGTGGCTGGGCGTCGTGACGTTGTTATGGCTGTGCCTGCTGGTAATCAGCCCGGAATTCTCGTGGCTGGCCTTTCCGCTGTTTTTCCTGGACCTTCAGCTGCTGCGAACCGTGCCTGCGCTCGCTGCCGTCCTCGTCACCACGGCCGCCGTGGTTCTCGCCCAGTGGGCACGCACCGGCCAGCCCAGCGCCGCTGCCCTGCTCGGCCCCGTCATAGGTGCGTTGTTTGCCGTCATCATGGGCAGCGCCTATTCGGCCCTCCACCGTGAAAGCCTGAACCAGCGCCTTGCGCTTGCCGAACTGCACCGCACACGCGGTGAACTGGCCGCGTCCCAGCACTTCGCGGGCGTGCTCACCGAACGCGAGCGGCTGGCCCGTGAAATCCACGACACCCTGGCCCAGGGGCTTTCCAGCATCGTGCTGCTCTCCCGTGCCGCAGGTACTGCTTTGGAGTCGGGGGACCATTCGCTGGCCAGGGAACGTTTGGCCCTGGTGCAGAACACGGCTGCAGAGAACCTGGCGGAGGCGCGTCGTTTTGTCCGCGACCTCGCTGCGGCGCCGCTGGAGCGGGGTTCCCTCGACACCCGCCTGGCCGCGCTGTGCTCGGATACTGCACGGCGGGCAGCCGCCGGGGGGAGGCAACTGCAGTGTCTGTTCCGGGTGGACGGAACCCCGGTGCCCCTGCATCCGGCCTATGAGGCAACCCTGCTGCGTGCCGCGCAGTCGCTGCTGGCCAATATCGAGTCCCACGCCAAAGCTTCCCGTGCGGTGGTGACCCTGGGGTTCTCCCCGGATTCCGTAGCGCTGGATGTCTTCGACGACGGTGCCGGCTTCGACCCGGGCATGCTTCCCGCTGGGCCCCGTCCGGACGGTTCGGGGTTTGGCCTGTTGTCCCTGCGCGAGAGGATCGCCGACCTGCAGGGGTCCCTCAGCGTGGAATCGACGCCGGGCGAGGGGACCGTGGTGGCATTGCGGCTGCCCCTGGAACCTGCAGCGGATCCCGCCGCGGTTTCCGGGAGGAAGATATGAGCGTCATCCGTGTCCTGTTGGTGGATGACCACCCGGTGGTTCGTGCCGGGCTGAGGGCCCTGCTCGGTGACTTCGACGGGTTGGAGGTGGCGGCAGAAGCGGCTGACGGCGCCTCGGCAGTTGCCGAAGTGGCCCGGCAGGAAGCGCTGGGCACACCGTTTGACGTGGTGCTGATGGATCTGCAGATGGGGTCCGGCCTGGACGGGGCGGAGGCTACCCGGCAGATCCGTGCTGCCTGCGGCCCGCCGGTTCTCATTCTCACGACCTATGACAGCGACGCGGACATCCTTGCGGCAGTGGATGCCGGCGCCGCCGGCTATATGCTCAAGGACGCGGAGCCGGAGGACATCAGCTCTGCAGTGGCAGCAGCTGCGCAGGGGCGAACGGCGTTGGCTCCACAGGTGGCCGGACGCCTGCTCGGGCAGCTGCGCAGCCCCGAGACCACGCTGAGCCCGCGGGAACTGGAACTGCTGGAACTGCTTGCCGACGGATTAGCCAACCGGGCCATAGCCCGGAAGCTCTTTATCTCCGAGGCCACCGTCAAAACACACCTGGTCCACATCTACGGGAAGCTGGGCGTTGACAACCGTACGGCAGCCGTCAATGAGTCCCGGAAGAGGCGGATTATCCGGCGCTGACACCGCGGAGGTCATGGACTCTTGCCTCCCAGGGCCTCAGCACCTCCCGGTCACCGGAGTCGCTGTAGTTGCCCAGGACCAGCTCCATATCGGGATCACGGAAAGACAGGGGCACCGGAAGCATGTCGCCGGAGACATTGCAGATGATGCCCAGCGATTCCCCGCCCAAGGTGCGCCGGAACGCAAAAAGCCGTGTGTCTTCAGGCGCCAGCATTTCAAATTCGCCAAGGGCAACCACTGCCGATTGATGCCGAAGCTTGATGAGCCGCCGGTAGTAGCGGAACACGGATTTTTCGGCGGCCCTGTCCGCTGCAACATTGATGGAGCGGTAGTTGGGATTGACGTCAATCCAGGGTTTATCCGTGCTGAATCCCGCGTAGGGCGAGTCATCCCACTGCATGGGAGTGCGGGCGTTGTCTCTGCTGGCCTTCCCCAGAGCGGCCAGTGCATTCTCATCGTCCATGCCCCTGCGCAGCGCATATTCGTAGAATGCCAGCGACTCCAGGTCCCGGTACTGGTCCAGGGACGTGAAGCCGGCATTGGTCATGCCGATCTCCTCGCCCTGGAAAATGAAGGGTGTTCCGCGCTGCAGGTACATCACTGTCGCCCACAGGGTGGCTGATTCGTACCGGTACTCTGCGTCATCGCCGAATCGCGACACGGACCGGGGCTGGTCGTGATTTCCCAGATACAGACTGTTCCAGCCGCGGTCAGCCAGTGAGTGCTGCCAACGGTTCGTGATCGTCTTGAAATCACACAGGTTCATCTGCAGGTGATCCCATTTGCCGCCCGGGCCGTAGTCCAACCGCATATGCTCAAACTGGAAGACCATATCCAGTTCCCCGCGCAGGGA
The DNA here is from genome assembly GCF_030407495.1 of Arthrobacter sp. APC 3897. Classification (GTDB taxonomy): domain Bacteria; phylum Actinomycetota; class Actinomycetes; order Actinomycetales; family Micrococcaceae; genus Arthrobacter_B. The sequence continues at coordinate 30,796 of NZ_JASDDG010000001.1, read as the reverse complement.
ATCGGTGAACAGCAGGGCTTCCTCAACCGTCACGCCGTCGGTCTCGCCCACCACCAGGTAGTCACGGGTCCGGTAGCCGAAGACGGCCCTCATCATCTCCTGGATGAACTCATGGACCCTCGGACCGGACACATAGGACGGAGCGCCGTTGGCGTACATTCCGCCGCCTGCCACCGGGCTGTCCGGCAGGGAGGCCCGCTTGGAGATGAAATTGATGGCGTCCATGCGGAACCCGTCAATGCCGCGGTCCAGCCACCAGTTCATCATGTCGTAGACGCCGCTGCGCACGCGGCTGCTTTCCCAGTTCAGGTCAGGCTGGTGCGGACTAAACAGGTGCAGGTAGTACTGCTTAGTGCCCGGATGGTAAGTCCAGGCGCTGCCGCCGAAGATGGAGCCCCAATTGTTCGGCTCGGCGCCGGGCTCATCAGGTGAGAACCCGCGCCGGGGATTGCGCCAGAAGTAGGAGTCCCGGGAAACGTTCATGAGTGAGGATGAGGAGACTACAAAGGCGGAGTGCTCGTCCGAGGTGTGGTTCACCACCAGGTCCATAATCAGCTTCATCCCGCGCCGGTGCACTTCGGCCAGCAGGAGGTCAAACTCTTCCTCGGTGCCGTACAACTCATCGATGCGCCGGTAATTGGAGATGTCGTACCCGTTGTCCTGCTGGGGGGACTCATGGATGGGGGAAAGCCAGATGACGTCCACACCCAAGTCGCTGAGGTGGTCAAGATGTTCAATGACCCCGGGGATGTCCCCGATCCCGTCCCCGGTGGTGTCCGCGAAACTCCGCGTGTAGATCTGATAAACGACGGCGTTGGTCCACCACGCCGGCTGATACGGGTTCCTCATGCGGAGGCAGTCCTTTCCCAAACCGGATTGTCTAAAAGCCTAATTCCGGCACGGTCGTCAGAACAGGGCGAGAGGGCGCGGCCGGGTCCGGAGCACGAAGAAAACCCGCGGTTGGCCGGCGGACCCCGCTCGTGACGGCACCGGCATTTGCGGGTAGGTTATGGCCATGGCCGGCAAAGCAACCACCCTGACTGTCCCTGGCCCCCACGGCGAGCGCGAGATGCGGATTTCCAGCCCGGACCGCGTGCTTTGGCCTGATATGGGGCTGACCAAGCTTGACCTGGCACAGTATTTGGTGGAAGTTGGCGGGGCCTTCATCTCCGCCAACGGAGACCGGCCGGTGTCGCTGCAGAGGTTCCCGGAAGGGATCGAGGGCGAACAATTCTTTTCGAAGAACCCGCCCAAGGGAGCGCCGGACTTTATCCGCGCCGTCACCGTGACCTATCCAAGTGCACGCGCTCATCCCCAACTGATCCTCGATGAACCGGCAGCCGCAGTGTGGGCCGTCCAGATGAACACGGTGGTCTTCCACCCCTGGCCCTCCCGCGCCGAAAACACGGACAACCCGGACCAGCTGCGCATTGACCTGGATCCCCAGCCGGGCACAGATTTCGACGACGCCGTACCCGCCGCCGTCGAGCTCCGCAGCGTCCTGGCCGAAGCAGGCCTCGAGGCGTTCATCAAAACGTCGGGAAACCGGGGGCTGCATGTCTATGCACCCATCACCCCCGATCATGAGTTCCTCGATGTCCGCCATGCCGTCATAGCCGCCGCCCGTGAACTGGAGCGCAGGATGCCGGAGCGGGTCACCACCGCGTGGTGGAAGGAGGAACGCGGGGAGAGAATCTTCGTGGACTTCAACCAGGCGAACCGGGACCGGACCATCGCCGGTGCCTACAGTCCGCGTGCACTGCCGCACGCGCCGGTGTCCGCCCCGCTGACGTGGGACGAACTCGAAGGAGCTGATCCGCGGGACTTCACCATCCTCACGGTTCCCGAGCGGCTGCGGACATCGGGGGATCCCTGGGCGGACATGGGCTCCAATCCGGGGAGCATCGGGGTGCTGCTGCAGTGGTGGCAGCGGGACCTGGACAATGGGCTCGGTGAGATGCCCTTCCCGCCGGACTATCCCAAGATGCCCGGCGAGCCGATGCGCGTCCAACCCAGCAGGGCCCGGAAGAAGGACTGACCGCACCGGCCCGTGCCGGCAGGCTAGCTGTGCGAGTGGCCCTCCAGCACTCCCGGGACCCCGGTCAGCTCATTGGGGGTGTGTTCCAGCTCCCCGGTGGCGGTGACGGTGCCGGACTCGATGTCCACGGCGGTGACCGTGTTTGCGGACGGATCCGTGATGTACGCGGTGTGGTCCACGACGGTCAGTGTGGGACGGGGCTGCTGCCACTCGAGCGGCTCTTCCCAGGGGCTGAGGACCGGAGTGCTCGCGGTGATGGCCCCGCTGTCCGGGTCGATGGTGTGCAGTGCGCCGTCGGTTCCCAGGACCAGCGCTTCGCCGTGAGGTCCGCGGGCCAGCGAACGGAAGCTGTAGCTGGTGCCCAGATCCACCAGCTGCAGCTGCTTGGTGGCGGTGTTGATCAGGGAAATCCGTTCCGGACGTTCCAGCTCGGCGTCCGGGTCCGACTTGTAATCGCCAAGTGTCACAGCCGACTCTTCGGAGCCGGCCTGGTTTCCGATTCGCCCGTACGAATCCGGGCTGTCAATTTTGGTAATGACACCGTCGGAATAGACCAGCACGCCTGTCTCGCAGCCAATGACGACCGCTTCGTCCGCTGCCGTGGCTTCACCGTGCACACCGGGGCAGTCCTCGTTGCGGAGGATCTCCCCGCGGTCCGCGTCGAGGACGGTTATGCCGGGGCGTTCCCCGTCATTGCCGAGGGTCAGCACCAGCTCGCCCGTGGACAGTTCCACCGCCACGCCGTGATGGGCTTCCGCCGCCGTATGGATGTCGGTTTCCGGCTTTTCCCCGTCCTTCGAAGCGGTGAGGTCGGCAGTGTCGAACGACTCCACCACTCCCGTCCCGTCGCTGAACAGGACGGTGCGTCCCGCGTGGTGCACCACGTGTCCGGGCTTGTTGGCTGCGAACTCAAGACCGGTCAGTGCGGGTTCCGCAACCCGGTGCTTTCCGTCGCTGTCGGTCCATGCTCCGGTGTCCAGGACCTTGAAGGCATTGGCGGTGGAGATGATGACGTGCCGGCCGTCGCCGGCGGGATTAATCCGGTTGAATCCCGTCATTTCGAAGTCGGCCAGGACCTGCAGGGTTTCTCCGTCCAGTACCTGGACACCGCCGTCGTAGGTGGTGACAAGGCGGGGTTCAGCATGGGGGGACTCTTCAGCGTCCGACGACGACGGCTGGCCGGACGCCTGGCCGGACGCCGGTTGTGCGGAAGGATTCTGGCCGGAGCCGCAGCCGGCGAGCAGGAGCGCCGCGACGGAGAGTGCAGCCAGTGTGGGCAGGGTACGGGGGACAATGCGGGGGACAGCGCGGGGCAGGAAAAAGGCCGGCAGGGACATGGGTCCTTCTTTCGGTTGGGGATGGTGCTTTCGGTGGAAAAGCTGGTGGAAACCCGCGGGGTGTCAGGGCACGTCGCGGGTAAGCGCAGCAACGATGCGTTCGGTGTTGGTGCGCATCATCTGCTCGTAGGTTTCGGCGCCGGATCCCTCGACGCCCAGCGACTCGGTGAACAGCCCGACGACGGCTACATCCAATCCGGCCTCTTCGGCGAGCACCCGGGCCAGGCGGTCCGGCTGGGAGGAATCGGTAAAGATGGCCGGAACCGCAGCCGTGCGGATCGTGCCGGCCAGATCTTCCAAGTCGGCGGAGCTGGGCGAAGCAAGCGTGCTGCCCCCGGGAATGATGGCTCCGGTCACGGTGAACCCGAAGCGGGACGCGAGGTAGCCAAAAACATGGTGGTTGGTGACAAGGCTGCGCCGCTCAACGGGAACGGCAGCGAATTCGGTCTCCATCCAGGCGTCCAGTTCCTCAATCTGAGTCCGGTACGCGTCGGCCCGGCCGCGCACCGCAGCTGCATCCGCCGCGGGCACGTTTTCGCTCACGGCCGCGGCAATCAGGTCCACGGCGCCTCCCACCCGCTGAGGATCGGTCCAGAAATGCGGATCAGGAGTTCCTGCTGCCGTTCCAGCGGCCGTGAACGGCAGCGGATCCAGCGACGCGGCCGCCTCAAGCACCGGCACACCCTGGTCCGCCGCGGCGTCAACATGCCGCAGCACTCCCTCTTCGAGACCCAGGCCGTTGGTAATAATCAGCTCCGCAGACTCCAGTTCCGCGGCCTGCCGGGCCGAGATACCGAAGGAGTGGGGATCACTGCCGGCTTCCATGAGCACGACGACATCGGCATCGTCCCCGACCACGTTCTCCACCACGTCACCAAGGATGTTGGTGCTGACAACGACGGTGGCCCGCGGCTCCCCGGTTCCGGACAGCACTGCGCATCCGCTGAGCACTGTTCCGGCAGCCAGGGCAAGGGCGGCCGCGCGCAGGTGCGCTGAGCTGTGTGGAAGCCTCATCGTCCGGTCTCCACCAGCAGCCGGGCGGACACATCCGTGTCGAGTTCCCGTGCCGTGCGCAGCCCGTCCGCATAGTCGATCTCCAGGACGGCGGCTGCCTCGTTGAGGACGTAAGCGCGTTCGGGATTGATCTCCAGTGCCGGTGCCGAGGTGTCGGCGGACGGACCGGTCAGCGGTGCCGTACTGGCTTCAAGCGCGCCGCCGGCAACCAGGAGGGACAGCATGGATCCGCTGTTCGCCAGCGCCAGGACGCGTGCGCCGTCGCCCGCGGCCGCGGCGGCAGCGAGCGGTTCATCAGTGGCGAGCAGCCGCCAGGTTCCGGTGGCCGTGTCCAGATGCCAGGCGCCGGCCGTCCCGGCCACAGCTGCCACCTCGGTGGAGCCGGGGCGGGCGTCAAAGGAGTGAGCCCGTCCGGCGTCCGCCGGCACTCCGGTTGTGGGGTAAGGCAAATGCGCGGCCGTGATCCGGCCGGCGTCGGACGTCACCAGCAGAGCGCCGTCCGCGCATCCGAACACCACTCCGGTGCGGGTCACGGCGTAGCCTTCGAGTTCCGCGCAGTCGGCTCCGGACAGCGGCAGTTCTTTGCCGTCGGCACCATACAGTCCGACGCCGGATGCAAGTTCCGCTCCCGGTTCGGCGCGGGACACCAAATAACTTCCCTCGAACGGCATAGCTGCACCGCGGTGGGCGCCGACCTTGAAGCTGGTGGGGGCAATTGTTCCCTCCGCCAAATCCGCGTGATCCACGGCCGTCACGGTGCCGTCGCCAAAAAAGACGGCGGTGGATCCGCCGTTGGTGACAACGGCGCCGGGGTTCTCTCCGGTGATGGTTCCCACAACGGAGGGAGGCGCCGAGTAATAGTGCTTGTGGTCTCCGTGCGGCACGGTCCAACCTCCGGAATCCACGATGACCACGGCATCCTGCCGGGGGTTGCCGAGGAAAACGAACCGGTCGCTTCCGGCGGCAGAGGCCGTGCCGGGAAACGTGCCGACGGCGGTTACGGTTCCGCTGACCGGATCGGTGACGGTGACCTCGCCGCCGGGACCCACAGCTGTGAGCCGTGCCTGTGGTTCGGCGGCTTCTTCGGCTCCGGGAACGTAACCGTGGGGTTCCGTTCCACCGGGCCCGCCGGAAGCCGTCTCGGCAGCGGCTGATTCCGCCGGCGAAGTACCGGCTTCCGGACCGGTGCCGCAGGCCGTGAGCAGCAGGGCTGCAGCCGAGACGGTGCATATCATCCTCACGGTTCGGGGTATCGCGGGGGCCCGCCGAACGGGAACGCAGGAAGGGGACATCGGTTCTAGCTCCTTGTAGTGGGGGAGAGTGGCAGGGGAGAGGTTGGCACGGGCCGCCGCCGGTCCCGGCGGCGCACCCGCTCAAGCAGCGGCTGTGATGCCGAGGAGAGGAAAAAGACCAGGACGGCGACGGCGGTGATGGTTGCGCCGGCGGCTGTGGAGGCATGCCAGGAGATGAGGAGTCCGGCAGCCACGCAGAACGAACCAATGGCGGCGGCACCGAGCATCATTGCCGGCACCGTGCTGGTCCACAGCCGGGAGGCCGCGGCAGGGGCAATCAGCAGGCCGAAGACCAGCAGGGTTCCGACGACTTGGAAGGATGCCGAGATGGCGGCGATCATCATGGCCATGAGGACCCCGTGCGCGAGTTTCGGGCGCAGCCCCAGGGTCGCGGCTTTCCGCACGTCGAAGGCAGCAGCGGTGAAGGCACGGTGGAAGAGCCCGGCCAGGACGCAGGTCACCAGCAGCGCGGCTGCGAGGACGGCCAGGTCCCGCGGGCGCACCGCCAGGATGTCGCCGAAGAGGATGCCGGTCAGGTCAACGGCAAAGGAGCCGGACCGGGAAATGATAATGACCCCCAGCGCCAGCATGCCGGCAAACAGCAGGCCGATCGCCGTGTCCTGGGACAACCGGCGGCTGCGGCCCGCGGCACTGATTCCACCGGCCATGGCCGCGGCGCTGACGGCAGCACCAATCAGGGGATTGATGCCCAGGAGTGCCGCGACGGCGACGCCGGGAAGCATCCCGTGCGACATCGCGTCACCGAGGAACGCCATGCCGCGGAGAACTATCCAGGTGCCGGCGACGGCGCACAGTGCGGCGGCCAGCACACCGGCAAGCAGGGCACGCTGGACAAAAAGGACCGCGAACGGTTCAAGCAACCAAGTCATCACGGATGAAACCCTACAATAGATAATGAGAATCAGTTGCAATAAGCACACAAGATCTTAGTGGAGGCGGAAAATGCAGGCGTACACCCTAGATTCAGTGGCTTTCGGCTATCCGGGCCGCCCGGTGTTCCGGGACCTCTCCCTCACCATCCACCGCTCCGGCGTGACCGCACTGGTGGGAAACAACGGGTCGGGGAAGTCAACGCTGCTGTCCCTGCTGGCGGGAATCGAGAAGCCGCACGCCGGCCGGGTACGGGCGCATTTGCCGGACAGGCCGGCCCTGGTGGTGCAGCAATCGGCTGCCGCTGCTGCCTTTCCCGTCACAGTGCGGGGTGCAGTGTCCATGGGCCGCTGGGGAAGGGCAGGGCTGGTTCGGCCGCTGTCCCGCAGCGACCGGCGGGCGGTGGAGCGGGCGATGGACAGAATGGACATCCGCTCCCTTGCTGCCCACCCGCTGGGGGAGCTCTCCGGAGGCCAGCGCCAGCGGGCACTGGTTGCCCAGGGGCTGGCACAGGAAGCGCGGATCCTCCTGCTGGACGAGCCGGACGCCGGCCTGGACCAGTACGCCCGGGAGCTCATCACCGAAGTGCTGCGGATCGAAGCGGCGCGGGGCGTGACGGTGGTCCAGGCCACCCATGATCTGGTCCGGGCACGCGCTGCGGAGCACTGCCTGCTGCTGGCCGGCGGCCAGGCTTCGGAGCACGGAAATCCGCGGAATGTGTCGGCCGGCAACGGTATTCGGTTCGAGCAGAGCCCGGATTTCCCGTAAGGTGGAACGAAGGTGCGCCGGGAAGTCTGGTCGGCAATAACATTGTCGACCGCTTTTTCAGGAGTCATCCGTGCCGTCCAGCAAGTCCCCGGAACCAGCTTCCACCCCATCGAACCGCCCGCGCGTTTTCAGCCGCGGAAGTTACAGCGAAAAAGTCCGCATCGGCGAAATCCTGCGCAAGGAAACCGTCGGAGGCATGCTGCTGGTCGCAGCAGCAGTTATTGCCCTGATCTGGGCCAACTCACCGCTTTCCGACAGCTACTTCGCCCTGCGCGACTTCGAAATCGGCTACGAGCCATGGCACCTGCAGCTCAGCCTGGGCGCCTGGGCCGCCGACGGCCTGCTCGCCGTCTTCTTCTTCCTCGTGGGCCTGGAACTCAAGCGTGAATTCGTCGCGGGAGACCTGCGCAATGTCAGCAAAGCCATTGTTCCGGTGGCAGCGGCAGTGGGCGGCGTGGCGGTTCCGGCAGCGATTTACGCCGTCATCAATCTGAGCAGTCCGGAGACCCTCGACGGGTGGGCCATCCCCACGGCCACCGATATTGCCTTTGCCGTGGCCGTTCTCGCGATCATCGGCTCGCATCTGCCGTCCGCACTGCGGATCTTCCTGCTCACCCTGGCCGTGGTTGATGACCTGCTGGCCATCACCATCATCGCCGTGTTCTACACCGAAGACCTCGAGATCACCCCGTTGCTGCTGGCACTGGCCGGACTGGCGCTCTACACCTTCCTCGCGCAGAAATACCGCCGTTTCTTCGGCCTTAAGGCCTCTGCTGCATGGTTCATCCTGCTGCCGATCGGCGTCGTCGTCTGGGCACTGGTACATGCCTCGGGCATCCACGCCACCGTTGCCGGCGTCCTGCTGGGCTTTGCCGTTCCGGTCATCCGCAGCAAGGCCAGCGGCGGACCCGACGCCGGTCCCGGGCTCTCCGAGATTTTCGAACACCGTTTCCGTCCCCTGTCCGCCGGTTTTGCGGTTCCCGTGTTCGCCTTCTTCTCTGCCGGCGTTGCCGTGGGCGGATGGGACGGCTTTGTCTCCTCGCTGACCGATCCCATTTCCCTGGGGATCATTGCGGGCCTGGTGCTGGGCAAGCCGATCGGCATCCTGGGCACCACCTGGCTGATCACCAAAGTCACCCGCGCCACTCTGGACACCTCGTTCAAATGGATCGATCTCCTCGGCGTTGCAGTGCTGGCAGGGATCGGCTTCACCGTTTCACTGCTGGTCGCCGACCTGAGCTTCGGCCACGGCACCATTCCCAATGACCACGCCAAGGTGGGCATCCTGGTTGCCTCGTTCCTGGCCGCGATTCTCGCTGCTCTGGTACTGACTCCGCGCAACCGCCACTACCGCGCCGTGGAGGCAGAGGAAAAGGTCGACGCGGATGCCGACGGCGTCCCCGACGTCTACCAGCAGGACCGGTAAGGCAGGCAGGACCCCTCCCGGCCCGAAAAATTGCGGATACGGCCGCAGTCGACGGGCCGGGGCGTATCCGCCCGGGACGGACGCCGCTACAGTCGGAGCACCATGACGACATTCTCAGTGGTTATTCCGTCCCGCAACGACGCCCCCATGCTCGCTGCCTGCCTGGCCGCACTGCAGCGGCAAACCCGGATGCCCGACGAAGTGGTGGTGGTGGACAACGGCAGCACCGATGACACCGCCGCCGTATGTGAGGCTGCCGGAGTTCGGCGCCTGTTCCTCTCGGTTCCCGGAATCGCCGGGGCAACGGCGGCGGGCTTTGACGCAGCTTCCGGAGACCTGTTGGGCCGGTTGGACGCGGACTCGGTCCCGCCGCCGGACTGGGTGGAACGCTTGGAGCGGATCCTGAGTGTCCAGGGCCCGATGACTGCGGTGACCGGTCCGGGGGACTTTTACGGCGGAAACCGGCTCACCCGCTGGATAGGCCAGAACATCTACATTGCGGGTTATATCCGTGTGGTGGGAGCGTTCCTGGGGCACCCGCCGCTCTTCGGATCCAACTTTGGCATGTCCGCTTCAATGTGGGCGCAGCTGCGGCCGCTGGTCCACCGGGACCTGCACGAGGTCCATGATGACCTGGACCTGAGTTACCAGATCCGGCCCTGGATGTCAGTGCTGTATGACCCGGCCCTTCGGGTGGGGGTGTCAGCCCGTCCGTTCGACAGTTGGAGCGGGCTCAAGCGCCGATTGGTCATGGCCTGGCAGACCTTTGACCTGGATTTCCGCAGCGAGTCTCCGCGGGCACGCCGCCGCGCCCGCCGTCGTGCCCGCCTGCAGACCCGGGGAACGGTTCCGCCGGATCAGCCGGCAGAAGCGTAGAGCGCCAAGAGATCGCGGCTGAGCTGGTGCGGCGCGTCCTCGCACGGACCGTGCCCGGCCCCGTAGGCGGCGAAGCGGGCACCGATGGCTTCCGCGAATGCATGGTGCAGGTACTGCGGCCACACGTCCGCGCGCCCCACAGCTACGAGCTTGGGCTGCGGAAGAGCCTTGAGCGCCGCCCGCAGGTCCGGTGACTTCTTCATCAGGGCCACGATGTCCCGGAGTGAGTCATTGCGCGTGTACTCGAAACGGTGACGGATGAAGTCCATGCGGGACGCCGGGACCCTGACGAAGTTCTTGCGGATTCCCCAGACAATGAGTCCGGCGTGCATCTTGTCGTTTACCAGGGGACTGAACCTGCCCACCCGGCTCACCGTGCGGAAACTCTGGCCGGGGACCGGCGGACAGCTCAGCAGGCACAGGGAACGGAAGAGCTCGGGGCGGCGGGCGAGGGCAATCTGGGACACTATGCCGGCAAAGGAATAACCCAGCACGTGTGCCGGACCGCGGAGGGAATCCAGGACTGCGAGTTCGTCATTCACGAACAGGTCATAGTCGTAGTGGATCTGCGGCGGCCTCAGGTTCTCCGGCCCTGCTCCGGCTGACTCATATTGCCCGGCCAGGTCAAAGCTGACCACGTAGTATCCCGCAGCGGCCAGTATCGGCATCATGAGGGAAAAATCCTCCTTGGACCCCATCGCGCCGGGCACCAGGACTACGGGGGGATCGGTGGCTGCACCCATGGTCCGCATGGCCAGGGTTCCGCTCGGCGCTGAAAACGTGCTGTCAACAGATCCTTCCGGAGGGACAACCCAGTTGATTTCGCCCAGCCGGGCATCGAGCCGCTGGGCCTCGTCGAGGAGCACAGGGTGTGCTTTCAGGGCACCCCTGCCTCCGCGCACCCGTGCCAGGTTTCGCCATGCCATACGCCACAGTAACCACGGAGCCTGTCCCGGGGGCAGGGCGGGCGGCCAAAAGTCCGCTGTGACCGGCAGTACCGCGTTCGGGAGTGCGGCTCTGAAGCAGATAGAATCGTTGTCCTGCCCGGATAATCCACGAGGAGATGACGTTGAAGTTTCCCCCCAACAAGTACGTCTACCGCAGCATCGTTTTGACCGGGATCGCCGCAACCAAAGTCTTCCGGATGCCCGTCCTGCCCTCCGGCCTGGAAAACCTGCCGCGCGATGAAGAAATCCGCGGACTTACCCGGACAGCAGTTCCCGGCAAGGGGGCGGTGGTGGCCATCACCCACTTTGGCTATCTGGATTTTGTTTTCGCCGAGTATCTGGTGTGGAAGAAGCTTAGGGCACACATGCGTTTCCTGGTCACCAAAAAGGCTGCCCGCAAGCCCTTTGTCAAAGCTGTTTGCGAGATGTGCGAACACATCATCGTGGACCGCTCCAACGGCGCGGCCGCGTACGCCGAGTCTGTGGAAGCCCTGCGCCGCGGCGAATACCTGGCAGTGCTTCCCGAAGCCGGCGTCAGCCGCAGTTTCGGCGTGCGTAAGCTCAAGACCGGTGCGGTCCGCATGGCCGCCGAGGCCGGGGTGCCTATCATCCCTGTCTCCGTGTGGGGCAGCCACCGCATGCTCACCCGCGGCGGCCACGGACTCAGCCTGAAAACTCTGTGGAAGAATCCGGTGCGCATCCACGTCAGCCCGATGATGCACGTTGCCCCGGACGCCTCTGTGCCTGAACAAACCGAACTGCTGCAAAAGACTCTGCAGGCCGGAATGGATCACTGCATCGACACGTATCCGGTAAAGCCGGAGCCGGGCGCATGGTGGATGCCCGTCAGCCGGGGCGGCGGCGCCATGACTGTCGAAGAACAGATCATCCTGGATGAACAGGACCGCGAAAAATACAAGATCACCGGCTAATCAGCGGGAAGCGGCAGCTCGGGGCGGCACCTGCTCAGCTCTCCAAAAAGTCCAGGAGCGCAGCGTTCACCTCATCGGCATGGGTCCAGAGCAAACCGTGCGGGGCGCCCTCAACCTCCACATAGCGGGCGTCCGGCAGCGCTTCCGCGAACGGGCGCCCGGTTGCGTCGATGGGCAGGATATTGTCCTCGGTGCCGTGCAGGATGAGGACCGGGAGCCCTGATTCGCGGACCTTCACGACGTCGTCCCGGAAGTCCGTAAGCCAGGACGGCACCACCGCGTAAGCGGCTCTGGGGGCACTGCCTGCTGCCACGTTCCAGCTGCCGCGGACGGCCTCCTCACTGATGCGCGAACCCAGGTTTTCGGGAAGATTGTAAAAGTCGGAGAAGAAGCTGCTGAACCAGGCAAAGCGGTCTGCCTGCGCGGCAGCTGCGATGCCCTCAAACACCTCGGCCGGTACACCCGCAGGATTGTCTTCCGTTTGCAGCAGGAACGGCTCCAGCGAGGCCAGGAACGCCAGCCCGCTGATCCGTCCGGACCCGTGCCGGCCAATGTACCGGGCGAGCTCCCCGGTGCCCATCGAGAAGCCCACCAGTACCACGTCCCGCAGGTCCAGTTCATTGATGACCGTGGACAGGTCATCGGCGAACGTGTCGTAGTCATAGCCGGAATTGGGGTGGCTTGACCGGCCGAATCCGCGCCGGTCGTATGTAATCACCCGGTAGCCGCCGCCCAGAAGCGCCCGGGTCTGCCGCTCCCACGAGTCACCGTCCAGGGGGTACCCGTGGATCAGCAGGACAGGCCTGCCGGTCCCCTGGTCCTGATAGTGGAGATTGATGTCTCCGGTGTTTTCGATTCCAACAGTGACATGGGGCATGACGGTTCCTTTCGGGGACTGACGAGTGGGAGCGATTATTTCCCCTGTGCCCCGGCGCACACAAGAGCATCGTCCGGCAGCGGCGGCGAGTCGGCAGGACCCGCAGCCCGGCATCCTGTGAGGGCTTGCCGGCGCAGCAAAAGGCGCGGCCCGCCCCGGGAACTAACCTCCAATCCCGACGACGGAGATCATTACGGGCACGATGGTGATGATCAGGACGGCTCCCAGAATGTCGAAGAGCAGCCCGGTGCGGATCATCCGGGTGATGGGCACGGCTCCGGTCCCGTAGACGATGGCATTCTGTGGGGTGGACACCGGCAGCATGAAACCGAACGATGCTGCAAAGGTGGCCGCCAGCGCCGGAACAAACGGATCGACGCCGATAGCCTGGCACAGGGGTATCACGATGGGCACGATCACCGCCGCGGAAGCAGTGTTGGACGTGGTTTCCGAGATCAGAATGGCCAGGACGGCGGAGAAAGCCGTGATGGCCACAATGTTGGTGATGTTCAGGTTGTCCGACGCGCCCTGGCCGATCGTCTCGGCAAGTCCGGTGGAGGCCAGCAGGGCACCGAAAATGATGCCCGTCCCGAAGAGCAGAATGGTGCCCCAGTCAATCTTGGCTGCGTCGGACCAGGTCAGGGTGGCCTGCCGCTGCTTCCAGTTCACCGGCAGGATGAACAGCAGAGAAGCCCCCAGTACGGCCACAATTCCCTCATCCAGCCGGTCATCCAGGAAGATGTACGCCTCTGATTCCGTGCCCCCGATCAGGCTTGCGACCGCGGGGGCCAGCCACAGGGTGACGGTCACTCCGAAGGCGATCAGCGTGTTGATCTCTGCCCGGGACATCTTTCCCTGCGCTTCACGCTGTTCCCTGACATACTCTTCAACGCCTTCGAGGCGGCGGATTTCGGGTTTGTTGAGCAGCAGCATGACCAGGGCCAGCACCACGAACATGGCCAGGCAGATGGGAGCGGCGATGGCCATCCATTGTGCGAACGATATGCGTACCCCGGTGGCCTCCTCGATCAGTCCGCGGCCAATGAGGTTCGGCGGTGAACCGACGGGAGTGAGCAGTCCGCCCACGCTGGCGCCGTAGGCCAGCATCAGGAGCAGTGCGGCGCCCACGCGCATCCGCAGCGGATCAAAGTCCGCCTTGACGATCCCGCGGTCCTGCATCAGTTTGGCGATGACCACCAGTACGCCCAGCGCGGTGGGCATCAGCATGGCGACGGTGGCGGTGTTGGAAACGAAGGCTGAAAGTATGCAGGTAATGACGCCGAAGGCGATGACCACCCGGTAGGTGGACTTACCCACGCCCGGAGTGGACAGCACGGCAAGGGCCAGGCGCTGGGCGATGCCGTGCTTGAGCATCGCCTGCGCCAGGATGAAGGCGCCAATGAAGGTGAAGATGGTGGTGGACCCGAACGGGGCCAGGACGGCACTGGCCGGCGCAACCCCCAGGATCACAATCGCCGCTACGCCGATGAGCCCGCCGACCGGAATGGGCACGGGTTCGCAGATCCACAGGACAATGACGCCCAGCAGGATGGCTGCGAGCATGTGCTGCTGCAGATCCAGGTTGAGGGGGAGCAGAGCAAAAACGACGGCGACGACGGGGGCGAGGAACAGGCCTATCGTCTGACGGGTGCGTTCAAACTTCTCCTCGCGGGGAGAAAGCGTTTGTTCGCTGAGACTGCGGAAGGTGGTGCCTCCCAAAAGCGCTGCGCGGACGTCTGTGGGCTGCGGGGCACCCGGGTCCTCGGTTGGAGCCGGCTGTTGCGTATACACAATCGGGGTCCTTCCTCGTTGAATGCGTTCACTATGGCTGAGGACCTTGTGCTGCGTCCAGAACCTGATATGCACTTTCTTGACGAGAGATGCAAAAGGAGCACATCATGCCGGTAGAAAAATGCTTTCGAATAGCGGCCATTCCCGCCGACGGAGTGGGAAAGGAAGTGATTGCCGCAGGCCGGCGGGTCCTGGATGCCCTGGCAGAGCAGTCCCGGGAAAGCCCGGGCGGGGGCGCCGGGAGGTCCTTCGGCTTTGACTGGGAGGAATTCCAGTGGGGATCCGACTATTACGCTAAGCACGGCCGCATGATGGATTCTGACGGGCTTGCGCTGCTGCAGGGCTTCGACGCCATCTATTTCGGTGCTGTGGGGTGGGAAAACGTTCCGGACCATGTGAGCCTCTGGGGGCTTCGGCTGAATATCACCCAGAACTTTGACCAGTGGGCCAATGTCCGGCCGGTGACGTTCCTGCCGGGTGTCGAGTCCCCGCTGCGCAAGGCGGACCGGACTCCGCTGGACTGGGTGGTGGTACGGGAGAACAGCGAAGGTGAATACGCGGGGCTGGGAGGGCGGAATCTCTCCGGCCGGGGGCCGGGCAACGAAGTGGCCGTACAGACTGCGCTGTTTACGGAGAAGGGCTGTGAGCGCATTATCCGCTTCGCCTTTGACCTCGCCCGCACCCGAACGGTGCGCAAGGTTTCCAGCGTCACCAAATCCAATGCACAGCAGTACGGCTCGGTGCTCTGGGACGACGTGTTCAAGCGCGTGGCGCCGGAGTATCCGGACGTGCAGACCGAGAGCGTCCTGGTGGACGCCATGAGTGCCAAATTTGTCCTGCAGCCGGAGGACCTGTCAGTGGTGGTGGCGTCCAACCTGTTCGCCGACATCCTCTCGGACCTTGGCTCGGCGCTCGCCGGCAGCCTGGGCCTGGCGGCGAGCGCCAACCTCAATCCGGAGCGGAGGTTCCCTTCCATGTTTGAGCCGGTGCACGGGTCTGCTCCGGATATCGCCGGCCGCGGGACCAGCAATCCTGTGGGGGCCATCCTGAGTGCCGCTTTGATGCTGGACCATCTGGGCGTGCCCGCGGCGGCCCGGAGACTGGAAGCGGCCGTGGCTGCGGTGACGGCCGCCGGCATCCGCACCCGCGACGTCGGGGGATCCGCGGGTACGGAAGAGGTGGCGTCAGCGGTGATTGAGGAACTTGGCCGCCTGCAGCTGCCGGATCCGGTGCCGGGCTGACCGGTCAGGCTCCTGGCTAGCCGATGCGGGCGAGGATCTCCCGGGTGAATTCTTCTGTTCCGGCGGTGCCGCCCAGGTCCCGGGTCCGCACCGGCGACTCCGCAAGCACGCCAAAGACGGCTTCGAGCACTTCTGCGCCGGCCTCGGGATGACCGAGGTGGTCCAGCATCATGGACGCGGACCAGATGGCTCCCAGCGGATTGGCCGCGCCCTGACCATAGATGTCCGGAGCGGAGCCGTGCACGGGCTCGAACATGGAGGGGAATTCCCGTTCAGGGTTGAGGTTGGCGGAGGGGGCAATGCCGATGCTGCCGGCAATGGCTGCCGCCAAGTCGCTCAGGATGTCCCCGAACAGGTTGGAGCCGACAATCACGTCAAAGCGGGAAGGATTCAGCACCACCTTCGCGGCAAGGGCGTCAATGTGTTCGGAGGTCCACTGCACCTGGGGATAGCCGGCGGAGCGTTCTGCCACCAGTTCGTCCCAGAAGGGCATGGTGTGGATGATGCCGTTGGACTTGGTGGCGGATGTCAGCACACCCCGCCGCCGGCCGGCGAGGTCAAAGGCATAGTCCAGGATGCGGGTGACACCTTCACGCGTAAAAACTGATTCCTGGATCGCCATTTCGGATGGCAGGCCGCGGTTCAGGCGGCCGCCGATTTCCGAGTACTCGCCTTCATTGTTTTCACGCACCACTACAAAGTCCACCCCCGGGTCGGTCAGGTCAGCGCGCAGGGGACTCGGAACGCCCTTGAGAACGCGGATGGGGCGCACATTGACGTACTGCCGGAATTCGCGGCGGATCGGAATCAGCAGCCCCCACAGGCTCACATGGTCCGGCACTCCGGGCCAGCCCACGGCGCCCAGCAGAATCGAGTCATGACCACGGATCTGGTCCAACCCGTCGGCCGGCATCATGGCGCCGGTTTCCAGATACCGGCGGCAGGACCAGTCAAACTCATCATAGGTGAGGTTGATTCCATGCCGGGGCGCGACGGCGTCGAGGACGGCGCGCGCGGGCGGCAGTACCTCGTGGCCGATGCCGTCGCCGGGAATGAGTGCAATGCGGTAGGTCTGGGTCATGGTGCAATCCCACGGTAAGCGGCCCCCTATGTCAAAGCGGGCGGTCAGGGAAGAGGAGGGCATGGGGGACACATCACGCCCGGCACCGGCGGGCGACGGCGGTGCCTGCGCTTGCCGGCGGAACTCAGCGATCCAGGATGTGACGTAGGTAGCGGCCCGGCTCGTTCAGGTAGGAGCGCCAGTGTGTGACCAGGTCCAGTTCGTCCCACTCGCGGCGGGCTATGCCGTGCTCACCTGTCTCGTAAATGGTGGCGCCGGGCAGTGACGCCAGCACGGGGGAGTGCGTTGCGCAGAGGATCCGGGAGCCATTGGCAGCGAGATCAGCCAGGATTCCAATCATGGCCAGGGTGGAGCCGAAGGACAGTGCTGCTTCGGGTTCATCCAGACAGTAGAAGCCCCGGGTGTCCAGGTACGTTTCGGTGAGGGCAAGAAAGGACTCTCCGTGGCTCATGGAGTGGAAATCCTGCCCGCCTCCAACCTGGTCCTGGAACGTGTAGTACCCGTGCATGGTTTCCGCCCGCAGGAAGAATCCCCATTTTTCAGCTCCGGGCCGGCGTACCAGGGTAATCCACTCGCTAAGCGGGGACTCGGTGCCGTGCGTGGTGTGGGCCGAATGCACAGTGCCGCCCTCCGGTCCCAGGCCGTACGCAGCTGCAACTGCCTCCACCAAGGTGGATTTACCGCTGCCGTTCTCGCCGACCAGGAAAGTGACGCCGGGCGGGAGGACCAGACCATCGGCGAGGACGGCTGCGACCGCGGGGATCGAGGCGGGCCAGCGGTCCGGCGGAACATCGGCTCCCTTGCGGGGGCGGATCTCGCGGATCAGCCGCTGATCGTCCACATCTCGGGTTGCCTGCATGGCCTTATTCTGACACCCGGCCGGAGGAAAGCCGCTTAGCGCCCCACCGCACGCCGGACCGCGCGGAAGACCGCGTACCCGCCGACGCCGGCCATGACCCAAGGGCCCGCGGCAACAAAGGGAACCACGGCCTGTTCCTTCACATCCGCCCGGTTCCTGCCCAGGCGGGAGGAAAGCCCGTGCCGGCTGAACTCGCTCAGGACACCTGTCTCCGTCACCGGGTTATCCGGATGCGGTGTCAGGAGGGAACGCAGGTGGCTGCCTCCGGCATCCACGCGGTCGGCGGCCATCAGGATGAGCCAGTGGGCCGCCCGGGCCTCGCTGTACCGGTACGCGTACCTGCGCATGGCACCGGAGATCCCCTTCAGCGGCACCGAACTGCCAAAGACCGGAGTAAGGAAGGCATGCTCAACAGAGCGTTCCCGCGGCTGATGTTCGGGCTGCTGCTCCGGGAAAACCCAGTGTGCCCCGGTGCTGAGGTCGGTCCGTTCCCGGGGCACCGAGGGCCGGTCGGCAGGATCAAGGTCTGCGCCCCATCCGGGGATGCGGGCCCGCAGTTCCCCGGCCGGGATCCTGCGCGGTACGCCGGCAACGTACGGCGTGTTCGGGGAGGCAGCGCTCGCTGTGGATGACATGGTTCGGGTGCCTTTCAAGACGCGTTGGGAATGATCAGCGGTTTGATGCAGTCATCGAGCTTCGCCGAGAACATATGGTAGCCCTCGGCGATGTGCTCCAGGGGTATCCGGTGTGTGATGACGTCACTGGGCTTGAGGTAGCCGTTGCGGATGTGCTCGAACAACCGCGGCCATTGACGCTTGGCCGGGCACTGGTTCATCCGCAGTGTGAGGCCCTTGTTCAGGGCGTCCCCGAACTTCACCGCACTGAAAATGGGCCCGTAGGCTCCGACCACGGACACGGTTCCTGCCTTGCGCACCGAATCGATGGCCCAGTTCAGTGCCACCGGTGACCCGCCCTGGAGCTTGAGCTGGGAGGCGGTCACGTTCTGGAGGAAACTCCCGCCTGCTTCCGCACCGGCGGCGTCGATCACCACATCCGCTCCGAGGTAGTCAGTGGTCTTTTTCATCTCCACCACAATGTCCTCGTACTCGGCGAAGTTGTACGTTTCGGCGTGCGCAAACGTCCGGGCCTTCGCGAGCCGGTAGTCAAGATGGTCGACGACGATGACGCGGCCGGCTCCCATCAGCCAGGAGGACCGGGCGGCAAAAAGCCCCACCGGTCCGGCACCGAACACAATGACTGTGTCGCCTTCACGGATATCCCCGAGCTGCGCACCGAAGTATCCGGTGGCCAGGGCATCCGTGAGCAGGACGGCGTCCTCTTCGTCCATCCAATCCGGGATTAGGCTCGGGCCCACGTCGGCGAAGGGGACGCGGACAAATTCAGCCTGGCCGCCGTCGTACCCGCCGCACGTGTGGGAATAGCCGTAGATGCCGCCCACCGCCGTCGCGTTGGGATTGACGTTGTGGCAGTTGGAGTACAACCCGCGGCTGCAGAAGTAGCAGGAACCGCAGTAGATATTGAAGGGGACCATGACGCGGTCACCCGCCTTCAGGTTTTCCACCGAGGGGCCCATCTCGTGGACCACACCCACAAACTCGTGCCCGAAGGTTGTTCCCACCCGGGTATCGGGCATCATCCCGTGATACAGGTGCAGGTCGGAACCGCAGATGGCCGCTGCCGTCACCCGGACAATGGCGTCATTCGGGTGCTCGATGACCGGCATGTCCTTTTCCTCGACACGGACCTTATACGGCCCGCGGTACACCATGGAGCGCATCATTTCCCCTTTTAGCAAGCATACTGATGGATTTCCCACCCTGCCTGCCGGGACTCGCAGCCGTCAAGGGCTGCTCACGGGCGGCGGAGCGGTGGAATCCCGCACCACCAGTGAAGTGGCAAGCTCCACGTGGGATGATTCCAGCTCTTCGCCGTTGGCCAGGCGCAGGACACTGCGCAACGCAGAGCGTCCCATTTCCTGCAGCGGCTGGCTCACCGATGTCAGACGCGGAACGGACTGCTCCGTGAGGTCGGTTCCGTCAAAACCCACCAGGCTGAGTTCCTCCGGGACCCGGATGCCGCGGCGGCGCGCTTCATCCAGCACGCCCAGGGCCGTGAGGTCGCTGGCGGCGAAAATGGCGGTGGGCGGTTCGGGAAGCGACATCAGCAGTGCGGCTCCGCGGACACCTGAGTTCCGGTTAAAGGCCCCGCTGACAATGTACTCATCCGGGACCTCGATCCCGTGCGCCCGCAGCGCTGCCAGATAACCGTGCAGCCGGGCAACACTGCACTCGGCGGCGTCCGGCCCCCCCACATAGGCGATGCGCCGGTGCCCAAGCTCAATCAGGTGCTCAGCTGCCGATTTTCCCCCTGCCCAATTGGTAGCGCCGATGCTCACGAATCCGGACGGCGGCGGATTCAGGGGATCGATCACCACCACGGGGATGCGGCGCCGTGCAAAAGCTTCCAGCTGCTCGGTGGTGACCTCCGAGGTCACGAGAATGAGTCCACGGCGCCCCGAAGCAGCCAAGCGGGAGGACCACTGGCGATGGTCCGTGCTCTTGAGCTTCCCCGGTGTGACCGTACTGAGCACCACCTCAACATTCTCGGTTGCAGCCGCACCGGTGATGCCCGTCAGGACCGCAAGCGAATAGGACGTATTGAGCCCGTCGAACACCAGATCCACCAGGCCCGGCGCGCTGCTGCGGAGCCGGCGCCGGACAGGCGACTCATAGCCCACACGGCTGAGAGCCGCCTGCACCCGTTCACGGGTGGGGCCGGCTACATCATCACGGCCGTAAATGACTTTGGAGACGGTGGGAACTGAGACCCCGGCCAGTTCGGCCACCTGAGCCAGGGTGGGCTTCTTGGCGTGGACCCGGTTCATGGCACTGCTCCTTTGCGAAAGTTTTCGACCATCCACATGCCTCCGGGAAAGTTTAGTGAGTGTCGAGAGTGGATGATTCTAAAAGACAAAACCCCTTGACGGGTGATGGCGATCACAGTAGCTTACAGGGCAACACGCGGAGAGCACCCGCCAATATTTCGAAAGTTTTCGCTCACAGTGCGTGCTGAATAAATTCCCTGCCGCAGCGACGCGGCTCTTTTCAATGGAGATAAGAATGGAACAGAAGCTCGCAACACGCCGGTCTTTCCTTTCGCTGGCTGCGCTGGTGCCCATCGCTGCCTACACACTCACTGCCTGCGGCTCCTCCGGCCCCGGGGACACGTCCGCCGGCGGGGCCAGCATTTGGTCGCTGAGCGGTCAGCCTGACGAGGGGATCCGGCAGGCCACCGTGGACACCTTCAACGAGGCTAACTCGGACAGCCGGATCAAGATCACGTACTTCCAGAATGATGCCTACAAGACCAAGATCAAGACAGCCATTGGAGCCGGACAGGCACCCACCATCATTTACGGGTGGGGCGGCGGGACGCTGCGCACTTACGCCGAGGCCGGTCAGGTGGACGATCTGACGTCCTGGTTCGAGGAGAATCCGGACGTCAAAGACCGGCTGCTCGACTCAACATTCGGTGCAGCCACGATCGACGGCAAGATTTACGCCATTCCCACCCAGACGGTCACGCCGATCATCTTCTACTACAACAAGGAGCTGTTCGATCAGGCCGGGGCCGAGCCGCCCGCCACCTGGGATGACCTGATGTCCCTGACCAAAACGTTCAACGACATGGGGGTTGCGCCGCTGTCACTGGGCGGCCAGTCCCGCTGGACCTCGATGATGTGGCTGGAGTACCTGTATGACCGGGTGGGCGGACCCGAGGTCTTTACCGCCATCTATAACGGCGAGCCCGATGCCTGGTCCAACCCCGCCGCCATCCAGGCCACCACCATGATCCAGGACCTGGTCAAAGCCAATGGCTTTATCAAGGGCTTCACCTCCATCACCGCCGACAGCAACGCGGACCAGGCACTGCTGTACACCAACAAAGCCGCCATGATGCTGCACGGGGGCTGGACCTACGGCGGGATGAAGAACGACGGCGCCGGCTTCGTTGAAGATGGAAAGCTCGGCTGGGTCAATTTCCCCACCGTGGAAGGCGGAACGGGCGATCCCGCCAACACTGTGGGCAATCCTGCCGGCTACCAGTCCATCTCCTCCAAGGCCAGCGAGAGCGAAAAAGAGGCAGCCAAGAAGTACTTCAAGGACGGGCTGCTTACCGACACCGAAATCGATGCGTACATCGAAACCGGGTCGGTTCCGATCGTGAAGGACATCGAGGACAAGCTGGCGCAGTCCGACGACAGTGAATTCCTGACGTTCCAGTATGAACTGACCAAGAATGCACCCAACTTCCAGCAGTCATGGGACCAGGCGCTCAGCCCCACCGCAGCCGAAGCACTCCTGAGCAATATCGACCAGCTGTTCCTGCTGTCGATCACCCCTGAGGAGTTCGCCGACAACATGAACGCGACGCTGGGTACATGATCGCCGCCGTTCCCCCTGCTGCGCTGCCGGCGGACCGCGGTTCCGGGAACGCGGTCCGGGGCGTCAGCCGGGGCAGGACCGGTTCCCTGTGGTGGCTGGTGCTGCCTGCCCTGTTCTTCTTCCTGGTCTTCGCCGTCGTTCCCCTCATTGGCGTCTTTGTCCTGAGCTTTGCCAACTGGGACGGAATCGGCGCCATCTCGGTGGCAGGGATCGGAAACTGGCTGTCGGTGCTGGGTGACCCCGTGATGCACAATGCCCTGCGGCTGACCTTTGTCATCATGATTGTCTCCTGGCTGGTCCAGACACCCCTGAGCCTGCTCCTGGGGGTCTTTACCGCCGGCAGCCAAAAGTACCGGGCTGTCCTCGCCGTTCTGTATTTTGTGCCTTTGCTGTTGTCTTCGGCGGCGATTGCCATTGCGTTCAAGGCGTTGCTCGATCCGAACTTCGGTCTCGCCGAAGGCCTGGGACTGCCCTTCCTGGCACAGGACTGGCTGGGGCGTCCGCAGCTGGTGCTCTTCGTCGTCATCTTTGTGATCGCGTGGCAGTTCGTTCCCTTCCACACGCTGATTTACCAGGGCGGCGTGCGGCAGATACCAAAGTCACTCTACGAGGCCGCGGAAATTGACGGTGCCGGCAAGGTGAAGCAGTTCTTCCACATCACCCTGCCGCAGCTGAAATACACCATCATCACCTCCTCCACCCTGATGGTGGTGGGGTCCCTGACCTACTTTGATCTCATCTTTGTGCTGACCGCGGGCGGGCCGGGCAACTCCACCCGCATCCTGGCACTGGACATGTACCTCACCGGTTTCCGGGCGAACCTCATGGGACCGGCCAGCGTCCTTGCCGTGATCCTGGTGCTCATTGGACTGGCGCTGGCGCTGGCGCTGCAGCGGCTGGGCGGCAAGGGTTCCAGCGGCAGCCAACTGGAAGGCCTGTGAGATGACAGCAACAGCAACCAAGCCGGAGGCTCCCGTACCGGCCCGTGCCTCCACCCCCTCCGGCCGGGGGAAACGATGGCGGAAACTGAACTATGCAGGGGGACTGGCAGGCTGGGTCTGGCTGGCCATCATTATCATCCCGGTTTACTACGTGGTGATCACCAGCCTGAAGACCTCAGCCGGGTATTTCTCCCAGAACCCGTTGGCCGTACCCTCCTCGCCCACGCTGGAAAACTACCGGATGGTGCTTGAAGCGGACTTCGCCAAGTACTTCCTGAACAGTGCCATCATCACCCTCGGCGCCGTCGTGCCGGCGGTAGCCGTATCGTTCATGGCGTCCTTCGCCATTGTGCGCGGCAACAGCAGGTTCCTCCGTTTCTCCAACGGCCTGTTCCTGCTGGGCCTGGCCATTCCGCTGCAGGCCACAATCATCCCGATCTACCTGATGATCATCCGGCTGAACCTCTACGACACGCTGCTGGCGCTGGTCCTGCCGTCCATCGCGTTCTCCATACCGCTCACAGTCCTCATCCTGTCCAACTTCATCCGAGACGTGCCAAACGAGCTGTTCGAATCAATGCGCCTTGACGGCTGCAGTGAGTGGCAGACCATGTGGCGCCTGGCTCTGCCGCTGACCAAACCCGCCATCGTCACGGTAAGCATCTACAACGCCCTGGGGGTCTGGAACGGCTTCCTGCTTCCGCTGATCCTCACACAGAGCCCGGACCTTCGCGTCCTGCCCCTTGCACTGTGGAGTTTCCAGGGACAGTACAGCGTCAATATCCCCGCAGTGCTGGCCTCCGTGGTCCTCACCACGCTGCCCATCCTGGTGCTCTACATCGTGGGACGCCGGCAGCTGCTGAGCGGACTGACCGCCGGATTCAGCAAATGACAGCACTCCACCTCCGAACAACAAAGTCTCTGAAAGGAAGTTCCATGCCCCAGGCACAACCTGCCCCGCTCCGTATTGGAATGGTCGGCTACGCGTTTATGGGAGCAGCCCATTCCCATGCATGGCGCACGGCCCACCGTTTCTTCGACCTGCCGCTGACTCCGCAGCTCACCGCAGTGGCCGGCCGTAACGCAGCGGCTGTCGGGGAAGCTGCAGCCCGCATGGGCTGGGCTTCCACGGAAACTGATTGGCGGGCACTCCTCGAACGGGATGACATCGACCTGATCGACATCTGTTCGCCCGGCAACACCCATGCCGAAATAGCCGTTGCAGCCCTGCGGGCAGGCAAGCACGTACTGTGCGAAAAGCCGCTCGCCAATACGGTGGCCGAGGCGGAGGAGATGACCGCTGCCGCACACGAAGCGGCACGCAACGGCGTGTTCGCCATGTGCGGCTATTCCTACCGCCGCACGCCCGCGCTGGCGCTGGCCAGGCGCATGGCCGACGACGGCCGGCTGGGCAAGATCCGCCAGGTGCGAGCCCAGTACCTTCAGGACTGGCTCAGCGATGAAAACGCACCCCTGACCTGGCGGCTGGACCGGAAGGTCTCGGGTTCCGGCGCACTGGGCGATATTGGTGCGCACATCATCGATGCAGCGCAGTTTGTTACCGGGCAGCAGATCACGGGGGTCTCCGCCCTGATGGAAACCTTTACCCGGCGCCGTCCGGCGGGCGGTGACTTCGTTGGGCTCGGCGGCCACGGCGCCGTCGGAGAGGACCAGCCCATGGGGGACGTGACAGTGGATGACGCCGCCATCTTCACCGCCCGTTTCGACGGCGGTCCAATCGGCGTCTTCGAGGCCACCCGTGCGGCACTGGGGCGCAAGAACGCCATGCGCCTGGAAGTGAACGGATCCCGGGGTTCCCTGGCCTTCGACTTCGAGGACATGAACTTCCTCCAGTACTACGACGGAACCGACCGCCCGGGGGAACAGGGTTTTCACCGGATCATGGTCACGGAACCGGAACACCCCTATGTCGGCAACTGGTGGCCCACGGGCCACGGGCTGGGCTATGAGCACGGTTTCACGCACCAGGCGGCGGACCTGGTGGGGGCGCTCGCCGCCGGTACACAGCCCACGCCGTCGTTCGCCGAAGCCCTTCAGGTCCAGCGGGTTCTCGCCGCCGTCGAAGAAAGTGCAGCTGATGAAAGCCGCTGGACAATGGTGGACGCCGCGGCGCACTCCAGCGGTGCCGCCGTGAAAACTACAGCAGAGGAGATCCGATGACACGCCCCATCACACTGTTTACCGGCCAGTGGGCCGACCTTCCGTTCGAAGAAGTGGCCCGGCTGGCCGGCGAGTGGGGCTTTGACGGCCTGGAAATCGCCTGCTGGGGAGACCACCTGGATGTTTGGCGGACGGTCGAGGATGACGAATACCTGCAGAACCGCCTCGACATCCTCAAGCGCAACAATCTGAGTGTCTATGCCATCTCGAACCACCTCAACGGACAGGCTGTCTGTGACGATCCAATTGATGAACGGCATCAGGGGATTGTTTCGGCCCGGGTCTGGGGAGACGGGGAGCCCGAAGGTGTGCGCACCCGCGCCGCTGAAGAACTGAAGATGACGGCGCGGGCCGCAGCGCGCCTCGGAGCAAAAACCGTGACGGGCTTTACCGGATCGGCCATCTGGAAGACGGTGGCGATGTTCCCGCCGGTGCCTGAAGGCATGATCGACCGCGGATATCAGGACTTTGCCGACCGCTGGAATCCCATTATTGATGTTTTTGATGAGGTAGGCGTCCGCTTTGCCCTCGAGGTCCACCCCTCCGAGATTGCTTATGACTATTGGACGGCGCACCGGACCCTGGAAGCCATCGGCCACCGGGAAGGCTTCGGGTTGAACTTTGATCCCTCCCATTTCATCTGGCAGGACATTGACCCGGCAGCTTTCCTCTACGACTTCCGTGACCGGATCTACCACGTCCACATCAAGGAATCAGTGACGCAGCTGGACGGCCGCAACGGACGGCTGGGATCACACCTGCCGTGGGGTGATCCGCGCCGCGGCTGGGATTTTGTTACGGCAGGCCAGGGTGAGGTTCCGTGGAACCGCATTTTCCGCATGCTAAACGCCATCGGCTACAAAGGCCCGACGAGCGTGGAATGGGAGGACGCCGGCATGAACCGGTTGGTGGGCGGTCCTTCCGCCCTGGCACTGGTGAAATCCCTGGCACAGATCGACCCGCCGGACACAGCCTTCGACTCAGCTTTTGCAACCAAGTAAAGGACCATCCTTCATGAGCACCACCACACGTCAGGCCCTGGTTGTCCGGGGCGGCTGGGACGGACATCAGCCCGTTGAAGCCACCGAGCTTTTTTTGCCCCACCTCAGGGACAGCGGATTCGACATCCGCATTGAGGAATCCACCAAGATCTACGCCGACGCCTCTTACATGGACGGGGTGGACCTGATCGTCCAATGCAACACCATGAACACCATTGAGCAGGAAGAGTTCGAGGGGCTGCGCGCCGCCATCGAGGCGGGGACGGGAATGGCCGGCTGGCACGGCGGCATTGCCGATTCCTACCGCAACAATTCGGATTACCTGCATCTGATCGGCGGGCAGTTCGCCTGCCATCCCGGCAAGCATCCGGACGAGCGCGCTGGAGACGCATCTGACAACTTCATCGATTACACGGTGAACATGCTGCCGGCTGCCGCCGATCACCCCGTTACCGCCGGGCTCTCCGATTTCAACCTGCGCACCGAGCAGTACTGGGTCCTGACGGATGACTACATTGACGTCCTTGCCGCCACCACGCTTCCGGCACGGGAATGGGATGCCTGGAACCGCCCCGTCACCTGTCCGGCAGTGTGGACGCGGCAATGGGGCAAAGGACGGATCTTCGTCGCCACTCCGGGTCACTCCGTGGACATCCTGAAGGATGAAAACGTCTCCACCCTCATCGAAAGGGGAATGCTGTGGGCCAGCCGCTAAACAGCGCTTCACCGGGTGCAGCTCCGCTGCGGATCGGCATGGTGGGCTGCGGAAACATCAGTGCAGCGTACCTGGAGACCTTTCCCAGGCTCGATGCGGTGGCGCTGACCGCTGTCGCAGATCTGGACATGGACCGGGCACGGGCGGTCGCCGAAGATTTCCCGGGTGTCCGTGCCCTCACCGTGGATGAGCTGTTGTCGGATGACGCAGTGGACCTGGTCCTGAACCTCACCATCCCTGCCGCCCACGCAGAAGTAGCCCTTAAGGCCATTGCGGCCGGAAAGCACGTGTACGGGGAGAAGCCGCTGGCTGCCGGCACAGCAGAGGGGCAGTCCATGCTGGACGCTGCACAGGCCGCCGGTGTCATCCTGGGTTCAGCCCCGGACACGGTGCTTGGCACGGGAACCCAGACAGCACGCAAAGCCATTGATGACGGGCTGATCGGCAAACCGATTTCGGCCACTGCCACCATGGTGACACCGGGGCATGAGCGGTGGCATCCGAACCCCGACTTCTATTACGTTCCCGGCGGAGGGCCCCTGCTGGACATGGGTCCGTACTACGTCTCCGCACTGGTGACGCTGCTCGGTCCGGTAACCTCCGTCGTCGGCGCCTCCAGCAGTACCCGCAGTACCCGCATCATTGGCTCCGGTCCGCGGACGGGGGAAGAGATTCCGGTCAGTACACCCACGCACGTAACGGGGGTACTTATCCATGCCTCCGGTGCGCTGTCCACACTGGTGATGAGTTTCGACGCGGTGGCAACGCGTGCCGCCAACATCGAGATCCACGGGGAAACCGGTTCACTGGCGGTGCCGGACCCCAACCGGTTCGACGGAGAAGTCCAGGTGCGCCGCCTCGACGGCGAGGACTGGGAGGTCCTGCCTGTATCCGCCGGTTACCGGGACGCCGCACGGGGGATCGGACTCCAGGACCTGGCCCGGACGCCGGAAGGGGAACTTCCCCGGGCCAGCGGGGAAATGGGCTTCCACGTTCTCGAGGTCATGGAGGCAGTCCTTGCATCCGCAGAAGCCGGAACCGCGCTGCCGATCGGCAGCACCTGCGAGCGCCCGCCCGCCGTCGCACTGTCCCTGACCGGGGGAGTGGAGGCAGTCTCCGGTTCATAGAAACAGCATATTCGAACACGTGTTCTATTAGCTGCAGCGGCGGGGTGAGGGGGGAACTGCACCCCAGTTGTATCCGAACCTCGCCACGCAGTGCCAGACCCGTTTCAGTGTCTGCCGGTCGAAGCGCTGCTCCCTGACGGCCCGGCCGATAATGCGGGGATCAAGCCAGCCGTCTTCAGCGATGCTTCGACCGGCGGAGACGACAGCCGGGCCCCGGTAGTCCGTGTGGCTGTCCAGTTCACGGGTGCTGAGGCGGAAGCCCTCATGCCACTCGAGGGGGCACGGCAGCCGGCGGGCTGCCGCCTCGATTTCCGTACCGCGGAAGGAAGGGTCCAGCACCACCGCTGCGATGTGGCTGCTGAGTTGGAGCGGACCGTGGATGTGCGCTTCGATATGGTCATCCAGCACATCGAGCCCGGACTGCTCTGAGTACTTTGCCGCCATGCCGACCAACGGCATCCGGTTCAGGGTGCCAAAATGCTCCGGCTCGGTGCTGCTGTCCGGAAAGCAGAACGTTAGCCGCCCGTATTCCGAGCGCTTGAGCCTGAAGTGGGAGGAACCAAACCGAACGGAACCGCCCACAGGGAGCCTGCGATAGTTGAGCGACCCGTATTTTGGCCGCTCGGCTGCCGGGGCCCTGTCATACGCCCCGCCGAACATGCGCTGTTCCCAGCGCCAGCGCTCGCCGCCGGGCCATGCCGTGAGTCCGCCGTTCCCTGTGCCGGTCTCAAACTGTGACCGGTAGAGCCCGTCCTTCACCAGGCATTCCAGCAGGCAGGAATCATTGACCGGCGCGTCAGGATGGAAATGAACGGTGACGTCCAGGGACAGATCAAGCGGGGGTCCCGCTGTCCGGCTGCTGACATAGCTGACGGCGCGTTGCCAGGGGCGCGGAAGAACTGCCATTGGTCCTGCCATGGCCCACACCCTACGGCTTCCTGCCCGAACGTACATCCGAAAGAGCGCTCCGGGCACTGCACGGCGCAGTACCCGGAGCGCTCCGACACGATCCTTAGCCCGTAGCCGCTGCCCGTCTTGTCAGCACTGACACGGAGCGCGGATCAAGCTTGGACTCCCAGCCCGGCAGCGGGGCACCCTCAACACCGGTGACGTCCACCGCTGTGTCGGTGCGGTTGATGAGGAAAACATAGTCGGTACGGCCGTCGGTGCGCACCACCATTTCAACGGCGCCGCGCAGCTCGGCAGGAAGTTCGCTGCTGAGTCCCGCGCTCGCGGCCAGATCTGCGAGCACAGGTGCAAGCCCCGGCGCTCCGAGGCGTGCCCCCATGTATGCGGCGCTCCCGTTGCCGACGGCGCGGCGCGTCACGGCTGCATCACCGGAGTGCTCACCCGTGGTGTAGCGCGCGAGTATCTCAACGTCATGACCGGAAGGCTGCACCCGGTCCGCCCACAGCGTTGCTGTCGCCCCGTTGTCCAGCTGAATGCTCTCACCGTCCAGCAGCGGCCCGAACTCGTCAACGCGCACCCCCAGCAGGTCTGCGAAGGCTCCGGGATAGCCGCCGAGCCAGATGTGGTCATTCTCGTCCGCAATCCCGCTGAAGTACCCGGTGACG
Organism: Arthrobacter sp. APC 3897; assembly: GCF_030407495.1. Lineage (GTDB taxonomy): Bacteria > Actinomycetota > Actinomycetes > Actinomycetales > Micrococcaceae > Arthrobacter_B. The sequence goes on along the minus strand of NZ_JASDDG010000001.1, from coordinate 1,421 downwards.
AAGTGCCCGCCGTTCTGCACATAGTCCTCAAGGCGTCCCTTCAGCGCCGCCGGAACGGCATGGAGAATGGGGGCGACGACGAGTGCGTAGCCGGACAGATCCGCCGCAGAGGGAACCACATCAACGCGGAGGCCCAGGGCAAGGAACGCTGAATACCAGTCCAGGGCCTCCTGCTTGTAGCGCAGCCGGTCCGAGGGATGGGAGTCCTGCTCCGATGCCCACCAAGAATTCCAGTCGAAGAGGATTGCGGCAGACGCCGGGCTGCGGTGCGACCCCGCAACATCCGACAGGGACTCAAGCTCCCTGCCCAGGCCGGCCACGCTGCGGAAGATGGGACTGTCTTCACCGGCGTGCGGAACCATCGCTGAATGAAACTTCTCGGCCCCGGCCCTGGACTGCCGCCACTGGAAATAACAGACGGCGTCCGCTCCGTGCGCAACATGGGTCAGAGAGTCGCGGCGCAGCGCACCCGGCTTTTTCGGTGTGTTGACGGGTTGCCAGTTGACAGCGCTGGTGGAGTGTTCCATGAGGAACCAGGGATTGCCGCCGGCGATGTTGCCGGTGAGGTTGGCAGAGAAGGAAAGCTCGTCCACGCCCTGCGGTCCCGGGACGAAGTAGTGGTCGTTGGCGACGAAATCCACCTCCCCGGCCCAGTCTGCGTAGTCCATTCCCTTGGTTTCGCCCATCACCATGAAGTTGGTCGTAACAGGAATATCAGGAGTGATGACGTTGAGAATGTCCCGTTCTTCACGCAGGTACTGCTTGAGCGCGTCCGAGGAGAACCGCTTGAAGTCCAGCTGCTGGGTGGGGTTTGCGTGTGAGGCGGCCTGGCGCGGCGGCAGAATCTGCTGAAAGTCCGTGTACCGCTGGGACCAGAAGTCCGTACCCCACGCATCATTGAGAACATCGATGCTGCCGTAGCGTTCCGCGAGCCAGCCGCGGAAGGCCCGGGCGGCGTCGTCGGAGTAGTCGTAAATGTTGTGGCAGCCAAGCTCATTGGAAATATGCCAGGCACAGACTGCCGGGTGGTCCTTATAGCGCTCGGCCATGGCAGTCACGAGTTTCAGCGCGTGTTCGCGGAAGACCGGGCTGGTGGGACGCCAGTGCTGCCGGGCGCCCGGCCAGAGGATTCCGCCGGAGGCGGTGACGGGCAGGATTTCCGGATGCTCAGTGGTCAGCCAGGGCGGAGGGGATGCGGTGGCAGTGGCCAGGTCCACGGCAATGCCGTTTTCGTGGAGCAGGTCAATCACTTCGTCCAGCCACGCGAAATCCCAGGCACCGCGGGCGGGCTGCAGGCGGGCCCAGGAAAAGATGGCCAGGGACACTACATTGACGCCGGCCTCCCGCATGAGCCGCACGTCCTCGTCCCAGGTCTCCCGCGGCCACTGCTCCGGGTTGTAGTCGGCACCGTATGCCAAGCG